>JAVBKS010000008.1:0-6642 GCA_031553935.1 Syntrophomonadaceae bacterium
AGTATAGATCATTATTGAAGATTTTTAAGCTCGTAATTTTTTCAGAAGGTAATTCCAGTTTGGTAACCTTAACGGCTGGTTTCTCAGTCTTAGATGAGATTATCAGGTGCGAAGCGATTAGAGCTACAATAAAAATTGAAATGCTTAGTATCAAAGCTAGTCTTTTTTTCATTTTATTCTATCTCCAATCAGTTTAATTGCATTTATATTATTTTTTTGGGCATGCCAATTATTTGCTAAGCTCGTGATTTGGTCTGGGTGGTTTTAATAATAGTGTTAAGCCTAATCCTATCAGGTTCAATGAACCTCCAATAATCAGGGGAACCGTACTTATTTGACCAATTTCACTACTTTTCATTAGATCATAAAGCATTGGCCCTACAATAGCCCCTATCCCATATGCAACGAAAATCGTGCCATAATTTACGCCATAGTTTCTGAGTCCATAATAATCGGCGCTCAGCGATGGAAAAACTGCCAAAAATCCACCGAAACAAAAACCGATCAAGGATATTCCGATTAGAATAATGAGCCCGGTCATTAATTTTAAAGAAAACATCGTCAAACCACAAATGAGAAAAATTATCATTAGAGTTTGAGTTCTTCCTAAACGATCAGATGCTCCTCCCCAGATTACTCTGCCAGCAGCATTAAACAAAGCGACAATCATGACTGCCAAAGAAGCTATACTTGCATCTAAACCCTGAATAACAGCTATGGGAAGAGCGTTGGCAATTATCATAAAGCCGGAAGCAGTTCCGAAAATAAATAAAATGCATATAATATAAAACTGTGGAGTCCTAAGCATCTCGCCCCATTCATAATCCTTAGAAAAATCGTATGAATTTCTGCCAGATGATGGCGATGTATTAATTATTTCAGCCATCCAATTAGGTGGCGGATTTTTTAAGATTTGAGCACCCATGACAACAAATATTGCGTATATCAATCCCAGATAGGCAAAGGAGTTCATCAAACCAACATAGCCCATAAGCATTTTTGCTATAGGGGTAAAAACCATACCACCCAATCCAAATCCGGCCAAGGCCACTCCCGAAATCAATCCTTTTTTATCCGGGAACCATTTTATGCAAGTTGCCAACGGGCATACATATGCTGTTCCGATGCCTATGCCGCCGATAACCCCATAAGTCAGCCACAGCATTCCCATGGAAGTAACTTGGCTAGCTAAGATTAAACCAAGTCCATATAATAATCCCCCAACAGTTGCTACCCAGCGCGGGCCAATTCTGTCTTGTATTTTACCCGCTAAAATGGTTGAAGCTGCAAAAAAGAATACCATAATAGAAAAAGTAAAACTGGTAGGTGCAGCTGCCCACCCCCATTGTTCCATCAATGGACCCTTAAACAAGCTCCATATAAAGACAGTACCTATACAGATTTGGATCATTAATGCCCCGAAAACTATAAACCATCGATTCGGGATTTTCTTTTCGGTCAAACTCTCACCCCTTGTCTTTTTTTCTATAATAATACGAGATTATCCGGTTCATAGCTACTTGTAACCTTTATGGCCGGTTTCTCGCTCTTAGATAATATTATTAGGTATATTGCGATTAGAGCTTCAACAAAAATTGACATACTAAGCGCCAAAACTAGGTTTCTTTTGTTCATTTTTCGCATCTCCTTGGAAAGAGATAAAAACAATTTAAGTAAAAGGGGGTGAAAGTTATTCTATGTATGTAGCAGCGATTGCAAGAAATCCCGGGCTTGGGTATCCGCCTCTTTTACTATTCCATACTTGAGTTCAAAGTACTCTAGATATCTTTTCAGTAATTCTTCACGTTTAGCCCTTGTTAATTCTTGTTCGCGCAGAAAGAAATCATGCAATACTTGCATTTCTTCGGGGGTAAGCTGAAGGGTGGAATAATTTTTGCTTGCTTGGGAATTGTCACTTCGCTTAGCTACTTTTACGTTTTTTTCGAAGACCACCATAGTACCGGCAACCAGGTCTCCAATCCTGCGCTCCTGAGGATGAAAAAATATGAATAGAAAACCCAAGAAATATGATCCCGGCAACATATCAATGATACGCAGAATATTTCTCATGATAATTGCTGTTTTCGTGGGCATAGCCCCATTAGTTTGCAAAACCCGCAAACCAATAATTTTTTTTCCAGGGGTTTGTGCTCCCATTGTTATTTCGAAAAAGAGGAAATATAGCAATTGTATAAAAAAGTAATATAGAATGAGTATTGCACTCCCAAAATTAATACCACTATTATTCAAGCCGGGTTCAAGAGAATTAATGGCTATCGCCAGCACTGCAACGGAGGCTATAATGATAAGATAGTCCAAAGAAAATGCTAAAAACCTAGAGCCTATACCTGCAGTCTGAAAAGGGAGACTAACTCCTTCTGGGGTAATAATTTCAACCCTGCCCTGTTTCATTTAAACCCTCTCTTTTACTTCGAAGTAGGCATGGACACTAGCTGAGGCTAATTTTCCTGCTTCGACACTAACGACTTCAACGCCACTGCGAAGTAAATTCGCTACCATATTTTTATGCTGCCCTCTTCTTAGCAAGGCAGCGGCTTTATTGAATATCGATTCCAGATCATTTGGCCACCTGTTGATCCATTTCAGGGTCCCTTGTGATTCAATTGCTAATAATAGTACGAGATGCATTTTTCGTAAGTTTGTAAAAGCACGCCAGGTCCAGCTATCATTTACAATTCCGCCGATCTCTGAAACCACGCATACCATTCCTCTCTTGCGCATGTGAACTCCTAAGTACTTAGCAACGTTCAAATAGTTAGTTTCCTTCCTCATTGGCTGAGATGCAGCCAAGGCTTGCAATACTGTGCTTAGCTGCTGCTTTCCGGAACGAGGATGAATGACCTTCTGAATGGTATCGGCTGCAATAATCAGGCCTACTTGGTCACCATTATCAATAGCAGCTTGAGTCAAGGCCAGTACAGCTGAGATTCCGTGTTCGAATGCCCTTTTTCCATCTGTATGGATCAGCATTCGGCGACCGGCATCAAGTACCAGCCATATGATCTGATTCTTCTCCACTTCAAAGACATTGGAATAGAGTTTATTATTCTTAGCACTTACTCGCCAGTTTATTCTTTTTTGCTCGTCTCCAACAACATACTCGCGCACTTGACTGAAATCAGTTCCCGCCCTTAACACCCGATGTTTTGAATACATTGAATCCGATTGCAACAATGAGGTTATGCCTCTCATTTTCTGTAAGAATAATAAATCAGGAATTACCTCAACCTGGCCTGTTTCTTCTACTTTCCAAGTGCGCTTGACTAAACCCCAGGGACTTAAAACTTCAACGAATATAGCGCCAAATTCGTGAGCGCCTCGTTGCTTAGGCAATATTTCGTATTCAGATAACTTTTCTTGGCCGGCAGGTACATACCATGATAGTAAGGGAGCTTCAGCAAAACCATTAGGGGGGGTGTCTCGGCAGGCACCCACAATATCTAATAATGAGTCATTTGTTATTTTTATGAAAACCCTCTGCTGCCTTAACTGCCAAACATCTTCGATATCTCTATTTATTATGATTTCCTGGGAGCCAGGGGTGTTATTAAAGTCGATTAATATTACCGTAAGTACTAATGAATTACCGATGATAAAAACTCCTAGGGGATCAAAATGCAATGCGGCAATAATAAAGAATGGCAGTATCGCTAGTATGAATAGCGAACCACGAACCGTTAATACCATTTTGTTTCCCTTTTTAAATATCATCTGGGAACCGCCGTATTATTCAAAATATCACTTATTACTCGGTCGGTAGTAATACCTTCCATTTCTGCATCGGGTAATAACAATAGCCTATGTCTGATAACAGGATGAATAATATCTTCAATGTCCTCAGGTATTACATAATCGCGTCCGTTCATTGCCGCCCAAACTCGCGATGCCGATGCTAATGATATCGCTGCCCTAGGGCTGGCGCCCAGTATCAAAAATCTATGATTTCTAGTGGCATCAATCAGATTAAAAATGTAATCTAAGATTCTATCTTGGACATGAATTTGTTTAATCTCTTCTTTTAGCAATTGCATTTGCTGAATTGTTACTACCGGCTTGACTCTATCTTTTAAATTAACATGGATATTTTGATTCAATACTTTCTCCAGTAAATCTCTCTCGCTGCTTTTTGCTGGATAGTTGATTATTATTTTCATCGTAAATCGGTCTAACTGCGATTCTGGCAGCGGGTAGGTCCCTTGGAATTCTAATGGATTTTGGGTGGCAATTACCATAAATGGTGCAGGTAAATCTAAGGTCTTGGCATCAATGGTAACCGTTTTTTCTTGCATGGCTTCTAACAGTGCTGCTTGGGTCTTAGGAGCAGTACGGTTTATCTCATCAGCCAAAACAATATTATTAAAAATGGGCCCTTTGCGGATATGGAATTCCCGGGAATTAAAATCAAAAATCGAACTCCCGGTAATATCTGTGGGCATCAAGTCTGGAGTAAATTGTATTCGGCTAAAACTGCCTTCGCATAATATGGCAAATATTCTTGCCGCTAAGGTTTTTCCTAATCCCGGCACTCCTTCTAAAAGGATATGCCCTTCAACCAGCATACAGCAAATTATCAAATGCAATAGTTCCCGTTGTCCTAACAAGGCCTTTTCAGCCTCTTCCGTCATTCTATCAACCCATTCTTTAATGCTCAAATGTTTTCCACCTCTCACTAAACTTACCCATTAATTGTGTTGCCTGTAGAAGGTCTTTTTCGTAAACTGTATCCTTGCCCAATGTGTAATGAATAAAATCTAAATCCTTTGCCATAGCAGGATACAGTATTTTCATCTGCTCGCTGAATCTATGCTGCTCATCTGTTTCACTAATACCTAGGTATAAAGCAATTTCTGCTCGAAATTGCTTGTATATCAATTGCAGTGATTCAAGATTATGCCTCTCTTTGTGAATGAGCCTTCCCAGAGCTAAAATGCTCTCATCTTCTTGAGGAACACTTTCCTTTTCGAATTCTGCTATACTTTGCCCGACATACCTGTTACGAGCACTTAGAAAGAAATAGATTCCTGCAAGCAGCTGCAGACCTATGAGCCATCCCGCGGCCGGGATTGTGCCCCAGAAGCTTTCCCGGTTCTCCATCAGTGGATCAAAGCTTGCATCTATTAATAGAATTCTTTCATCATGAAATTCTCGCAGAAGAGCACTTATTTTGACGGCATTATCATCTTTGCGCAGCACTTGGTTAGTACAAATCTTCTCATCTGCAACCAAGCGGAGTATGCCATTCCCAAGAGGCAAATCAACATATTCGAGCTCACTTTTGACATTTTTCCCAACATGTCGATTATATGCATCAGTCAATTCATCATCCTGCCAATGCTCAATATAGGGATTACCGAAAATCAGCAGGGCATGCCCTGATCTCACCCAATCAGCAAAGTCTGGGGCCCTATTGCTTACTAAGTTTTCGCTCGGAGCAATCCAGATCCCTACACCCTCCGTCTGATCAAGACTATTAACAACTTCGCTAACAAAGCCCAGTTCTTCTAATAGATAATAGAATCCTTTAGCACCATTCGGCTGAACTGAATCAAAGTCATAAGGCTTAACCGGCTCCGGCCTGTAAAATTCACTGATAATTACAATGCCTATAGCTAAGAGCAGAAAAAGAATCTTAATTATTCGATCATTTATCATAGTTTTCAACACTTTTTAATACAACCTTGCCTTGCTTCAAGAAGCTGTTCCATTTCTTTTCGTCTACTAAAATTACATCATAACTAATCTTATAATAGCTCGCGAAGAAATCCTCCATTAAGTCCTTATAAATAAAATCCGTTTTATCTAACTCTCTTAAGATACTTCGCCCCGTCCTAACACTATGGGAGTTAATAAACCGCTTTTCTTGCAAACGGGAAAGGACAGCGACGAATAAGCATATGCTAGCCTGCCTAAAGTTGCCTGCAGCAGCTTCAAGATATGATTTTTGCTCCCAATCAATACCGCTTGCTACTCTCGCCGGCAGCTTTCGGCTTAGATTTTTTCTCCGGAAATGGCGATAAACGCGCCACGCCATAATGAAAAAGAGAACAATAATTAGAGCCCAAACAAAATATCCGAAAACTTTTATCTGGGTGAGGGTTGGCTGCGTTGATGTAAGCGGAGTGAGTAGTTTCTCGACATATTCTAGGGTCTTTTCCCAGAGCTCAGTCCATTTTTGAATAAGCCAAGGTGTTTGGGGATTAAACTCCGGACGAGAGAATATTTCGTTGGCAATTAACCTGATTTCTTCATCAGTCTTCATTATCATCAGTATTGTCATCATCCCATTGCTTGTTCTCTTCGCCAGCATTCAAAATCAAGTCCGATCCCTCTAAACGTAAACAGGTATCATTATATGCTAGTACTGCAAGAATAATCATAATGGGAGTAATAATGCTATAAATAAGAGTATAAGCTGATATAAAAATGGTTTCTAAAAAAAGTGAATCAACAGACATTTTCGCAACCATAGAAACCCCAAAGAAAACCCCGGCTATCATTAAAGTTATCACGAGAACAAAAAACAGAAAAGCCATCATTATTCCCAAGAGACGCCAGAATTTTTTGAATACCAATGAAAGCATGCGGCCAACTGCCTTAAAGCCATAGATTTTTTCGTTTTCC
>JAVBKS010000056.1:0-24287 GCA_031553935.1 Syntrophomonadaceae bacterium
GATCTATACTATGCATTAAAAACAGATATTCCCTTTGTCGGCTATAGTGACGACCCAGATAAAAAAGACTCGACTCAAGACGTATATAGAATACCCTTGGATAAGGCAACGGAAAAACAAGCTGACCAATATGTGCAAAAAGTTTTCGAAAGTAAAATAGCATCATTTGCGCTACCGGATTTCTTTTATGAAAAGAAGGGAAGTCTATATTTTCAGTATCTGAATGGACACAATGCGTCAATGAGCAGCGGCAATACTTATAAGATTAATGCTGATCATACAATTGAACCGCTACTGCTTAATCAAATCATGGATTTTGATTTTATAGGTGATGATTTGGTTTTTATCGGTCATAATGTGATGGAGATTATGAATAATCTATATATTAAGAATGGGTACGAAATTGAAAATATTAGCGAAGATCCATATTCGAGTTATTGGGATTTAGCTTGCTTGGAAAATGAATTATTTGTAAGTCTTAGCAAAGCTGTTCCTCTGGATTACCCCAATAGACTAATTCCCGTTCTGAATACGATCGTGATCATAGGCAGACCACTTATAAGAAACTCTACCGTGTCGATATTAATACCAAAGAGCATTACATAATTAGCGACTATAGTATAGAAAAATTTATTATCTACCCTGATGCTAAAGGCATTTTTTTTACTTCATTTGGTGAAAAACCATTTCCCCATGATGTATATATTGAATCATACGATTCTTCAGACTATGTAACTAGATTGTACAGCATGGACTCAAGTGGCAATAATATACAATTAATAAGTACTCAAGCCGGAGACTATTTTAGCACCTCGATTAATAAAATAAGCGGACATTTACAAATCGTTTATAATACTAAACCGGATAATTTTCTCTATGCAAAAGATATGGAAACTGGGGAGATTCGAGAATTACTGTCCGCAAATTGTTATGTTATCGATTGTTTGCCACTTATTAATGGATACATTGTAGGAATCTTTAATGTTAAAGGTGCTTATTGTTTTCGAATTATTAGAGAAGACGGAGTGCCCATTTACGATATTCCAATTACCGGCAACTATGATGATTTCTGCTACGACTTTGATGGACAGAGGGCGGTTTATAAATCTGATTCAATGATCGAGGTAGTAGATTTTTAATATGTATTAGTACCGATGTCATTGGTCAAATAAGACTGTTTCCTCGATTAATGGAGGTTAATTAAACCTGATAGGATTAGGCTTAAATCTATTATTTAAACCACTCAGACCAAATCACGAACTTATTTTTTTGTTCACAAAGTTAATATAGGATAGAAGTGCGTGTTTCTCTCTTTTTGAAAATAATAGTGTAGAACAGTAACTTACACTCCTTTGATGGAATAGTATGATTATGTATGAGATATTACATCCATTAAAAGGAAAGGTAGGTTATCGAATATGTATAACTTTGATAATCTTGGTAGTAACAGCTCAATTGACATTAGAGGTTGCGGATGCGGCGGCTGTGGTGGCGGCTGTGGAGACTGCGGCGGCTGTGGTGGCGGCTGCGGTGGCTGTGGAGACTGTGGCGGTTGCGGTGGCTGCGGTGGCGGATGCGGCGGCTGCGGTGGCGGCTGCGGCGGCTGCGGCGGCTGCGGATGCTAGCAATAGCGAAGTAGCATGAAAATGATGAAAAGCCTTAAGATATATTAAGTAAGCTTCTCATAATGGGGCAGAAGGCATACCCGCCTATTCTGCCCTTTCTAATACGGGAATATCGGACGTGGCGTTTACTCTGCTTGATTGTGAAAGACAGATATTTCACCCAATACATAGTGGGAAATATTGATAGATCTTTTCTTTAGATCAATGGGAATAAACAGTTTTTCGGCACCAATCTCTTGAATGCAAGTGGTTAATTGCTCATCATTTAGTGGTTGAAAGTCTTTTTGTTTTAGGCACTCTATTACAGTTAATAGGGAATCAAGCTTAAGCTCTTCAAAACTTGAGTAGCATACTTTTAACATCGTTTTATAGTTTTCGATAAAAAACAAATAGATGGAAGGCTCATGGTATGATCTTAAAAATACCATGACTTCGCGATTATTGAGATTAGTTTTTAAACGCTTGCTTTTATTTCTTAATTTTTCAATATGCGACAGTTGATCGCGAATTCGGGCAGCTAATTCGAATTCGCTATTTTTTGAATGCTTTAGCATTTGCCTTTGCAATGATGTTATTATTTTGGATTGCAGAGGATGATTAAATATTTCTACTATCTGCTTGATTTTAGTAATGTAATCATTGCTTGCAATCGATTTATTGCACGGAGCACAGCATTTACCTAAATGTGCATTAAGACAAGGGCGATGATTTTTAAATGTTTTTTGTTGGCATAATGGGGTTTGCCAGATCTCGTTTAAAAGATAAATAGTGTTATTTATGTCATGCTCATTGTGAAAGCACCCTATATATTCACAATCGACTTCATCATTTTCATATGTAGAGCTGATAGTCGGATAAGCATCATTTATCGAGATTCTTAAATAGGGATAATGTTTTTTTCTTTTTAACTGCGAATTATAGCGGGGTTTGTGTTCTTTTATAAGATGGCATTCTAATAATAAGGCATCAACTTCTGTTTCGGTAACAATAAAACTCACGTAAAAGATCTCTTGACAGAGCTGTTTGAGCTTCCCGGTTTGAGGAGAGTTGCTAAAGTATTGTTGCACTCTCTTGCGTAAAACTTTGGCCTTACCTATATAGATGATATCATCGTGTTTGTTGTAGAATAGGTAGCAACCTGGACTATTAGGAAGTTTGGCTGCGATTTCCGGCTTGTTTTCAATAGAGACTTGATTAAGATGCATTTCGAATTCTCCAATTCTTGTCGCGTCAAGATTTTTCCATGTTGCTTTAATAATTATAAAATACTGTCGGACGCGACGCCATATAGATGTACATAAGCCCAGGTATAATGCTTCAAAAATTGGCAATAATAGCAATAATTGAGGTGATTATTATGCTAAAACCAATTCAAGTTTTGATCGTATTGGGGTCTTTACTAATAAGCATTGGAATTGGACTGGGCCTGGGTGAAACCTATAAAAGGATATCAGGAAACGGTGCCATGCAAAAACCAGTTATATATCATTCTGAGACCGAACCAAGGATATCTTCAGACACGCAGTTAGTGTTAGAGCAACATTACTCGAAATGTGACCATGAACTTATATCTGATTCTCAAGATAGAGACTTATTGTCAGGTAAGACTTTAGAAGAAGCTGAGAAAATCTTTACAACTGCGGATGGTTATCAATTAAGCTGGCAAGATAATACCTTGATAATAAGACATTTGGTTGATGATTGGTGCCCAATTGATAAAGAAAATTATAGACTTAAAGAGTATCAAGGGATGGTGGCGGTCTACAAAGGAATCGACAAGCAGAATGATGTTTTGCTTAAGGTGACTTCAATTTCGTTATCTTCATTGCCATTAGATACTCAGAATGCAATAAGAGAGGGTTACTTTGAATTCGAAAATGAAATGTCTTTAAATGATACTTTAGAGAATTTTGACGAATTCCAATAATAGAAACAAGAGACTTTCTTTTTTATCCAATTTGGTTGGTTCTTCAAGTGCATAGGGTAGCGAAAACATTAACTAGCTAGATTTAAAGAAAAACCTGCTGTCATGCCATGAAGCCGGATCAGCTTGGTCATAATTGCGCTCGAAAAACTCAACATTATTATAATTGTCAACCAGGATAATAGTGGTCGTCCTGGTGCCGTAAGCCGGAATACTAACGAAAATAGAGGATAGATCCAATTCTAGTTTCTGGTTAACTCCGGTTTGGGGCAATTTGCTTTTTGGGCATTTCTCGGTATCTGCCATCATTGTCAACAACTGCGGGACATTGATGCAGTCTTCCTTGAGGCAGCTTTCCATGCATTTCATACCTTTTGCTACTTTGAACCAAGGGTCATTTAAAAAGCTGTTACTAAGTCCATGGCAACCGGGTCTTAGTTTTTGGATTTCTTTTTCGCGGTTCGAAAAGTAATAAATGGCATCAAAACTACCTACTAAAAGGTTATAACCATTATAGTTTCGGTCTTCGTCTAGCAAAGCACTTAAATAATCATAAGCGTTGATGTCGCTGTTTAAGAACGATGATACTATTTTTCCCCGAGATGGAGCTTGGGGATTAAAATTTGCCGGATCACGATAATTGGTTAAGGCTGCAAATCGACCACTCTTGGTTATGCCCATCCAAGTTCCGCCCTCTTTTAGGTCAATTCCAGCTAAAATCTGAGGGTTATCCTGCCAATAGTTGGCGGGCAGTGCCGGACGACTAAGATATTCATCACGGTTAGCTGCAATTACTAACTTATACTTTGGGTGACAATGGGTAGCTATAAAAATTACGCACATTATTTCCTCATAAGATTTTTTCTTCTCTTCAGGGTAAAACAAATCACAGTATTTGTAAACAATACTTACATAATGTTATCCAATGCTAAGATTTAAGAATCTATTAAGACTTTTTTGCACTTTGTGTTAATATCTTTGCCCTAAAATATTATTACCATGTCAGAGAAGGAGGTATAATTATCATTAATATTCGAAATTAGGAGAATTTAATTTGAATATTCTAGTGTGTGATGATGAGCGCGAAATAGTTGATGCCATAGAAATCTATTTGCGCAATGAAGGCTATGAGGTTCTGAAAGCCTATGATGGCTTAGAGGCATTGCAGATCATAGAAAGTAATAGCATTCATTTAGTAATTATTGATATCATGATGCCGAATTTAGACGGAATCAGGGCTGTGATAAAAATCAGAGAGAAATACAATACTCCAATAATACTGTTATCTGCAAAGAGTGAAGATACTGACAAGATTGCCGGATTGAATCTCGGCGCTGATGACTACGTTACCAAGCCCTTTAACGCATTAGAGTTAATAGCAAGGGTTAGATCACAGCTGCGGCGCTTCACCAGCCTGGGGAGTATGGACATAAGCAGCAATGTCTACCAATCGGGAGGACTAATGCTTGATGATGATGAGAAAACCGTTACGGTTGATGGTGATGATGTTAGGTTGACATCGGTCCAGTATAAAATTTTGCTTTTATTAATTAGGAATGCTGGGAGAGTATTCTCAATAAATGAGATCTACGAAAATGTATGGAACGAGATTGCTCATAACGCTGAAAACACAGTAGCAGTCCATATTAGGAAAATACGAGAAAAGATTGAAGTAAACCCGAAAGAACCAAAATACTTAAAGGTGGTGTGGGGAATTGGCTACAAAATCGACAAAATTCCTTTATAATATTAATCTAAAAATTGCTGCGTTCATCTTAACGGTTATACTGCTTTGTTTAGAGTTAGTAATTGGCTTAAACTTTGCCAGTTCGGCTGATTTTGAAACTGTTGATTTGTTAAGCCGGGAGAAATATACGGATAGCCGCGATTTTACACATTTGCAGGATCGTACATATAATCAGCTAAGTGAAATTGTGTTGCATTACAAGAGTGAAGAGAACATTCTAAATGGTGGTACCGTTGCTAAGGAGGATTTAACGAAGGAAAAAGAAGTGCTTTTCCGGGATAAGGAGAGCCAAATTTTTGCATTGATGAGGCGGCAAAATCTGTATTTACCTATAAATACCAGAGATGAAGAGGCTTGGCGGGTCTTTGAAAAAGAATACGACCAAGAAATTACTGGACTAAAAACCAAAATAATCAATCAAGATCTCATCGAATTCCGCACCCTACTTGAGAATCTCAATAAGCAAAAGGGATTAGTGTATGAAGTTAGGGCTAATAATTATCTGCTTACTAATACGACCAATCAAGCTCCGGAGAATTTCGAAACTTATAGCTGGAATTTCAAACATACTTTGACAGACCAAAATACTGTCTACTCTGTGAACTATGCTTTTACTGCAGATTTCATCCAAGATATGAATACCCGCTTTTTACAAGAAAAAGCGAATTATATTGAAAACATGCGAGAATTTAGTGCGGTTCTTATAGTTATTTTACTTATGGTTCTGTATTTAATTGTGGTTGTGGGCAGGAAAGATAGCAAAACTAAAACCGAACCGAGTATATTTGACAAGATTTATACTGAGGTTTTAGCAATCGCAATAATATGCTTTATTGCAATTGGAGTAGCGATTATGCAAACCTGGAATATAAGCAGCAATTATTTCATGTTGAGTTGGCTGTTTATTATTGCCGCGTTGAATCTAGCTTGCTTTTTATTGCTGGTTAAACACTTGAAGAATAGAGACTTTTTGCGCAATACTTTAGTATTCATTTTGCTGTTCAAAATCTTTGATTTTATTGAAAGTGTACTAGGGAACGGCTCTTTTATGGTGAGAGTTATTCTGGCGGTGATAGTTTTTGGATTGCTTACCATGATTCCCTTTGCAGGAATTGTTACCATTCCGTTGGCAGCTTGGTTTATTCATAGATGGGTGCTGGAATATAATAGCTTAAAAAGAGGGATCGAGGAAATCAAGGAGGGCAAATTCGAGCAGAAAATCGAATTGAAACATAGTAAGGATTTACAAGCAATGGCCCAAGATATTAATACAATTGCAGATGGGCTTAATTCTGAAGTTGAAAACCGAATAAAAAGCGAAAAAATGAAAACTGAACTAATTAGCAATGTGTCGCATGACCTTAAAACCCCACTAACCTCAATAATATCTTATGTAGATTTGCTTAAAAGAGAAGAAATTGATAATGAACAGGCCAAGAGATATATCGGCGTGCTGGAGCAAAAATCCAATCGCTTGAAAGTATTGATCGAAGATTTGTTTGAGGCATCTAAGATAAGCAGCGGCAATATACCGGTTGTTTTTGACAATGTAGATCTGGTTGCTTTGCTGCAACAAGGTTTAGGGGAATTAGATGAGCGGATTGCGGCTTCAAACCTGGTTTTCAAGACCAACATTCCTAACGAGCCAATTAAAGTGATCGCTGATGGCAAACTGCTCTGGCGAGTTGTGGAAAACCTCTTAACTAATGTTTTTAAATACGCCCTGGAAAACTCAAGAGTGTATATCGACCTCGAGAAAATGGGAGAAAACGCCGAACTGATCATTAAAAACATTTCGGCATATGAGCTTAATATACCGGATGAGGAGTTATTTGAAAGGTTTACCAGGGGAGATGATTCTAGACACAGTGAAGGCAGCGGCTTGGGTCTGAGCATTGCCAAATCGCTCATGAAGAGTCAAAATGGAGATTTATCAATTGTAATTGACGGAGATCTATTCAAGGTTATTGTGTCAATTCCCATTAGTGAGTAAGTGCAAACGGCCCTAGATTGTTGGCGAAAAAAAGAAATATTTAACCCAAGACAGCAGTATCTATTATTCGAACCTCGCTAATAAATGTAGCGAGGTTATTCTTTTTAAAGGAATATATTGTGTTTTGTAGAAATAAAAAATAGTGAGCAAATACCTATATTATTATACAATTTAGGATTTAGTGTCGTGATTATTCTGCAAAAATTGGTAATTTTGCAATAGCTTTGGATATTAACCGCAGGTTAGGGGGGATGCCATTTTGCTTAAATGTGACGGGGTTTTCGAAGGTGGTGGAGTCAAGGGGATAGGTTTAGTTGGTGGAGTAACCGCTACACAGGAAGCTGGTTACGAATACCAGAACCTGGTTGGAACTTCAGCCGGGGCGATTGTTGCCTCATTACTGGCAGTAGGCTATACCGGTTTGGAATTAAAAGAGATTCTCATAAAGTTAAACTATAATGACTTCAAAGATGAATCTTTTTTGAGTAAATGGGGGCCGTTAGGTAAAATGGCAGCTGCTGTTTTCGATTATGGCATATTCAAAGGAGATGCATTCGAAAATTGGCTTCAGAATCTACTCATGGCGAAAAACAAGACTGTTTTTCGCGACCTAATAATCGATGGTTATACTGAGGACAAGTACAAGTATCGTTTTCAGGCAATCGCCTGTGATATCAGCAGCAAGAGGCTCCTGGTTTTGCCGCAGGACATTTCTTATTATGGCTACGATCCTGATGAAATGAGTATTGCCAAGGCAGTCAGAATGAGCATGAGCCTACCTATATTCTTCAAACCGGTTAAGCTAGTGGCACAAGATAAAACTATCCATTACATTGTTGATGGCGGAGTATTAAGCAATTACCCGATTTGGTTATTAGATGATGGTACATCCGATCCGGAATGGCCTACATTCGGATATAAACTGGTTGAAGGCAAGAAGGAGGGTCTGCCTGAAGGTGATTATGCAAGCGTAGATAATCTATGGGAATACGCTTTTTCATTGGTAAAAACTCTCATCGAAGGACACGATAATTATCATATTTCAGAATCAAAAGGCGATTTCGCCCGCAGCATATGTATTTCCAATCTTATTAATGTTGATCGTAAGGAAACTATGATTAGCACTACTGACTTTGATATAACAAGCAAAGAAAGTGTAGCTCTCTTTGAAAACGGCCTTGATTCAGCGCGCTCCTTTTTTAAGGACTGGGATTTTGAGCTGTGGAAGCAGCTTTATCGATCTAATCTAAAAAAGAAGGAAACTGTTAAAGCCCTGGTGTAGTAGGTTGGAATAATTATTTTCTTAGTTTTAGCGTAATTATTAACTCTTCTTGGGGAAGTTATTGTGCTGGGCAAGGGAGCTTTGCAGATAGACAGACGTAAACAATTGCAATATAATGATATTGTTTATGAGAGTAGAAAGGAGAACTAATATGATAGTAACGATTGTGATGTTCATTTTGTTAAGCATCCTTTTTGCTGGCATTGTTTACATGATATACCAGCAATTAAAATAATGGCTGATCATTTGTAATTAGCTGTGGTATTAATTATTTTGATTTTGCCCTTCTATGAAACTTCTAACTAAGTTTATTCTTCCATGCTCTCCTTCCGAATGATAATAAGTAATTCCTTCTTGGCCTAACAGTTGATCACGAATTATTTCTTCGGGAAGGCCTTGTTTGTACATTTTTATAGTTTGGTATTTCAAATTCTCCAAATAGTTAATCTTAGCTTCAATATGCTTTTTGGCATTCTTAATGGCGACTAAGCCGGTTCCACAAAAAAGCTTACTAAAATCTAAGACATAAACTTTGTGCAGGGACGATAATATGGCATTAGCGTCTTCGGAATTTAGTATTGCTGCGATTTTTTCATAAATAAAGAGATCACCGGAAAAAAGCCAGCCTTCATTGGCTTCAAAAAGACAGATGTGATCGTCAGTGTGGCCTGGGGTCTCAATCACTTGAAAATGGTGATTTTTAGTTTTTATTTCACTACTAATTATTTCTGCATTTGATGGCTCTGGTTTTCCCCAGATATCTATTCTCGTGGCGGAAATCTTAGACTCAATTTTTTCGTGCTGGCAAATTATGGGTATCGCCTTCTCGTGAACTAAGGCTGGGCCACAGTTTTTGTGTTCTATAACCCATTTATTATTGCCAAAATGATCTTCGTGGGAATGAGTATTAATGAGCAGATTAATGGTGTAAGCATCAAAAAAACTCTCGAATTCTTGCTTGCGGATTGCTGCGCCTGTATCAATCAGAAGTCCGTCGATATAATAGCAGGAAGTATCAATGCTTTTATCAGCGAACGGCGTTACAGTAAGATTAATTTGCATAACCGGCCCGTAGGTTTTAGTGTGTAATAGCATATTTGGAAACCTCATTTCGCGTTCAATTATCATAAGGTTTTCTAGTATTGATTAGGAGTATTGATTGATAAAACCTAATATAAATTCTCTTACTCGTTTTGCAGGTTTTATTATTCCATAATGACCTTCACAAAGGATATCAGCATTTAGTTCCAGGAGCTTTTTCATAGATTTATGCCATTGATTAATATCAGAACCCCAATCTTTATTAAAAGGACCGTGGATATCTTGACCGAAAAGTATGCGTTTTCCCATCCAGTCAAGATAAGGTGAGATGCTACCCCTGGTATGCCCCGGAGTGTGCAGGAAGTTTATTCTCATAGGCCCGCAGACAATTTCTTCATGCTGTTGCTTAAGCAGATGATCGATCTTAATTCCTGAATAGCTAACGCCATACCAATCTGCTGCGGTTAGACTGGTCACACCTTGCTCGATCGCAGGAATTTCCTGTTGATGGGCGACCAACTTCGCGTTCGGAAAGGCTGCCAAAAGGGTATTGAGCCCGCCTATATGGTCAATATGACCATGGGTAGCAATAAGGTATTTTAGCTCTTTATTGTTCTTAATTTTGCCCGCTATGTTAGCGCCAAGCCTTTCGTCATCCTTGCCGGATCCAGCATCAATAAGTGCCCATTCGCCACCGCCATCAAGTAAATAAACGCAGCAGTCATCAGGATGGGAAATGCCGTCACCTCCGACCATATATATGTTAGGGATTATTTCTTTAACCGCCATATCATTTCTCCCAAGCGTTTCTTTCATTCTACAATACTTAACATCATTAGTAATCCATTGGGGGAAAACTTTAGTCCTTGCCGGGGACGAAATTATCGTATTATTAGTTCTTAAACTAGCAGTTTAAGATCCAGAGTTGATCGCAATATAGCCAGCTTCCTCGATCGTTTTTTCGCCTTCGGGAGAGAGGATATAATTAAGCAGCCTTCGGGTGTTGCTATCATTAGGCTCTTCTTTTCTGATTATGGCATAGAATTCGTTAATATGTGGATAGGATTTATTGGCAATGGTTTCATTGCTGGGGTCCACGCCATCAACCGCAATAAATTTTAGCCCCGGTTGTGTATACATGTTTTTGGCGTAATAATAAACTGAATAGCCGATAGAATTCCCGGTGTTATTGAAACTAGCTAGTTCCTCGATCAGACCACCCATTTCCATTGGAGCTAACTTTTGCGGTGCTTTAGCCATGGGCAGATCTTTCATAACTAGTTTTCTCATGAGGGCTTGAGAGCCCGATTCTTCATTTCGTTGGTAAGCGACGATGGGTTCATCATTGCCGCCGACTTCCTTCCAATTGGTTATTTTCCCTTGATAGATCATCTGGATATCCGTAGTTTTAAGAGAGTTAACCGGATTGGTTTCATTAACAATAAAGACCAAGGCATCTAGGCCGATTGGATATGACTCTAATTGGATATTAGTATCATTTAGCATTTTTTTAGTATCAGCGGAACCCTCATAAACTAAAAGGATATCGGAGTTTCTGGCAACAAGGCTGCTATAGGCATACGGAGTGGTTGTGAAATTGGTCATAACATCGGCTTCATCAGCGGTGACTCCTGCCGTTTTTTGAGCCAGGAGAATTCCAAGGGGTATGTTAGCAGTAGAACCGTCAACGCGAGGATAATTTTCCTTAGTTAATATGTAGGGCTTTGCTGTCGGGATTTCGGTCTTATTAGTAGTCCCATAATTACAGCTGCTCAAGCCAAGTGCCAGGATAATAAGCATTACCGGGATAAGTTTTATCGCCTTCATTCTAACTCCTCCATTAGTCAAGTAATTCATTGTAAACTGATTGTTTGTAGAGCCATTGGCCTTTTAAATCTATATAGCCGCTATAGCTGCCACGTTCAATCCAAAGCCGGGTGCCATCGGGGTGAGGATCTATTACTTTACAATCACTAATTATCACATTGCCTTCTAAATCAATCAGATCGTTGAGCCTATTAGTAGCATTATTTCCAATCAAGAATTTATTGCCGGCAATCGTGTTTAAGTATGTATAAGTTCCAAAAGGAATGACTTCGTGCTTGCCATCATAATAAGCGTATTGGATAACTCTTTCGAGTGATGAGTTGTTTTGGTCTTGATCACGTTCTAATATCCATTTGGTATCATCCATCATATAAATGATGCGAGTACTATTTGCCGGCAGTAAGAATTCAATACCGTTGCTGTCAAAATAGCGAAATTGTTTGGGTCTAGTGCTTACTTTACCATCAGAACCCTGATGGTATTGCAAAGCAGCTCCAAAACAATTATCGCCCATTTGGAATAAAATGTAATCATCAAGAGTAAGTAGGGGGTCAGTATTACCGATAGTATACAAACGTGATGTCGAGTGAATATCGTTAACAGAGTTTTCGAAGTAATCCCTGTGCATAATCAAGTTATTGCCAAATATCTGTCCTTGTCCTAAATCTTTTTCTAAACGCATGAGAACATTGTTGTTGGGATCTATGACCAATAGCTCTTTATCGGTAAAGACAATAGCTCGACCATTTTCAAAAACTTCTGCCCCCATATATTGCATAGGAATAATAATTTTACCCGATTCATTTATGTAACCATATAGGGAAGTTTCTTCTTCTGTTCCCTGACTAACAACCGTAAAGAGCTGATCACTACGGTTTGGATGCATTGATGGCGCAGCTAAACGCGTGTTTAATGGCAATTCGGCAACTTTTTCGCCGTTAAGGTTTATTATCTGATCTTTTCCGTCCTCTTGCTCCAGGCAGACAAGATTGGAGTTCAAAAAAGAAATTTCCTTATTATGACTAATTAGAACCTGACCTGTATGCAAATCGATAATTTCTCTATTTTCATTGGGTAAATAACCAATGGCAATACCCGGAACGGGGACATAAAGGGATAAATAGCGAAAATCAGTTTTAATTTTGCCATCTGCACTATAATAAGCTCGAAGAGGTGTATGGTCGATTTCTTTAATAGTTTCCGGAACTTCATATCCATAATGAGTTATGTCATTTATGTAATCAACTGAGTAAATGATATTGTAGCAATAAGAAAACTTCGGCTCAATTACTATACTTCCGGAAGAATCAATGAAACCGTAATTGCCGCGCTTGGTGTATGGCCCGTTATAAAAGGGATAGATTTTGGGATCACTATCGGGCACAGAAGGCAATGGAGTAGATGCAATTTCTGGCTCTGCCGGTTTCTTACTGCAAGCTGCGAATGAAAACAAAAGCACGGCAAATACAGAAAAAAGCAGCAATAAAAAAAATGCTTTCAAGAGGTTTCTCATGGGGCACCTCCATTGTTTGTTGGTATTAATTTTACAACTTAATTATACTGCAAAAAACTCTTTTATGGTGATTTCTATTAATACTTTGGACAAACACCGGGAAGTATTTATGGTATTATATATTGTACTAAATATGAGGAGCTTACGCATGAAAGAAATGCTTTTCCGTGAGATTCTTCCCAAAGTCAGTAAACCTTCACGGTATACGGGGGGAGAATTCAATATAATTATTAAAGACTGGGAAAGGGCTAAGACTAAAATGGTACTAGCTTTCCCTGATGTCTACGAGATTGGGATGTCTCATGTGGGCAGTAAGATTCTCTATGGTCTAGTTAATGAAAGAACGGAACATGTTTTAGAGCGTACGTATACTCCTTGGCCAGATATGGAAAGCATAATGCGGGGAAGAAACATTCCGCTATATTCTTTAGAGTCATTTAAACCTTGGTTAGATTTTGATCTGATTGGTTTTTCAATGCTGTATGAATTAGCGATAACTAATGTGCTTAATATGTTGGATCTAGCGGGTATTCCAATTTATAGTAACGATAGAAATGATAGTCACCCCCTAATTATTGCGGGGGGGCCGGTTATCTATAATCCGGAGCCTTTTGCTGCTTTTTTTGATATCATGGTGATTGGCGATGGGGAAGAAGTAATAATTGAAATCCTAGACCTGATTGCAGCCAATCGGGATTTAAGCAGAAATCAATTGCTGCTTGATTTATCTAAGCTTGCGGGAGTATATGTTCCCAGCCTTTATGAGGTAAGCTACTATGACAATGAGAAGAAAATTAAGCGCGATAAGCTTTATCCAAATATTCAAGACCGCATATGTAAGCGTACGGTTAAGGATTTGGATCAGACATTTTTCTCCAATAATCCTTTGGTCCCAAATCTAGGTGTTGTTCATGATCGAGCAGTTATTGAGGTAATGCGTGGCTGCCAGCGAGGTTGTCGTTTCTGTCAGGCGGGGATGGTATATAGGCCGGTTAGAGAGAGAAGTATTTCTAATCTTGAAATTATGGCTGAAAAACAGCTTAGAGCTACCGGTTATGATGAGATATCGCTAGCATCTTTGAGTACGCTCGACTATTCGGGAGTACAAAAATTAGTTGAATCTTTAGTTGAAGCACATGCTAAAAATGGCATTGGGGTATCATTGCCATCACTTCGGGTTGACAGATTTTCGATTGATTTAGCAAAGCAAGTACAGAAAGTGCGTAAGACTACGCTGACTTTGGCTCCAGAAGCCGGTACCCAGAGACTTCGAGATGTCATTAATAAGAATATCACTGCGGAGCAGCTTTTTAGTGCGGTAGAATCAGCTTTTAAATCCGGATGGCTATCACTAAAATTGTATTTTATGATTGGGTTGCCTAGTGAGACTGAAGAAGATTTAGAGGGTATTATTAATCTTTTGGCGGAAGTGAAAAAGATTGGCAATCGTTATTCGAAAAGACCGGTTGAAATCAGAGCTGCTATTTCTTGTTTTGTGCCCAAAGCCCATACTCCTTTTCAATGGCAGAGGCAATCTAGCAGCGAAGAGTTAGCAGCCAAAAAGGATTTTTTGAGCAGATTTAGAAGTAAAAACGTTAAGTTGAGTTATCATGACAGTCCCACTTGCTATTTAGAAGGGATAATAACTAGAGGTGATCGGCGGTTAGCACAAGTAATACACAGAGCTTGGGAACTGGGCTGCAGGTTTGATGGCTGGTCAGAGCATTTTAATTTTGAGTTGTGGCAGCAAGCATTTCGTGAGACCGGTGTTGACGGTGACTACTATGTGTATAGGCTAAGATCATATAATGAAGACTTGCCCTGGGACTTCATCGATATTGGAATTGATAAGAGTTTTTTGCAAGCTGAAATGGAGCGAGCACGAAATGCAGAAACTACCGGAGATTGCCGATATCAAGGCTGTAATGATTGCGGATTGTGTACAGCCCATGATGTTAAATTGGATATTAAGGGGTTGTGATTTTGCGATTGCGAGTACAGTTTACTGTCGGCTATGAACAGAAATTCATATCGGCTCTTGATTTAATGCACCTAATCGAAAGAAGCTTGAGAAGAGCAAGAATTCCATACGCATTGAGTGAAGGATTTAATCCTCACATGAAAATCTCAATTGGTACGGTTTTGCCGGTAGGGTTGCGCGGCGAAGAGGAATATTTTGATTTAGAACTTAGAGAGAGTATGGAGCTAGCTGAATTCGTTAGTAAATTGAATGAAGCTTTACCGGCAGGTTTAGTAATTAATAAAGCATGTGCTCTTAAAGCCGGCGAGCCGGCTTTGATGAAAATCATTAATGTAGCTTGCTATGGCATAAAATGGGAATATTCGCATTCCGAACTTGTTCGTGCTGTTGACAGCATTTGGAAAGAATCCTCAATATTGATCAAGAGCAAAGGCAAAAACAAGAAGCAAGATAAGGATGTCAGAGCCGGTATCTGGAAAATAGAATTTGGTCATGAAACTCAAGACCCCGAGCTGAAAATCTGGGTTAGTGTGGGAGAGCCTTTGAATATCAGATTTGATGAATTAGTTGAGATTTTTTCGGGTTACGGTGTTATGCCCGAAAAATTGCTTGAAATATATAGGATTGGTAATTATATTAGAGACGGTGAACATTTTATTAGTCCGATGGATAGAGGAATTAAGTAGTGCGTAAAATAATTGCCGAGATCTATCCTTGGGAATCAAGGATTGCAATAGTTGAAAATGACCGCCTGGCGGAAGTGTTTTGGGAAAATCAAAAAGAAAGCGTTGGCAATATATACCGAGGAAAAATTAGGGATGTTATTCCCGGGCTTTCCTGTGTTTTCATTGATATTGGACTAAACAAAAATGCTTTTTTGTATGCTGGTGATATTCGTAATAATGATCGCGATAAAGGTCTTAACTCGTTTGATCTTTTAAAAAAAGGCCAGGATATAATGGTTCAGGTTAAGAAAGAAGCATTCTCGGAAAAAGGTGCTCGGGTAACAGGAAATATTAGCATACCAGGGCATTATATAGTAGTGCTTCCATTTCAAAAAGATATATCAATATCTAGAAAGATTGTCGATGATAAAAGACGCGAAAATCTGCGATCAATAATTGAACGGGAAAAAACAGACGATATGGGGGTTATCCTTAGGACTACCTGTTTAGAGGGTAGTGATGAGGAGATAATTGTCGAGTTAAAACAAATGCAGATGCTATGGCGGGAAATTAAGGAACGTTATAAAGAAGCCAAAGCCCCTTTTTTGATATTCGAAGATATTGATGTTTTAGAAAGAACTTTGCGTGATTATTTGGATCATGATATCGAGAAAATCATTATTAATAATGAGCGTTTGCTGGCAAAAGTTGAAAGCTTTATTGCTGGCAAAAACTATGGCGCAAAATTCGATGTCAAATATGAAAAAGGTGCGCTCTTCGAAAAGTATAATCTGGAAAAAGACATTAGAAGAGCCATTAATAGGAAAGTGTGGCTTAAGAGCGGTGGTTACTTGGTTTTTGATGAGACCGAAGCTATGACCATTATCGATGTTAATAGCGGAAAGTTCACCGGCAACAACAACTTCGCCGATACTATTTTTCGCTTGAACTGTGAAGCAGCGTTAGAGATTCCACGGCAATTGCGCTTGAGAAGTGTAGGTGGAATAATTCTTATTGATTTTATCAGTATGAAAGATCAGCAGCAAGAGCATGAGGTTATCAATTTATTCAAGCGAGAGTTGGAGAAGGATAAAGCCCATACACGGATAATCGGGATGACAGGATTGGGATTCCTGGAAATGACTCGTCGCAAGTCTCGTTACGGTATATCTGAGTTTTTTTCCGATGTATGCCATGTGTGCAATGGCAGAGGGAGGACGCTAAATCTATTTGCCGTGACTTGCGAAATTAAAAGGAAGCTTATTAATCTTGACTATCTTGAAAAAGAAGTTATTATTTGTGAAGTTAATCCCCAGATACAAAAGATATTTAAGCAAGAAGAGAATTTCTTAAATTACGTGAGCGAAAATTTGGGAAAACAGGTCATAGTCAAAGCTAATCCCAATTTTGAAGTAAACGAATATGAATTGCATCAGAACTTTACATATTAACAGGGCCAGTTATCGCCATGCTAGCATTAGTAAAATTCCGAATTTGATAAATGGATGAGGTTGAGTCGATATCGGCGCGCTCTATCTGATATTGACTGGTGTTCATAAATATGATAACGTATTAGCGTGTGCGTTTTTGTAACCGCACGGTTTAGGTATTAAAGGTTTATCCTGCCTGAAACGGCGAGTCTTAGAAAATGTGGAGGTGTTTTTTTGTTTGCATTAATTGAAACCGGGGGCAAACAGTATCGGGTTACAGAAGGAACGATTTTAAAAGTCGAAAAGTTAGTTGCTAATGCAGGGGACATTATCATCCTTGATAAAGTGTTAATGCTGAGTGATGATAATTCAGGCATTAAGGTTGGGCAACCAACCGTAGCGGGAGCACAGGTTACAGCTAAAGTTATCGAACAAGGCCGAGCAAAGAAAGTGGTAGTATATAAGTATAAAAGAAGAAAGAACTATCATAAAAAACAGGGTCATCGGCAATCATTCACTAAACTTGTTGTTGAAAAAATTGAAGGTTAATGATAAAAATAACCGTTAATTATGCCGGCGAACTGATTAAAGAAGTCTTGATTACCGGCCACGCAGGATATGCAGATAAGGGCGCTGATATTTATTGTGCAGGAGTTTCTGCAGTAGCGCAAACTGCACTTGCTGGTTTGCTGCATCATTTAGAGCAGGCACCATTTTATAAGATCAGTGATGGTCACTTTGAGTGTAAACTGGCCGATAATCTCAATGATATGGATAATGAGAAAGCTCAAATAATATTATCGACAATGAAAGTCGGTTTGCTTGCAATGCAGGATGTGTATAAAGAACACATGAAGATAATCATTAGGAGGCAAAATGATGTTTAAATTTGATTTACAATTATTTGCACATAAAAAAGGAGTAGGAAGTTCAAGAAATGGCAGGGACAGTAAATCTAAACGTTTAGGGGTTAAACGATTTGACGGGCAGATTGTTCGGGCTGGTAATATATTGGTTAGACAAAGAGGAACCCGTATTCATCCTGGGACTAATGTTATGATAGGCGGAGATGATACTCTGTTTGCAGTAGTTGATGGAAGAGTAAAATTTGAAAGAAGAGGCCGCGATAAAAAGCAAGTGAGTGTATATCCGCTCGAAGCTGTTAATGCCTAGTTATGGTCCGCTCGAATTGCCTATTGTTTACTTAGCATATTAATGCTTTCTTTAATATAGCTGCTTAAGACCCCTGGATTTTTTTGGGGGTTTTTGTTATTATTAGTTAAGTAAAATTTACGCATATGAAAGCGAGATTAACTATGCAAGATGAGAAAGTGATTGCTCTGATAAGGCAGATGAGACATGATTTCGGCAACTGTTTGCAAATCATTAGTGCTAATATTGAACTTGAGAGAACGGAAAAATGCAAGGAAATAATCGATAAATGGATTATCGATTCTGCATCCGAGAGGAAACTATTTGCGTTAAAAGATGCGGGCTTGGTTCTTCATCTTTATCAGAGCATCATGGACGCTCATAATCTCGGGATTGTTTTGAGAATTGATGAAGTTGACATTGTCTCAAGCCAGAAATTGATTGCTAAGAATGAACCGACCAAAGCTATCAAACTTTTGTTTTTTGAAGAGTGGAAAGAAATTGACGATCTTACATTGCATCTAAGAATTTCTGAACGAAATGAAGTTATTTCTCTACATATATCTTGGGAGAATGGAGATTCGAATTACATAGAATACATTATTGAGGAGTAACATTTAATGTTTATAGATCAAGCCCGAATCAAGGTTAATGCGGGTGACGGAGGTAACGGAATTGTAGCTTTTCGAAGAGAGAAGTATGTTCCTTTAGGAGGACCTTCGGGAGGTGATGGGGGCCGTGGAGGCGATATTGTCGCTCAAGTTGACGAGGGTTTAAGAACTTTGATGGATTTTAGATATAATCGGCATTTCAAGGCGGATAGGGGAACCCATGGCAGTGGAAAAAACATGCATGGTGCCAAAGGTGAAACTAAAGTATTGAAAGTTCCGCCTGGGACATTGATTTTCGATGATAAAAGCGGAGAATTGATTGCTGATTTAATAGATCACGGACAAGAGGCACTAATTGCCAAAGGGGGCAGAGGAGGGCGTGGTAATGCCCGCTTCGCAACTTCTAAGAATAAAGCTCCTTCGATTGCCGAAAATGGTGAGCCGGGTGAAGAAAAATGGATTCGCTTAGAGCTTAAGCTAATAGCGGATGTAGGTTTAGTTGGGTTCCCGAATGCTGGCAAATCCACTCTTATTTCTCGTCTGTCTGCAGCCAGGCCAAAAATTGCGGATTATCCATTCACTACCTTGACTCCAAATCTTGGGGTGGTAGTTACTCCGGATAACGACTCGTACGTTATTGCTGATATTCCAGGACTTATTGAAGGGGCTCATTTAGGAGCAGGATTGGGGCATGAATTTCTGCGTCACATTGAAAGAACCAGGATCTTGGTTTTTATTCTTGACGCTGCGGAGACTGAGAGCCGGAGCGTATTTAGAGATTACGAGATATTGATTGAAGAACTTACCGCATATAGTATTAGATTAGCGGATAGGCCTAGGTTGATAGTTGCTAACAAAATGGATCTGCCGGATGCGGAGAAAAACATGCAAGCGTTAAAGGATACATTTGGCAGCCAAATTGTATTCATTTCAGCAGTTAGCGGGCAAGGATTAGGCGAATTAAAGTCGAGAATTATTACTATGCGTCGAGAATTGCCGCCGGTACACTTAAATATCGATACGCCTGTTATTCACCGCTTTGAAGAGGAAAATGGCTTTGTGGTTAAAAAAGTAGATGGAATTTTTGAAGTAAGCGGACCAAGAATAGAAAAACTAGTAGTTATGACTAAATTTAACGAAGAAGGGTTACAAAGGTTTCAGCGCATAATAGAATACATGGGTGTAGAGGAAGAATTGCGAAAACTCGGCATCAAGGTAGGAGACACTGTGAAAATTCTGGATCTGGAATTTGATTATTCTTAAATAATTAGGTGGAGTTGAAATATATGGGCGGGTCGAGGGATTGGTCAAACACGAAAAGAATAGTTGTCAAAGTTGGAACCAGTACTCTGACTCACACGAACGGACGTGTTAACTTCGGACGAATAGAGTATTTAGTCCGAGAAATAGCCGATCTTCATAATCAAGACAAAGAGATAATACTGGTAACATCAGGAGCAGTAGCTGTTGGGGCAAGCCGGATGAATATGTACCAAGTACCGAAGACCATTCCGGAAAAACAAGCCTTGGCAGCAATCGGGCAAGGAGCATTGCTGCATGTTTACGAAAAGATGTTTTTAGAGTACCACAAAACTGTAGCTCAAGTTCTCTTAACTCGGGGTGATTTTGATCAACGAATTAATTACTTGAATGCCACCAATGCCTTGCTGACAATAATTGGGATGAAAGTTATTCCTATAATTAATGAAAATGATACGGTTTCCATTGAGGAGATTCGCTTTGGTGATAATGATACCTTATCAGCCCTGGTTGCTACGATGGTCGATGCAGATTTAGTAATAATTTTGTCTGATGTTAACGGACTTTATGATTCCGACCCGCGGAAGAGTCCTGACGCTCAATTACTATCGGAAGTAAAGAGTATAACTGAGGTTATGGAAGACAATTCTACCTCGCGAGGAAGCAGTTTCTCGAGTGGAGGAATGCTAACTAAACTTAAAGCTGCACGTGTATGCATGGCATCAGGAATCCCTATGCTTATTGCCAACAACACTGAAAAGAGTGTTTTGCGACGCTTATTAAATGGCGAAAATATTGGAACACTATTTGTTCCTGAACAAAAAAAAATGCAGGCCCGTAAAAAATGGATTGCTTTTGGGAAGCTAACCCAAGGAAGCGTAATCGTTGATGATGGTGCCCAGAAGGCATTACTTAAGAGGGGCAAGAGTTTGCTGCCCTCAGGAGTGGTCGATGTAATTGGCGATTTTGAAAGAGGTACTGTAGTTAAAGTATTGAATGCAAATGAATCTGAGATTGCACGAGGTGTAGTGAATTATAGTTCTGGTGAGATTAAACTAATTGCCGGTTGCAAGAGTAGTGACATAGAAAAAAAGCTTTCTAGCAAAGATTTTGACGAGGTTATTCATCGCAACAATCTTTGGGTGGAACAAAAAAATAGAAAGGACGAGGAGATTAATGTCTACGAATAACAGTCTAGAAACCATGTTAGAAGAACAGGGAAAGAAGGCGAAGCAAGTTGCTTATGAGCTCTCGGTTATGCCTACAGATATGAAAAATAAGGCATTATTATTAATGGCCGATGCCCTGATTAGTAAAACCGAAGACATTATTGCTGCGAATGCCATTGACCTCAAGTTGGGCAAAGAACAAGGTTTAACCGATGCGCTATTAGAAAGACTGACTTTAAACGAGGCCAGAGTAAATGATATGGCTCAAGGACTGCGTGAAATAGCTGCTCTTCCTGATCCGGTCGGAGAAGTTATTGGGATGTGGAAACGTCCTCCCGGCTTGGATATTGGAAAAGTCAGAACCCCAATTGGAGTTGTTGGCATTATATATGAATCACGTCCAAATGTAACCGCAGATGCAGCTGGATTGTGTTTGAAATCAGGGAATGCAATTATTTTGCGCGGTGGCGAAGAGGCATTGAACTCAAACAGAATTATTGCTGCCACTATATCAAGTGCTGCTACACAGGCAGGCATACCTGAGGGTGCTATTCAATTAGTCGATAGCCCTGATAGACAAGCAGTAGTACTAATGCTTAAGATGAACGATTATCTTGATGTTGTAATCCCAAGAGGGGGGATTGGTCTTAAAAAGGTAGTCATGGAAAATGCAACTGTTTCATACATTATGACAGGTATGGGGAATTGCCATGTTTACGTCGATGCCAGTGCGGATTTGGACAAAGCTCATGCGATTGTAATGAATGCAAAAATTCAAAGACCATCGGTTTGTAATGCGATTGAGAATTTGTTAGTTCATACTGATGTAGCCGAGACTTTCTTACCACGTATGATTTCTTCCTTGCAGCAAGCTGGGGTTGAAGTTAGAGGTTGTGTTCAAACTACAAAATATGGTGTGGGCATTAAAAACGCAAGCGAAGAAGACTGGAATGAGGAGTATCTGGAACTAATAATTGCTGTAAAAGTTGTGAATGATTTAGATGAAGCAATAAAACATATTAATCGTCATGGTAGTGGTCATAGTGAAGCAATAGTCAGTGAAAGCTACAGTAATGTACGCAAATTCATGTCGGCTATTGATGCAGCAGCTGTTTACGCTAATGCTTCCACTAGATTCACAGATGGAAATGTTTATGGATTTGGTGCCGAAATGGGAATCAGCACTCAAAAACTACATGCACGCGGACCCATGGGATTAAACGAGCTTACCACAACAAAATACATCATTTATGGTGACGGGCAAGTTCGCTAATAAAAGATTGGATTAAAGCATGCACGAATATATAGTAAGCTTATTTTTTGTTTTAAAATCATATGGGCTGGGTGGGCTAATTATTATAGCCCTAACCGAGCCCTCTTTCTTGCCAGTTTTTCCAGATTTGTTACTTGTGCCGCTTTGTCTAGCAAATCCCGAAAAATCTATTACATACGCGCTCATTGCGTCTGTATCATCTGCGGTTGGAGCTTTGGCAGCTTACTATTTCGGTAAATTCGTAGGTCATGCTCTCCTAAGTAAACTTTTCGCCAATGAAAATATGCAAAAATTAGAAAGAATAATGAAAAAGTATGGAGCGCTGACGGTACTGATCTCTGGCTTCGCTCCTATTACATTTAAGTTATTTACCATTGCTTCAGGAATATTTGAAGTTAAGTTAAATCGAGTATTTTTAGCAGCGTTAGTTGGCAGAGGGATAAGATTTTTGCTGGAAGCAATACTTATCATGTATTATGGGGCAATGGCAATTAGTATAATTAGAACCCATTTTATTAATTTAAGTATTGCGCTCACGGTATTAATCGGGATTGGAATTGTTGTATACAACTTCAGGGGCAAACTAATAAACGATAACACTAAAGGCTAGCATTAATTACTAATATTATTGATTACTATAATGTCCAAGCATTGCCGAATTTTAGCTCACGTACAATGCTAATTGACTCACTAGTCGGCATGGCTGTAAAAAAAGCCGGTTCATGCTTAGTAAGTTCACTCATATGGTACTTGAGCCTGCTGAAAAAATCTTGTCGCTTATCCGCTGAGCGCAGACTAAGATTTTCAAGTGCTAAGAAGTTTGTTACTCGAGTATTCAAATCAATTTCATAAGCAGATAGATCCTCAAAAAAGTCAAACCAAGGCTTTAATGCCGACTCATCTTGCCAAGCGATTCCTGAACATACGAAATGACGACACACCGATTCCCTATACCTTTGCGGAATCCTGCAGCCAGATTCAACACTATGAAGGGGGCAGCGGTGACCATTACCGTCCCAAGGGCTGTTAACAGTGATGGAAGCATCAAGAAACGTCAGATTAGGAAGACCTAAAATCTCCTCAATCAGTTGGGGATTCTCCTCTAACCATAAAGCGAAATCAACCGGATAAAATATGGGAGAATAATGCCCGCAGCAGCCTTTGTCGTCCTGTCGAGGGCAATTAAGGCAGAGATCAACCTCGATATAGCTTCTAAGGCCTAGATTATGAAAAGTAATATTGATTATTTGCTGCATGAATTTCAAATCTCCTGAGAAATAAATATGTTAGTTATTATAGCTGCAGTTTGATCAAAAAGTCCAACTGTTGAATCATGGAATCGTTATTATGACTTTGCAACTAATCATAGATATTTTGAAGCAAGTATGCTTTCGTAATATGGCAATACAAAAAAAGTCGCTCAAGAAACTAGATATTGCCTTTTTTCAACATTTCCTCAATTTGCTCGACGGAAACTCCTTCTTTAAGCAATTTCAAGGCTCGAGAAATACCTTCCATTTCACCTTCGGCCTTACCGATTTCTATTCCTTGTTCCTTAGCCTCTCGTAATGCATAGGCCATTACTGCTTTATGGTCTTCTTCCATCTTCTCAAGTAAGTCTATCATGGTACGCTCCTCCTTAGTCAGGTTTCCCTTTTCAATAATTCTAACCGCGTCTTTTATATACTTTGGGGCTTCATTGCTAACTTCTCCTGTTAAAAAGTAGTCTCGCCAGGTTTGAAGGTTATTTTTCAACATGTCACTTGGTTTCGTCAATTCAAAATACGCTATGGT
>JAVBKS010000012.1:0-78489 GCA_031553935.1 Syntrophomonadaceae bacterium
ATAATAAAGGGACTTCGAAGCTATTAATTCTAGATAATGATACGACTGCCATGACCGGGCATCAGGATCACCCTGCAACTGGCGTAACCATAAAGAGTGAGAATACACATAAATTAGATATTGTTGCTCTAATAAAAGCAATTGGCATCAATAATATTCGCATTGTTGATCCCCTAAAACTGAAAGAACTAAAAGCAGCATTAGAAGAAGAACTAGTTAGACGCGAGCCTTCAGTAATTATTGCGAAGCGGCCATGTGCATTGCTGAATAAAGAGCAGCCCAAAGAAAAGTATTATGTTGATGAAGAGAATTGCAAGGCTTGTAAACAGTGCATAAAAATTGGATGTTCGGGCATTTCCTATGATGATGATAAAAAGAAAGCCTATTTTAACCCCAATAACTGTATTACTTGTGGACTCTGTCCTGAAGTTTGCACATTTGATGCAATAAAGCTGGGAGGGAACAATTAATGTCAACAAAGACTCAGAATATTCTAATCGTAGGAGTTGGAGGTCAAGGTACTTTACTGACCAGCAGAATAATAGCTAATGTATTGGTCCAACTGGGACACGATGTTAAAGTATCAGAAGTTCATGGCATGGCACAAAGAGGTGGAAGCGTAGTTACGCAAGTGCGCTTCGGAGAAAAAGTGCATTCTCCAATTATAAAAAAAGGTGAAGCAGATGTTTTATTAGCATTTGAAAAATTAGAAGCTGCCAGATGGCTCGATTATTTAAAAGCAGATGGAAAAGTAATAATTAATGACGAAAGAGTCGATCCATTGCCAGTAATGAGCGGCAATTTAAAATACCCCCTGGAAATTCACGAACGCATCAAAAGCTTGGTAGCCGATACGACAATAATCAATGCTACAGAAATTGGCGTTCAATGCGGTAATCCACGCGCTGCCAATGTTGTGCTGGTCGGTATCCTGACGGCAATACTTGACTTGCCAAGGGAATTAGTGAAAGACGCAATTGAAAAAATGGTTCCGGCAAAAGCATTAACGGTTAATATTGATGCATTTAATGAAGGTTTAAAATTTATTCAAGTTTAATAAGGCGAAAGTTTGACTTATATCTTATTTAATATTACAATGATTACAAATATATATTAATAACAGCTTTAGAGGTATGCTATGAATGCTACGAAAGATGATATTGCGCGGATGTTGTTAGAAAGTAATATTAAGCCTTCTTATTCGAGAATTAAGGTTATGGAGTATTTGCTGAAAAATCGCAATCATCCAACTGCTGATGAGATGTACTCTCATCTTGTGAAGGAATTGCCGACCCTTTCAAAGACGACTGTTTATAATACAATGGATATACTGATCAAATCAAAGCTTGCCCAATTGATCAGTATCGAAGATCATGAAGCGAGATATGATGCCGATATGGCGCCGCACGGGCATTTTAAGTGTGAAGAGTGCAAAATGGTTTCTGATTTCCCTATTGACATGGATATTATTAATAGTGAAGCTTTAGCCGACTACCTGGTGAAAGAAAAACATGTTTATGTTAAAGGCATATGTTCGAACTGTATGATTAATAATAAGCAATAGGAGGTAGTTATATGAAACTAAAAGGAACTAAGACTGCTGAAAATCTTATGAAAGCATTTGCAGGAGAATCGCAAGCCCGAAATCGATACACATTTTATGCATCGGTAGCTGATAAAGAAGGGTATAAACAGATAAGGAATATTTTCATCGAAACCGCGAACAATGAAATGGAACATGCGAAAAGGTTTTTTAAACTCTTACTTGAAGGGTTTTCTGGAGAACTGCCGAATGACATTATCATTACTGCCGATTTTCCAATTGCCCAGGGTACAACTTTGGATAATTTGAAGGCAGCCGCAGCTGGTGAAAATGATGAATGGAGCAAACTATATCCAGAATTTGCTCAAATTGCTGAAAATGAGGGTTTCCCGGTAGTAGCAGCTATTTTTAGAATGATAGCCAAGGCTGAAACCGCCCATGAATACCGATTTAATAAGCTAGCGGCCAATATTGAAAATGGACAGGTTTTTAAGAAAGAACAAGCCACTAAGTGGAAGTGCGGGAATTGCGGTTATGTTCATGATGGTCCTGAGGCCCCGGCGCAATGCCCGGCATGTGCCCATGGACAGGAACACTTTGAGCTTTTTACAGAAGCTTATTAGTCGTGAATACTAAACAGTAATCAATTTAAACTTTAAAGAACTATAATATTTAGACCACGGCCAGGATATATTACCATGAGCCGTGGTTTTTCTTTTATGTCCTAATCATTTTATCCCCTGAGCCCCTTATATATGGGCTCAAGTAGGTCCAAAACCAAAGCAATAATTGAGTTCCTCAAATTGTATACTGCGCATAGAATGATAAAGAAAATACATATGCGTCAAAAAGTATACGATTCTTTCTTTAATTTTAATATGGAGGAAAACCCAATTATGGCACAAATTATTGCAGTGGTATCGCTTGCGCTAAGCGGTGCATTTATTCTATCTCTTTCAGCAATTAAATTTCACGGAATGTTTCGAATGATTCGAAAGAGCAGTTATCGATTAACTCCTAAAACCATTAGACGCCAAATACTCCAAGAATGCCTGACTTTTTTATTTGCAGGCAGCTACTTGGTGGGCGCAGTACAGGCGCTTACCAACGAACTTGACTTTCTGCTCATTTTTGAAGCAATGTTGTTTTTTGCCTGTGCAGTCTTTTTCTATATCATGATCAGCGAACAACTCGACATGGAAAAAGAACTCAATGAACGAAATATAGAGATCCTGCGCACCTTCGTGAATGCTATCGATCGCAAAGATTCCTATACTCGTGGACATTCACAGCATGTATATGAAGTGGTCAAGCTTATATACGAGCAACTTCCTGCAACTGTATGCAAGTCAATTAGCTTGCCAAAACTATTGGATGCAGCTCTATTACATGATATCGGCAAAATTGCGGTTGATGACAAAATCTTGAAGAAGCAGGGGACACTAACTGAAGATGAATGGCTTCTGATGAAAAGCCACGCTCGCGAAGGCAAACGCTTGATTGATGATACTTGCTTAAATGAAATAGCCGATTGGGTATTATACCATCATGAACGCATTGACGGTAACGGCTATGAAGGCTTGCATGGAGGCAAAATTCCTATTGAATCGAGAATAATTGCAATTGCAGACACATTTTCAGCTTTAACGACTAATCGAGAATATCGAAATGCTATGAGTATTGAAAAGGCTATCCAAGTAATGAAGGGAGTAGAAAGTACGCAGCTCGATGGCAATCTATTGGAATACTTCTTTCGGATACCCAGGGAGCAATTAGTACGTATCGATTAACATTGAAGACTTAATAAGCGATTGAATTCGTAAATATAGCAATTCTTGAAGTATCACTTAATTGATGCTATATTTGACTCATTAAAGGGAAATTGTAGGAAGAATTAATTGCGTGTAATTATTAATGGAGTGAGCCATAAAGGCGAGGGTGTTGCCCACGCCAATAATAAAGTGGTATTTATTGCCGGAGCTTTGCCGGGAGAAGAAGTAGAGATAGAGATCACTCAGCGAAAATCGAAATTTGATCGCGGCAAACTACTAGAAATCACTTCACCTTCGCCATATAGGATAAAACCGCCATGCCCTTATTATGGTAAATGTGGCGGCTGTGTATGGCAGCATGTTGCTTATAACGAGCAATTGCGTTTGAAAATGCAGATATTCGGCGAGCAAATGGAGCGCATTGGTGGTATTGAGAATATTCAAAATATTCAAACTGGTTTAACCCCAATGGATAATGCTTGGAATTACCGGAATAAAGTTACTTGGCATTTTTTGCATACAACGAATCAAGCCGTGCTGGGTTATATTGACGTCGAAAATAAGTCAGCTATGAAAATTGATAGATGTTTGCTCATAGATGAGAAATTAAACGATATCACTACTTGTTTAAATAATAGAAACATAAATCCAAAAAACCATAGTAAAGACATCAGTGTTGTTCTAAGAAAATCAAGTTTTGACAACAAAACTATGATAGCTTTTCAAGGCCAAAAACCATCTGCTCATGAAGAATATGACGATATTTCTAGCCTTTCTGATTCATTGTTCAAAGTGGATAGCAATGGTGAACACAAGCTGTTTGGAGAGAGTTATTTGCATGAAAGGCTAAATAATATTGACTACCATTTATCTCCTTTAAGCTTTTGGCAAGTGAACAGCCAGCAGAACAAAGCCTTGATTGAAGTGGTGCAGAAAATGCTTGAGCTTAGCGGCACTGAGCGCATCCTCGATGCCTACTGCGGAGTAGGCAGCATAAGCTTGCAATTAGCAAACCGGGCTGCTGCAGTTCACGGAATTGAAAGCTACTCTCAAGCGGTTGCAAATGCTAAGAGAAATGCCGAATTAAATAAAATCAAGAATTGCACTTTTGAAGCCGATTTCTGCGAAGTCGCCATAAATAGGGACAACAAGTACTATGATATCATAATTCTCGATCCTCCAAGATCCGGTTGTGATAAGCGTGTAATTCATGCCGTTACAAATAAAAAGCCGGTCAAGATATTGTACATCTCCTGCAATCCTGCAACTTTGGCCCGCGATATTAAGATCTTTACCAGCTTAGGATATGAGACCAGGAAGTTTCATTTAATTGATATGTTTCCGCATACTGCTCATGTTGAGACGGTATTATTGTTGTCAAGGTCGCGTAATATTTTCAGCGAAAATCTCCACCCTGATCCTGACCACTAAGTTTTCGGCAAAGGAGAAGAAGGAGACAAACCGCCCCTCCAAAATCCCGGAAGCTGGTCACGAAACGTCTAAAAAGCAGGAAATCAAAAGGGCACTCTCATTGACAATCTAAAGAAATTTGAGCATAATATCTTTAGAGTAATTTAAGGATGTATTCGCTATGCCAATTATTAGATCCAGTACAGACCTGCGTAATAACTATAACGATATCTCCACCTTCTGCCATGAAAGCCGCGAACCTGTCTTTATTACAAAAAACGGGCAGGGAGATCTGGCCGTCATGAGTATTGAGACTTACGAAGCGCTCAGTGGCAAGCTGGAACTCTATCGGCTGCTTGACGAAGGCAGAATGGCTGTCAAAGCGGCCAAGAAACGACCGCTACAAGAGGTTATGAAAGATATCAAACGGGGTATCTCCGATGGCGAAATATAGGGTGTACGTATCGGAGCCAGCCGCAAACGACCTCAAGGACATAGTCAGGTATATTGCTTCTCAGCTTTCCGCCCCAGTACCAGCACTCAATATGATGGAGCTTCTTGAAGAAGCAATGTTGGGTCTGTCCGAAATGCCGCAACGCTGTCCGCTTGTCGCAGACGAACGCCTATCCCAAATGGGATACAGGAAGTTACCCGTTAAGAACTACTTTGTGTTCTTTTCAATTGATGAGAAGAACAAGGTGGTTGATGTCGAAAGAATTTTGTACGGCAGACGCGACTGGCTCAGAATTTTATAATGACAGGGCTGCTCTACAAAGGTAATCGCCACAAACAATAATCTGATCGGCTCGTGCCACGTGGAGGTAATGGCACTATTAACAATGCAAAATGCTTAGCTCATGATGGATTAATTCAAGAATCTTCATTTGGATTGCATTGCGGTTCCAATTATTAATCCAATGGCAGTGCCAAGACCCACACCTAAACCAATATTGTCAAACACTACACCGAACACGGTGCCAATCGAAATCCCTAATGATAGATAGATACCAATATAGTGGTATCGCTTATTTTCGTTTTCGTTGTTGTTTTTGTTCTTTTCATCCATAAAGTTTTTCCTGCCTCAGCATAATTATGAATTTTAATTATTGCTCTAATTATACAATTTATTTCTTGCGAACCGGCGTCCAAACCTCGCTATAAGCATAATTATTTTTTTGCTCATCCATTATGGTGAATGAAAAGGTAGGAGCATTGATGACTTCATAGTCAGAAATGGGAAGCCATTGTGCATAGATTCGCGCCATGGTATTCTGCAGGGTATCCGGAAAAGAACCTTCATTAGGGAAAACTGCCCAAGTGCAGGCTTCAACACGCACCTTATTCAATTGTTCGCTCACGTTTTCATTTGTCGTCAACACTCCTATTAGGTGAGTAAGGTCACCTTCCTCCGTTAAAAAACCGGCATCTGCGTCATAAGATGCGTTGACCACTTGGAAAGGCTCCAAGTTTTGTAAGGCGTGCATTTCTGCTCTTTGTTCCGGAGTAATGCTCATCGCAAGTTCAACGATCGCATTGTTTACACCTTCAAACTGCATGGGAACACGCTTACTTACACCTGCCAGATAAAATGCAGGTTTTTCTACGATTTTGCATTCCATTGTATTTCCTCCTGTCACAGTAATAATAAAGGATAGTTTAGCGAAAGATTTGCTAATCTTTTTCTTTGCTGCATCTGAGGGCAAAAAACCGCTCCACTTCTTAAATGCGCGTGCAAAGCCATCAATTGACTTATAACCATATTTATATGCAATGTCTGTGACCTTTTCTCCCTGTAGCAAATCCTTATTTGCTTCTGATAATTTACGGTTTTTGATATATTCGCTTAATGTCATTCCCGTTAGATGAAAAAATACAGTTCGCAAATGATAGTCACAGGCGCCAGCAAATTCTGAGATCACTTCGAGCGACAAATCGTCGGATAAACGCTCCTCGATATAGTCAATCACTTGGTTTAGTTCTTTTAGCATTCTTCTCAAATCCTTTCGCTTCTTAATCATAGCAGACGAATACTTCAGGCTGCTCGACTTTTTCGTGTTAAAAGAATCGACTTCCCAAGCTGTTTCCAGATTAACAGTATAACCAAAATGTTATAGAAGCTTCATGAAATTATTATACCTGTACAGCTTAATCACGAATGCCGGTTACTCTTCATAAACTAAATAGGTATAGAGTAGATTTTCCATAATCTCATTACTATATAGGAGCGGGTAAGCATGCATAAAACTAAAACTCTTGCTGATCTTGAGCAAGGAGCGACTGCTATTGTCAGCAACTTATCTTCGATTGGGCCAATAAGAAGAAGACTACTAGATATCGGTTTATTGCCAGGGACAAAGGTTGAGTGTGTCCAAAAAAGTCCTCTCGGAGATCCTGTAGCTTTTATGGTTAAAGGAGCAGTAATAGCATTAAGGTATGAAGATTACACTTGTGTATCGATTCGGGTTTAGCGGAGGTAAAAATGGGCTTAGTAAAGGATCGAAAAAACGTCCAGAGCAGCCTAATGATTCCGGAACTTGGCAATAGTAATAGGCGTGAAAAGGTAATAGCTTTAGCAGGGAATCCTAATGTTGGCAAAAGTACTTTGTTTAATGCTCTAACCGGAATGAATCAACATACAGGAAATTGGCCGGGAAAGACAGTTGCGGTTGCCCAAGGACAATGCCAGCATCAAGGGCAAAAGCTAACTTTTATTGATTTACCGGGCTGCTATTCACTTGCTACGAATTCAGCGGAAGAAGATGTAGCCCGTGACTTCATTTATTACGCTAATCCCATGGCTGTAGTTGTGGTTTGTGATGCAACCTGTCTGGAGAGAAGCCTTAACTTGGTCTTGCAGATCATGGAAATAACAGAAAGGGTTATTGTATGCGTAAATCTGAGTGATGAAGCAGCCAAAAAAGGCATTATTGTCGATACTAAGAAGCTCTCCCTCTTATTGGGGGTTCAGGTTGTGGCAACTGCTGCACGCAATAAACTGGGCTTGCGTGATTTATTGGATAAAATAGTAGAGCTTCCTAAAACTAAAGCACAAAGGTTTCAGGTAACCTATCATCAACTGATCGAAGATACAATTACTGAGCTGATTCCTGTAGTGGAGGAGTTAGGAGACAAGATCTACAATACCAGGTGGCTGGCAATTAAACTTATTGAAAGTGATTATAAGCTGCTGTCTGGTATAGAAGAGCATTACGAAATCGACTTGAGGAATAATGATAAGGTCAACCAAATAATTACGCAATTAAAAGCAAGCTGGCAAAGAGAAAATTTGAACCTGATTGGCATTGAAGATCAACTTGCCTGCGACTTAGTTAATGCTGGAGGACTAATCAGCAGCAAAGTTGTCACTTGTATGGATCCAGATTACAATAGAAGAGATCGAAAATTTGACAAAATACTAACAAGCAAGTGGACAGGATTTCCAGTGATGCTTTTGGTATTGATGCTGATATTTTGGATAACAATATCGGGGGCCAATTATCCCTCCCAGTATTTAAGCACAGCTCTATTTTGGCTGGAGGAGAAATTGATTATTGCTCTATGCTGCTTAAAAGTCCCTGATTATTTTATAGAAATGCTAATTTTTGGCATTTACAGAGTGGTTGCATGGGTAATCGCGGTAATGCTGCCGCCGATGGCAATCTTTTTTCCGCTTTTTACCTTGCTGGAGGATTCAGGTTATTTGCCTCGGATTGCATTCAATTTGGATAAAGTATATAAGAAATGCTGTGCTTGCGGCAAGCAAGCACTTACTATGTGTATGGGCTTCGGCTGTAATGCCGTTGGGGTAGTCGGCTGCCGAATTATTGATTCCCCGCGTGAAAGGCTTATTGCGATAATTACTAATAGTTTCGTTCCCTGTAATGGCAGATTCCCGAGCTTGATTGCAATAATTTCAATGTTTTTCATTGGGGCGACTGCCGGTTTGTGGAAATCAGCTTTGTCAGCATTTATTTTGACAGCCTTAGTAGTATTAAGCATTGTCTTGACATTTATGGTTTCGAAGTTTCTTTCACTTACGATCCTCAAAGGGACACCCTCGTCGTTTACACTTGAATTGCCTCCCTATAGGTGTCCACGCATATTCCAGGTGATAATCAGGTCAGTTTTTGATAGAACAGCTTTTGTCCTAAGCAGAGCGATAAAAGTTGCTGCGCCTGCAGGTTTGCTCATTTGGCTACTTGCGAACACCAGACTGGGCGACTCAACGCTTCTCATTTATTGCGCTTCTATTCTGGACCCTTTCGCCAAGGCGATGGGTATGGATGGAATTATTCTATTGGCTTTTATTCTTGGTATTCCGGCGAATGAAATCGTCTTGCCGATCATCATAATGGCGTACATGGCAAATGGCAATCTAGTGAATATAGATAATCTTTCGTTCATAAAAGAGCTTTTGTTAAATAACGGCTGGAGTTGGGTTACAGCAGCAAGCGTGATTCTCTTTTCACTAACTCATTGGCCATGCGCAACCACTTTACTTACGATTAAAAATGAAACCAATAGCTGCAAATGGGCCTTGCTCGCGTTTATTCTGCCAACATTAATTGGAATACTTATTTGTTTGACATTCAATTTTGTAGCCGGTTATTTAGTCGCCTAATCTTTTCATTGCTCCAATTTACTCATGATATAACTCATCCTCCATTATTAGCAAATGGGGGATGATTATTTTTCTGATGAAGACACACCATGGCTAAATCACAAACTAAACACAGTGCCTCTTATTTATTTGCGTATTTCAGTTTTCTGAAATATAATGTATACACGTGGAAAGAATTTTGTGAAATATCTAACTTGCGATGCAGCTTACAATTACTGGGGGCTGCGGGCCTATTCAATTTGAAAAACAAAGAGCGTATAACTAGATGTATTCGTGCTTATTGGCATGAAAATGCCTTGTTTAAGTATATGTGTTTTGGTATTTTAAAGTCTTTTAGTATGCAAAATAATTCCGCTTGGAGGTGGTATAGTTCATAGGAATTAATAACACCTAATAGGCATATGGGGTAAAGACTAGTTGAGAACAATTATCCAGAATCGGAACGGGAAAAAAGCGGATTGATCATGGAGAAAGCGCTCAAAAAGCTGCAGACGTGCGGCTGATTTGTTTTGCTATGTCCAACGAAAGGGGGGCTCTCCTCTCGCGAAGCGAATCGAATTAATAATGACTTTAATTGATTTGTTTTTTCGGCTATTTTTTGATTCCATGCGATGGTCATGGCTCAAATCGAAGGGAATTTGTTTCGCAATAAAAAATAATCAAATAATTAGGTAATTGTCTATTGTGAATTAGTTGTGCATGAATGCTGAGCCTTATTGGTATTCACGTAATAGCAAATTAGATTGACAAAATAGTTTTGTTTTAATCTGTTCAAAATGACTGTTAGATTTATATCGCGAGTGCTATATAAATATGCTAGGAGGAGAAATATGATACTGAATGGAAAAGACTATTCAGCGGAAATAATAAAACTTGATGAATTCATTGATAGTTTACCAACCAAGAAAGGCAAATTAATTTCCGTATTGCATCATGCCCAGGATCTTATTGGTTGTTTGCCCATACCTTTACAAATTCACATTGCTAAGAAACTACAAGTCCCACCAGCGCAAGTTTACGGCGTTGTCACCTTCTATTCATTTTTCCACATTAAACCAAAAGGCAAGTATAATATCAGTGTTTGCATGGGAACTGCTTGCTTTGTGCGTGGTTCGCAAGATGTATTAAATGAATTTCAGAATAATTTGGGCATCGTTCAAGGCCAAACCACTGAAGACGGTATATTCTCGATGGAGAGTATTAGATGTGTAGGAGCTTGTGGGCTTTCACCAGTTGTATCTGTCAACGACAAAGTTTATGGAAGAGTAACGCCTCAGGATGTTGACGATATAATCAATGAACATTTGGTGAAGGAGGGGATTGCGACCCACCCTAAGAAAGCCAAAGGTGCTTTGAAGAAAAGCGAGGACGGGGCGAAGGAGGATTCGAAGGTATGTCAAAACTAAAGTCTTTTGAAGAACTTAAGAAATTCCGCGATCAATTAAACCAAGAAGCGAATGTGACAAACCAAGATAAAATAGTCATTGCAGTTGGCATGGCTACATGCGGAGTTGCAGCCGGAGCCAGAGATGTCATGAATACAATAGCGAAAAGAGTAGAAGAAAAAGGTCTAAGCAATGTTTCGGTTGTAGCAACAGGTTGTCTTGGATTTTGTTATGCTGAACCTATGGTCGAAGTGCGCAAATCAAGCCATAGCACAATCCGCTATGGTAATGTTAACCCGGATGTTGCATTGGAAATCGTGGATAAACACATTGTTCAGGGCACTTTTGTAGATAACAACATTTTTACTAAGGGGGTGCCCATAGGTGAATAGATATAAAAAACATGTGCTTATTTGCGGTGGGACAAACTGTTCGTCTCGCGACAGTGCTTTGGTTCAGGAAGCTTTTGCAAAAGAGATCATTAGCAAAGGGCTCCAGAATGAAGTTCAAATAGTTAAAACTGATTGTTTCGGTTTTTGTGATGAAGGCCCAATTGTTAAAGTATATCCTGAAGACATTTTTTATGTACGCGTAAAACCGGAAGATGTTGCGGAAATAGTTGCTGAGCAAGTGATTAACAACAACAATGTTAAGCGCCTCATGTATAAAGATCCAGTTAAGGATGACGGGAAGTATCACGACATTTCCTACTATCAGTCACAGCTTCGGGTAGCAACGAAAAATTGCGGTGTTATAGACCCTGACAAAATTGAAGATTATATTGCCTTAAGGGGTTATGAAGCTCTAGGTTCTTGCATTTTTGAAAAGACTCCCGAGGATGTTATTAAAATAGTAAAAGATTCGGGTCTCCGCGGCAGAGGCGGAGCAGGATTCCCAACCGGCCAAAAGTGGGAATTTGCTCATAACAATAAGGGAGACAAAAAGTACGTTGTATGTAATGCTGACGAAGGTGATCCAGGAGCCTTTATGGATCGCTCCATTTTAGAAGGTGATCCGCATTCGGTTTTAGAGGCCATGGCCATCTGTGGTTATGCTATCGGCGCTGACGAAGGAATTATATACATTAGGGCTGAGTATCCGCTGGCTGTACGAAGACTTCAGCATTCTATAGAAAAGGCTGAAGAATACGGCCTATTAGGCGATAACATTTTAGGTTCTAATTTCAGCTTCAAAATCAGTTTGAGTTTGGGTGCAGGGGCTTTCGTTTGCGGTGAAGAAAGTGCATTATTGAATTCATTAGAAGGACTGAGGGGCGAACCCAGACCAAAACCACCATTTCCGGCAGAAAAAGGATACTGGCAGAAACCAACTAATATCAACAATGTTGAGACTTTTGCCAATGTTGGTCAAATAATTCTAAAAGGTGTGGACTGGTTTAGATCTATAGGAACAGAGAAGTCAACCGGAACCAAAGTTTTTGCATTATCTGGAAAAGTTAACAATGTAGGACTCGTAGAAGTACCTATGGGAACCACATTGCGTGATATAGTATATAAAGTTGGCGGCGGGATCCGCGACGGCAAAGAATTCAAAGCTGTTCAAACCGGTGGACCATCAGGCGGCTTTATACCTGCGAAAGAGCTTGATTTGCCAATTGATTTTGATACCCTGGCTTCGGTTGGTTCTATGATGGGATCAGGAAGCATGATTGTACTTGATGAAGACAATTGTATGGTTAACATGGCTAAGTTTTATTTAGAGTTTACCATGGAAGAAAGCTGCGGAAAATGTACACCATGTAGAGTTGGAAATGTTCGCATGCATGAGATCCTAGATAAAATAACCAAGGGTCAAGGGACTCAACAGGACTTGGACAATTTACAGGAATTATCTCAATTAATTAAAGACGCTTCATTGTGTAGCTTAGGTCAATCGGCTCCAAACCCGGTTCTGTCTTCCCTGAAATATTTTTATGATGAATACTTGGCTCACATAAATGATAGAAAGTGTCCGGCTGCAGCCTGTCACGATTTGATAGAATACTTCATAATAGACGAAAAATGTATCGGCTGTACGCTATGTGCAAAGAATTGCCCGGCTAAATGCATTACCGGTGAACGCAAAGAAGTTCATCATATTGACCAGAGCAAATGTGTTAAATGCGGTGAATGTGCGGCTAAATGTCCTACAGCAGCGATTATTAAGCGGTAAGGGAGTGAGGAGACGGGATGAGTAAAATTAATGTTACGATCAATAATACCGCAGTTCAGGTAGAACAAGGCGCCACAATACTGGAATGCGCAAAGTTGGCGGGAGTATATATTCCAACGCTATGCCATCTGAATCTGCATGATGTTAAAATGGTTAATCAGGTAGCTACTTGCCGTGTCTGCATGGTTGAGGTAGAAGGCGGAAAAGCACTTTTCCCTGCCTGCAACACTGTTATGACTGAAGGCATGTCGGTTAAAACCAATACACCAAAAGCCATAAAAGCTCGCCGTATGGCATTAGAACTTCTGCTTTCCAATCATCCAAAAGATTGTTTGACTTGCAGCAAGAACCAAAAATGTGAATTACAAAGCCTATCTGCTGAACTAGGCATTACAGAAATTGAATTTGCCGGCAGACAGTCCTCATTTCCATTAGATACATCGAGTTATTCTTTAGTTAGAGACCCAAATAAGTGTATCTTATGTCGCCGTTGCGAAACTATGTGCAACAATATACAAACCGTAGGTGTGTATTCAGTTGTAAATCGCGGATTTGATTCAGTAATGAGCACGGCATTTGATAATCCGATGCTGGAAACCTCCTGTACTTTCTGCGGACAATGCGTATCAGTTTGCCCGACAGCAGCTTTGACTCAAACAAATCATATTAGTAAGGTTTGGGACGAGATCCACGATCCGGAGAAATACGTTATTGTACAGACAGCTCCCGCGGTTCGCGTAGCTTTAGGTGAAGAATTTGGCATGCCCATTGGAACCAGCGTAACTGGTAAAATGGCCGCTGCACTAAGAAGACTTGGCTTTGAAAAAGTTTTCGATACTGATTTTGCCGCTGACCTAACGATTATGGAAGAAGCATCGGAATTAATTCATAGGATTCAGCATGGTGGGACATTGCCCATTTTGACAAGCTGTTGTCCAGCATGGGTTAACTTTATCGAGCATCAATTCCCAGAATTGCTAGATATACCATCTTCTTGTAAATCTCCGCACGAAATGTTCGGAGCAATTGCTAAGACTTATTTGGCCCAAAAACTAGGAGTAGATCCGGCAAAAATGGTTATTGTTTCAGTTATGCCGTGTCTTGCTAAGAAGTATGAAGCCGAACGTCCCGAGCTGGTTAACGAATATCCCAATGTTGACTATGTATTGTCAACCCGCGAGTTAGCCCAGATGATCAAAGAAGCTGGAATAAGTTTTGTTGATCTTCCTGATGAAGAATTTGACAACACTATGGGTGAATCGACCGGAGCCAGTGTCATTTTTGGCGCCACGGGCGGAGTTATTGAAGCAGCAGTCAGAACAGCCTATGTCTGGCTTACTGGCGAAAAGCCAGCCAATGTAGAGTTCGAAAGCTTCAGAGGACTTGATGGAATTAAAGAAGCAACTTATAATATTGCAGGCATTGATATTCGCATCGCAGTAGCTCATGGCTTGGGTAATGCCCGTAAACTTCTGGAAGGCGTACGCGATAAAACTCTCGATTATCATGCAATCGAAATTATGGCTTGCCCAGGTGGTTGCGTAGGTGGCGGCGGACAGCCTTATCACCGTAACAACCCTGATATATTGAAGAAACGGACCGAGGCTATTTACGGCGAAGATAGAGCCAAAACGATTCGTTATTCTCATGAAAATATTGAAGTTCAACAACTATACAAAGAGTTTTTAGGTGAGCCTTATGGACATAAAGCCCATGAATTGCTTCATACCCATTATTCTAAAAAAGACTAAGGTTTGTTGAATCATAATTACTCTATCGACTTTATAATTTGTGAAGTAGTTTAAATGCTACGGGGAGCGGCAAGCCTGCTCCCCGTTTTGCCGTGGTGTGCGGGTTCTTCTCTACAGTTTAGTAGGTATGAGATTGAGTACTATTCAGAAATGATATTAAGCGGTTGCAATAGATTTGCCTAATTCATAGGCCTTGTTACAATCTTGGGGAAATATTTCTTCTCTTCGTTTTTTACGCTGGTCTTCGTTAAAGGAAGCCATATGGTACTTGCTGTAGTCAGTAACTTGTAAGGTTTCAGTAGATACCATACGTACTGAATTTCCAAAATACATCTTCAATGTCATCTCGTACATTTCGAATCTATTATCATATCCAATTTTTTCGAGCATAGATTCTGAGACGTTCATCGTATAAATAAAGGCGGTTTTTTTAGTTCCATTAAAGAATGATTTCGAATAATCGTCGTAGGACAAATATTGAAAAATCAATCGTTCCCAAAACGCTCGCATCATTGCGCTCACGTCGCTAAAGTATACTGGCGATCCTAATATGAGACCGTCACAGGTATGAATAGCATCAAGCACTGGCTTTAAGTCGTCATTTGCTGCGCAGCGACCCAAGCTTTTGCCGTTTTTGACTTTGCAGGCAAAGCAACTAATGCATCCTTTGTAATTCAAATCATATAAATTGATTAGTTCAGTCTGTGCGCCTGCGTCTGCTGCACCTGCAAGCGCCTTACTTAAAAGAGTGTGAGTATTCCAGGTTTTTCTGGGACTTCCGTTGACAGCGATGACTTTCACATGCATTTTCCTCCTATGTGTAATAATTAGAATTGTAGCAATCATAATCAAAATTCATGTCAGGGTGTAACCGGACACGCGCACCGTGCCTAAAGAGGCAACTGAATATGCTCTAATGAAGCTATCGTAATAATAGTAACATAATCGAAAGCAGGGGAGAAATTAGAAGCGAAAAAGCAATAAAAAAAGGCTTTTTAAGCCTTAATTACGAATGGTGCCCGAGACCGGGGTCGAACCGGTACGATGTTGCCATCGCGGGATTTTAAGTCCCGTGCGTCTGCCTGTTCCGCCACCCGGGCAATTTGTTTCATGCAAAATCTAGTTTAGCAAATTCATATTATTTTTGCAAGCAAAAATAATATGAATAGAGTTTATCCATAAGCAGGTTTAAGTAGCTTTGTATCACCTTAGGAGAAGTGCTATAATTGCTGTATTAATACTCTGGAGAATAAATGAACAATAAGAAAATTCTAAGATTATTACGTAATCAGCCAATTAAATGGAAAAGAAGACGCCTAAATGATGGATATCAAATAAAGTGCGGAAATAAGCAAATCTATTTGTATAGATCATTAACTTCAACTAATGATACTGCAAAGGAATTGGGTGAAAGCGGAATTCCCGAAGCAGTTATTTGGAGCCAATATCAGCTCCAAGGGCGGGGTAGATTCACAAGATCATGGCTTTGCCCGCAACAAAAAGGTCTATTGTTTTCTATGCTGATTAGACCGGAGATAAAAGCAAATCTATTGCCGCTCTTCACTTTGTTTGCTGCAATTATCGCCGTCAAAACTATTAAACCATTGTGTGCTTCCTTGCCTTTGGGAATAAAATGGCCAAACGATATACTCTTGGCCGATAAGAAACTAGTGGGTATTTTAGCTGAAGCCTCATTCTCAGGGGCTAACTTGAACTATCTTGTTCTTGGAATAGGAATAAATGCTAATTTGGATTTCCGTGATTTTAGCCCCGGGCTGCAAGCAAAAAGTACTTCTATAAAAATAGAAACTGGACATTTGGTTTCAAGATTACGTCTACTTAGGAGCTTTATAGCAAACTGGGAAAGACATTATCATGAATTCCGACATAATGGTTTTGATTTTATCTTGCCTCATTGGGAAAAATGTAATATTACCACCGGGAAGCGTGTTATTCTTAATAAGCAAGGACAGAACATTAATGGAATAGCCATTGGGATTAATGATTCTGGAGGCCTAATTATTAAAGATGATTGCGGTGATATTTATGAATTGTATGCAGAGGAAATTGAATTAGGACAGAATATGAAATAGTGTTATTTTTATGAAGGAGTGAAGCAATGAGCAATTATTCAATTACAGCAAAGACTAGCTACACTAATGCATGGATACCTATGCTAGTATTAATGGGAATAGCTGTGGGAGCATGGTATTTCTTGTCTCCTATTATTGCTATGGTATTTGCATTGATTGGAGTAATTATAGCTGCCATAGGTTGGAGACGAGGCAAAAAACAAATCGGAAACAATATCGAGCTAAGTGATGAAAGCATAATTTTCTACGATAAGGTCGAAGCAAGATGTATAGCTTTCAAGGATATCAAGACAATTAAAATAAATGAAAGTTATTTTTCTCGCCCTAAGTTTAAAATAGTCACCACCATAAATGAAATCGATCTCCAGCCTGACGACTATGAAAACTGCGAAGCTTTGAGAGAGCAACTATTAATCGCATTTGAAAAAAACGGTTGCGAAATCACTAACTAAAACTTTAAGCAATCCAAACTGAGAGAGGTTAGTAAATGACGAATATAGCACAGAGCTTAACAGATTTAATTGGTAATACTCCATTACTCGAATTGAAACGGATACAGTCTGAACATGAAGTTCAAGCGCAAATAATTGCTAAGCTTGAGTATTTTAATCCGGCGGGGAGTGTCAAGGATCGGGTCGGACTAGCTCTGATTGAGGATGCAGAGGCAAAAGGCCTTATTAATAAAGCTAGTGTTATTATTGAGCCAACCAGTGGAAACACCGGTATTGGATTGGCTTTGGCAGCGGCGGTTAAGGGTTATCGTTTGATACTTACAATGCCTGAAAACATGAGCATAGAAAGGCAAAAACTATTAAGCGCCTTAGGGGCAGAAATTGTTTTAACACCTGCAGCACTGGGAATTCCAGGAGCAATCGAAAAAGCGAACGAACTGGCATCAATAGAAGCTAATGCCTTCATTCCCCAGCAGTTTAATAATCCTGCAAACCCTGACATACATCGCAGAACAACAGCAGAAGAAATCTTGAAAGACACCCAGGGTAAACTTGATTATTTTGTTTGCGGAGTTGGAACCGGAGGTACAATAACCGGAGTTAGTGAAGTATTAAAAGCCTATGATCCCAAGATAAAGATTGTGGCTGTAGAGCCCTCTACTTCGCCGGTATTATCAGGAGGCAAGGCTGGTGTTCATAATATTCAGGGGATTGGTACCGGCTTTATTCCCAATGTCCTAAATACTGATATCCTTGACGAGATTGCAGCAGTAGCAGAAGATGATGCCCTTAAAATGGTCAGAGATTTGGCCAAGTTTGAGGGTTTATTAGTAGGGATTTCCTCAGGAGCGGCCTTATCTGCAGCTTTGGAAATAGCTAAAAAGCCCGCCAATATGAACAAGAGAATAGTAGTTTTGTTCCCCGATTCCGGGGAAAGATATTTATCGATGGATATTTTTAATACTTAAGCTGGAGCACTGTAACGGTTCTCTTGGCAATTGCCGGTACTAGTAATAATAGGTAGACAAAACTTGAGAAGTTAAGTTGGTATGAAGTTCGAGTCAGATTAATAATTCTGTGAAAGGAAAGCTTGATGTATGTTTTTGTGCATTAAGTATGAAAGATAATGAGTAAGCGAATTTTATATATAATGTTGGTTGTCTCGATTCTTATTTCAAATTCATTTTACGAAGCCTCCGGTTCTATTATGCAGAAGATTAAAATAATCATTGATGGAGAAATATCATATCTTTCTGAAATGATGATTTTTCGTAATGATTCAATTTATATACCGTTAGTTTCAGCAGGTTCTGATTTTGGATATTCAGTAATATGGGATGCCGATAAGAGGGAAGCAATTGTGACGAAATACTCAGAAACAAGTCCTGCTAATATGTTTCATTATAGTTCTTCAGATTTAGATGGAATACAACTATTTGCACTAAATAAGAATCAGTCCAATAATGATCAAATGTCAGATTTCATTTTATCAGTTGATGGAGAAAATAAAGTGTTCAAATGGGCTGGTCAAAACATCGATAGACAGCCAATTACTTCTCTTATTAATGATAATCAACATATTGCCATTGTTACCAACACTGCTGCTGGAACAGGAATATGTGGTCAAAAGCTTTATGTTGTTGATAAAAAGTCTATGGAAGAAATCCCGGTTGATGATATTTCTGAATACTTTAAGAACCAGGTTGAATTTTCATCAGATGACTTAAATTTTTACATGACTATGGGAGATAGAAGATGGACACTCGCAAATGATAATTTGGACATTTCTATTGCAAATGAGTGGGCAAAAGTAAATGACGACTTGCTCAATTTAGAATCGTATAATAAACATATGATTAATCGTGCCATTCAATACCAGTCGTACTATATAGCAGATGGAGAGAGTGTAAGGTGTATGATTGGAGTCAAAAATGAATATGGTAGCAATCAACAAGCTATAGGCGCCTTTAAATTCGAATACGTTTTCAATGGCAACAACTATAGTATTTATAAAATGGATTTTATTAGGTTTTATGCAATTGAGGAACTAAATAAGTGGCTTAGTATGGAGGGAGCTGTAGTGGTAGGTTAACCGAATTCGAGAAATTGGTTACACAAGTATGGTAATCTTCTTATAGGGTAGACTACTGTAGAGTATCATAATCTTAGGTCAAGTGGACTAAATTAATTACCGATTATTTGGATGGACATCTTCGAGAAATGTAATAAATGGAGATTTTACTAATTCGTTCTAAAAAACAATTACATATATAATGGCTGCATATTGCTTAAAATTTATGATCCTAATATAACTAAATACTGTAATAACACGACAAAACTATGCTGTCTGTAAATGAATTGCTTTCACATTAGAAAAGGTTGCTTACAGTTATGTTACTTGAAGCAGTTAAAAGAGTAGAAGAACGAGGCGAGATGGAATCAGTGTTACTTATATTCACCTACATGGTTATTTTCCTAATTACTCTTCTTAGACAGCAGAGCAAAGGTTTTTATACCTTTACTCTGCTTTTAACGAGGTGGATAATGTTGGACCAATTAATAACTCTTTTTTATTTTATTAAAAATACCCGTTTTTTAAATGCCAACAGTGTTCACATACCTCGTCGTATAACAATTAGAATTAAGAGTAGAAAATGTGACTACCAATCGTTTTGCCGTCAGTAAATGATTTTGAGGCAGTTCCCGAATATGCACCATTTCCATTACTCTTATTAAGATTACTAACAATGCTTTCAAGACAAAAGTATACTCTAGAACCAATGGGATTAGTTTGGCTCGACATGCTGTTTGCGATACTATAACAAGCATCATAGCAGTCATATTCTGCCTGGGTTGCACTTTTGTATTTTAATGCTACAGCAAATTGATTACTTGAAACAATAACAGTATAGTAAGTGCTTGGCCAATTCGGCGATTGATGTCTATTTTGAGCTACGAACGCAACTCCTCTTCTTCCTTCATTAGATTGATTACCCGCTTCTTGATAGATCATGCGTGCTAGTATTTCGACACTATCCCTATTTTGAAGCTCACTCTTATTTGATAATGTTACCATTGTTGGCATAAAATCTCTACTTTAGATATATTTTCCATGATTGCAATCTATGTATTTTATGAGATTTTTCGATTTGTGTGCAAATAATTTTGTAATAATGAATCTGATGCTTTCTAAATTAAGGAGGGCTGTTTAGAGTGTTTAGAGACCAAAAAAAAGGAGAAGAAGTCGTCTAGCGAGCAAGAAATGAGATCCATATAGTATTCCTGGAAAAACAATGACAAATATTTTGAGGTTGAAAAGCCTAATGGTAAGAACAAGAGAATAGTAATTTTGTTCCCCGATTCCGGGGAAAGATATTTATCGATGGATATTTTTAATACTTAAGCTGGAGTTGCACGAACAGGAATTTGGTTTTCGCATGGTACCTTAACTTGGCACTTTCCACAGCCATAGTATGGGTGCCATTTCTCTTCGGTTAGATTAACAAAAGCCGAACATATGCGGTTACTTTTGCCTTGTGTAACACTAATGGCGTCAACAGGGCAATTCATAATGCATTTTCCGCATTGTGTGCAATACTGATCATAATTATCATACTCTCTTTCATCAGCGGGAAGTCCCAAAGAAGTAATGATGCTGGTGAATCGCCCAGCGGTACCTTTTCTGGTAATCAAGTTCTTTGATAAGCTGAATGTCCCTAAACCGCTTATGTAAGCTGCATGACGTTCTGACCAATTGCTTGAATAGATGGGTACTTTGTTCTCGTCATTCAAAGGCAGCTCTTTTTTAAAGGTAGAGTTGGTACGGGCTAAAAAGCGCGCATCAAGCAGTGGGGCCATACTCGCATAACCGAAGGACTCTATTTCAGCACATAAATATGAAGTCAGACAGTTAATAAACATTTGACCATCAATCCTGGCATTGAGCCACTCGTAACTTGGCCAAAAGGGGTAATTTGCATTTCCTGAGCGTATTAACCTCGAAAAGGGCAAAAAGATACTAATAACACTTTGGGCATTATTAAGCCATTCATTTGGCAGAATTAAATGTGGCCCAATTATGTGAGCTTGCTTCAGACTAGTATACTCTGGATCATCAGCTCTCGAGACGCCGATCAATGGAGAATCAAAAATCCTCATACCTACTAAAGCTGGTGATAGTGCTTGGGAAGAACTGAGATAATTGGCGGCATTGTTTTCAACATACTCGCTGACAATTCTTATTATCTCTGATTTGTTCATATAATTGCCTCCGTGTATAGATTCGGTCGATAACAGCCTTCCATGTAATTGTCTAAAAGGTTCTTATTCTTCATCAATCAGCGTATCCTTTTAAAAAATGAAAGGAGCGTAATAATGCGTCTAGTTTTTAAATTCAAAGACGGTACGGTTGACAAAGTTAATATCGATAATCCATCTTTTTCTGGCCAAACAAAATTTATGGAACTGCTGCAAAAACTAATAACCGACCCAGAAGGTATTATCCAAATAGAAGATCGTATCAGAAAATTTGACGAACTCTATTCTGTAGAAATAATCATGTAGATTACCAGTATCTAAAACTGAATCTGCGAATATAGGTGTCACGGTAATATACCAGATATATTATTTCTAGGATTCCAAGGGTGTTTACCACCAATAATGCGAAATACCAAATATAATGGGTAAGTCGGGCTGCACGCCATAGTGCCCAGGCTTTCCAGAAAAGGGACCAAATTAATAGGGGATAAAGTACAAAAGGGTTATTAAGAATTTCAGTGATGTATTGCAATCAAACAACTCCCTTGATAAGTTTTATATAGTTTTCGTTAAATTAGATGATTTTTTTATTTATTCCTTGAATTTTGTGTTAACTAACTACAACTATATCATTTTCCGTTTTATAATTAAATAAACAGAAAAGCAGATATTCGTTGGAGGGTATGATGGAAAAATATAAAATCAATCGGGAAACAGCAGCCATAATCGTTATCGATCTACAAGAAAAGTTAATGCCAGCAATGAAAGACAAAGACAAAGTAATTCGCAATACCAAAATTCTGCTCCAGTTAGCAAAAGAATTCGAATTGCCGGTTATTGTAACCGAGCAATATCCAGAAGGTCTAGGCAAGACTATACCTGAGATCAAGGAGTGCTTGCCAGAGCATGCATTAGTCGAGAAAATGACTTTTTCGGCCTGGGATCAAAATCTGCAGGAAGCACTAAAAAAAGTCGGCATGAATAAGAGCCAAACTCTTATCGTAGTCGGTTGTGAGACTCATGTCTGCGTTTTCCAAACAGTTCGCGATTTGCTGGATCGAGGGTACAATACTCATGTGGTTAGAGATGCCGTTTGTTCGAGATTCGAAGAGAATTACGAAAATGGCTTACACCTAATGCAGTCAATGGGAGCAGTTATTACCAATACCGAAACTATTGTTTTTGATACTTTAGTCAAATCAGGTGGTGAAACTTTCAAGAAAATGTCGGCCATGGTCAAATGAGATACGGAATAACACTGTTATTCCGTATTAAGCTATGACTTGAAAGACATAGAATCCGCAGCTAGGCTAATCTTTGCTTTGCTGCGGATTTTTTTAAATAATGGCAACCCTACTTGATGTTCTTATTTACACGCTGTTGATAGTTTACTCTAGCACATCAGGCTCGTCAGCATGCTGATTGGGATTAACAATTACCTGATGGGTGGGGAAATCACATACTGGAGGCATGGAGACCCCATAAGGTATACTTACATATTGGACGAATTGACTTGGGCAGCCCCCACTTTGATTCTCGCGGGGAATATTAGCTCGATATAGATTCCCGCCATGCTCAGGGTCATTACAGATGGCAACTTGATTCTTAATTATCGTGGTTATATTTGGCTTGGTGTGCATATTACACTGTTCTCTACTTTCCTGACCATCTGGACCTATGGGAGCACCACCAGCTTGAGGATTCGGACAATTGGGGCCCGCCAGCAAACCGGATTCAGGGCATATATACACTACTTGATGAGAATTACATGTTTCTTTCGGGACCGCATTTTCGCGGGCAACTTCGGTTACCAGAGAATTGGCTGAGCAGTTTGGACCAGGTAGATTACCGGATCTTGAACAAATAGTTATATCGACAATACCTGCTGGTCGCGCAAAGCTTTTATTGCCCCCTCTTTCATGAGCTTTAGTTAACAATGATTTGAAAATTGGTGCCGGGTAAGTACCACCATAAACTTTATTCATACTCAATTCTTGGCGGTCATATCCCATCCATACTGAGCAGGAGTATTGGGGAGTGTAGCCGCAAAACCAAGAATTGGCGTACTCTTCAGATGTTCCGGTTTTACCACAGGTTTCAACTCCGGAAACTTTCGCCCTGGTTCCAGTACCGGAAGTTACAACAGTTTGCAGCATACTAGTCATTAGCCAAGCATCTTGCTCGGTGATTACTCGCGTAGAATCAGTATGATGCTTATAAATCTCAACATTATTGGCATCAACTATCCGGTTAATGAAAGTCGGGTTTACGAAAATCCCACCATTTCCAACTGTGGCATAAGCTGCTGTTAATTGCAATGGAGTTACCCCATGTGTTAATCCGCCTAATGCTAATGGGGCCAGACCAAAATCATTTTGATTCGGTGAATCAATTAGATCCAGTCCCATCCTTTTGCCGAAGTCGAAAGCGGTCTCAATTTTCACTCTTTCCAGCAATTGTACAGCATAGGTATTTACTGACCATTGCACAGCAGTACGCATAGTTATTGGACCACGGTAAGAGCCATCATAGTTTTGAGGGCGCCAAATAGTATTGCCGACTTTTATAGCTAAGGGGGAATCATTTATTACAGTGTAGGGCATTATTCCTTGCTCTAATGCAGGTAAGTAGACAGTAATAGGTTTAATTGCAGAGCCTGGCTGACGAAAGGCATTAGTGGCGCGATTAAAGCCTCGTTGCTGCAGGTATTGGCGTCCACCCATTAAAGCTTTGATCTCACCATTGCTATTATCGATAACTACTGTGGCTCCTTGAACATTCAAGCCACTCTTGCTTTCATTAGGAAAATTTGCATCTTGGCTAAACAAGGTCTCGGCTAATTCTTGGAGATCAGCGTCCATATTAGTATAGATCTTTAGTCCAGCCTTATAAATGGTCTCATTTGGATCATCATAGTTTTTATCTTTCAATATCTGAATAGCTTCATCTATTACTGCATCTTTATAAAAACCAAATTTTTTCGACCCTACGCTCTGGGTGGCAAAATTAAGCTTTTCATTATATGCTTGATCGGCTTCGGATTGGGTAATGTAATTATCGTTGACCATACTGTTTAGCACCATTTTTTGACGATTTTTGGCTTTGTCCAGATTAATAAAGGGGTTGTAGGCGCTAGGACTCTGCGGTAGACCGGCGATCAAAGATGCTTCTCCGAGGCTGAGCTTCATAACATCTTTTCCGAAATAAGTATTTGCCGCCGCTTGAACTCCATAAGCCCCTCCACCAAAGGGAATTTTATTGAGATACATGGTTAGAATCTCGTCCTTAGTATAGAGGTATTCCAGTTTAAACGCTAAGAGTATTTCTTTGATTTTTCTTTCCCATTTTTTGTCTAAGACTAAAAAGGCGTTGCGAGCTAATTGTTGTGTAATCGTACTGGCTCCTTGTGATAAATCTCCCGAGGTAATATTGATATAGAAGGCACGCGCTATGCCCTTGAAATTGATTCCATGATGATTGTAAAATTCTTTGTCTTCAATGGAAATAACTGCATTGATTAAGTTGGGTGGCATCTTATCTTTCGAAACTTCGGTACGGTTTTCTAATGCATGCAATTTTATTACAACCTCATCTTTATCATCGTAAATGAAAGTTGTTCGGTCTCCGGTTAATAATTGCGGATCCCATGCCGGCATGGTCCATGCTGCATAGGCGGTAATACTTGTACCGCAGATCAGTAAAATGACGATTACAATGGCAAAAATATTTAGGATTTTTAATTTACTTAATGATTTAAAAAACTTTGATTTTTTTGGCTTTTTAGCCATTTATTGCTTCCTCCCAGACTTCAAATAAAACGAGTTGCCAAGTTTAATCCTTGTATCAATTTTTATAGATTACGCTCTATAAGTCTAATTATTGCATATCCTTAATTCAGTGTGCTATATTTTTTATGGTAAGGAGGTATAAAAGTGCCTGAAAATATGAATGAAGCTATGCTTCAGCAGATGAAGATTATTAAAAGGGGTATTGCCGACCTAATTCCCGAAGAAGAGCTGCAAAAAAAACTAATAAATTCTATCAAGAATAATAAACCTTTAAGAATTAAGCTGGGACTAGATCCAACGGCTCCAGACATCCACTTGGGGCATACAGTCGTATTAAACAAATTGCGTGCTTTCCAAGATCTAGGTCACGAAGTTGATCTTATAATAGGGGACTTCACAGGTCGGATTGGCGATCCGAGCGGAAAGTCAGAGACAAGGAAGCAGTTGACTGAAGAAGAAATTATCAGTAATGCCAAAACCTATCAAGAGCAAATTTTTAAAGTACTTGACCCCAAAAAGACAACCATCCATTTCAATAGCTCTTGGCTAATGAAACTAAATTTAATAGACATTATCAATTTGGCTGCTCGTTACACTGTTGCGAGAATGCTGGAAAGAGATGATTTTGCTAAAAGGTATAAAGAAGGGTTACCGATAAGTTTGCATGAATTTCTTTATCCATTGCTGCAAGGATACGATTCCGTAGAACTTAAGGCCGATGTTGAATTAGGCGGTACCGACCAAATGTTTAATCTTTTAGTTGGTAGAAATCTGCAGCGCGAGTACGGATTAGAACCTCAGATTGCTTTGATGATGCCTATTTTAGAAGGTACCGACGGTATCCAAAAAATGAGCAAGAGTCTAAACAACTACATCGGAGTAAATGATGATGCTAATGAGATGTTTGGCAAGATTATGTCAATTCCCGATACTCTCTTGCGCCGCTATTTCGAACTCTTAACTCAAGTACCCAGCGAAGAAATTGAAGAAATTATTGCTAGCATGAATACCGGCGATGTCAACCCGCGCGACATCAAGGTGAAATTAGCTCGTATCATAATTAGCCAATACCATGATGAAGAACAAGCTAAAGATGCTGAAGAAAGATTCAAGCAAATTTTTTCTAAGCGGGAAATACCAGATGAAATGCCTGAAGTATCAATTGATGTCGAATCAATTTGGCTTCCGCGTTTCTTAGTTGACAATAAATTTGCCGAATCTACCAGTGCAGTTAGAAGGTTACTTAAAGAAGGTGCTATTAAAGTAGATGGGCTAAAGATAGAAGATGAGAATTTGAGCTTAGAAAATGATGCTGTAATCCAAGTAGGGAAGAGAATATTCGTTAGAGTAATAAAGAAATAGTTTTAAGGGACGGATATATCCGTCCCCAAGCGCTTATCCAACTACTATTTCTGCAAGCTGCAGCGGCTCTACTTGGACGCCATCTCGAAATACTCGCATATTTCCCGCTGAGATATCATCAATGATTGCTATTTGACCATCTACTAAACCAAGCTCAAATTTTATATCATAGATTTCTAAACCTTTGGCAGATAAATCTTCCTTTATAATAAGAGCTACTCGGCGCACTAATTCTTTGGCTTTTACATATTCGTCTATGGTCATAATGTTTAGCTGGGCTAAAGCCTCATCAGTTATTAATGGGTCTTGACGTTCATCGTCTTTAAGGGTCATTTCAACTAAACAGTTTAGATTATCACCGCTATTAATGTAGAGACCATATCGGCGGATGAAACTTCCATAAGCTTTGAATCTACATATTATTTCAACTCCATGGCCAAAAACCACGGCAGGTTTGACGACCATAGTATTATTGCTCAAATCAGCACTCAAAAAATGGTTTTTTACACCTTTATTTGTCAACAGCGAAAAATAGTATTGTGACATTTTAAGCGAAGCATTAGCCATGCCGTCTATTTTGCCCATAATTTCATTTGCACCAGGATCAAATTTGCCATCTTCTCCAGTTACATCATCTTTTAGTTTCAAAAGAATATTGCCGTCCTCTAACTCAAATACACTCTTAGTTTTGCCCTCATAGATGTGTTTCACGTGGTAGGTCTCCTTTCTGTTGCCTAAGAAATGGAATGGGTATCCCATGGTTAATTATAATTTTGCTGAAATCTAAAAACAAGTTTTACTTAATGTATACAGATGACAAATTTAACTCATTGCAATCATAATTATTATGATCATAAATTACGATAAAAGATTTAAGTGTTATTTTCGATTTATTTTGAGGAGGAGCCAAAAATGAACAATTCTTCTATACTATTGAGCAGCGGAACCAATGAAGTAGAGATAGTTGAATTCGTAATCAATAATGCAGTACTTGGGATTAATGTGGTTAAAGTAAAAGAAATCATTAATGCCATTGAACCTGTAGCCATGCCCATGTCGCATCCATGCTTAGAAGGGATAATACAATTAAGAGGGGATATTATTCCCGTAATAGACTTAGCAAAATTCTTGGGGTATGAACCATCAGAGACACCTCAAGCTGATAAATACATAGTAACCGAGTTTAATCAAGGTATCTATGCATTTCACGTACACCATGTATCAAGAATTCACCGTTTGTCTTGGGAAATGATTGAAAGGCCGACTGACATAGCTCAAACCGCCCAAAACTGCGTTATTGGAATCATTAGATTTGAAGGACGCATGATTCTATTGCTCGATTTCGAAAAAATTATGGTTGATATTTCACCGGATTCATTAACTCCAAATATTGATGATATCGATTTGGAAAATGTTGTAGTTTCCAACCGGCGGATAATGATAGCTGAAGACTCTCCTATGTTAAGGAAACTCTTGCAAGATTTCTTGCCCAGAAACGGTTACAATAACCTTTCATTTTTCCAAAACGGTAAAGAAGCCTGGAATTACCTTTCGCAAACGGTTGATACTTATGGTGAGAATTTCCCGGACGAAGTAAGCATTTTGATAACAGATATTGAAATGCCTCAGATGGATGGCCATTTTTTAACTAAATCAATCAAGGAACACCCCGTCCTCAACAAACTGCCGGTAATCATCTTCTCTTCATTAATAACAGATAGTCTAAGACACAAAGGTGAATCTGTCGGAGCAGATGCCCAGATAAGCAAACCGGAGTACGAGAGATTAGCGCAAATAATCGGAGAAATGATTTTGTAATGCTTGATTATTGGCATACAAGAATGTAGAATAATATTAGAGCAAGTACATTTAATCACAAGTTATGTCGTATCCGGCAAGAAACAGGAAGGTGTTTTGAGTGGATAAGCGTTTAGGTGTTGTCGGCATTGTAATAGAAAATCGGGATGCGGTAGCTAGAGTTAACAATATTCTAAGTGAATATGCTGAAATAATTATTGGTCGCATGGGAATTCCCTATCGTGAAAAGGGCATTAATGTTATTTCCCTGATAGTTAATGGAACGAATGATGCTATTGGTGCCTTGACTGGAAAACTAGGTAATATCGATTTTGTATCGGTTGCCAGCACTTTAACTAAAACGAAGTAATTGGTTTTTGTTTAATTGAATAGTAAGTGAATCCTGATAAAAAGGTTGATGCTGAATTAGAGGGGTGATATACGTAGAAGTTTTATCTATCCGTTGACCTTTAATAGGTTAACGGATTTGTTTTTTCATAGAGTAACAATATTGGGTCGTAATGTGAGTTAAGTTAGAAATAAAAGGAGTTATTATGAACACTGCAAAAAAATGGATAGATTCCGTAATTAATAACCAAGAGAACGAAAAGTATAAAAAAAATGGCAGGGATTTTATAGACGAAGAACTAATCGAACAGACCTTGACTCAAAATGCTAATCCCTCTAAGCAATTTATTAGAGAGATTATGTCAAAATCATTAGAGTTAAATCGATTAGAACCACATGAAACTGCAGCATTACTAAATTGCCAAGATGAAGATTTATGGCAAGAAATGTATAAGACTGGCTTAGAAATTAAACAAAAAGTCTATGGGCGCAGGATAGTAACCTTTGCACCGCTTTATGTCAGTAATCATTGCATTAATTCCTGTGTTTATTGCGGTTTTCGTTCAGACAATGCTTCTACTCACCGCATGCAAATGACATTAGCTGAATTGGAGCAAGAAATAAAAGCCGTTGTAGCTAAAGGGCATAAACGACTAATCATGGTCTATGGCGAGCATCCGAATTCAGATGCCAATTATATCGCAGATACACTCAGAACTGCATACGCTGTTAAAGTTGGCAATGGCGAGATAAGAAGGGTAAATGTTAATGCTGCTCCCTTAAGTATCGCTGATTACAAGATACTAAAGGAAGTAGGAATCGGCACATTTCAAGTTTTCCAGGAAACCTATCATCATGCTTCGTACCGGATGCTTCATCCCAAGGGAATAAAAGCTGACTATGAGTGGCGTCTGTATTCTCTTCATAGAGCTATGGAAGCAGGAATTGATGACGTCGGCATTGGAGCACTTTTTGGCCTATACGACTGGAAATTTGATGTAATGGGACTTTTAATGCACACCATTGAATTGGAGGATAAATTTGGCGGAGTCGGCCCACACACAATTTCGTTTCCGCGTCTGCAGTCAGCGGTCAACACTCCTTATATTGATACTAATCCCTATAAGGTTGATGATGCTCTCTTTAAAAAACTAGTTACGGTAATTAGACTCTCGGTTCCCTATACCGGAATGATTTTAACTGCTCGGGAGCCCAAATATATTCGGGACGATGTTATCGATGTCGGCTGCACACAGATCGATGCCGGTTCTAATATTGGAGTCGGCAGCTATAGTGCCGATGATGTTGACCATAGTAAACAGCAGTTTATTTTGGGTGATAACCGCTCATTAGATGAGGCGATAAGAGATTTATCCCGTAAAGGGTATATCACTTCTTTCTGTACAGCAGACTACCGCTGCGGCCGTACTGGAGAATGCTTTATGGGGATTGCCAAAAAAGGTAAAATTCATAATCTATGTATGCCTAATGCGATCTTGACTTTCAGAGAATATTTGCTCGATTACGCCAGTGAAGAGACTAGAATAGCAGGCGAACCACTAATTAAGAAGGAGCTTGAGGCGCTGCCTAATCCCCAAGTTCAAAATACCGTAATAGATATGCTGAAAAGAATTGAAGCTGGAGAAAGAGACCTATTCTTGTAAAGGAAAAAGCGTCATGGAAGAATTAATTAGTAAAATTAACAATGTTGCCAATGATTTGGCACTAATCCAAAAAATCAAATTATGGCATGAGTTTATAACGTCTGGATATCCGGAGTGTAAACTGCGCTGGGCAAATATTCACGGCAAGCGCTGGTCACATATATGGCCGCAGGATAGCGAGATATTTTTGGGGCAACAGTTAATACAAATAAATGAACGTTTGGGAATAATAGTTGACAATCAAACCGGCATTGAAGCCGAAGAATTAAGGATTATAGTTAGAGCAATCCAGAAAGTGAGCTGCTATGCTGAGTAAGGATAGAATCTATAGTATTCTCAGCAACGAAGATCCTGCTTGTTTGGAGGACCTGATTGCTCGGGCCGAAGCTGTAAGAATCAAGAATATAGGTAATGATGTCTATATTCGCGGTCTAATCGAGTTTTCAAATCGTTGTTACGCTAATTGCTATTACTGTGGATTGCGAAAATCAAACCACCAAGTAACACGTTATAGTATGCCCAAAGAAGAGATTGTGAACTTAGCTCTATACGCCTGCGACTCCGGTTTGCAGTCTTTAGCACTGCAAGCCGGAGAAAACCGGAATAAGTCGGATATCGATTTTATTGCTGATGTAATCGCAACTATTAAAGAACTAACCGCGAGAGATGGTTCCCCAGGCTTAGGGATTACGCTAAGTATTGGAGAGCATGATTATCATAGCTATAAAAAACTATTTGATGCCGGTGCGCACCGTTACTTATTGCGCATAGAGACATCTGATCCTGTGCTGTTTAGTACTATTCATCCCCCTAGCCAGAGTCTTGACAGACGCATAGCGTGTTTAGATGATTTGAAAAGCATTGGATACCAAGTAGGAACTGGGATCATGGTAGGTCTGCCGGGACAAAACCTCGAACATATCATTAAGGACTTAGAATTCTTTCAGGAAAAAGATATTGACATGCTGGGGATGGGGCCTTTTATTCCGCAAACCGATACCCCTTTTGCTCATGCGGGAAGTTCAATTATTAAAGATTCCTATTCCATGACTTTAAAAGTAATGGCCCTAGCTAGAATTCTAATGCCTGACATCAATATGGTGGCTTCCACTGCTCTGCAAAGTGTCAATCCTAAGGGTTTAAGTGCGGGGATAAAAGCTGGAGCAAATATAATAATGCCGGTCCTAACCCCCGAACTTTATCGAGAATCCTATATAATATATGACAATAAAAAGTACAAACCCCTGGAAATTCTGGAGCAAGAGGTAGTGGCAAGCGGATACCATATTACTTACGGGCAGTGGGGAGATTCACTCCACTATTTCAAACGCATTGAGGAGAAATTGAGATGAATACCTTAAATGAAACTCCACAAGGGATGCGAACAGCAATTGCATTTCTGGGCCGGCGCAATGCCGGCAAATCATCGCTTCTAAATACTATTGTCGGTTACGAGTTGGCAATTGTATCAGATATCGCCGGCACTACTGCTGACCCGGTTAAGAAAGCAGTAGAAATTCACCCTTTAGGACCATGCCTTGTTATTGATACCGCCGGCTTAGATGACAGCGGTATGCTGGGAGAGAAGAGGATTAGAAAAACTCAAGAAATAATTAAGGATATTGATGTTGGGTTAATAGTTATTGGTGATGGAATTTGGACTGAATACGAGCAGCAAGTACTTGATTTATGCCTGCAAAACCAAAAAGAAATTATCGTGGTATTAAGCAAAGCAGATACAAATCTCGATACTGCAGATATTGAACGCTTCTTAACACAGAAACAGCTTGCTTGGGTCCATTCTTCCGTTGCCGCCAAAAATGGGACCGAACTATTAGTAGAAAAAGTCAAAAATCTGAAAAGCATCAGCAAGATGGAAGATGAAAGTATCTTAGGTGATGTAGTAAAGCATGGCGATTTGGTGCTTATGGTTGTTCCTCTCGATCTTAGCGCCCCCAAAGGGCGTCTGATACTTCCTCAGGTACAGATTTTAAGAAACACCCTAGATATTGGCGCCCGGGCCATGGTCGTCAAGCTTGATCAATTGGAAAGCACAATTGAAAAATTCGGGGATGAAATCGATTTAGTCATAACGGACTCTCAGGTGGTTCTTAAAGTGAATGAAATTGTACCTCCTGCTACTAAACTGACAACTTTTTCGATCTTGTTTTCTCGCTTTAAAGGTGACTTGCAACAGCTGCTCTCAGGGGTTAAACAAATTGACATGCTGAATGACGGAGATAAAATCCTAATCGCAGAAGCCTGTACCCACCATTCCTTAGAAGATGATATAGGCAGAGTTAAAATACCTAACTGGGTAAGAGAGCATACAAAAAAAGACTTGCAATTTGAGATTGCGGCGGGACCAAACTTTATTGACAATTTAAAAGGCTATAGCTTGATTTTGCAGTGCGGTGGCTGCACTATTACCAAAAGAGCATATATCAATAGAATTAATGCAGCGAAAGAGGCAGAGATACCGATAACCAATTATGGCTTGGCAATTTCATTTTTACAAGGAGTTTTGTCTCGCGTTATTGAGCCTTTTCCTGAAACCGCTGAAGTATATGCTAATAACAATCCATGATGGTTTTGAGGATTTCCGCCTCAATCTGCAGTAGCCTGGGCTCATAAATACTGCGCTGGGCTAAGGTTAAGGGAACAAAAAACTCTTTAACAATAGTGGAAGGTTTTCCAGCCACTATTAAGATTCTGTCTGCCAATAATACTGCTTCTTTCAAATCATGAGTAACGGTAAGCATAGTAAACTTATGATCAGACCATAGAGTAAGCAAGTCGTCTATTATGCCAATTTTCAAATGAATGTCTAAAGATTTAAAGGGCTCATCCATGATCAAAAGATCAGGATTAGTAATCAAAGCACGCGCTAAATTAACCCGTTGCTCTAGACCGCCGCTCAGTTGTGAGGGATAATAGTTTTCATAATTATTCAACCGAAAGTAAGTAAGAACATTAGCCAAGCTTTCATTGCCGGCAACAAATCTAATATTGTCTTGTACCGACCGCCACGGAATAAGGCGGGGTTCTTGAAAAACAAAGCCGATTCGTTTAAAACTCTTAGAGATATTTCCCGAGCTTGGCTTTTCCAGACCGGCGATAATGCGTAAGAATGTTGTTTTTCCTGAGCCCGAGGGTCCAAGGATAACTATCCGTTCAGCTGGCTGGACAGTCAGATTCCACTCCTTAAATACTTCCAATTGCTGAAAAGATTTTGCCAGATTTTTGATTTCTATACAACTTTCCATCGCTTAGAAAACCTTTCTAGTAATACCTTAAGTGATCTCTCAGTGAGCAGACCCAAGATTACCCCGCATAGAGTATAGGCATATACCCCGGGAATATTAAAGAGCTGGCGGGCCCAGGCTATTTGCACCCCGAGACCGTTATCGCCGACCAAAAATTCCGATACTAAAACTACTTTCCAGGCCTGGCCAATACATATTTCCAGGATAGCAATAATAAAGGGAAACAAAGAGCCAAGATATATATAACGCAAAGTTTTATAAGGCTTTACTCTATAAACCCTTGCCATTTCAAGTAAGTTTCGATCAAGACTATGCACTCCGGCAATAGTAGTTAATATAGCTGTCGGCAACAGAGTGAAAAAAGTTATAAAGACCGGTCCTTGCCAACTAATACCCCAAGTAAAAATAACAATGGATAACCAAGAAATAACCGGTACGGCTTGAACGACTAAAACGATTGGTCTTGTCATTTCGTGCAAAACACGCAGTGAACCGAGTATTAAACCTAGGGTTATCCCTATAATCAAGACCAAAAGCAAAGATAGTGCAACTTTCCATAGGGTGTGTATAGCAGCGATCCAAGTAGCCGCAGCCAGGAACAGTTTGCCCAATACTTGGAAAACAACTATGGGACTTGGCAGAATTAAGTCCTTGTTCATTAAGACAGAACCCAAGAGCCATATTAAGAGAAAAATGAATATACCTGTAATATTTAGTGCAATTGCTCTCATTTGTTATAAAATTCCTCATCCGGCAATAGATTAATCTCATTGCTGAATGTAGCTTGCAGTTCATGTAAAAAGAATTCAACCTCAGATTTACATGTATTTATCGGATGGTAATCAAACTCTATTCGCGTCAATGCTAATTTGATTATGGGTGCCGGGAGATTTAATTCTTCCTTAGAAAGTTCTATCGCTTCTTCTTGGTTTTCATTACTCCACGAAACGGACTTTGAAAAACAATCTGCGACCTGAAGGGTTATCTCAGGGTATTGATCCTTGAATTCCTTTCTGACAAATAGGCCATTTATCGGGAGTCTCGCCGGTTGTCCGGTAATATTGTGCCAATACTGCTGAAAATCAATTACTATTTGTTCCGGTTTATCAAGTGCGGCAGAAACAAAAGGTTCAGGCAGGGCAGCATATTCAATCTTGCCGGACTTAAAGAGTTGAACGATCTCTTGGGGCGCAGTGTATAAGATTTTCACATCGGTATCAGGTGTTAATCCTGCTTTAGTAATCGCATGTCTTAGAATCAAGTCAATGGTATTTCCCCGAGCCGGGGGAATGAAGACGCTTTTTCCTTTAAGTGAATGCATATCCGAGTATTGCTCCGGATTAGCTGATAACATATAAAATAAACTCCAACCATGAACCCCCAACAAGGTTATATCTTTTTGTTGAGCATATAAACTGGCAGCCGATGTTATAGGCAAAACTGCGAAATCGGCATCGGAGTTAGCCAATTTAGCTACTACCTCATCATTGGTTTTCCAGTATTCTACCTTAATTGCGGGCTCATTGGTCAACTTGCCGTCGGCAAGAGCAATAATAGGTATAATTGTTGGCCCAGTAGGGTTAATAATGACAATTTCATTTAGGGAAGAGTTTTTATCATTTGCCTTAAGAGAGCAACCAACCTGACTGAAGCAAATGACTGCCAGCAGTAAGAATACTAATGACTTATTAATTTTCACAATAAGGGCATCCTTTCATTAACCAAATAGTTTAATAATTACATTAACAAATTATTATTGTTATTACTATTAACAATTATCGAATTCCTTAAAATAATTGATCAAACTATCATAAGAGGATTTTTCTCATTAGTGCAGAAATATAATTATGTTCATCAGATAGTTAGTTTTTCCCAATTTTTTCTTTGGCAAGTATTATTAATAGAATTCTATACATTCCAATCGCAGTAAAAATAATCAAAATTTGTATGGATAAGTATTTTGATTTATAAGGTGCTTACATATACCCTTGAATGAAGATACTATATATGGTATGGTGACAAAGAGACAAATTGACAATATTTCGTAAATGCAATGAAGAATAAGAATAGGTGTATAAATGGTAAGAGAGAAGTTGGATTTCAAAAAGAAGCATAGAGATCTTTATTTACCAAAACTCATGCCGATAGTGATAGATGTACCCAATATGTGTTTCGTAATGATAGACGGCAAGGGCGACCCCTATGGTGAAGAATACCAAAAGGCAGTTGCCCTTTTGTATGCCCTTTCTTATACAATAAAAAACAGTGGAAAAAAACTTAATGGTTATTACGATTTCCTAATTCCTCCGCTGGAAAGCTTATGGTGGGATGGTACTAATAATCAGGCAATAGAGTCACGGGGGCAGTGCAATTGGACGGTCATGATTCGTCAACCTGAATTCGTCGATGCTAATATACTTGCTTGGGCAAGGGAATTTACTGAGAAGAAAAAGCCAAATTGGGATTTCAAAAAAGTCAGGATGATGCATTATATTGAAGGTTTGTGTGTGCAAGCGCTTCATTATGGCCCCGAAAACAATGTCAATGAAACCATAGAAAAAATCGATGAATTCATTTTGGAAAATAGTTTGATTAAAATGGTAGGACAGGATCGCAAGTACCATGAAATATATATTTCTGACCCGAATAAAATCAGCCCGGACAAAAGGAAAACTATAGTTAGAATTCCGGTAATTAAATCTCGTAATCCTGAGCAATAGCTTCATTGCTGGCATCACGCTTGCATGGGCTTAATTTTTTATTACTAGGAGGACTCATGAGCGTATATGACTTGTTATTAATTGCGCTTGGTTTATCAATGGATGCTTTTGCTGTTTCTATATGCTTGGGCCTAACCTTATTTAATACCAGTTTTAGAAATACTTTTCTAATAGCATTTTCCTTTGGTTTCTTCCAAGCAATAATGCCCTTGATTGGCTTTTTCATCGGCGGCAGATTTTCTGATAAAATTATGGCTTTTGATCATTGGATTGCATTTGCCCTGCTAATAATAATTGGTTCTAAAATGATAATAGAAGGTTTCAAAGAAAAAGAATACTCTGAATTAGATTCAACCCTGAGTTTTAAAAGTTTGTTAGTCTTAGCGGTAGCAACCAGTATTGATGCTTTAGCAGCAGGTATTTCCTTTGCTTTTTTAGAAATAAATATTTTTTCCGCGATTCTTAGAATTGGAGTGATTACCTTTATTCTATCGGTAATTGGCGTTAAAATTGGCAGCAGAGTAGGGGAGAGATTCAATGCAAAAGCTGAAATTTTTGGAGGTTTTGTCTTGATTTTTATTGGCTCAAAAATTCTCCTTAGTCATATTGGTATCATTTAAAACAGCAAATATCGTTAATTATTGATTGCAGAGTATTATCTAATGGAAGTAGTGACTAATATCAAGAGAAAGTATTTCATATTAACAAGTACATTTACTATTATTTTTTGTCTAATACCATATCTAAATGTATGGGCGACACCTATAGAAAATTTAGAAATCGCCTCCGGCGCAGCCATATTAATGGACGCAGAATCAGGTACAGTATTACTTGCAAAAAATATGAATACTCAAATGGAACCGGCTAGTATAACAAAAATTCTTACTGCTCTATTAGCTCTGGAACACTTTACGAAGCAAGAGAAGATTCTTATGAGCAGAGAAGCGGTTTTTTCGATTCCTCGCGGAGCATCGCATATCGCTCTGGAAGTAGATGAAGAAATCAGTATCGATCAAGCCTTATATGCGATAATGCTTGAATCAGCCAATGACGCTGCCAATGGAATCGCAGAGCACATAGGAGGCAGCCTTGACAATTTTGCTGTGATGATGAATCAGAGAGCAAATCAAATTGGAGCCAATAATACCCATTTCACTAATGCCCATGGATTACATGATTCCAATCATATTACCACCGCCTATGATATGGCGCTGATTGAAAGAGAAGCCCTCAAAAACCCCGATTTTCTTGCATACTCTAGTACCGCAACCTATACCATGCTGCCTACTAATATGCAGGAGGAGAATAGATTTTTTCATAATATGCATGCCATGATTAGGCCGCGGCCAGGTTACAATTATCCTTACCAAGGTACAATAAGTGGTAAAACCGGCTACACTGCTGAAGCTGGCTACACATTAGTAACCGCTGTCAAAAGAAATGAGCGTACCCTGATTGCTGTAATTCTAAAAGCCTCAGGGGGAAAAGAAGCTTATACCGATTCCATCAAACTTTTCGATTATGGTTTTGCCTTGGATCAAGGACAGTTCAACCAATTAACAGTGCTTAGCACAACAAATGATAAAGAACAAATCAATCCTCCAGTAGCTGCGGCATCAACTTTCATGATTAGTGTTTTTAAAATCGCTAAAGTTTCTGCCTATGGGTTAGCGGGATTACTGGCAATTGCTTTTGCTATTCGCTGGTTCAATTTAGGCAGGAGGAGACTTAGAAGGAACGATAGAATTCGGATACCATATAAGTTTAAATAAGGCGCCGCGGAGATGGACATGTTGAAAGCATCCCCTACGACACCCGACTATAGCTCAAGATACTTATTGATTAATAGATGAGGTTTTCTTAAAAGTCTGAGTAATCTCTTCGAATGCAGCCCGGTTTTGCTCGAAGGTTATAGTATCACAGACAAGAAAGATTTTGATTAAATGAGTTTCGGTTTCAAGATAAGTTGTTAAGTAGGTCATTTCTAAATCTTGAACAATGACTTTAATCACATATTGCTCCGCCGGATATCCATCCAATTGAAATTTCTTGGCAAGTTCAGGTGAAAATGATGTAGTAATTATTTTAGTTGCCGAAAAATCCATCTCAACGTACTTAGCCAGATCAATCAGACCTGCGGTTTGCTCTTTCCCAATAAACACCATGCCCGCCATTTCTTTTTGATTATCGTGAGTTGCGATTAGTTGCGCCTTGAGTTGCTTTTGCATTTGCTCTTCTATTATCCAACCTTCAGGTAAATCTATATTATAAGGTAGCTCTTCAGCTAGGGCACTTTGATAAATATGAACAGTGTATGTGGCAGAATCCCAAGCAACTTCTCCTCCGAAAGCTTCGCCGACGAAACGCAGTGGTGCCATCATGCGATCATTGACGATCTTCGCAGGTACAAGTATTGGTTTTACAGTTCCATTTATTGTGGGGGTAGTTGAACCTAAGGTTATTACAACGGTTATTATCCCGTCGCTTGCTGTAGCAGTTTGGGTAATGCTGTTCCAATCCACTTGAGCTCCCATGGCTTCAAAAATTCCCCGTAGTGGGACTAGAGTATTTCCGGAGTCAATGATTGGTGGCGAGTCGAAATTAAGCTCTTGATTATTCAGAAAAACCTTAATAGGGGGATGAGATGGGGCCTCAGCTGCAAGTGATAAAGGGGAAATAAATAAAAACATGATTCCGACAATAATCGCTAAATATTTTCTCATTTTTTTACCTCCAATACTTTGTTACGACTGTATATACAAATTATCGCATTTATCATATCATTTCATTAAGTTCACAAAAAGTGAAAAACTAGAAACAAAAACCAAGTGAGTCTCCAGTAGGGGAGAATAAAGAAAGGTAAAACGAGGGAGAAGGGCTTCCAAGCCTCACCTTTCATAACTTTTATTTCTCACTTGCCAATGGAAAAAAATTCTTCTTCAAACTGGCGCGAAGTTCCCCGCGCAGGTCGGGATGAGATATGGCAATTAATTCATTAGCACGCTCAATCCTGGATTTGTACCTCAAGTTGGCGACACCGTATTCAGTAACCACGTACTGGGCATAAGTTCGGGGAACAGATACCGGTGAACCCAGCGGCAGATCCGGCACTATAGAAGAAACCCGTGAGCCATTTTCCAGCACCCGTGAAGAACTCACAAGTGTAATTCCTTTTCCACCCTGTGACCAGTAGGAGCCTATCATAAAATCAAGCTGCCCCCCAGGACCACTGATCTGGGTATGGCCGAAACCCTCGGAATTGATTTGTCCACTGAGATCAACCAACAGGGCCATATTCATGGCTACCATATTGGGATGCTGAGCAATGAATACTGGGTTATTAGTGTATGAGGAAGGGTAGAATTCGCAGGCGGGGTTTTCGCGCACATATTTGTACATTTCTTCGTCTCCCATGCAAAAGGTAGCAACAGTAACTCCTTTATGCAATGGTTTGCGTTTATTGGTAACAATGCCTTTAGCCACCAGCTGCGGCAAACCTATTGGAAACATTTCCGTAACTACTCCTAGATCTCGCTTACCCTCTAACCCGCTAACAACTGCTTCGGGTATTCCGCCTATGCCCATTTGAATGGTATCTCCATCATTGATTAAGTCAAGGACGTAAGCAGCTATACTTTTATCAGCTTCACTTGGCTGGCCTCTGCCAAAGGTAGGAATCGGAGTAGTGTTTTCTACGAAGTAATCAAATTCTGAGATGTGCATCCAGTTATTCCCGTATATTACCGGCATCTGATCATTAATTTCCCCAATTGTAACACGTAATTTGCCAGAGGCTCTTCCTTCCCTAATGACATCCATAATATAGAAATTGGTGAGCCCAAGGTTCACATAGCCATTTTCATTAGGTGGTCCTACCATCGCTATGAATACATCTGATTTATTCCATAACTTATCGGCTAGATCTGAGCTCATAACCGGATAAAAATCAGCCTGCTTGGCTTTGTTCATCTTCCGGCCGGTAGCCAGACTGAAAGCCGGCATATAATTGATATGGCCATCAAGTTTGCACATAAAATCCGGATCGTATAGTTTGCAGGGACGCAGTCCAATCGTATCTAGTATTCTAACATTTTGAAATTCCTGGTAGCTGTCAAGGATAGCATCTATTATCGCAATTGAGGGAGATCCAACCGCCGGGCCAAAACATACCACATCACCTGATTTAACTTTTCCAGCGACATCTTGAGTTGAGATAAGTTTTTTTTGATATTCCTTCTCGAACATATAAGCTTTTCCTCCTTATGCAATTCTATTGATCCGTATTGTATTTAAATGGTTAAAAGGCTGGCGACAATTTAACTGATCGCCAGCCCTAAAAAAACAATGTTGGATAATAGGTCCTTTGCTACTTCTTATCTCCTGTGGGGATACGCATACTGTAGAATGAACGATAAACGAATATCAGAGCAATTACAATAAAAGCATATCCGAAGTAAGGGGCAACATCTCTAAATGCAGCTGAGATTGAAATCTCCATTGCTAGCAAACCAAATAGAGTTGTGAACTTAATTATTGGATTTAATGCAACTGATGAGGTATCTTTGAACGGGTCACCAACTGTATCACCAACAACAGTAGCTTCATGTAACATGGTGCCTTTTTCTTTTAGATCTACTTCAACTACTTTTTTAGCATTATCCCAGCAACCACCGGCATTAGCCATAAAGACCGCTTGGAACAAACCAAAAACTGCTATTGAAATTAAATAGGCAACAAAAAATCCAACCGGTAAATTGCTAGTTGGGGTTTCTATTGAACTAGGTGCAGATAGAAAAGCGAAAGCTAGGGCAAAACTGAAAATGACTATAAAAATATTAAACATTCCTGATTGGGCGTATTGGGTACATATTTTCACAACTTCTTTTGAATTCTCGGTACTAGCTTGCTGGCTAGCTTTTGATTCTAAATCGATATTGTTTTTAATATACTCTACTGCCCGATAAGCACCTGTAGTAACCGCTTGGGTGGAAGCTCCGGTAAACCAATAAATAACTGAACCACCACATAAGAAGCCAAGAATTGTATAGGGGTTTAGTAAATTAAGGATTTCTTGAGGTTCAACACCTAAAACTTGTTGGATAACAAGTATCAATGAGAATATCATTGTAGTTGCGCCAACGACTGCAGTACCAATTAAAACTGGCTTGGCTGTTGCTTTAAATGTATTTCCAGCTCCATCATTGGCTTCAAGATAGTGCTTGGCTTTTTCGAAATCGGGTTTAAAACCGAAATTCTTTTCGATGCTTTTTTCAATACCTGGTTGTTCTTCAATCAATGAAAGCTCATAGATTGATTGTGCATTGTCAGTAACCGGACCATAACTGTCAACAGCTATAGTAACTGGTCCCATTCCCAGCATACCAAATGCAACTAGACCAAAAGCGAACACGGATGGGAAGCTCATGATGGCTTCCAGCCCATAACCGCTGGCATAATAAGCACCAAACATGATAAATACAAACACCATGCCGATCCAGAAGCCGCTGAAATTACCGGCTACTAAACCGGATAGAATATTTAGTGAAGGGCCGCCTTCTCGTGATGCTTTTACAACCTCAGCAACATGCAAGGAATGCGGACTGGTGAAGATTTTCGTAAATTCAGGAATCAAAGCCGCGGCGAGGGTTCCGAAACTTACAATTAGAGACAATATGAACCATAACTTAGTAAGGGGAGTCACGACTGGAGAGCCTGGCCCAATAATAAAATAGCTTACAGCAAAAGTTACTAGTATCGAAATTATTGAGGTAATCCAAACTAAGCTGGTTAATGGAGCTTCAAAGTCGAAATCGTCTTTGTTGCCAAAGCGCGATTGACTGTAGGCCTTATTAATGTAAAAAGAAACAATGGATGTAATAACCATGAGAACTCTAATAACGAAAATCCAAGTTAACATGGTAGTTTGTAATGCTGGAGCTACAGCTAGTACAATGAAAGTAACCAAAGCTACTCCAGTTACGCCGTAGGTTTCGAAACCGTCTGCAGTTGGCCCTACGCTATCACCGGCATTATCTCCGCAGCAATCGGCAATAACTCCAGGATTCCGAGGGTCATCTTCTTTGATACCGAAAACGATTTTCATTAAATCGGCTCCGATGTCAGCAATTTTCGTAAATATTCCTCCGGCAATACGTAGCGCACTTGCTCCTAAGGATTCACCAATCGCAAAACCAATAAAGCTTGCACCTGCCAAATGGCTAGGGACATATAAGAGGATTATCAGCATCATTATCAATTCAACACAAACTAATAAGACACCGATGCTCATTCCGGCATCTAGAGCAATATTAAGCAGTTTTAAGGGCTTTCTTTCTAGAGCGGAAAAAGCAGTGCGGCTATTTGCGAGTGTATTCATTCTAATCCCGTACCACGCAACAATGTAAGAGCCTAAGATACCAATAACGGTCCACATAAGAATGAATAAAACGCCACCGGTAGAAGTGTGTTGCAGGAAGCCAAAATAAAAAGCAATACAAATGCCGATGAAGGCAAATAAAATTGCAATGAATTTTCCTTGCTGAATTAGGTATGTTTTACAAGTTTCATAAATAATTTGGGCTACATCAAGCATTGATTGATGAGCAGTAAGCTTTCTAACCTTTAAGAACTGGTAATACCCGAACACCATACCGAGCAAACAAACAATTATTCCGAAAAAGAGTAAATTGTGCTGGCTGGGATGCAATGCAGGGATTACTAAATTTGCTTCGCTTGCGGAAGCCATAAGAGGAGTCGCTAGAATGGTCCCCAGAGTTAAAGCGCTAAGCATTAATAGTTTTCTTATAAAACTCGCACCATTTCCAGAGGAAACAAATTGATGACTCAGATTCACTAATTATCAACCCGCTTTCATAATACTATAAGTGATGAATAAACTATCATCCTTAAAAATACAAAATTATACAATCGCCATTAGTGTACTAAACAATTATTCCCTCCTTATGCCTCGAGATATACGTTGTATCCTGAGGTAATATTAATGCAGACAAAAAAACTAACGATGTATTTCTAAACAGGATCAGTAATGCGAGGTTTGCTGTCTGATTAGGATACATTGCAGATTTTCAATGTCTACATTGGCTGAGCTATTATTCTGTCTCCATAGTATAACTGAAAAACTGGCTTGAATAAATACTTTTGAAGAAAATCATACCTTTAAATCTATATTTTAAGCTATTGTCCTTAGGAAAGGTTTATGCAAATAATGAAGTATTAAGGAAAGCAAAAATATTTGAACAATTATTCATGACTAAAAGTTGGCCAGCTAATAATTGGCATTTATAATTGGAATTTAATGGCTATTGCTATCAAACTGTGAAGTTTTCGATACTGAATATGATAGCTGCTTTTATATCTCTTAGATATTTATTATAATAATTAGATTGATATGAAATAAATACTTGAAGGATAATTATCTGTTTTATTGAATACAAGTAATAATGGTTTATGAAGTTAACGAAATACTTTTGAATATATTTAGTAGCTGCTTGGTGAATTTTGATTCGGATCAATAGAATGTGGAGGCGATAAAATGAAAAACAGATGGGGCAAAGGTGATCCTGTAAATCTATCAGATTTATTGCGAATTACCCCTATAGCTAATGAGATTATGCAATTAAGTGAAGAACTGGGCATAACAACTAATGATCTTATGTGGATTGTTAATCAGATAATTGATAATAGCGAAGGGGACATTACTAATTTTGATAAGGTTTTGGAATCCGGGAGCCCGGATCTTGTTAATGATGCAGTTTGGGAAGAGCTTGAACTTGAGGCTTTAGATGAATGCTTAAGAGCCGTTAAATATATGATCAATGTTAAAATCAATAGTAATGGCAAATTTCCTGAAATTGGTTTCAAGGCCGGAATTAATGAGAAGGAAGATATATTATCTTTTTTTGAAATGATTGTTGAAATGTTGGAAAAAATTGAATAAGCATAGGCAAATTCGATAATGTAGGTTATAATATTAAGTAGACGTTCTTAAATCAAGAGAATTATCAATAAGAGTCTTGAGAATTAAAGTTTGACAAGACTCTTTTCGATATTAATAGAGTATAAAGAGGAGGGATGTTATTTGATAAATGTTTGGAACCAGCTAATGTTAGACGAAGTCTTAGCAGCTATCGGCCTAGAACATATTGAAGACGAATAATTGATTAGGATAAGAAAATTTGAGAGGTTTGAAAAGCTCTCATTTTGCATTTTTGGGTATTATTAATTAGCTCCTTCAAGATTCAGCAATTCGCTTACTTTTACGAATTCAAATCCTTTGGCTTTCAATTCTTTTAAGATTTCAGGTAATGCTTGATCGGTTTGTTTGCAGGTATCACTTGCGTGCATGAGGATTATATCCCCTGCCTTACATTTGCTAATTACTCGCGAAGAAATTGTATTTATCCCAGGATTCATCCAATCTAGAGAGTCTAAGCTCCACTGTATAACTTTATAGTTTTGCGACTGGATTGCATCAATAACCGTATTACTATAATCACCATTAGGTGTGCGTATAAGGTTAGCTTCAACTCCGGTAACATCCTTAATAATTTCATGCGCTTTTGACAATTCAGAAACAATTTCTTCGTGTCCTATCGTGCTAAGATTAATATGGCGGTATCCATGACTGCCTATTTCATGGCCATCTTCTAATATCCTTTTAGCGATTTCGGGATATTGTTTGACCCAAGGACCGGACAAGAAAAAAGTGCAGCGAATATCATTGGCTTTCAAAATATCAAGTACCGGTAATGGAGTTTTATTTCCCCAGCTTATATCGAAGGTCAAAGCAATTTTGGGTTCACTGGTTTTAACTTCGAATATCGGCTTTTGTTTGTTGTAGCCTTGCACATACATGGCACTAGAACCCACAAGCATTAATGCCACTAGGCCGATCAATAAATACTTGGTTTTAAGTTGAATGTGGTAGAAACCAATAAATCTATTCATTTACAATCACCTCACTAAAATCTATTAGTTTTCAGCTGCAATTATACATTTTTTGTTTTGACCAGATGCTAGCGACGAAATAAATTACAATAACAGGTTTTTTTTACATATTTGAATGGTTTTATACGGACCATATCGTTAATCGTTTGGGATTCTTTTAGTTGCATTTATTATGCATCCAAGGTATAATCAACTTGGTTCGGGTCGTTAACTCAGTGGGAGAGTGCTTCCTTGACACGGAAGAAGTCACAAGTTCAAATCTTGTACGACCCACCATAATAGCAAAGATTTACCGGAGTTTATTGGCTCCGGTTTTTTAATTGAGTAATTACACCTCGCGTTTTTCCACCCGAGATAAAATTTCATACTGATAAAGCTTTATTTGCAATGACTGAAATTAAGTAATTGATCGCAAATTTTTTTCACCTAGCAACACGCCAATTATTGCCGAGATAACGTCTTATCTTCCTGTTATTAGTTGGGAGCCTCTACTATTTGTGTACTAAAATTGAAAAAATTGCATTATTGATATTTAAGAAAAAATCGAAAACTAATATATGAAATCATCAGATTTCTAATTACATACTATATTTGTATAAATTATTGACGAATAGATTCGTCTAGAATTTATACCGCAACTAACGGTAGTTCAAGACATCTTTATATGTCTTTGCCAAGACTTGGTGCCTTTTAAACATAACCTTATTTATTAACCAAGTGCCCTGAGGGTATCAGCTTTAAGGTAATATTTGATAGGCGAATTAGGATTACACAGTATTGAATAAGGGCTTAATCGCAAACATATAATAAATTTAACACCGTTGCAGGAGGCTAATTATGCCCTACGAATTTCTCATAAGGACAAATTTACAGAAAAGAAAATTTGAAATTAACTTGCGTGAGAGCCTTAGCTGGTTTCATGAAAAGAACCTTCCATTAATGATATCAACTGAAATAAATGATAATCAACAATCTTATGCAATAAATATTACTTTTGATGAAGAAACCATCGATAGCTTTTTTTGCTATGAAGACATCATACAAATAATAAAATATCAAATTGCAGAGGCCCTGGCAGATCACATTGTTGATGAATGGGAAGAGGATCTTTTGTGTAAAGAGATTAATAAGCATTATAGGCAAAATCCTGTAGAAATTAGGGCTAGAGTACTTGAAAATGCTTTAGACATTGTAAGAAGTGTAAATCAAAATGATAGCTTAAGTTTACTATTTAATTATGGCCGCAAAAAAAGAATCAGCCAAAAATTACTAAAGTACATGGAAGAAAACTCCAAAATATTTATCGAAGGCTTTATAGTTTTTAATCTGCGCGAGTATTTAGCCGAGTTAAGATATGCTGCTGAGGTAGCGTTTCAAGAAATTGAAAATGAAAAAGAATACCATGATTTCATCAATTTGCTTCGCCACTTCGTAGATACCCAAGATTCTAAAATTGCGGAAATTAACTTGTTAATGGCGGGCAAAGGCAAATATTTTATCTGGGATGCAAGAGGGGTCGAGATCAAAGAAAAACTGATGAGCCATTATCTTAATGAGATATTACTAAATGAAGTAAGCTTAGATGATGTCTTAGTGAGCATACTAATTTCCTTATCTCCAGATAGAATTATTATCCATAACAGTAATTATAAGAAAAGTGACGACAATGATCCGGTTAACATGATAAGAAATGTTTTTCAAGAAAAGATAGTTGATTGTTATAATTGCGATAAATGTTTGGCCTTCCAAGAATCATTTAATATTTGATTCATTATTTATCAATAATTATAAGTATGTACGCACCCCCCATTTCTTGCTCCCTAAATAATAATCTGCTATATTCTTAACAATCATTATCACTAACAATTTGAATTTTCATCTATGCAAGCAGACTTCCTTGGAATTAAGCTAAAGGTTAGTGATATGGTTTTATATGATAATCGTATAAACTAAACCTATGGCATTGAAGTTCAAGGAGGGTATATTTTGTTAACAATTACTTTTAAAGACGGTAATAATCGAGAGTATGAAGAGGGTATCTCACTATATCAAATTGCTCAGGACCTTAGTAAAAAACTCGCCAGTAATGCGGTTGTTGCATTATTTAATGATGTTTTGACCGATATGAATGCTGTGATTACAACAGACGGCAAAGTAGAGTTTTTCACCATAGATGACCCCATTGCTCTTGAAGTATATAGACACACAACCTCACATATTATGGCTCAAGCCGTAAAGAGATTATGGCCGGAAACCCTTGTAGCAATTGGCCCGGCAATCGATAAGGGGTTTTATTATGATTTTGACAGTTCACATACCTTTACCCCAGATGATTTTAAACTCATTGAAGAAGAGATGCAAAAGATAATCAAAGCAGATTATCCAATTGTAAGAAAAGAGTATTCCCGAGAAGAAGCACTGACATATTTTAAGAATTTGGGTGAGCATTATAAAACTGAATTAATTGAAGGTTTAGACGAAAACGCAGTGATTTCGCTTTATGAACAGGAGGATTTTGTTGACCTTTGTGCTGGGCCTCACCTGCCATCAACCGGCAGAGTAAAAGCCTATAAATTAATGAGCTTGGCGGGGGCATATTGGCGCGGCAACGAAAACAACCAAATGCTGCAGAGGATTTATGCGACTTCTTATCCGAAGAAAAGTGCTTTGGATGATTATATTAATAAACTTGAGGAAGCTAAGAAAAGGGATCATCGTAAGCTCGGTAGGGAACTGGGATTGTTCGTGCTTTTGGAAGAGGGGCCGGGATTTCCGTTCTTCTTACCAAAAGGTATGGTAATTAGAAATGAATTAGAGCGATATTGGCGTGAAGAACACAGGAAAGCCGGTTATGATGAAATTAGAACCCCCATAATACTTAATCAGCAATTGTGGGAGCAATCAGGTCATTGGGATCATTATCAAGAAAACATGTATTTTACTGAAATTGATGAAGGCAGCTATGCAGTCAAACCGATGAATTGTCCCGGGGGAATGCTCGTATATAAGCAAAACGCACATAGTTACCGAGAATTTCCTATGCGGGTAGGGGAAATTGGTTTGGTTCATAGGCATGAAAAGTCTGGAGTTTTGCATGGATTAATGCGAGTAAGAGCCTTTACCCAGGATGATGCTCATATTTTTATGCTGCCTGATCAAGTCATTACAGAAATCAAAGCAGTTATCGACCTTATAGATATTTTCTACCGAAAATTTGGCTTTAGATACTCTGTGGAGCTTTCAACCAAACCGGAAAAATCAATGGGATCTGAAGAGATGTGGAATAAAGCCACTGATTCATTAGCACAGGCGCTGAATGAAAAAGGTATGGAATACCAAATAAATCCTGGTGATGGAGCCTTTTATGGCCCCAAAATAGATTACCACTTGAAAGACTCTCTAGATAGAACCTGGCAATGTGGGACTATACAGCTGGATTTTCAGATGCCGGAGAAATTTGATCTTAACTATATAGGCGAAGACGGCAATAAGCATCGCCCTGTAATGATTCATAGAGTAATTTACGGCAGTATTGAGCGATTTATTGGAATTTTGACTGAGCATTTTGCTGGAGCATTTCCAACTTGGTTAGCCCCTGTCCAAGCTAAAATCATTCCCGTGTCAGAGCATTACCATGATTATGCGAAAACGATTTATGAAAAACTATTCAATGAGAACATACGCTGTGAACTTGATAACAGGAACGAGAAACTAGGCTATAAAATAAGAGATGGGCAAATGCAAAAAATCCCCTATTTATTAATTGTAGGAGCGAAGGAAGAAGAGAATAATTCCATAGCTGTAAGACATAGAAAACTTGGTGAATTAGGATCAATGACAGGTGAAGAATTCATTAGTCGAATTAGTATAGAAATACGCGATCGGGTTTTGACAAATGAGTGAGCATCATAATCCTGGCAATCATACTGCTACCTGATTGCCGCCTAATTTTTTCGCACCATACAGTAGTTTATCTGCCCTTTGAACGAGCGAATAAGCATTATCGAAGAAACTAGATTGAGCGACGCCAAAACTTATGGTTATCTTAAGCCCATTAACGAACTGGTGTCGCTCGACTATTTCCCGTAAATGCTCTGCTAGAATTGCCGCTTGCTTAGATTCAGTCAAGGGCAGCAAGAGAATGAATTCATCCCCACCCCAGCGCGCAAAAATATCTTGCTCTCGGATTTCATTATTAATCAAAGAAACGAAACTACTTAATACTTCATCACCAACCAAATGGCCATAGGTGTCATTAATGATTTTGAAGTTGTCTAGATCTAAAACTATTATCGAAAAAACCGATAGATTATAATTGGCGATTGCTATCCACTCCGCAATGATATCATCAAAACGCCAGCGGTTCATACATCCGGTAAGCTTATCTATAGAAGATCTGTCTTCAGCAATTTTTTGCTCAATAAACTGCTTGTACTGGCGTTTCTCTAAAATAAAGCTGTGAACTAGGGTAAACAGCACGGCTAGAGCCAAATAAATCGAACACTTCATAAGAAGCATGTGATTTACGAAATTTAATAAATAGATTTCGAATAGGGCAAAGATTATGAGCATTATCAGGGAATTCAAAACTGTTTGCATAAAATGTCTGAGACTAAGAATCATACAGCATATTATTAAAAAAGAACCAAAAAACTCAAGGGGGAACAAATTGACTTTCTGCAGTTTGATATTAACTAAGTAGCTTAAGAAAAGAGCATGGTAAAAAAACAAGATAAAATAGGTGGCGATTTTTTGGTTCTTAATATCATGCAATAAAATGAAATAAATGATAGCATAACTGAAGATGAAAAAACGAGATAGTAATGAAAAGTATATTGAAGACATATGCATTAATAGATAGCTATCCCCAATAAAAACTTTAGCGAAACCAAGCAAGTAAATTATACCTAATATCAATAATAAATACTTGTTGATCAAACTATTCTGGGCAGTAAATTTGGATTGGAATTCTTCTTCTTGGTAGAAGCTAATAGAGTTAGATATTTTATATATGTACGAATCACTTTTCATTGCAGTATCCTTATTATAGAATGTCAAAGTAAAATGATTTAGGATAGCGAGATATTTCAACTAATTTTGTTTGAAGAATAGCATTTATGTCAAGCTTTAATTCAATTTCGCAGATATTTTTGCTTGAAAAGCGATTGTGCTTATGCTAGAATCTATTTGTAATAAGCGGAAGCTGAGCTTCTCACCTATCGGCCTTGGTTGATATGGTTAATAATGGTAGGATTCTTCTTACCAGTATGGCATGAGAAAGCGGGCTTTTGCCCGTTTTTATTATTTTGGAGGTGAAATTCTTATCAGTAAGGAATGGAGAATCAATGAGGATATACGGGTTAAGACAGTCAGACTTATAAGTGAAGATGGAGAACAATTAGGAATTGTTGCTATTCGAGACGCACTTGATATGGCATTACAGAAATCACTTGATTTGGTTGAGGTAGCACCATCAGCGAAACCGCCAGTTTGCCGGTTTATGGACTTTGGTAAGTTCAAATTCGAGCAAGGAAAACGAGATAAAGAAGCTCGGAAAAAGCAGAAAATAATTTCTATCAAGGAAGTTAAAATGCGCCCCAATATTGAAGATCATGATTTTCAAGTTAAGACGCGTAATGCCCGTAAATTCTTAAGCGCTGGAGATAAAGTAAAAGTTACCGTAATGTTTAGGGGTCGTGAGATTACCCATCCTGATCTTGGCCACAAACTTTCTGTTAAACTTGCAGAGCAGGTTGCAGACATATCTTCAGTCGAAAAAGCTCCTAAAGTTGAAGGAAAGAATATGGTTATGATTCTCACCCCTCGTTTAGATATCGAAAAATTAGATAAGAAAGAGAAACACGAAAACAGGGAGGAAGCTCAATGATAAAGACTAAAACTCATAGAGGTGCGGCCAAAAGATTCAAGAAAACCGGCACCGGAAAAATCAAAAGAGCCAAAGCTTATGCTAGCCATTTATTAGGAGGCAAGAGCCCTAAAAGAAAGAGAAAGCTCAGAAAATCCGGACTTGTGAGCGTTGCTGAGACTAGAAGAATTACCAGGCTTATACCATATTAATGACCTTAAGGAGGACTATTGGATGCCAAGAGTTAAAAGGGGAATAATTACCCATAAGAGACATAAAAAAATACTTAAACTAGCCAAGGGTTATCGTGGCAGTAAATCTAAACTTTTTCGAGTAGCCAAGCAACAAGTAATGAAATCCGGTCAATATGCGTACATTCACCGCAAATTGAAAAAACGTGATTTCAGAAAACTGTGGATTGCCAGAATAAACGCAGCGGCGCGCAATAATGGAACCACCTATAGCAGATTAGTACATGGTCTGAAGCTTGCTGGAGTTGAAATCAATCGCAAAATGTTAGCCGAATTAGCCGTTAACGATCCTGGTGGTTTTACGAAATTAGTAGAAATATCAAAAGGGATTAGTTTATAATATAAAATCATGTTTAGATATATAGAATCACACCATAATCCGATAATTAAGGCAACCATTGCTTTAAAACAAAAAAAACACCGCTTATTAAAGCAGTGTTTTTTGCTTGAAGGCGAACGCTTGTGCCAGGAGGCGCTTAATAGCAATATTGCTGTTCTTAGCGTTTTTATAGAAGAAAGCTTACTAAATGAATTCCGACCCCTTCTAGCTGGATTAACCGATGTTAATGTCTATATAGTTAATAATAAAATAATGGAAAAAATATGCTCTACCGAGAGCCCCCAAGGAATAGCTATTGTTGCCGAGACTCCCAGTTATAATCCCGAAGAATTCCTAGAGCCAAACCGCTTTTATTTATTGCTGGATAGCATTAGTGATCCTGGAAATATGGGTACAATAGTAAGAACAGCTTGGGCGCTGGGAGCTGATGGCATTTTATTGTACGGAGATTGCGTTGAGCCCTATAGTCCAAAAGTGGTAAGATCCAGCATGGGAGGAGTATTCAATATACCAATAATTGCAGTAGATGCACATTATATCGATGAATTGAAAAAAACTGATTTTCAGATTTATTGCTCAGACTCCAATGCCACAAAATCATACGAAGGTTTTGATTTTTCCGGATCAATAGTAATTGCTTTCGGGAGCGAAGCTCACGGTCTGTCACTGGAGATTAAGCAAATTTGTTCAGATAGTTTTTTTATCCCCATGATAGCATCTGCTGATTCACTGAACGTTGCCATTGCTAGCGGGATAATCATGAGCAAAGTTTGGTCGCAACGACGCTGATGTTTCTTGAACAAGAAAAACCACTATGCTATAATGAAAATTGTTCAGCCCTAAATAGTAATGGAGGTTGGCCTTATGGTTTTAGAGGCAACTAAATTTTGGGACTCATTTGAGAATTCAGGCTGCATTGTATGTTATCTACTTTATAAATTATCACTTAATAATAATTGATATGATGATTAGAAATAGTAACTCATAGTCAAACCTACAGGGAGACAATATCGTGGACTGGAAGTATTGTCAGGCAATTGATGAGTGAATTCATCTAGGAGTAGGAAGGCTGAAATTATTAGGCTTTCCCGGTTGTAGCCGTTATTTACATTGGAGTGGATTTAACATAAGTTAGATCAACGAGGGTGGTACCGCGGAATTAATTCGTCCCTTTTAGGGATGAATTTTTTTGTTTTATAATAAATGGAGGTAAGCGATGATAGACCTTTTAAAACAACTTAAGCAGCAAGTCGAACAGGATTTGCTAAGTATCGAGGATATCGAAACTCTAAATGCATATCAAGTAAAAATTCTGGGACGCAAAGGCGAGATCACTAAAATTCTTCGCGATCTAAAAAACCTTGATCCCAATACCAGAGCAGAAGTTGGACAGGTAGCCAACAATATAAAGTCTGATTTAACCCAAAGACTTGATGCCAAGCTCCAGAATATAAAAAAACGTAAGCTTGATGACCAATTGAAGCAGGAAACAATTGATGTGACTCTACCCGGATTTCCGCATACTTACGGCAATTTACACCCGTTAAGCAAAATCAATGCTGAAATAAGAGACATATTTATTGGTTTAGGTTTTACTGTCGCTGAAGGTCCGGAAGTTGAGCTTGATTATTATAATTTTGAAGCTCTAAATATTCCTAAAGATCATCCCGCCAGGGATATGCAAGATTCATTTTATTTTACTAACGAAATACTGCTAAGAACTCATACTTCTCCGATGCAAGTTAGAGTCATGGAGAAAATGTGTCCTAGCACCCCAGTTAAAATTATTGTTCCAGGAAAGGTTTACCGCAGAGATGATGATGCCACTCATTCTCCTATGTTTCATCAAATAGAGGGCTTGTTGGTAGATAATGGCATTACTTTTTCTCATCTAAAAGGTATCCTTATGTTTTTTGCTAAGAAAATATTTAACGAAAATGTTAGGGTCAGATACCGCCCTAGTTATTTTCCTTTCACTGAACCTAGTGTTGAAATGGATGTATCATGTGTAAATTGCGATGGCCAAGGCTGCAGAGTATGTTCGCACACCGGCTGGCTGGAAATTTTAGGGGCAGGGATGGTTAACCCCAATGTGCTGAAATATGGAGGTTATGATCCGGAGAAAGTAACCGGTTTTGCTTTTGGCCTAGGAATAGAGAGAATTGCAATGCTAAAATACAAAATTAATGATTTGCGGCTCTTCTATGACAACGACCGTAGATTTTTGCAGCAATTCTAATGGAGGTAGGAAAATGAGAGTTTCGATAAATTGGCTGAAAAAGTATGTAGATTTTGATTGCCCAGTTGATGAGCTCGCCCATAGGCTAACCATGGCGGGAATTGCCGTCGAGGGCGTGGAAGAAATTGATGATGATAAGATATTAGTCTTAGAATTAACTCCTAATCGGGGCGATTGTTATGGAATTATTAATACTGCGCGTGAGGTTGCCGCCCTGTTTGAGAGCAAAGTAATGCTTCCAGAAATCACATTGCAGGAAAATAACGATAGCATTACTGATTATATAAACATTGTCATAAAAGATGAAGACCTTTGTGGCCGATATACAGCCAGACTAATAAAGAATTGCAATATAACCGATTCACCGGAATGGATGCAAAAATCACTGATAAGTGCTGGAATTCGGCCGGTCAATAATATAGTCGACATTACCAATTATGTAATGCTTGAGTATAACCAACCATTGCATGCATTTGATTATGACTTGTTAGGCAAAAATGATAATGGCAAGCAAGAAATAATAATCCGGCGCGCGGCTAAAAATGAAAGAATTGTAACTTTAGATGGCATTGAGAGAGAATTAAATGAAACCATGCTGCTGATAACTGACCCGGACGGACCGATTGCCATTGCTGGCACCATGGGAGGGGAAAGCACAGAGATTACTGCCTCTACAAAAAATGTACTTTTAGAATCAGCTTTTTTTAATAATATCAGTGTAAGAAGAACATCAAAAACTCTAGCTTTACGCAGTGATTCCTCGATTAGATTTGAAAAAGGCGTAGATATCAATGGTTTAACCAGTGCAATAAATCGAGCAGCAGACCTTGTGCAGGCATTAGCTGGAGGAGAAATAGTTGGCGGACTTGCTGACAATTATCCCCATCTGGTTTTACCAAGAATAATTAATTTACGGCCTGAACGGGTTAACAGTGTTTTGGGCAGTGATTTAAGCAATACCGATATGCAAGCTTACCTTGAAGGATTAGGTTTTAGTATTGATCATTCATCAAATGAATGGAGAGTAACAGTTCCTACTTATAGAATCGATTTACAAGCTGAAGTCGATTTGATTGAAGAAATTGCCCGTTTGCACGGTTATGATAACCTGCCGGCAACCCTGCCGGAAGGGCAGTCGAGTTTTGGCGGCTTAAATCCATTGCAAAAGTTTAAGGATGAAATTAAGAGATTTTTAAGTAATCAGTTTAATGAAGTTATAAACTTAAGCTTTATTAACCCGAATGTCAGAGAAAAAATGCTGTGGCGAGCAGAAAATCCCCATAATGAAATGCTGGAGTTAGTTAATCCTTTATCTGAAGACTATAGTGTCATGAGGTCAACCCTCTTGCCGGGGTTATTGCTGAATATCTCGAATAATCAAGCCCGAAAAATGAACAACCTGAGCTTTTTTGAAATGGGAGCTGTGTTCCTGCCTCAAGAAGAAGGTTTACCCACGGAAAAGCCTATTCTAAGCGCAATAGTCACAGGTTGTTGTGAACACAATTGGTATGCGGAAAAAATAGAAATGGATTTTTTCTATCTCAAGGGAATAATTGAAGGTATGTTCTTAGAACTTGGCTTAAACGACTATAGTTTCGAAGCCTTTGAAAATGATTCTTTCCATAGCGGAAGAACAGCTCTCATCACGGCTAATTCAGAGGCAGTAGGAATTATTGGCGAAATTCACCCCTTAGTTGCAGCGGCTTTCAATATCAAATCGAGGGTTTGCGCATTCGAGTTAGATGTGGAAAAACTATTTAGTGAAGCCAAGCAAAAGATTATGAGCACTGAAATCAGCAAGTTCCCGGAAATAGAAAGAGACCTGGCGATAATTGTTCCTGTTTTTGTAAAAGCGAAAGAGATTTTAGCTCAAGTTGATAGCACGAAATCACCATTACTAAAAAATGTTGCTATATTTGATGTTTATGAAGGCAATCAAGTACCCCAAGGGTGCAAGAGCTTGGCTTTACGATTTACGTTTTCTTCGCTCGACAGAACATTGACCGATTCAGAGGTGAATAGTATACTCGAAACAGTAGTCGCAGCACTAAAAGAGAATCTAGAGGCGAAACTGAGATAATTAATAATAGAAGTATTAATGTAGATTATTCGGGGATTGGGAATGAATTGTAAACCGACAGAAATTATTAATGTCTCCATTAAGGGAGATAAGAGTTATAGGGTAAGAGCTGGAGTAACTATTGCTGAGCTTCTCGAAAGCACCGGATTCGCTAAGGATCTTCAGCTCTTAGCGGCAATGGAGAACAATTCAATTGTTGATTTGAACCATGTTTTGAATCAATCTGCCGAAATCGCTTTGATAGATTTGCATAGCGAGACCGGCGCCCGTATCTTTAGAAACAGTGCTATGTTTTTGATTTCATCGGTTTGCTTTAGTCTATTTCCGCTGTATTCATTTAGGATTAAATACTCTATTTCCAATGCTATCTTCGCCGAATTATATAACTATATTCCTACTAATACAGATGTTAAACTAATCCAGAAACGGCTTAATCAGATTATTGCCGACAATGAAAAGATAAAACGCTTATGCATTAATATTAGAACTGCCGCCGAAATTTTTGAGCAGCAAAAACAAAATGAAAAAATCGGCTTACTAAAGCCGGATAACAACGATCTGGTGGGTGTATATTCTTTTAATGATTATTATGAGCGGGCAGTAAACCATATAGTTGACTCAGCAGGTATGATATTCCCAACCGAGTTAAGGGATTTTGATAAAGGTATCATCATACAAATCCCTAGTATTAATGATCAGTTTAGTATAAAGCCATTCAGAGAGCAGCAAAAGTTTACAGCTTTGCTTTATGAATCAAAAAAATGGGCGGATGCACTTGATATACCTTATTTCTATAATATTAATAAGAAGATAGTGGATTTCGAATTTGAAGAAATTATCCGCCTTGATGAAGCTAAGCACGAAAGAGATATTGCTAAGATTGCCGATAAAATTGCTCTAAATAAAGAAATTAAAATAGTTTTGATAGCTGGACCTTCTTCATCAGGAAAAACAACTTTTGCCGAGCGCCTAAAAATTCAATTGCGTGTTATCGGGATTAAGTCAGTTAGCATTTCTTTGGATAATTATTTCGTCGACAGAGTATTGACGCCCTTAGATGAAAACAATAATTATGATTATGAAGCTTTAGAAGCACTTAACCTTAAACTTTTTAATAATCACCTCACTAAGCTGCTGCATGGTCAAGAAGTTGAAATGCCTTATTTTGATTTTCATCGGGGAGAGAGCTTGCCTTCAGGGAATGCCATTCAACTTAATGAGCAAGAGGTTATTATTATTGAAGGTATTCATGCGTTAAATGATCGCTTGACTTATCTCGTTGACCCGGCAAAAAAATACATGATTTACACTAGCGCTCTAACTCCCATAAGCATAGATAGTACTAATTTTATTAATACTACCGATAATAGGCTTTTGCGAAGAATGATACGTGATATTAGGACCAGAAATAACTCCTGTGAAGAAACTATTGCCAGGTGGCCATCGGTAAAAAAAGGCGAAAGCAAAAATATTTTTCCTTATCAAGAGAATGCAGACATAATGTTCAATTCATCACTTACATATGAATTAAGCATCATTAAACCAATTGTTGAACCTTTGTTAAAAGCAATTAGTGATCGAAGTTCGGCATTTTTTGAAGCTCAGCGCCTTCTTAATCTGCTGTCTGAGCTAAAATCATACTCTGCGGACAAAGTTCCTGAAAATTCAATACTTAGAGAATTTATCGGTGGAAGTTGTTTTTCTACGACTTAATATATTATTCTTAGGTTATATGAAAGATTTTTAGGGGGGTCATCAAAATCAAATCCTTCACATGGAAACTAAGTATTTTTAACGCGCTATTGATTCTTATCGTCTTATTTATTATTCTTGTGGACAACCAAATCGTCCATCCTAATAAGTTCGTCGATTATGCCGTCATTTTTGTTTCTTTTTCATTGCTTACTTTGTTGCTCTCGGCGTATTTTACTAGTCGCTTTCTTAGACCATTAAAAGATTTTACCCTGACCATCGAAGACATTACTAGAGGTAGCCGCCGGACTAAAGACTATAGTAAACACAGTGCGGAATTCGAACGTTTGGGGAATGCAATTAATCGCATGACTGAAACTATTGCCAAGAGCGATAAATTTAATCTAATTGTTCGCAATCGTTTGGATGTTGTGATGGACAACACGGTAAACGGAATTCTGCTAGTTAATAGTAAGGATCTATTAGTCTTTGCTAACCCGGTAGCAATGTATATGCTGGCAATTGATAGTTCGATGTTAGGGCAATTGTACTATGAAGTAATAACTAACAAAGACATGGTGGAAATGATTACTCAAACCAAGGAACATTCTAGGTCACTGAAAAAAGAATTAGCAATTGCTAACCAGAATCAAAAGATATTTGCTGTTAACATGGTACCGATTTTTAAGCGCGAAAACGCCTATCAGCCTGAAATTCTCATAATCCTCAATGATATTAGCGAAATCAAGAATCTTCAGCAGGTGCGCCAAGATTTCGTCGCCAATATTACTTATGAGCTTAAAACACCGGTGGCTCAGCTTAAGGGGCTGGCTGAGAGAGCAGCAGGTGATGGAGCAAGTAAAGATGTTGTGGCAATAAAAAAGGGAATAGATAATCTAGATATTTTGATTAGCGATCTATTATTCTTGTCTCTTCTGGATTCTGGCAGTATTAATCTCAAACTTAAATCCGAGAACCTTTCTGGCATAATTAATGAGGCCGTCCATTTCGTCAAAAAGAAACGGGACTTTTCCGATATCGAAGTGACAACAACTTCGAATGTATCCAATATAATAGTAAGTGTAGACAAAGAACACATTCTTCGAGCAGTTATCAATTTACTGGAAAACGCTATTAATTATTCGACCAAGGATCAGAAGGTAAGTATTAATATTGATGCAAAAGGGGATCATGCTATGATAAGATTTATAGATAATGGTCCTGGAATTGCACCCGAAGACATACCTTTCGTATTTAATCGATTCTTTAGGGTAGATAAAGACAGGTCTAGACTGACAGGAGGAACAGGACTAGGATTAGCGATTGTAAAGCATATAATCGAAATCCATGGCGGGAATGCAAGTGTTATAAGTGAATCAGGCAAAGGTTCTGCCTTTTTGATTACATTGCCCTTAAATAAATAGAATTTCACTTTGCAAACTATGCTAAATAAGATTTAGTAATGTATTGTTTTTTTGTGTCTAAAAACGCTAATAAGCGAAACAAATGAAAGAGGTCGTAAACTAAATGCTATCACAAATAAGAAACATAGGAATAATTGCGCATATCGATGCGGGGAAAACAACCACAACCGAAAGAATACTATACTATACCGGCCAAACCCATAAAATGGGAGAAACCCATGACGGAGAGAGTATAATGGATTATCTCCCTTATGAAAAAGAGCGCGGCATCACTGTAACCTCGGCAGCTACTCACTGTCAATGGAAAGACCATAGTATCAATATTATTGATACACCGGGTCACGTTGATTTTACGGCTGAAGTTGAAAGAAGCTTGAGAATTCTTGATGGCGTGGTGGTAATTTTCTGTGGAAAAGGTGGAGTTGAACCCCAATCTGAAACCGTTTGGCGCCAGGCGGATAAGTATAAAACTCCAAGAATTGCGTATATAAATAAAATGGATGCGATTGGAGCTAATTTTTTCGCAGTTGTTGATCAAATTAAAAGCCGTTTAGGTGCTCAGCCCTTGGTTATTACTATTCCAGCTTTTGCTGATGAAGAATTCATTGGTATTATTGACATTATTGGAAACAAGCTGATTACGTATTCCGGAAACAGTGGTGCTAATATTACCGAGCAAGAAATCCCGGATGAATACAATGCCGACGTAAATAAATGGTATGAAAAACTTGTCGAGGATGTCGCGCAATATGATGAGGCAATTTTTGACCTTTATGTCGGCGGCGAAAAAATACCTAATGATACATTATGGGATGCGATTAGAAAACTGACGGTAAAAGGAATTATAGTTCCTACTATATGTGGTAGCTCTTATCGCAACATAGGTGTTCAAAATCTGTTAGATGCAATCATTAATTACTTACCTTCACCAGCTGATATTGATTTCAACTCTGCTCTGGACGAAATGACTAGTCTGGAGAAAAAAGATATTTCAAAACAACCATTTGCGGCTTTGGTTTTTAAAATCGTGACCGATAGACATGTGGGCAAATTAGCCTTTGCCAGAGTCTATTCGGGAAGTATTTCTGCTGGAACCTATGTTAACAATTGCAGTAAGGATAAAAGAGAACGTATTGGCAGATTGGTTAGAATGCATGCTAACCATCGCGAAGAATTAGAAATGGTTAATACCGGAGATATAGTAGCTTTCATTGGCTTAAAAGATGTTTCAACCGGAGATACGCTCTGTTCGGAAGGATATAATGTGATTTTAGAATCAATTGATTTCCCGGAACCGGTAATGCAAATTGCCATCGAGCCAAAAACCCAAGCAGATCAGAGCAAAATTGCTGAAGCACTAAACCGCATGTGTGCGGAAGATCCCACGATTAAGCTATTATATAATAAAGAAACAGGCCAAACCTTAATCTCAGGTATGGGAGAATTACACCTGGAAATAATCACAGAGCGTTTATCCAGAGAGTTTAAAGTCGAGTTTAATACTGGGCGACCAGAGGTTTCATACAAAGAAACGATTTCAGCCAGTGCTGAACATGTCACTCGCTATGTTAAGCAGACCGGCGGCAAAGGACAATTTGCCCATGTAGTACTTAAGATTGAGCCTTTCGAAGGCTACAAGTTCATTAATGCAATTACAGGCGGAGCAATACCGCGGGAGTATATACCAGCTGTTGAGGCCGGAGTAAAGCAAGCGCTCAACGAAGGAATTATAAAAGGATTTCCTATTGTAGATATACAGATTACACTGCTCGACGGCTCATTCCATGAAGTTGATTCATCTGAAATGGCATTCCGGACAGCAGGAATACTAGCCACCAAAGAATGTCTCAAAAAAGCGAAACCGCTGCTATTAGAACCAATAATGAAGCTGGAGGTCACTTCACCTGATGAATTTACCGGCAGCATAATTGCAACCATTAATAATCGCCGGGGAAGACTAGAATCGATGGAAACCTATAATAATACCCAGATTATTAAAGGATTCGTTCCCTTGGTAGAGCTTTTTGGTTATTCCACTTCTCTTAGATCGCAGACCCAGGGACGTGCTTCTTTTTCCATGGAGTTTTCGCATTACGACAGCGTAAACAGTATACCGGAGTAAGGTGAGGATATGTCGAGGGGGAGTTTTTTAACACCCCTCGACACTTGAAGTAGTAGCTAGCAGGTGGTTTTAGAAAGGTACGTGAAAAGAACAAGCGTCTTTTGTTAATTCATTTAAACACCAATCCCCAATAATTGGCCAAGCTGGAAGACAATGAAGGATACTATCCAAGCAAGCGCGATGGTATATATAATCGTGAAGCCCGGCCACTTCCAACTATTAGTCTCCCGTTTAATAACTGCTATCGATGCCATGCAGGGAACATATAAAAGCGTAAAGATCATTAAAACATATGCCGTCAGCGGAGTATAGCCAGATGATGCCTGGGCCCGCCGAGCGAAAGCATTGGCTCCAGTTTCCGGATTATCACTATCGTCTTCCAGATCTTCTTCGCTTAGACTATACAAAGTTCCAAGGGTACTTACAACAACCTCTTTGGCGCCAAAGCCTGCAACTAAAGCAATGCCGGTTTTCCAGTCGAATCCCAATGGTTTTAAGACCGGCTCAATTATTTTACCAACAGTGCCGGCATAACTGTTTTCCAACTGAACTTCTGCACTGACTGGTTCCGGTGTGATAGATTCTGTTTCAGGATAGGTGAAAAGTGCCCACATAATTATTGAAACCGCCAAAATTAGAGTTCCTGCTTTTTTCAGATAAAGCCAGCTGCGCTCCCACATATGAATAAGAATACTCTTAAAGCTGGGTAATCTATAGATAGGTAACTCCATTACAAATGGTTCGGCTTCTCCAGGTAATAACCAGGTTCTAAAAACTCTAGCCATAATAATAGCCATAATTATGCCGATTAAGTAAATCGAAAATAATACCGTGCCTGCATGTTCGGGAAAGAAGGCAGCAATCAATAAAATGTAAACCGGTAATCTGGCACCACAACTCATTAAAGGTGTGATCAGTATTGTAACTAATCTGTCTCTCGGGTTTTCCAAGGTGCGGGTAGCCATTATGGCCGGTATTGAACATCCAAAACCAATTAGCATGGGGATAAAAGACTTGCCGTGCAATCCGGCTTTGTGCATTATTCTATCCATTAAGAAAGCAGCTCTTGACATATAGCCGCTTGCTTCCAGAAAAGCAATTCCTAAGAATAAGAGCAAAATATTCGGCAAAAATACGACTACACCGCCTACACCGCCAATTATGCCATCAACAAGCAGAGAACGGAGCATGCCTTCAGACATGGTTTCATTAAGATAATCGGCCAATGTAGTGAAGCCGGTTTCAATCCAGCCCATGGGATAGTTTCCTATAGTAAAAGTAAGCTGGAAAAGTAACCACATCATAGCTAAGAACAATGGCAAGCCAATTATGCGGTTCAATAACACGCGGTCTATTTTCTCCGTAGCTGTTACTTTGCTAATAATTTCCTTTTGACAGGCTTCGTGGAAAATTCCATTGATCGAGGCATATCTGTCTTCCGCTATTACTACCTCGGCATCATCACCAGTCACTGTCTTAATATTTGCACGGCTGGATTCAATAGCAGCGAATAATTTGTCGGCTTGAGAAAGATTCTTGATCTCTTTATAAAGCTCGTTATCGCCTTCAATCAGCTTAATAGCAACCCATCGTCTAGGACTTAGCTTAATTACATCAATGTTTTCAATTTCTTGATATTCCTTTGCTGATAGCAAAGTTTCTTCTAATGATGATATCGCTTCTTCTATTTCCGCACGGTAACGAATAGTTTTATTGCTATATTCTTTGCTTGATAAAACTTGCAATACGGTTGCAATAATTTTATCTGTGCCTACGTTTTTACTTCCTGTGGAGCTGATAACAGGAATTCCCAATAATTGAGATAATAAGTTCATATCGACCCGAAGGCCAATCTTTTCAGTTAGGTCGTACATATTGAGGACTAATATAATGGGGACTTCAAGCTCTTTTAATTGCAGCGTAAGATTCAAATTGCGCTGCAAGTTTGATATATCAACGATGTTAACTATAACATCAGGCCGCTCGCGAATAATAACCTCTCGGGTCACTACTTCATCGGGGGAATATGGTGACAAAGCGTAAGATCCAGGAAGATCGACAACTTTTATCGTGGTTCCCTCATGCTTTAAATAACCTTCCTTGCGCTCAACAGTTACCCCCGGGTAATTGCCGACATGTTGTCTGGCACCGGTTAGATTATTAAATATTGTGGTTTTACCTGAATTCGGATTGCCCGCAAGAGCAATACAATATTCCTTTTTCATTTCATATTACTCCTTATACCTAATCAACCTCTATGGTATCTGCTTCCTCTTTTCTTAAAGAAATATGGAATCCGCTGCTCTTAATCTCTATCGGATCCCCTAAAGGAGCGAATCTCTCCATAGTAATCTCAACCCCAGGGATTAATCCCATGTCCATGATTCTTCGCTTAATAGCTCCATTGCCCCGAAGGGTTCTAATTGTAGCTCTTTCTCCCGGCAGCAGTTCTTGTAAAGTTCTAGTCAAATTAATCACCTCTCTTTGATAACGATTATCATTATCAATATAATACATCTTTGCGATTATGTAAATAGTTTTTAATTAAATTTGGCTGGTAAACGAAAAAAAAATATATATACTTATACTATTCGCTCATAAAAACGCTCCAAATCTTTGGACGCTCTTTAGACACCATACCCTTAAGGGTACAGGCTATTGTTAGCTGCGTTCACTACAAAAGGGTGAGGGCAAGGATAATAGTATTTCCCTAAAGAGGACTACTGATGTCTGCTGAGCAGACTATTAAGGTTGCTGATGCGCTCTTAAGTGTGCCATTAAATCGGATAATTATTAGAATTGCATTGAAAATAAGGGGGAGGGAATAAGTTTTGAAAGCGCGCAATTATTTATTGGCTGTGGTCGTGTTTTCTTTAATAGCTATGTTTGCTATTACAGCAGGAGCCCGAGCTGAACCGATTGAAGAAGCTGCTTTTGTTGAAGTGATTTATAAAGCTAGAGTTATTACTGTTGAAAACACTAATCAAACCGATATTAGTGGTTGGAAAAGCCCGATAATAAATCAAACTGTCGATGTGGAGGTATTAGAAGGAGAATATAAAGGGAAAACTCTCGAGGCTACAAATGTATTATCAGGCACTCCGGGAATGGATCTGTTTATTAATCCGGGAGACTATGTACTGGTCACGATTCAAGAAATGACTTTAGATGATGGCAGCAAAAGTATTGCCAACACGTTTGTTTCTGAACACTGGCGCAGCAGCGCAACCAATTGGCTCATTGCTTTATTTGCAGTTTTGATGATCGCAATTGGCAGATTGCAAGGCTTAAAATCTTTAATAGCATTGGGGATAACCATTGCCGGTATATACAAAGTCCTCTTACCAGGCTTGGTTGCCGGGAAAGATCCGGTTTTCTTAACCATATTATTACTTATAGTCGTTACTATGATTACTATGCTTTTGGTAGCGGGTTTTTCAAAGAAGTCTTTAGCTGCAATTCTAGGTACTTTTGGAGGTCTGGTATTCGCTGCGCTTCTCTCACAGTTATTCGGGGATTGGGCTCAATTGCAGGGATTAGCTACCGAGGAAGAAAAAATGTTGCTGTATGTCGACGGGATAAGTATAGACATGAAAGGTCTTTTGTTTTCGGGAATAGTTATTGGCGCTGTGGGTGCAATAATGGATGTCTCTATATCTATTGCCTCGGCCATCAGTGAAATCAGCCTGGCTGATCCCAGTAAAAAGCTTATGGATTTGTTTAAAGCGGGGATGAATGTTGGTAAAGATATTATGGGTGCCATGGCAAATACCTTGATACTTGCTTACACTGGTGGAGCGCTGCCATTACTATTACTGCTTATAGTCTATAACATGGCACCCATAAAGGTATTGAATCTAGAGTTAATAGTAACTGAGATCGTTCGCGCCTTAGTAGGAAGTATTGCTTTAATTACTTCTATTCCCATCACGGCGATCATTTCATCATGGTTGCTGGGGAAACACAATCCCAAAAAAGAATCGCTTTTACTTGACCAGGAAATTGAATAGCTTTTTCTTATCTTGCGAATACATGCCGTCCGATAATTTTTATTATCGGGCGATTCCATACCCATTTACTAGTGGCGGTATCGGGATTCCAATAATATATGGCTCCATTGGTTGGATCCCAACCTTGGATTGCTTGCTTAGCTGCCTCATAAGCATTCTGGTTCGGTTTCAAATAATACTGACCGTCACTAACTGCTGTAAAAGCGCCGGGCTGAGTAATAATTTTTTCAATCGAATTCCCAAACTCTCCATTGTAATAGCGATTTAATACGACTGCCGCTACTGCAACTTGGCCTTCAAAGTTTTCCCCGCGGGCTTCCCCGAATACTACTCGAGCTAAACAATTCATCTCATGGGTAGTGAGGGTTAATCCTGAACGCGTTACCCCTTTGGAACGGCTTGGCTGTGTATAAGAGTCTTTATTAATTATGGCAAGTATTGCATTTATCGTGCTAGAGCCGGCAATTCCATCTGCTGTAAGTCCGTTTTTTGCTTGAAACAAACGAACCGCTTCTTTGGTTTGTTTGCCGTAGTTCCCATCTATTCCATTAGTATCATAACCGAACAATTGCAAATGATTTTGCAATTGCATTACTTCTTGATTCTTCATGCCTTCCTTGAGAACTTGATCACCTAATTTTGCTTGCGCAGTCTCAGTGTTAGCAAAAACGAAGATTAGAACAAGTATGATGATCGGTACATAAATGTTTGTTCTTGTTATCATAATTTCATTCCTTTCCTGCTTGCCATTCTATCTTATAAAAAGGTTAATTATCAAAAAGACAAGCCCACGAATAAGCATATGTAAGTTGCTGTCCGATAAACTGCAAAAAATTTAATCATATCAGGCAAGCTAAACGGAGATAACTGCGAATTATTAGGGCATTCCTATTGTTTCCACTAATCCCAATACCGACATATAATGGCATTTTCAATTAGGATTACAATTAATTCGCTGGAAAGTGCTAAATATTCGGATTATAATTAAAAGAAATATCAAGCCAAGCAGTTTCTTTATTTTTTAAAAAAATGAAAATATATGCTATGTGCATAACATTTTACAAGTAAGTAATTGGCAATATCGACTAGTAAATTGTGGACTAATAAGAATTTATTGTTGCTGCAAGGGCTCTTCAATTATCGAGTATTATAATTAAACGAACAAAAGGAGGGGAAAACATGAGAAAACTTTTTACAGTGTTAATGGCGGTAGTTGTCATGGTATCCTTTAACGGTCAATCTATGGTGTTAGCAGCTGCAGATTCGCCCGTTAGCACTAATTTGCAAAAACTTGTAATAACTGATATTGAGAATCATTGGGGCAAACCAGCAATTGATAAAGTAATCGAAGATGGAATTATGGTAGCACTGGAAAATGGCAGTGAGCTCAAGTTCGAACCCAATGCGCGTGTTGATAGAGCATTAGCTGCAACGGTACTCAATAAAGCTTTCCAACTGGATTTTGGGGACAAGGTCTTCATAAAACAACCTGAGTTAAAGGATTATTATAATGATGTGGCTGCAGATGCTCCTGAAGGAGTAGCAATTCTAAACTGCGCGGTTAATGAAATCTTTGATTGCCAGGAAAAACTCTTTGAACCCAAGAAAAACTTAACTAGATTGGAATTAGCTCAAGCTTATCAAAGAGCCTTTAATTCTCAAGGCTATAATATCCCTATGATAATGTCGATGCCCGTATTTAGTGATTATAATGAGCTGTCAACCGAACAAATTAATGCCATTGTATTCGTAAATAATACCGGAATTATGAAAGGTTATGATAATCGATTCCGTCCTGGTGATATTGTAACCCGTGCTGAACTGGCACAAACAGTTGTAAACGCTATGCCGCTGATTAAAATGAATAATAATGATAGCCAAGCCGTTTCGATTACAAGTCTTGATAAAGCAGAGAAAATTGAAAGACTGGATGTTGAATTAAGAATTCCGGTCTTGCATAATCTGAAAAACCTTGAAGTTCAAGAGAAAATAAATAACACATGGGAAAGTGATGCCCAAGCAATAGTAAATGAGATTAAGGAATCATTGCAAGAAGACATTGATTATGAAGACTATCCTGATCGTCCGCCTTATGCAATTGCAACAGATTACGCTTTAGGAACAGTCAATTCAGATTTTGTCAGCTTATATGTTGACTATTACCAGTATACGGGTGGAGCTCACGGAATTACCGAACGCAGAGCATATAATTATGATCTCAATCAGGGTTCAAGTATTAGCCTAGGTATGCTGTTTAAGGACGGTTACGATTACACATCTAAGATTAATGCAATTATTTCTGAGCAGATAAAAATAGAACCGGATCTTTACTTTCAGGATGATATGGGCTTTCAGGGAATAAGCGCCGATCAGGATTTCTATATTAAAGGTGATAAGCTTATTGTATATTTCCAGCAATACGAGATAGCACCTTATGTAGCTGGCATACCTGAATTCGAAATAGCGCTTAGTGACTTAAGCGAAGGCTTAGGCAGTCTGAAGTTAAATTAAGCCCCAAACTACCAATAAGTATTCATTTATGTTATTATTATCCGATAGTGTTTCGTTCAACTAGAAAAACTCATTATATAAGGAAGCAGTATTGCTTCCTTATATTCATTATGGAATCAAGGAAAAGAGGTGTCTATGTTATATAGTCAAGTAACACTAGCTATATTAGTTTTCGTTATTGCTTATGCCCTAATTATTTCCGAAAAACTGCACCGCGCAATTATTAGTTTAGCGGGTGCGGCAGTGGTTATTATCCTTGGGATTATCACCCAAGAACAGGCAATCGATAGTGTAGATTTTAATACTATTGGTTTGCTGATAGGCATGATGATAATCGTTGGAATAACCAGACGAAGCGGCGCTTTCGAGTACTTGGCTATTAAAGCATCGAAAACCGCCAAAGGTGATCCCATTTTGATCATGGCGCTCTTGACTTTGATTACCGGAGTTTTGTCGGCATTTTTAGATAATGTTACTACGGTTTTATTAATTGTACCGGTGACATTCTCCATCACCGACAAACTTGATATAAATCCGATGCCTTTTTTAATAGCCGAAATAATTGGTTCTAATATTGGAGGAACAGCAACCTTAATTGGTGATCCCCCCAATATTCTTATAGGTTCTGCAACTCACCTAGGATTTTTGGATTTCATTATCAATCTGTCTCCAATCGTAATACTTATACTTCCAGTTTCTATTCTGTGTCTGATCTTGTTTTTTAGAAAAGATCTAACGGTTGCCGATGAAAAACGCGAAAAAATCATGGAGCTAAATGAAAAGACTGCAATCAAAGACCATACTATCCTAAATAAGTCACTTTTTGCTCTCATGGTTACCATGATTGGATTTTGCTTACACGAATATCTGCATTTAGACTCTGCCACGATTGCCATCGCAGGTGCCGTTCTATTGATGATCATTACCAAAGAAGAGCCGGAAGAGATCCTCTTGACGGTTGAATGGCCGACATTATTCTTTTTCATTGGCTTATTTGTCATGGTTGAAGGTTTAATCGAAGTTGGAGTCATAAGCTATATAGCCAATGAATCACTCAATCTAACCCAAGGGAACTTAGCCCTAACCTCACTGCTAGTACTATGGCTATCAGGAATTGCCTCTGCCATTGTTGATAATATTCCCTTTGTTACCGCCATGATTCCTCTCTTGCATTCGATAGGAGGACTTACCGATATGCCCATGGATCCAGTTTGGTGGTCATTAGCATTAGGAGCATGTCTGGGGGGGAATGGTACGATAATAGGAGCTTCGGCTAATGTGGTCGTGGCAGGAATTAGCGAAAAGCACGGCTACCCGATACAATTTGTGGAATTCATGAAATATGGCTTGCCGATAACATTTATTTCGTTGTTAATGGCTTCAGCATATGTTTACTTAAGATATTTGCTCTAATAGCGACGAAAAAACTTTGCTTGAACGGGAAAATTGTAGTACTCTTTTATAAGCTATGTATAATATAAGGAGGTAATTCAATGAAGGTTTACCCAACTGCTAGTATTCGAAATATTGCTCTGGTAGGACATGGCGGTACCGGAAAGACATCACTTGCCGAGGCGATTCTTTTTAACACCGGAGCTACTAAGCGGATGGGAAAGGTCGATGACGGAAATACCGTAGCAGATTTCTATCCCGAAGAAATTAAAAGAAAAATAACGATTAGTACATCACTTATTCCCTGTGAATATAAAGATCATAAAATCAACTTGCTTGATACACCCGGCTATTCTGATTTTTATTTTGAAGTGGTTGGAACAATGAGAGTAGCGGATTCAATGTTGATGTTGTTTTCAGCTACTGCAGGGGTAGAAGTTCAGACAGAGATCGCTTGGGAGGATTACTCCAGCACTCCTAAACTTGCTTATATTAATAAAATGGATCGTGAAAATGCTGATTACTACAAAGTATTAGACGGAATGAAAGCAGTGTTTTCGGATGTTATTGTCCCGGTCCAATTGCCGATAGGTGCAGAGGCTAATTTCAAGGGCGTAGTCGATTTAATTAAAATGAAGGCCCTATATTTTGAGCCTGGAACCGGTATTATTACTGAGCAAGATATACCTGCTGACATGATGGATGATGCCGAGACCTATAAAGAAGCATTAATAGAAGCTGCAGCAGAGGCTGATGATGAATTGCTGGATAAATATCTTGAAGGAGAATCTCTGACCGATGCTGAGATCCTTAAAGGCATTAAGGCTGCCGCGAGCAAAGGTTCAGCTGTATTCGTTTTTTGCGGATCGGCAACTAATAATATTGCCGTGACTCCGCTATTAGACTTCATGGTTGAATGCAGCCCCGGCCCAGAATGCAACGCTTTCGTTGAAGAACACAAATTAAATACCGATATACCCGTAGCTCAAGTATTTAAGACCATTGCGGATCCATACATTGGCCGCTTGACCATGTTTAGACTCTTTTCCGGTAAACTGAAACCGGATACTGTTTTATATAATATCAACAAAGAAAAAGAAGAAAAATTAGCCCAGTTGATTATTATGACCGGTAAAGAACAAACTCAGGTTCCGGAGCTAAATGCTGGAGATATAGCAGCTGTGGCTAAGTTATCTGTTACTTCAACCGGTGATGTATTAACGACAAAAGCTAATGCCATCGAGCTTCCGCCACTTGATTTTCCAGCTCCTACCCTCAGTATGGCGATCGAGCCTAAGAGTAAAGGTGATGAAGACAAACTAAGCGGAGCTTTGCAAAGGCTTATTGAAGAAGACCCAACTATTAAAGTTGAAAAAAATGTAGAGACGAAACAAACCATCCTTAGGGCTATGGGTGATACGCATGTTGAAATACTAATTGACAAACTAGCCAGAAAATTCGGAGTAGATGTGGTCTCCAGAGAAATGCGCATACCATATCGGGAAACCATCAGAACTATGGTTGAAGCCGAAGGGAAGCACAAGAAACAGAGCGGCGGCCACGGTCAATATGGACATGTCTGGATCAAATTCGAGCCCACTGATGAAGGAAACTTTGTTTTTGAAGATAGTGTTTTTGGCGGCGCCGTACCGCGCAATTATTTCCCCGCGGTGGAAAAAGGCTTAATTGAAGCTATGGAAGAGGGCGTATTAGCAGGATATCCGGTTACTAATCTTAAGGCGACTCTGTATGATGGATCATATCATTCGGTTGACTCCTCAGAAATGGCCTTCAAATTAGCCGCGAGACTCGCTTATAAGAAAGGCTTAGAATCAGCTAAGCCGGTATTGCTTGAGCCTATTGTCAATGTGGAAATTGAGATTCCCGACAATTTCATGGGTGATATTATCGGAGACCTTAATACCAAACGCGGTCGGGTTCAAGGTATGGAACCGAAAAATAAGCGTCAGGTAATCAAAGCCCAGGTTCCATTAAGTGAAATGGCAAGATACACTATTGATCTAAAATCAATGACCCAGGGACGAGGAAAATTCAATATGGAATTCTCTCATTATGAAGAAGTTCCAGGTCAACTCATGGATAAAATCATTGAAAAGGCTAAACAAGACAAAGAAAATATGGAAAAATAAGCAACTGCTTCATGTATGTACGCTTATGAATCGAAAAATTATATAATTAATAATGCCTGTTATCTTTAATTGATGACAGGCTTCTTTATTGCAGAGAACCGGAATCAATTTAGTTTTCACAGATAACCCGATGCAATTACAATCGGTGTCTGATTCTATCAAACAGCGGATCATCGGCCTGATTGTCGAGCATCACTATTTTAACCGTATTCACGCTCTTGGCGCCGATTTCATCCATAATGGAATATATTGAGTAAACACAGGCGGAAAAAGCAAAAATTGAGGCAAATGCGTACCAAGTGTCATCATATAGTATTGCTGCCAATATACACACCTCAATTAATATCAAACTAAACAAGAATAGAGAAATCTTAAGGATTTTGATCAAACTAATACCTCCAGTCGCACTGTGAAAAATACGAATCATATTCGCAGGTATTATTGCCCAATTACCCAAAAATTATAATTGCTTTTTCAGATGCTGCGGTGATATGGGGCCCGTTCCCAAAGCAAAAAACCACTGCTAGAGCAGTGGCAATAAGTCATTGGCAGGGGTAGAAGGACTTGAACCCTCAAGAACGGTTTTGGAGACCGTCATGTTACCATTACATCATACCCCTATGTATGCGATTCTCACTAACGAAAAACATCAGCAAAATAAATTTTAGCATAAATAGTGCAGCTATTCAAGAACATGATTATCTAATAGCAAATATTGCTGCATCCGATTAAATTCCAACCAATAGCACATATTTTACCGAAAATAATACAATTTGGGCCCAGGAAATATGAGGAATAATATCGAAATACTGAGTAATAAAGAAAATAATCTATATTATTGTTAATTCATCACAGTTAGCATTACTTTCTTATAAAACACTAACTATTTCAAGGAGGCGACCTTATGCGGAAAACTAGACCCCTATTTAGAGTTCTAGGAATCATTATCTCATTAGCTTTAATAACAGTATCCATCCCCCCCATGTCAGCAAAAGCTGACATATTCACAACTGAACCGATGGCCTCCGCCGGTGGATCTCATACTGTAGCCTTAAAAGCTGATGGGACTGTATGGGTTTGGGGGAATATCTCAACCTCTAATGTGCCTGTGCAAGTAACTGCCCTTAGCAATGTGATCCAAATATCTGCTGGAAGAAGTCTATTCTTAGCCCTAAAAAGTGACGGTACTGTCTGGACCTGTGAATATAGCCAGAATTCCCAATCAGTGCAAGTTTCAGACTTGCGCAATATTACCCAAATTTCTGCCGGAGAGTCGCATTACTTAGCTTTGCGAAGCGATAAAACCGTATGGGCCTGGGGAGAAAACTACTATGGACAGTTAGGCAATAACAGCACTACCAACCAAAATACGCCAGTTCAAGTAGTAAATGATGAAAGTGGCAGTGCAGGCACCTTTCTAACTGAAGTGGTTCAAATCTCTGCAGGAGCAAACCATTCAATGGTCTTAAAAAATGATGGTACAGCTTCAGGCTGGGGATATGATCGATATGGATCCATTGGCCGCGGCAGTCAAACCGAAAAACGAAAAACACCAGTTAGAGTACGAAATGCCGAAGGGCTAAGCGGGACATACTTTACTGATATTAAACAAATAAGTGCGGGCAGAAGTTTCACGATAATACTGAGAAATGACGGAACTGTATTTGCCTGTGGTGAAAATGGAAATAACAAGCTCGGTATAGGCAGCAGTTCGTATTATAATAGGCCAACAGTGGTAAAAACAAACACGAATGAGAATTTAACCGGTATTAAGCAAGTTTCTGCTGGTAGTAATCATTTATTTGCACAAAAAAATGATAGTACTCTTTTCGCATGGGGCCAAAATGCCAGCGGGCAACTAGGGGATGGCACCACTACTTTGCGAGCAAATCCTGTCTCTGTTATGATAACTAGCACTGAAGTATTAGATTCAATAAAACAAATCTCTGCAGGTGATAACCATTCAGTAGCGCTAAGAAATGACAATACAGTCTTGGCGTGGGGAGCAAATAGTGTTGGTCAGTTAGGAACAGGTACGGTATCTGGCAGTATTGCTTACCCAGTCCCGACAAAAAGCGCGAATGGTACAGCAATACTTGATCTAAATTTTGAAATTTCAATTACACCAGATAGATTAACACTTGCTCAAGGTACCAGCAAAACCTTGCAAGCTAGCTATAAAAGCAATAATACCTTGCTTAATAACGTAACTTGGAACAGCATCAATCCTGCCATAGCTACTATAGATAATAAAGGATTAGTTAGCGCAAGGTCTATCGGAAACACAACTATAACAGCAAGTATTCCTGGTAGCAATGCATTCGAAATTTGCCAAGTTGAAGTTACTAGTGCAGGCCAACCCGATATAAGCCAATTGCAAGTTTCCGCCGGAGTATTCCACGCCATGGCTTTAAAACCGGACGGCACCGTATGGGCATGGGGACAAAATTCCAATGGCCAGCTAGGAGATGGAACCAAGACCGGAGACGGAAGCGTTACAGCTAGCCCTACCCTGCGAAGCAACCCGGTTCAAGTAAGCGGCTTAACTAGAATTAGCAAAATAGAAGCAGGCTACTACCATTCAATGGCCCTAATAAATGATGGCAAAGTAATGGCCTGGGGATACAATGCCTACGGCGAATTAGGCGATAACAGCACCACAGAGCGCCTAACCCCAGTAGAAGTAGCAGACCTAACCGGAGTAATACAAATAGATACAGGAGTCTACCACTCCCTAGCCCTAAAGAGCGACGGCACCGTATGGGCCTGGGGCAGAAACAACTACAACCAACTGGGGAATGGAAACACCACCTCCTACAGCAAACCCCAAAAAATATCAGCCTTAAGCAATATTGTCCAAATATCAGTCGGCTACTATCACAATATGGCCTTAGACAGCAGCGGCAAAGTATGGACCTGGGGATACAATGACAAAGGACAAATAGGAGACGGAACCTCATCCACAACCGTTTTTCAAGCAACTCCCCAAAATATTAGCGCCCTAAACAATCAAAAAATTGTTCAGATTGGAGCTGGAGGATATTTTTCTGCAGCTTTAACAGATACAGGAAACGTCTATGCCTGGGGAGACAATACCTATGGGCAAATAGGCAATGGAAGTACAATAAGTACAGGGATACTGACACCGACCCAAGTGCCTTCGGCAAAACTAAACGATGTCAAAGAAATAGAGGTAGGAAAATTCCATACCCTAGCTCGCAAAAACGATGGCAGCGTATGGGGCTATGGCTTAAGCAATCAAGGTCAACTTGGAACCATAACAGCAAGCATAACAAGCCCCACGGTCATACCGCTACTACAAGCAGCCCAGCAGATATCAGCAGGATATCGCTGCACCCTATACACCAAAAACGACAACACCATCTGGGGAATAGGCGATAACAATTACAGACAACTGGGAAACAACACAGTAACAAATAGTGCAACACCATTACAAATATTACTAGGAGAAGTAAACCAAATAGATCCCAATAGCCAAAATGCCAAGATAGCATCAGGGCTATACCACAACTTAGTACTAAAAGAGGACGGCACCGTTTGGAGCTGGGGACTAAATGATCTTGGCCAATTAGGAAATGGCACCAGTGGAACGGGAGCAGATATAAACTCCCCGGTACAAGTAATAGGCCTAAACCAAGTCAAAGAAGTAGCAGCAAACAACTATACAAGTATGGCCTTAAAAGAAGACGGCACCATCTGGGCCTGGGGATACAACAGCAAAGGGCAGCTAGGCGATGGCAGCACAACCAGCAAAAATACCCCGGTAAAAGTAAAAGACCTAACCAATATAGTACAAATAAAAGCAGGGTATCAACATGGCCTAGCCTTAAAGAGCGATGGCAGCGTCTGGGCCTGGGGATACAACAACAATGGAGAACTAGGCGACGGAACAACTGCCGACAAGCTAGTTCCTCAGCAAGTACCGGGACTGACAGGCATTATCCAGATAAGTGCGGGAGCGTCATACAATGTAGCCCTAAAAAATGACGGCACCGTATATACATGGGGAGATAACACCTATGGCCAGATTGGCGATGGAACAGTTGCAGATAGAACCAGCCCATATCAGATCCCTGCTGGAACCCTAAGCAATGTTAGCCAAATATCAGCAGGAGTTTGTCATTTCATAGCTTTAAAAAACAATGGCGATGTATATGGTTGTGGACGAAATGCCAACAATGAAATAGGACTAGGAAATACGACCGCAGACCAAAAAGTGCCAGTACTGATAAGCGGGGTAAAACAAGTAAAACAGATCGGAACTAGCGCTTACCACAGCATGGCAATAAAACAAGATGGCAGTTTTTGGGGTTGGGGATACAATGGCTATGGGCATGTTGGAACCGGGAGCGCAATTCCCAGTAAAATAACGCTACCGACTGAAATAACTGCTATCACAAGTGTATACCAGATGACCGGTGGCTATAGACATACCCTAATACAAAAAAATGACGGCACGATCTACACCGTAGGAAATAACCACAAAGGACAATTAGGAAACGGCCTAACCGCAGATGCCAATACCCTAATACCGGTGAAAGTAGAACTAAACCTAAGCAGGCTAAATCCCCCTGTTAGTAATTTAGCCCAAGGCTCATACTTGCATCATCTAATCATAAAACCAGATGGCACTGTAATTGGTTGGGGAGACAACCAATATGGTCAATTAGGAGATGGAACCTATGAAGGAGAAACAGGCCAAGGAAGTACCAAACTGCGTAAAACCCCAGTTGAGGTTCAAGGGCTTACAAATGTAAAACAAGTAGCGGTAGGCTATTACAGCTCATATGCCTTAACACATGACGGCAGTGTATGGGCATGGGGAAGTAATTCCGCATATCAATTAGGAGATGGCACCACAAACAATAGAAATACTCCAGCGCAAATAACCGCTTTAAGCGATATAGTACAAATAGTATCCGGACATAGCTTTGCCTTAGCACTAAAAAAAGATGGTACTATATATGCCTGGGGAAACAACAGCTACGGGCAATTAGGGCAGGGAAACACTACTACAGCAAAAACACCGATCACGATTACAAGTCTAAGTGACAAAAAAATAATCCAAATCAGCACAGGAAACTACCATAGTTTAGCCTTAACCCAAGATGGCAAAATATATGGCTGGGGTTTCAATGACGTAGGACAAGTAGGTAAAGGGACAACAAGTACAGCCGAAAGTACCCCGGCGTTAATCGGCGGAACTACGCTTAACAATGTGGTTCAGATCGTAGCTGTATTCAAGCAATCATTTGCCTTGCAGGCAGATGGAAAGGCATATGCCTGGGGATACAATCATGCCGGGCGTTTAGGAATCGGAAATGTTACTGGAGAAGCAGTAAGTACACCAACTCCAGTAGTAAATCTATCAGGAATCCAAAAACTAGCAGTTGGTTCATCTCACGGCTTCGCGCATTTATCGGGTGGAAACATATGGGGCTGGGGATATAACGCCTTTGGCCAACTTGGAACGGGGAGCACTGGCAGCAGCCAAGCAACACCAATACAAATAACTCCATTAAAAGGAGCAAGAGAAGTAGCCGTAGGTTACTACGTAACCATAATTGCCAAAGAAGACAACACCTTCTGGGCAGTAGGGGATAACACCTACAGTCAGCTTGGAGCTCATGGTGATATTAAATCAGTAGTGCCGGTCTCGATACTTGATAGTTCTTCAACCCAATTAGCAGCAGGTCAGGAATACTACTATGCCTTAGAAGTAAAAAACATTACTGCATTTAATGCCAATGGTTATAGATTATCCTATGATTCAAACGCCATTGAAATAATAGACATCGCCTCTCAGACTTATCCCCTTAATATAAGCCTGAGTCCAACCCCGGTGATCAAGGATACCGATATTCAGATTATCAGTATTGTTCCAGGGGAAATAAGGTTTAAGATAACATCGTCCATACCGAATGGACAAAACTTATCTGGAGTACTGACTATAATAAAATTCAAGGCCAAAAAAGCTGTAGATAGAGCCCAGCTTAACCTAATGTTAACCGAGATATAAGAGGAGGAACTAAATTGAAAAAACCACTAACAAACATAAGACAAGTAGTAGCCTGGCTTTTGATAATGGCATTCTGTATAACAACAATAATAATTCCTCCCTCTGCATTTGCAGAAGAAGAACAAAATACTGATACCAAGCAGCTAGAAAAAAATGAAACAGAACAAAAAGCAGATAAAAAAGATGATAAGCCAAGTAAGAAGCCAGACCGACTAATCATAAAATACAAAGAAACCGGTAATGCCAAAGAAATTAAAGAAAAAATAAAGCAAAAGACCAAAGGCAAAAAAATAAAATCCGAAAAATCCTTAAGCCGCGGAAAAATTGAAATCCTAACCATGGATACAAGTGAAGATATCGAAATCCTAATTGCCGATATCAAGAGCGATGAAAACATAGAATACGTCCAGCCTGACTATGCCTTAGAAAGCTTTGAAGTTGAGACTAATGCAGAAAACACTGCCCCTAATAATTCAGCAGATAATGAACCAGAAATTCCGGCAACAACTATCGAAGAAAACCCTATTCCGCTAACACCGGAGCCAGATAATAATAATCAACAAACAGAAAATGAACAAAATACAGAAGAAAATAACACTCAGCCAAACCCCAATGAACCAAGCCCGAATGAAGAACAAAGCCCAGGAAAAGAAATAGAAAATACTGAGCAAGATACAGAACAACAGCCAGAAGAAGAGCAACCCCTAGAACAACCAGAACTAAGTATAGCCGAGCCCTACATAAACCTACAATGGGGACTAAAAAACCAAGGCCACGAAATAAACGGCAGTGAAGGAATCTCGGGAATAGACATCAATATAGTCAGTATGTGGACAGAATATGCGGAGCAAACAAACCAAAACCCAGGAACATTAATAGCCCTAATCGATACCGGCATAGATACCAGCCATGAAGACATAGAAAATAGTATCTACAATGCCGGCTGGGACTTCGTCAATGACGATGACAGTCTAATAGATATAGGTGATAGTGCCCACGCAACC
>JAVBKS010000038.1:0-47916 GCA_031553935.1 Syntrophomonadaceae bacterium
TTGGACTGCTTTGATGGGCAAATTGTAGGGCTAACGATGGCTGATAATATGAGAAAAGAACTGTGCATTGAAGCCTTTGAACAAGCTTGTCGCCGACATAATGCACATGGAATGATATTCCATACCGACCGGGGTTCACAATATACAAGCCATAAATTCAGGGAGGCGCTGAAATCTAAGGGTGCGATACAGAGTATGTCAGGAACCGGCAGATGCTATGATAATGCCAGAATGGAAAGCTTTTTTGCAACAATAAAGAAAGAGAAATTATATAAGATAAAGACGGAATCCTTGCCGATGTCAACGGTTAAGAGCATCATATTCAGATGGGTATTTGCGTATTACAACCGCAAAAGGATATATACAACAAATGAAGGCGGCTATCCGCCGAGCATTAAACGGATGAAGTATAATGAAAGAGCTCTAATTGCAGTGTGACCAGTAATAAGACAGCAGTAGTTGCTAGAAGCATAAGAAAGCAGATGCTAAGCATTTATTTGCCAAGGCTGTTCACCACTTTGTGCTAAACAGCCACCATTCAGCTTAATTCTGCTGCTGGCGTCAAGGTCGGGTAGTATTTTCTGCGAAAATCTCCACCCTGCCCATGACACACTAAGTTTGTAGATATATTGTGCAATGATGGTTATTAATGGATAATAAAAAACACCTATTTTATGAGTAAACCACTATTGACAACTCCACATTTACTCTGACCGGAAATCGGGTTTTTGTTTCTTCTTGTTTGGTATGCCCACTTTTTACTTTAACTATGGATTTTTTGCTAAAATACTATCTATTTGACTGCCTGGTTCCCTAATATTATCCATTACTTGCAAGACTAAATGCGACTTCGGCCAATTTATACTTCTCAATTGCACTTTTCGTTGCATTTAGCTTGACCGCTCACATAATCCTCAAATTGCTCAAGTACTCCGGAAAAAAGATACCTTCTAAAGTATGCCTGTATTGTGATATTATAAAAATAATGGGAAATATATGATATTTGGCCATTATATATAAATCGTGCAATTATCACTGCTCAGTCATTAAACTATATTCCATCAATCTTGCTGCTTTTAAGTATGTTTCTCGAAAGTTTCTATAAATTTTTGTGGAGGTGAGATTAATTACAAGAAATGAATTTACTAGTTTCGTGCTATCATGCTGATCGGTTACTAATTCTTAATCGGAAGAATCGTTAATTACAAAGGAGGTATTTATTGTGAAAAATAATAAAGTTTTGGCTTTCATCTTATTGAGTTTATTTATTACAGGACTATTTCCATCTCTTTCAGCCATAGCCGATGAAAAGAGTGTTTTATTAAGTACAGCAAGTCAATTAGCTTTGCCGGATGCTGATAAAGAATTTGAACAGATAATAGTTGAAAAAAGAACGAGTATTGCACCTTTAACAAACAATATAGTATATTATCAAGATTTTCTATTTAATGTCTCAAGCGGTTATATACAAGGATATACTGGTAATTCTGCCAACTTAATAATCCCAAACAAAATCAATAATATCGAAGTTAAAGGCATTTCTCATAGAGTATTTGCTAATAATAATACAATAAATTCAATAACCATTCCCGATACCCTAGAAAGTATATTGTTTTAGCCAACCTAAAAGGACCAAAAGCTGATGGAATTGCCTGACCAGGAAAAGCTGTATATAATGACCATAATAAAAGAAAGGAAAGACGCTTCAATAAAAAGTGCAAATGACTGCAACAAATGCACAAGAAGCGCCCTTCAGTAGTATTTATGGTAATTATAGCAAACTATGAACTAGTTTTAAATGCTAGTCATCAATTTTTTTTGTTAGGAGTTTGGAGCAGAACCATTGCCCTAGCTGTAATGGACAACTAAAAGTAATCGGAAGTCGAAAAAGAGGCTGCATTACTGGAGCGGGAGAAAAGATGCTACTTGTATTGCGAAGGCTTAAATGCGTATATTGCAAACAAATACACCATGAGCTACCGGATATTTTAGTACCATATAAGCGCCATATTGCAGAAAGTATCGAAAATGGCATAAAAGGTGAAGTTAATAGTGTGGTGGCTGATGAATCTACCATAAAAAGGTGGCAAACCTGGTTTTGTAAAATAGCTGATTATTTTCGAGGTTGTCTTGAATCAATAGAAATAAAGTGTGGTAGTGGAATTGTTGAAGAAAAATCCGCTCTTTCAAAGTCCAAGCTCCAAAGGATATGGCATTACGTGGGAGATGCTCCCGGGTGGCTTGCAAGAACAGTCCAGAGTATTGTTAATCAAAATTTATGGCACATACCCGATTAGCGTTTTGTCCATAAGTACATAAGAGTTAGACTCATGCTGAAACCAAAATAAGAGGAGGAATCAGCATGAAAGACCACAAGAGAGCAGAAGAAATCGCAACCCACAGAATGCAGCTGCTGTCTCCACTCCTTGCTGAAGGATTAGATGCCGCTCAGGTGAGGCTAATCAAAGCAAGAATATGTGAACAGACAGGTGTATCGGAGCGAACTATACGCAGGTACCTAAACCAGTACAAAATTGATGGTTTTAGTGGACTTAAGCCAAAAAGCAAAGGTCAAAGAAGAATCGAGTCAATTCCCGCTAATATTTTAGAGCAAGCTATACTGCTAAGAAGAGAAGTTCCTGGACGAAGTGTCAGCCAGATCATACAAATACTAGAGTGGGAAGGACTGGCTTTGCCGGGAGAAATTAAACGAAGCACCTTACAGGAGAAACTTTCAGAGCGGGGCTACAGCTCTAGGCATATGAAAATTTATGCTGATTCTGGAGTAGCAGCTAGACGTTTCCAAAGAAATCACCGTAACCAGCTTTGGCATTCCGATCTAAAATATGGTCCATATCTACCAATAGGCAAAGATGGACAAAAGAAGCAAGTTTACCTGATAATTTTTGTTGATGACGCAACTAGATTCATCCTGCATGGCGAATTCTATCCGATCATGGACCAGATAATAGTTGAAGATTGTTTCCGCAAAGCAATTATGAAAAATGGAATACCAGAACGAGTATACTTTGATAATGGAAAGCAATACCGAAACAAATGGATGGTGAGGGCATGTGCTAAGATGGGAATCCGTTTACTTTATGCAAAACCCTACTCACCAGAGGCAACTGGAAAAGTAGAGCGCATTAATCGTGTGGTAGATTCATTTCTAGCGGAAGCATCACTTGAAAAGCCAAAAACAATAGATAGATTAAACCAGCTATTTTGGGTATGGCTTAGGGAATGCTACCAGGTAAAATCCCATTCAGCGCTTCAGAATAATATGAGCCCAGAAGCAGCCTGCCAAAGTGACAGAAAAGCCCTAAGATTTCTTTCCCCTGAAACTATTGCCAGTGCATTCTTACACTGTGAAGAACGCAAAGTAGACAAGTCCGGTTGCATAAGCTTTGAAGGTAAGCGATATGAAATCAGACTAATGTACACAGCTAATCGGCAGCAATTCACAGTGGCAACCGGTGACCCAGGAAATGGGAAAACTACAATTATTCGCAAATTTCAGGATGCGCTTGATGAATCTAAATACATGGTTATGTACTTAGCCGACTCAAAACTAACACCGAGGCACTTCTACAAAGGTTTATTAGAGCAACTTGGATGTGAATCAAAATTCTATCGTGGTGATGCCAAGCGCCAGTTGCACAGAGAAATTGAGCTTATGAAAGGAATCCATAATTTAAAGCCGATAGTTATTCTTGATGAAGCACATCTGCTTGATAAAGAGATGCTCGAAGAAGTTCGGTTTCTACTAAACTTTAAAATGGAGGCAGAAAGCCCCATGACCCTGATCTTAGTAGGTCAAAGTGAACTCTGGGATAGATTTAAGTTGCAATCATATGCTGCTATCAGGCAACGCATAGATCTTCAATGCAAAATACCACATTTGGACCGCGCACAGGTTTACGAGTATATGAAAAGCCATCTTTCATACGCGGGAACTGATCATGAAGTGTTCTCAGATAATGCTGTTGATGAGATCTATAGGTTTTCTAGTGGAACAGCGAGGTTAATTAACAAGGTTTGTATTCATTGCTTGCTTTATGGAGCCCAAAATAACCGAAGGATCATTGATGATCATATTGTGAAGCTTGTTATTGAGGGGGAACTAACTTAGCTTAGTCCTACTTCCCCTTAAGGGGAACTTTTTTGGAAAGCTTTTTCGTCAATTTCCGGACTATTAACACCAGCTATTTCTTGTCATTTTAGTTCGGCTGTAACAGTATAGGAGAGTTCGCATTCTTTAAATGTGTTAATTTAAACAGTATTAATTTATCGAACAATAATAGTCTTGACACGATTCGTTCGCATGCCTTTTATAGTTGTAGTAGCTTAAATAGTATTAATCTTACTAATGTTAGAAATATTGGTGACCGTGCTTTTGAAAAATGCGATTCTCTAAATAACTTGGTCCTGTCAGACAAATTGGTACTATTGGGATTAGGAGCTTTTATTGATTGTATTAGTCTAGTAAACATTACCATCCCTAACGCTGCCCAGCTCACATTATTAGCAGAATACACATTTGCAGGGTGCAGTTCCTTGGTTAGTGTATACATTCCTTCTAATATTTCTTATATTGGAAAATTGGTATTTTATGATTGTAAAAGTCTTAATAGTATTATTGTTGATCAGAATAATAGTTCTTATCATGAATATGAGGGGGTACTTTACAATTTCGATCATACCAGATTGCTGAGATGCACGGTTGGGAAAACTAACTTTACTATTCCTGATAGTGTCGTCACTATAGATGATGGGGCCTTCGATAGCTGCACTAGTTTAACGAATATCATTATTCCAGAAAGTGTTAATATTATTAAAGATTATGCCTTTAATAATTGCAGTAATTTGACTAGTGTAACTATTCCAAGCAGCGTCAGCCAAATCGAAAAAGATGCTTTTCGTAATCATAATCTCAATTTAACTATTTATGGATTAGATGGATCATACGCGCAGAACTATGCTCAGGATAATAATATTAACTTCGTCGCCATTAATATGAGATTTCTTGATAGCATAGCAATTGCATCTATGCCTACTAAAACAATTTATAATCTACAGGAGTATTTTGATATAAGCGGTTTGCAGGTAAAGGCACTTTACAGTGATGGAAGCGAAGAATTTATTGATGATTATCAACTTTCAGTTACTCCGGGGACACAATTTTTTTATCAAACCGGTGATATTAAAATTACAGTAAATTATAGAAAGTATAATATTACGAAAAGTGCTGATTTTATGATAAAAGTGAGTATTCCAGCCATTGTCGTGCCTTTTGATTTGTCTGAATATTTAGATAATAATAATATGGCAGCTATTGCAAACGCACAATATAGATTGAAAAATTTAAAATCAGAAGATTCATTCTTTGGTTACTATTTGAAAACCCCAAAAGCGTATGAAAATTATTATACCAACAATCCGCCTTATTCAGATATTAGTGTAGATATGTCTTCCGCTGTGGCAGATTTAGCTATCATAGCCAATGAACCAGCGACTTATTTCGCTAATAATGGACATACATTTTATTCACTTTTCCCTTCCACTGTCCCGCAGAACGAACTGCCAATTTTAATGAATAATTTTTATCTCTCTTTACCTGTTGGTTGCATGGAAAATAAAAATCGTATTAATAATCACATTGCATCATATGATGGAAATTTAGCTGATTATTTTAGAAGCTGTTTTGTAAAATATTGGGATTTAACCCTTAAGAAACCTGATAATAATAACCTGAGTGATGCGATGCAGGCTATAGATTGGAATCCAACAAATTTAGCTGAAGCTTCGTCATATTTACTCTTGTCTATAGACAAGGATAATAAAGCTCTTCTCGGACAATTATATGCTATGTTACGTCAAGTAGCTAAAATGAGCGGAAATGATGCGAATAATTTGGACACATATCAAACAATAACAAAGGATTCATTGGGTCGCCTTATCACTGGATCATTGACTTTAGACGGCTCTGCATATCAGAACAAAACCTTAGATACCAAAGTTCTATTATGGGACATTGACATAACTAGTAAAGCTAGGTGGCACTCCAGTGACACGAATGTAATTGAGGTAACATCTTCAAATGGCAAACAGTCGCTTAAGGTCATTGGACCCGGCCTTGCACGAATAACTCTTTATCGCTATAGCCCTTATGTAAATGAGTCTAATCCAGAAATTTCTTGGCTATATGTTTTTGATGTAGTTGTAAACTAACTATTTCTTGTCCTGGCTATTATGGAATCGATTAACACTTAATTATTGATCGAATTGCCAGTCAAAATGAATGCATGAACTGGACACTGAGCGAAAAATCCAAAAAGCGGTGTCCAGTTATTGCTTTTATCAGTTAACAAAGTGGAAAAGTCAAAATAAAAATATTAGTGCTGGGGATATTAGTTTAGTTCTTCCCTACAACCCACCCAAAGCCCTGGTTACAATATCAGCCAGGCATTTGGCGCTCTGGTCGGCTTCTTCTAGGGTTATTTCTTCAGCTCCGATCTCAAATAGGAGTGCGGTTGGATAAAGGTCTTGATTATAGTCTCCACGGCCGAGGTAAATTCCGCGCATTAGACCGGGATATAATTCGTCGCCAATGGCTTTTATGTGCTGGGCGAACAGTTTGTTAAAGTCCATCATTGGGTTTGATTTGCCGATAACTATCATCACCCTTGAGGTGTTTTGCCCGTTTACGGTAGTGATGTAGCTTTCTTGGGGGGCCGAATCACGGTGTAAATCGAAAACAGCAATCGGTTGTTGTTTCAGCAGTTGACTCACGGTTCTTCTTGAACGGTGATAAGCATTTATGTCGTGCGGTTCATGTTGGTTAGAGCTTTGGTAAGCTTCGATTCCATTGCTGATTAGGGCATCACGAAAAGATGCGCCGACTGCAAATATATCGCCATTACCTGGCTTGGAAGCTTCTCCGGATGTTGGTATATAGGATTCATCACTATGGGTATGATAAATCACTACTTGCGGATTTTCTAGCGGAGCTTGCACAGGTACCACAATTTGACTAAGTGTAGGCAGGCTTTGGTTTTGCTCATCAGCGCTTAAGGTCTTAACCACTGCTTTAGCCGTATTGCCATTTACTTCAGTAATTTGATAATGGATATTTTTTTCGTTTATATATTCATCTTTCGTGAAAACCGGCAGCCCAGTTGCCAAGAGTAATTGGCCCTGTTCATCTAATATGGTCGTTATATTAGCTCTGTTGCTATTGTAGTCATTATAGTCGTTTGCTTCTACTAAGCTCCCCGGCTTGTTTCCATAAAAGATATTGAGTAAGTATGCTATGACCATGATGGTAATAAGCGATAAAAAGAAAATCCAGATTGAGCGTTTACTAATCGTTTCCATAAAAAATCACTTTCACACAATTAATGATAATATTATGTGAAAGTGAACGTATTTTATACAAGCATTCTAATTATCCCAATTACTAATGTACGCGGCCTGTTCGTCGGACAGCTTATCGATATTGATTCCTTGGGAAAGCAGCTTTAAGTAAGCGACCTTATGATCGATTTCTTCTGGCACTACATAGACTTTATTCTCGAAGCGGTTGCGATTTTGAATTAAGTGAATCAATGACAGAGCTTGCAATGAAAAACTCAAGTCCATGACTTCAGCAGGATGACCGTCTCCAGCAGCTAGATTCACTAAGCGGCCTTCAGCCATTAAATTTATTCGCTTGCCATTAGTTAAGCTGTGTTCTTCAATATTTGGTTTGAGAACTCTTTTACTCACGGTCAGACTATCCAGATCAGGTTTTGAGATCTCTACATCAAAATGTCCGGCGTTTGCTAGGATGGCATTGTCTTTCATGAGCTCCATGTGTTCTTTGCGAATGACATTAATATTGCCGGTTACGGTTATAAAAATATCTCCCAAAGAGGCGGCTTCAGACATGGTCATGACTTTAAAACCGTCCATAATCGCTTCGTTGGCTTTCACTGGATCAATTTCTGTTACGATTATCGAAGCTCCCATACCTAAAGCTCTCATAGATACGCCTTTGCCGCACCAGCCATAACCGGCGACAACAATGGTTTTTCCGGCAATAACCAAATTAGTTGAGCGGTTAATTCCATCCCAAACGGATTGCCCGGTTCCGTAGCGATTATCGAACAGGTATTTCATCTGAGCATCATTTACTGCAATAACCGGGAAGGGAAGAGTTTGGTCTTTTTCCATGGCTTTTAGCCTTACAATTCCGGTTGTGGTTTCTTCGCAGGCGCCAATTATCGCCGGAATCAAATGTGGATATTCCTTATTAATTAAGGAGACCAAATCGGCGCCATCGTCAATTATGGCATCAGGTTCACAATCTAGCGTCTTACGCAGGAAATCATGGTATTCCTCAACCGAAGCTCCATATCGGGCAAAAACTTGTATTCCCGAATCAACCAGATGAGCAACCACATCATCTTGGGTTGATAATGGATTGCAGGCACAAGCAATAACTCGAGCACCTGCATCTTTAAGTGACTTTAGTAAGTATCCGGTTTTAGCTTCTAAATGCAAGCAACAAGCAATGGTTAAATCTTTTAATGGCTGGTTTTTGATAAAATCTTGTCTGAGACTATTTAGCACAGGCATAAATTGACTAACCCACTCCAGTTTCTTTTGACCGTCCGGGGCTAATGCAATGTCCTTTATTATTGATTGTTCTAATGTGAGAATGCTACTGTTCAATGTCATTAAATGTACGCCCTCCATTCGCTTTCTGATAACAATTTATCGTAAATCATCCCTTATTTCTATATTTATTTGCATTTGTTAATTATTTTAGTGCAGAACGTTTATAGTATAGTTATTGCAGACCATATTATCCATCTATGATAAAATTATTTGACGAGGTGAACATATTGCAAGCGATAAATGAAGGTATTGATGATAAGCTATTTGCTCATATAGTAAATTCAATTCATACAACCCCTTTTTATATGATGTTAGGTCTTAGAGTGCAATGCTTAGGAATGGGGAAAGCAGTATATGCTATTTCGACAGAAGAAAGACACTGTAATGCAATCGAGCTCATCCATGGAGGCGTCTATATGAGTATGGGTGATTCTGCGATGGGAAATGCCGTGCGTAGCCTAGGATTAAATGGAGTAACGATTGACAGCAGTGCTCATATTTTAGCATCTGCCAAAAAAGGCGAGACTATTTTCTCAGAGGGAAGAGTGATTAAGGCGGGAAGAAGTGTCATTTTCACTGAGGCCGATGTCAGAACCGATAACCAGCTTTTATGTACTATGAAAGGCGCTTTTTTCGTTAAAAGCAAAATTGAATTGTAGAACAATGGCTAATAAGGAGCGAAAATGAGTTCAGAATTAATGAAAGCTGACCGGTTTATGGTCTTCACATTTTCTTCAACTACCCAAGCCCTGCGAGCAGAAAAATGCTTAAAAGGAAAAAAAGCAGATTTTCTATTAATCCCTACTTTGCGGGAGATATCATCAAGCTGCGGCTTGTCGCTTAAGCTTATTTCTGATAATGCCAATGAGTATTACAATGCAATAATTGAAAGTAAAATCAATATCGACGGTATTTATGAGGTGAGCAAAATAGCAGGCAAAGTCACGGTCAATAAAGTTGAGCCCATATTACTTGCAGCCGCAGAGAATAGCCATGAGAGAGTTTAGCGTTCAAGAAATCACGGATATGTTTCTTGCTGACGGTCCCATTGGTGCTGGTAATTCTAATTATCGTTATAGGGAAGAGCAGATCAGCTTAGTGCGAGGCATTTGCCAAGCCTTAGAAGACTCTGAATTTTTGCTCGCGGAAGCTGGAACCGGGATTGGCAAAACTTATGCGTATTTGATACCGGCAATTTTTTGGAGCTTATTGAAAGAAGAAAAAGTAGTTATTGCTACGAAGACTAAAGCTTTGCAACATCAAATTGCAAGTACTGACATTCCAGAATTAGAAAAAGTCTTTGACTGGAAAATCAATTGGGCTGAAGCTAAGGGGAGAGAAAACTATCTCTGTTGGAATAAATACAATTCAGTTATTCGAGGCCGCAGAATATTGGGCCCCTATCAGATAAAACTGATTGAGGCTATTATTTCCTGGGTTGAAACCACTAGCAGCGGTGACCGTCAGGAGCTAATGATTACGGAAAATCTGCTAAATGAATGGGATCTGGTTAGCTCCAATCGGAAATCATGCTTGCGAGATCGCTGCAGATTTAGAGACAGATGTTTCTATTACCGTATGCTAAAAGGATTAGATAACGCTGGGGTTATTATTGTTAACCATGCTTTGTTATTAGCTGATATTGCGGTTGATAATAGCATTTTGCCGGCTTACAAGTATTTAATCATTGATGAAGCTCATAACCTTGATCGGGAAGCATTTGACAAACTTTGCAGCCGATTATCTTATACTGAGATCGATGAGCAATTAAAGAAACTTATGAGCATCCACTCATTGCCCGCAAACAATAAAGCACATTCGAAAAAAGTAGACGTAAACCAAGAGAATATAAAAGCAATAGCCGAGTCTTTGGCGCAACTTAACAAAGAACTTTTTGCTCTATTGCAAACACAAATTGATACAAAAGTTAACCAAAACCGAGTTGAGATTCTAACCGAATCTAATTGGGAACGGGTACCGGAGCTTTTCGATATTCATCGAAACTGGCAGGACAGCATTATCTTGCTAAATGAAGAAATTAATCAATTTATCAATGGTATTGATTTTGGGGATGACTTGTATAATGAAGTCTTCTTAATGCAAAACCTAATCCGCGAATTCTCAGACACAGCCTATAGGATTTTCGCTGAGGACATCTATGCCAATGATTCCTTGCAATGGCTGGAGTCAGATAACAAACAGATTAATAGGCTTTGTTCAGCTCCGATTAATATTGGGAGTATTTTGAATGAAAAGCTTTATGTACATCTTAATAGTTTAGTTATGGTTTCTGCTACCTTAACGGTTGCAGAATCATTTAATTATATGGTCGAAAGGCTGGGATTAAAGGATTTCAGTCTTGATGATCGCTTGTTTACTGTTATGGAAAAATCTCCTTTTCCTTATGAAAAAAACACTTGTTTGATATCAATTAGTGATGCTGGAGATCCAACCCGAAAGGATTATCAAGCTTCGGTTGAAGACGCGATAGCGGCAGCAATTGAGATCATGAAGGGCAGAACACTGATACTCTTCACCTCGCGTCAGCAAATGCTGAATGCCGCCCAAAAACTAAAAGGGCGCCTTGCGAGTCAGAGCATTCGAATTCTAGTGCAAAACGAAGATGGTAACTTTAATTTGCTATTGCAGCAGTTCATGAATCAAGAAAACATAATCTTATTTGGACTTGAGACCTTTTGGGAAGGAATCGATTTGCGCGGAGAAATATTGGAATGCCTAATAATAGTGCGCTTACCATTTCGCCCTCCAGGGGAACCTTATACTAATGCAGCGTGTCAAGCTTGTTTGCACCGCGGTCAAAACCCATTCCGAGATTTTATGCTGCCGGACGCTGCTCTAAGGTTTAAGCAGGGTATCGGACGTTTGATAAGGAGCGAAGATGATCGGGGCATCGTAATAGTAATTGATAGTCGAATAGACAAAAAATGGTATGGCCGCATATTTAAAAAAAGCATACCGATTCAAAATCACTTCGAAACCACTATACTCTCCCTAAAACCTACCATCGTAGAAATGCGCAACAAATTCTCCTACTTGTCTTTGCAAAAAAACTAGTAACTTTTTTAGGAATCTTTCATAGAATATTGATAAGCAAAAAAACTTTGCTATGTGGTAATAGCAACCTTTAAGGAGGAGTTATAATGCGGGTATATTATTTTAAGCTTCCGGTAGTGCTGAAAAAAATTATCAGTAAAGTATGGGGTAAATAATTGGCTTTAGAAATTTCAAACACTTAAAAATGAGCTAAAAAAAGCTGCCCCTGAGATTGAAGGGCAGGTAGTAAAGATGTTTGTTTGCAAGAGAAATTCAAGTATATACAGATTTTTTCTGGGATTACTAATAATCATTATTGGTCTGATTCTATTTATCCTGGCTAAGTTGGTTTATTAAACTATTTGCTGAAACCAATGCCGACAATTCCGCCTAAGGCTCCTACTAACATGCATTCAAATAAGTTGCGAAAAATTGCGGAGATGGTCAGCGCTTCAATCCCGCTAAATAAAATGGTTAGTAATGCCACAAGAATAAAAAACAATACTCCCGAATTGATACCTTTTAGCAGTCCTTTGCTGCCATAGGACTGCGCTGCGAACAAGGCGCCGAGGAAAACCGTAAATGCAAAAATAATCTTGCTTAAGGGGATAATGTAGTTCTCGCTTAAGCTGGTCAAATTAATAATTGAGCCTATCAAAAGGCACAAAACAGATGAAATTATTATTGCTTTTAATAGTGCTCGAAAGTCTTTCATGATTATGTCTTTCAATTCTTTCACCTCCACTATGAAAATATGACTCTGAAGGTCATTTTATTCTTTATTCATTCGCAAATTAATAATCAACATATTATTAAATGGTATTCATACTCATTAATAAACACTGTGAGGAGAGTATATGAATACTTCATTTCTTTTGTTAATTAGCTTAATGGCCGGCATTAGTACCGTCTTAGGAGCAGCACTTCTCTTTGGGAAAAAAACATGGACCAATAAAAGCTTAGCAATATTTTTAGGTCTGGCTTGTGGAGTAATGACGGCAGTTGTAATAATTGACATTCTTCCCATGGTTTTGATCCAAGGTATTCATATATATACGATTGTTTTTTTTCTGCTGGGTATGTTTTGCATGTGGCTGCAGAAAAAAATATTCGAAGGTGATGATTCCAGGGATTCAAAATTCATGAGACTGGGATATTATATACTATTTGGCATCGCTTGGCATGACTTTCCAGAAGGCATGGCAATAGCATCAGTTGAAGTCTTAAAAGCCGAATATACTTGGCCGGTTGCGTTTGGAATTCTGCTCCATAATATTCCAGAAGGTATGGCGATTGCAGCTCCGCTGCTAATTGCCAAGATGAATAAGATTAAGATTATTATCATGCTGTCATTAGTAGCCTTAATTACCCCATTGGGTACGCTTATCGGAAAACTGACCTTGGATAGTTTTCCCTATTTGTTGGGCCCACAATTGGGATTTGCCGCCGGAGTAATGATGTACATAGTATATGGCAAGTTATTTCCTGAAAGCTCACGGTTTAGCCGTTCGAACACAGTGATTGGCTTTTTGCTGGGTTGGATGATAATCATTCTAGCTACCTATTGGTCAAGTTGTTAAATGACAATAGCCTGCATGTATAATATTTGCGATTTGGTATAGCCTATTAGCTAAAAGCGAGGTAAAAATGCAAAACTGGCTTTATTTGCTAATAGCAGGCATAGCGGGAGGAGCTATGGCCTTTCAAGGGACATTTAATGCTGCCCTGGGTAAGATAATAGGGCTATGGGAGTCAACATTTATTGTTCATATAATAGGCACGATAACCGCAATTGCTTGCTTACTGCTTTTAAGAGTTGGCTTGGGTAATTACTCGAAGCTAGCTACGGTTCCTTGGTATGCCTATCTGGGTGGAGTACTAAATGTTCTCATAATCTATGGGGTAGCCCAATCGATTCCAAAAATTGGTGTTGGCAACGCGACTACGGCTATAATCGTAATCCAAATAATAACTGCCCTAGTGATTGATCATTTGGGTGCTTTCGGCATGGAAAAGTATTCATTTCATTATTTAGATTTACTAGGAGTTTTGCTATTAGCAGTCGGAGCCCGAATCTTGTTTATTAAATGAACACAGGTTGAAAATAGCATTGGCAAGGCTATGCGGCCTTGCCTTAGTAATTGCGATAATAATATTAGTTTTACTTACTAAACCAAAATCTGATAAAGTAAAAACAATAAATTACATTTTAGGAGTTAAGATTGCTGTCAAAAAAAGCATTACATATCGATTTACAACCTTTTACTAATGACACCAGAGTCATAAAAGAATGCCAATCATTAATCAATAAACTGGGCATGGAAATCCATGTTATGGCTCTGCATAAAGAAGGCCTGCTGCAAGAGGAAATAATGACAGGCATTAATGTAAGAAGGTTTAAGTTCAAAAGTTTGATTAGAACTCTGCCGCTTAAGTTTCTTGATTGCTATATGCAAATGGTTGCATATGGAAAGAAGGTTAGTCCTGACATAGTTCATGCTCATGATGTAGAAGCGTTGCCGATAGCGATTGCAGTTGCCAAACATGCAAATATACCATTAGTCTATGACGCCCATGAATATGAGACTGAGAGGACAGGTCTGAGAAAAGGCAGCTTAAAGCATAGAGTCTATTCTTTCATAGAAAAACGATACATATATAGAGCGAACGCCGTAATTACAGTTAGCAATAGTATTGCTGAGGAATACGTAAAATTATATGGAATTGCTAAGCCGACCCTCTTATTTAATTGTCCGGCTAAACTAGGTACAATAAACAATAAAAGCTCGCAATATAGACAATTATTTGATATCCCGGAAGATCACATGATCTTTGTTTATGAAGGTAGCTTTGGCCCTGGACGTGGAATCAGGCTGCTCTTAGAAGCATTTGCTCGGATAAATAACCCAAAGGTTGATTTAATCATAATGGGCTTAGGTTTATTAGAAGAGGAAATCGTTAAATACGCGAATGCCCATGCAAATATCCATTTTAAGTCCTTGGTACCCCAAGATGAGACCATAGCCTGGATATCGGGAGCGGACATTGGACTTTCTATTATCGAGCCGGTTTCCCTAAGTTACGAAATGAGCTTGCCAAATAAATTCTTTGAGTATTGTTTCGCTGGTCTGCCGGTTTTAGCCAGCAATGGCATCGAAATGGGTCCAGTAATTGACGAATACCTAATCGGCTGGAAAATTGATGAAATAACAGTTGATGGCATCATAAAGGCAATTGAAAAGTGTGTTATTGAGAAGGAAAGAATTAATGATTTTCGAAATAATTTGCCCCGCTTTATTGATGATTTCAATTGGGAAAAACAAGAAGAGAAACTCATATTAATGTACGATAGATTACTAAATAATAGACAGCAATAAGTAAAATAACTTGAGTAACTGTGAGATTTATGGGAATAAGATATTTATTTGGGCGTTCATGCCCTGCAAAGACTCAGTACATAATAGATGAGATAAAATCAGAATTACTTATGAACCACTTGAAAAATATAGTGGTTTTAGTTCCCGAGCAATTCACTCTGCACGCCGAACAAGCCTTAATAAAGGGGCTTACGGTTCCAGGCATCATTAATGTTCAAGTTTTAAGCATTAGCAGACTGGTGCAGATAGTAAAGACCTCAGTAGGGGGCATAACTCATTCTCGCCTCAACCCATCGGGCAAATTTATGGTGATCAGATCAATACTTAACGATATAAGTGAGCAGCTAAGAGTATATGGATCGATTTGCAGACAAGAAGGATTCATAATTAATATTGATAAGATTATCACAGAGTTTAAGCAGCTAAACATAAGCCCTGAAGATTTATGGGAAGAAGCCACTAAATGCCAAGACAATACTTTACTAGCCCATAAGCTTATCGATATTCATTTGATATACAGCCATTATTCTAATTATTGTAAAGACCAATTCATAGACAATGAAGATGAGGGCACGATTCTATGTGAGAAAATCCATCTTCTCGAGGATATATCTTCTACAAAATTTTGGGTTCATTTTTTCCCCTCATATTTACCGCACACTATACAGGTACTTAAAAGAATCAGCATCTTGGCGGAAGAAATTATTGTATCAATAAACTACGATAGAATGAGTTCTAGGCAAGCAAGTGAAGTCTCACTTTTCTGCCTTAGTGTTTACCAGCAGTTGCACAAATTTGCCCAGGAGAATCACATAAAGGAAATGCTGGAAGACATGGATGCAGGTCAGTGTAATTCGAGTTTGTCGACTGAAATTTCACATATTGCCGACGAATTCTTCGCTTATCCCTATGCTGTTTTCCAGGACGAACCGAGAGATATATTAGTGTATGAATCCCGCAATCGATTCGAAGAAATCCAGATAATAGCAAACAGGATTCATGTCATGGTATCTAATAATAATTGGCGTTGGCGTGACATTGCAATAATCTGTAATGATATTACCAGTTATCAGCCTCATATTAAGCAACAATTCAAGCAAATTGAGATTCCTTATTTTATTGATCAAAATCGGAGCATAATGAACCATCCCTTAATTCGTTTCATTTTATCTACTTTTGATATTTTGGTCCAAGGATTTAGGTATGACCATATAGTGAGTTATATTAAGACCGGCTTGACCACCCTTAGTATTGAGGATGGTGAAGCTTTGGAAAACTATGCGCTCAAGTACGGCATAAGCGGGAATCAATGGAAAAGAGCTTTTGTTAAAGGGGAGGCTGACAAGCTCGAATACTTTGAGTCTCTGCGCTTAATAGTAGTTGAGCCTTTATTAAGGCTAGAAGCGGCTCTTAACAAAAACCATGAAAGTCAGGCAATGACTAGGGAATTATACCAATATATAAGTTTTCTAAGTGTCCATGATATTCTGGAGAATGATTTAGCAGAGCTGTTTGGGCAAGGAAAATACGAGGAAGTATCGGAATATTCCCAAATATGGAATATTTTACTCGATGTAATGGATCAGATCTATGAGTTCATGGGTAATATTAACTTAAGTATTAAAGAATACAAAGGTATTATTGAAACTGGCATGAAGGTTCATAGTATAAGTGTGATTCCACCTACACTAGATCAAGTTTTCATCGGGGATGTCAAAGGATCGATCAATGAAGATATTAGAGTATTGTTTATCATCGGGGCTAATGACGGAGTATTACCAGCAATAACCAATCAAGCGGGCCTATTGCCTGAGGATGAAACCCAGAGCTTGAGTATTTTTGCTAAAAATTCTACGGTTGATAGAAGCGTCTATAATATCGAAGAGGATTATTTTATTTATCAGAAACTTTGTCTGCCCAAGGAAAAACTGATTATTAGCTATGCTCAAGCAGATAATGAAGGAAAGTCACTTAAACCGTCACTACTTATTAATAGATTCAAACAGCTTTTTCCACAACTAAAGATCCAAAGAGACTGGGTACAAGCAGAGAATACTTCCTGGTCATCAGCAGGAGCTGCGTTAGAGTTACTACTTAAAGCTCTAAGAACAAAAACTGATGGCATTCAGATAGCAGAGCACTGGCAAGAAGTTTTCGATTGGTATAGGAGCCAGAATGAATGGCAGGATCAGCTTAGCTTAATCGTGCAGGGTATCGGGTATTCGAATCAATTCGACAAGTTATCAAGTAACATTGGCGATGAAAAAAAAGAACTGGTCTTAAGTGCTTCCCGCTTAGAATCATTTAATAATTGTCCGTTTGCCTACTTTATTCAATACCTGATAAGGCCGCAAGAGCGCAAAGAATATAAAATTGCAGCACTTGAAATGGGGGATCTATTTCACCGCGGAATTAAGGAGTTTTTTAACAGAATAGAAACAACAGATGCATTAAGAAAGAAGGATATTGCAGAACCTGTTATTAGTCAACTTACAGACGAAGTCTTTACCGATCTCATTTCTGATTATCGTGAACAAATATTTACGGTTTCCGATCGTAATGCCTATATGGGTAAGCGATTAAAGCAAATCGCAGAGCACGCAACTGCAGTTTTGTGGAATCATCTGGTAAACAGTGAATTTTTACCGGTTGCATGGGAAATTGCCTTTGGCAGGGATAGTATACTGCCCCCATTGAGCTATAAGCTAAATTCTGAGGTTTTGCTGAGTATCGAGGGAATTATCGACCGAGTAGATATTTGTGATAGCGAAGATAATTCTTATGTGCGAATAATTGACTATAAGACCGGTGATAGCAAGCTGAAGCTCGATAGAGTATATTACGGCTTCGATTTGCAATTATTTCTTTACTTAAAAGCTGTTCTGCAAGGAGCGCGCGGCTTTAAGCGCAAAGCTTTAATTCCTGCGGGGGTATATTATTTTCAAATTGATGATCCCTGGGTAGAAAACTCTGGCTTTCTTAGCGACACTGACTTTCTAAGAGCTCAGAAACACAGAATGAAGGGATACTGCTTAGATGAAATCGAGATAATTAAAAAAATGGATAGCAACTTGGAAAAGAACTCCAATATAATTCCGGTAAGTATAAATAGCGACCATTCCATAGCAAAGAATTCTTATGTCATATCGCAAACCAACATTATGAAACTTAATAAGCATATTGATAATATGATCTGTGCGCTGGGAGAAGAAATATGGCGAGGAACGATAAAGATTCATCCTCAAAGATACAAAGAAAACACCGCTTGTCAATATTGCGGATTCGGTGCGATATGCCAATTCGATCCATCAATGAATGAGAATAAATACCGCAATTTAAAACCCCTTACAAGCCAAGAAGTATTAGGAATAATTGGTGAGGAGGCGGGCTGTGATCTCAAATAAATGGACAGAAGAACAGAGACAAGGAATTACAGAGTTTGGAAAAGATTTTCTTTTATCAGCTGCAGCCGGGTCTGGGAAAACAGCGGTACTCGTGCAAAGGGTTCTGAATCTATTAAAAAACCAAAAGCTAGAAATCAGCCAACTTCTTATAGTAACTTTTACTAATGCAGCCGCGAGTGAAATGAAAGAACGAATACATAACGCTTTAATAGAAGAATTAGGCACTCAAGATAGTGAAAGTCAGCACTTGCGCAAACAGATTCATGCCCTCAAGAATTGCTCGATTGGAACCATTCATTCATTTTGTTCAGATTTAATAAGAAGGAATTTTCAGTACATAGATATTGATCCGAATTTCCGCATTTTAGATAGTGATGAAGCCCAACTTATGAAAACGGAAATCGCCGAGGAAATTCTTGAGCAAGAATACTTTTCTCATAACGATGTATTCTATGAATTGATAGAAATCTATGGTTCTACTAAGGATGATGCTTCCTTACTGGAACTCATCTTAAATATTTATAATTTTATACATAGTAAACCAGATCCATACACTTGGCTCGAATCTAAAACGAGCGATTTTAATGTTTCATTCGCCGACTTCCTGGAAAGTGAATGGATATTGAAATGGTGCCAAAAAATCGAACGCGAGCTTGATAATTACATTATTGATTACCAAGAAGCGCTAAAAGAAATTGAATTAATGCCATATTTTGATGGTTATGCCCAGACTTTTCAGGAAGAATTAGATAATCTTGTTGAGCTTAGAAGGGCCATCCAGCTGAGTATTAATGATTTTATTGCTGCGCTAAAAGGGTTTCAATGGCAAAGATTATCACGCATTAACAAAGAAGCAGATCAGGATTTAAAGCAAAAAGTTCAAGCAATTAGAGATGATGTTAAAAAATCCTTTAAGGCAAGTTTTGATAGACACAAGCAAACTGAGTTAAGGCAATGGTATACAGATATCGTTGAAATCTATCCATATTTAGATTATTTGCGTAAAATGGTTTTTAAGTTTGGGCAAGAATATGAGAAACGCAAAACAGAGAAATGCTGTCTTGATTTTTCCGATTTAGAACACAAGGCAATCGCTGTACTCACGAATGAAGCTGTGGCGACTGATTGCCGAAACCGCTTTGAATATATTTTTATCGATGAATACCAAGACAGCAATCAACTGCAGGAAGAAATATTAAAGCGGATTAAGCGCGCAGGCAATCTGTTTATGGTAGGGGATATGAAACAGAGCATCTATCGTTTTCGTTTAGCTGATCCCCGTCTGTTTCAGTCCAAATACCAGCTCTTCAAAGCAGAGCCGCAATTGGGACTATGTGTCGATATGAACGTGAATTTTCGCAGTGATCCTCGAGTAATTGCGGGCATTAACTATATATTTGCCAATATTATGAAGGCAGAGCTGGGTGGAATATCTTACGACCAAGCAACACGATTGGCACCCGGGATTGATTCGGAAGAGAGTAATCACTCCACCTTAGATGGACACCTGCAGGCATATTTAATTGATGACATCGTAAATACTGAAAACGATACCTTTGATGAGGAAGAGGAAGAATTATCACGAATAGAAAAGGAAGCGCGGCTAATTGGCAACATAATAAGCAAACAAATCAATACTCAAATCTATGATTTTAAGCTTGCAGCCATGAGGAAAACGCGGTTCAAAGATATCGTCATTATCATGAGAAGCACGAAAAAATGGGCTGCAATAATGGAAAGAGAGTTAGCAGCGTTAGGGATACCGGCATACTCAGATACGAAGGGCGGATATCTAGAGAGCCTCGAAATAAGTATATTCGTAAACCTCTTAAGACTACTCGATAATAAGCAGCAGGATTTGCCGTTATTAAGTGTAATGCGTTCGGGATTCGGTCATTTTACTCCTGATGAATTAATGACAATAAGGAAATCACAAGATAAAGGGTCATTTTATGAAGCAGCGCGGAATTATTGCCAAAAGCAAGAGTGTGAACTGCAACGAAAATTAGAAAAATTTTTCGCAACCATTATCAAATGGCAAAAAGACGCAAAATATTTAAGATTGGACGATCTATTTAGCAAGATAATGCAAGAAAGCGGTTACTACTACTATGTTGGTGCGCTGCCGTCAGGTGAGTCGAGACAGGCCAATCTGCGATTGTTTATGGATAGAGTCTGTGCTTTCCAAGACTCTAATAGACCGGATCTGCATAATTTTTTGCGCTATTTTGATGCCTTGGCAGCTGCTGACAGTGACTTAACCCCAGCAAGGGTAATGGGTGAGAATGAAGATTTGGTCAGAATTATGAGCATCCATAAAAGCAAGGGCTTAGAATTCCCAGTTGTAATTTGCGCCGGACTAGGAAAAAAATTTAACCTGCGAGATACTTCTGAGCCTATCCTATTCCACCAAGAACTTGGTTTAGGGCCACAGTTTAGAGACTTAAAAACGCGTTCCTATAGAGACACTCTAGCCCGGGTAGCTATAAAAAATGAATTGCTCTCTGAGAGCTTAGCCGAAGAAATTCGCCTTTTGTATGTGGCATGTACAAGGGCACAGAATAAGCTAATCTTGACCGGAGCGGTCAAAAACTTGCGCAATAAGCATAAGAACTGGATGCCGATTGATATGCCTGCGAGGTTACATAATGCCAGAAGTTTTCTAGACTGGCTCGGACCAATATTTTTAAAACACAAAGATGGCAACAATTTAAGGGACTACTTCTTACTTGATACTTCCAGTACTATCGTAGAGACCGACAATTCTGAGTGGATAATTGAGGTAGTCGATAATAAAGTTATGCCGAAAGCCATCTTATCAGTGGGAAATACATCACCTGACAACATTTTTACTACCCTAGATTCGCCAGAAGTTTTAAGCTCATTAGAATGGAAATACCCCCATCAATTTGCGACCACTAAACCAACGAAGCTTTCAGTAAGCCAATTGGTTAATTGGTTTCATGGCAGTAAAGATATGCCCTTGGGACTAAATATTCCTGCGTTATCGAAAAGGCCTGCGTTTATTGCGGATTCCTCCAGCAAAAGCAAACCTTTTTCCCCGGCAGAATTAGGAATTATTGTTCATTTAGTATTACAGAACTTAGATTTAAGACGGGTTAATAGTGCTGACCAAATTATGGAACAATTAGATGAGATGAATAGGCGAGAACTATTGACTGCAGATGAGCTAAAGAGCGTTGATATTAACATGCTAAACGATTTTTTCAACTCACCGCTAGGGCAAAGGGTCAAGGCTGCTAATTCAGTTAAGAGGGAAATAGCGTTTAATATCCAGTATGATCCCCAGCTTATATGGCAGGAAGAAATAACTGAAAATGAGCTTTTCCTGATACAAGGCGTCATCGACCTGGTCTTTTTTGAGGAAGACCGGGTAGTTTTAATTGATTTCAAAACTGATCGTTTGAATGTTAATGATTCTAAATCAGCCTCCATTATTTCACAGCACAAGATGCAGCTGACACTTTATAAGTATGCTTTAGAAAGCATTTGGAATCTTGAAGTAAGCGAAGCCTATATCTACTATTTGCAGACCGGCAAGGCGATAGGATTATAGCCTGAGAATATGATGGTTACCTTCAAGTAGAACTATTCTTAATACATTTACATATACTAAGCCAGACTAATAAAGTGTGGTGAAAATATATGGAGATATCGATGAAATTCAGCAATGCTCAGAGTAATCAAAACAGCAGCTCTTCTTCAATTAACAGTAGTCTCCTAAAATCAGATTCCTTGCTGGAACTGGAAAAATTAATAGGTCTCAAGGAAGTTAAGCGAACAATTGCTGAATTAGCAGCGTTTTCTTTGATGCAAGTGAAGCGGGCGGAGATGCAATTGAAGGTCAGTCCTAGTGTCCTGCACATGCTTTTTAAGGGTAATCCCGGTACGGGGAAAACCACGGTTGCCCGCATTTTAGGAAAGATTTTTTTTGAGCTGGGTTTACTCAGCAAAGGACATTTGATAGAAGTAGAAAGAGCTGATTTGGTTGGAGAGTATATTGGCCATACTGCGCAAAAAACGAGAGAAATGTTGCGCCGATCCATGGGTGGAATAATGTTTGTCGATGAAGCATATACCCTGGCTCAAGGGGGGGAAAAAGACTTTGGTCCTGAAGCAATCGCTACGATTGTCAAAGCCTTGGAAGATTGCCGCAATAATTTAATTGTTATTCTAGCTGGGTATTCACGGGAAATGGAATTATTCATGAACTCGAATCCGGGGCTTAGAAGCAGATTTCCAATTCAGATCGATTTTTGCGACTACGGTGCGGCGGAACTATACCAGATTGCCCTTAAATTATATCAGGAGAATGACTATGAGTTAACAACGAAATGCAGATGGCGTTTGCAGCAAATTTTTAATGAGTTCACAAAAGACCATCATCCCCATAGCGGAAACGCTAGGTATGTAAGAAATATTGTTGAGAAATCAATACGTTTGCAGTCCTTGCGTTTGATTGATAAAGCTACACTGAGCAGAAAAGAATTGGTTATCATTAATGAAGATGACTTGCCCACCAATGTAGCTTGTAAAATTGGAGCATTGTAGAAGCAAACAATTGTGCTTTGATTGTGGAATTCGGTGCGCTTTATTATACTATGATAGGTATTAATAAACAGGAAAGAGTTGAAATAATTGCAGCAGGCACTGGAAATCATTAGGCAGGCAGAGAGAGAATTACAACCGGTATTTAGCTATTTTGATGAGATTGCATATTATAATCAAGTAAAGATTTTAGATAAATTTCGAGAACATAAGGTAAGAGAAGATCACTTTCAACCGTCATCTGGATATGGATATGGTGATCAAGGCCGCGAAGTATTAGAAAGTATTTATGCGGGCGTTTTCCAAACTGAAGATGCACTTTTAAGAACACAGATTGTATCTGGCACCCATGCAATTTCAGCCTGCCTCTTTGCCTTGCTAAACCCAGGTGAAACCATGGTAGCTGCCACCGGAAAACCGTATGACACTCTGGCTAATATTATTGGCCTCGGCAAAGACAAACGGGGGACCTTAATTGAAAAGGGTATCAACTACCAGGAAGTAGCACTGCAAATTGATGGTTTTCCAGATATTGAAGGGATTAAGGATGCAGTTTCAGCAAACACCAAGCTGCTGTTTTTGCAAAGGTCTAAAGGATATCAGTTTCGTCCAGCGGTAAGCATCGAAAAGATTAATGAAATCTGCGCGGCCGCAAAAATGAGCAGTAAAAATGTAATTATTATGGTTGACAATTGTTATGGCGAATTTACTGAAATACTAGAACCTGCTCAAGTGGGAGCAGATATTGTAGCTGGCTCTCTAATCAAGAATCCTGGGGGCGGTCTGGCTCAAAATGGTGGCTATATCGCTGGCAAAAAGGAACTAATCGAAAAAATATCATGGCACCTGACTGCTCCCGGTCTAGGGAAAAAGTTAGGAGCAACCCTTATTAATCGGCGCTATTATTATATGGGACTATTTTTGGCTCCCCATGCTGTCCAGCAGAGCCTAAAAGGAGCAGCACTAGCTGCCTGGATTTTCTCGTATTTTGGCTTTGCAGTATTGCCGAATTGGGATGCAATTAGATCTGATATCGTACAGGCAATTACACTGAACAATGCAGAGCTAATCAAAGATGTTTGCCAAATGGTGCAAAGGTATTCACCGCTTGATAGTGATGTGCATTTGGAATTTGGCAGCATGCCGGGTTATGAAAACAAGATTATTATGGCGGCAGGTACTTTTATTCAAGGCTCATCCATGGAATTATCTTGTGATGCGCCCTTAAGGGAACCATATTATGCATTCTGGCAAGGGGGTTTAACTTATGAGCATTGCCGTTATGTATTGATGAAGATTATTGAAGACATATTCATGAAGCAGAAAACATAAAAAACGGGTACGTTCCCGTTTTTTATGAGAAAAGGAGAAAAATGAATTTTTTAAGGGTGGTAATACTTCAATTTTAGCCCTGTAATATATTATTCGAATTGATTTGAAATAACTTTATACTATTATTTTATTAATTCGGCTAAAATCTTAGCGGCCCTTTAGGCTTCATCATGTACACTGTTACGGTTTCCTGTCCAGGATTACTATTTAATACGAATTATTAATAATAATAATCGGAATAATTCTAATTTAATCTGCGGAACAGCCCGGTAACTTTGCCGGCAATATGAGCTTGGCGCACAAATATGGGCTCGTAAGCGGTATTGGCTGGCCTTAACTCAATCTTATCACTTGACAAGTAAATTCGTTTAACCGTGGCTTCATCATCAACAAGGGCTACTACGATTTCACCATTGTTTGCGGTTGTTTGTTCTTTTACTATCAATAGATCTCCGTTAAAAATTCCATCATCAATCATACTGTCACCTCGAACTTTTAGTATGAAATGCTTGCCATGACCTACCATTTCTGCCGGGATTGGAATATAGTCTTCAATATTCTGCTCAGCAAAAATTGGAACACCGGCCGCTACCGAACCGATAACAGGCAAATTGATGCTTTCTGGTGAAGGAGATGTTGAATGTTCGCTATTAAGAATAATAGCCCTTGTCTTAGAAGGGTCGCGCCTAATGTAGCCTTCTTTCTCAAGCTTCAAAAGATAAGCGAAAACAGTTGAGCTGGACTTTAATCCTACAGCTTGACCAATTTCCCTCACAGTTGGGGGATATCCTTTAGTTTGAACACACTCATTTATATATTTGAGAATATCTTGTGATTTCAATTCTGTTTTACTGCTCATCGAATCACCACCTTAATAGTAATATAATAACATATTATCGAAAACATTTGTTCTATTATGACCAAAAACTATCAGAATCTACATTTTCTAAAGATTTCAGAAATTTCTCGGCGAATTTTGGATGCTTTTCTTCCAGGATTTCGATAAGTTCATTAATTTCTGTGCGTTTGGTCATCCCATCTGCAGGACAAAGATTTTTGACTGGGGTTAGCTGCAAAATACTAATAAAATTTCTAATCTCGGCTTCAGCGACATAAACTAAAGGCCTGATCAAAGTGATATCGGATCTATCCAAATATACGGCCGGTTTAAAAAGATGAAACCTGCCCTCATAAAGTATCGACAGAAAGAGGGTCGAAACCGCATCATTCATATGATGACCGAGTGCTAGTTTTGCACAGCCATTGTGTTTGGCAACGCGATGAATCGCTCCCCGGCGCAGATTTGCACATAATGAGCAGGGATTCTTCTCGTTCCTAATCTCGAAAACAATTTTACCAATATTGGTCGGCTCAATAATTAATGGGATATTAAGATTATTACAAAAACCAGTCAAAGAAGTTATGTCATTATTCCAGCCCAAGTCAAGATATATGGGCACGATTTCAAAATCAAGGGGCGTATACTTTTTTAATAAGTCTAAAAAGTATAAAAGGGTTAGGCTATCTTTGCCCCCCGACATCGCCACTGCTATGCGGTCATTATTTTCTATTAAATTATATTTTATGTTTGCATTTCTGATCTTTCGGAAAATTCTCTTCGAAATCGTTTTCATTTTGCTGCAGTGCCTCGTTACTTCGTTATTCATAACACTATAATACTATATCATTAACGGCAAAGATTTGGATAAATTGAAAGAATTATTTATGAAATACAAATTATAATATTGTAATCCTGTCTAATTTGGATTAAATTTAATTATATTAGAGAGGAGGTTTAAGTGTGGATGTTTTGAGTTTATCAAGATTACAATTTGCAGTTACGGCAGCGTTCCATTTCATCTTTCCGGCCTTATCTATAGGGATTGCTTGGTTGAATGTAATTTTCCTGGGAAAGTATCTTAAAAGCGGATCGCGAGAAGATGAATCACTTGCTGATTTTTGGATTAATCTATTTATAATCACATTTGTAGCGGGAGTTGCTACCGGTATTGTAATGGTGTTTCAGTTCGGAACAAATTGGAATGATTATTCCCGTTATGTAGGCGATATTTTTGGGGCACCATTAGCGGCTGAAGCCATTTTAGCATTTTTCCTCGAAGCCACATTCATAGGGGTCTTAGTTTGGGGAAAAAAAAGGGTTAGTAAAGGTTTTTATTTCTTTTCCAGTATCATGGTTGCGTGTGGGGCAACCCTATCAGCATTCTGGATAATAGCCGCCAATTCTTGGCAACAAACTCCAGCAGGATATACTTTGACTTCTGGTCGACCAATCTTGACAGATTTTATGGCGGCTCTTTTTAATCCGTCAACTCTGCCTAGGTATTTTCACACTGTTGATGCTTGTTTGATTGCAGGCGCATTATTCGTATTAGGCTTAAGTGCGTGGTATTTATTAAGAAATGATACCCTTCACCGCGTATTTGCACTCAAATCAATTAAGATTGCCTTAATCACTCTGTTGTTAGCTTCTCTAGCTCAAGTTGGTTTAGGTCATTGGCACGCTGTTCAAGTTGCTAATACGCAGCCAGCAAAATTAGCGGCCTTTGAAGGTCTATTCGAGAGCGAAGCCGGTGCTCCGCTGTTGTTGTTTGGAATTCCGGATGAAAGCAATGCGCAAGTGAAACATTTCATCGGAATCCCGAAATTATTGAGTTTAGTTGTTTATGGCGATGCGAATGCAACTGTAAGCGGATTGAACGAGTTTCCGCGCTCAGAATGGCCGCCGGTTAGCTTATCATTTTATCCGTTTCATATAATGGTTATTTTAGGCGGATACTTTCTGCTCCTTAGTTTGGCAGGTATTATTTTGCTATATTCCAAGCGCGGCCAATTTTCAAAATGGTTCTTAAAGCTATCGCTGTATTCAATCCCATTAGGTGTAATTGCTGCTGAATTGGGTTGGATGTGTGCCGAAGTCGGCAGACAACCCTGGGTTGTTTATGGTTTATTGAGGACCGATCAGGCGGTTTCCTATAATGTGCCGGCTGTTCAAGTGCTGTTATCAATTCTAATTTTCGTGGTCTTATTTACCCTGTTATTCTGTGCTTTTGTTTACTTGGTGAAAAAGAAGCTAGTTCAAGGCCCAGTGAGTACCGATGGCGAAATTATCGATTCTAATGAGGGGGTGGCGTAATAATGGTTTTACAGATAATATGGTATCTCCTCGTCGGGGTATTAATTGCGGTATATGGAATTTTAGGCGGATACGACATGGGTGTGGGGAGTCTTTATTTAATCAATAAATCTGATGAAAATAGACGTACAATGTTGAGCGCGATAGGTCCCTACTGGGATGCAAACCAGGTTTGGCTAATTACAGCCGGAGGCGCGATATTTGCAGCATTTCCTTTTGTTTTTGCGACCGTTTTTAGTGGATTTTATTTAGCGATGATTTTATTGCTCTTTGGAATAATTATCCGGACGGTTTCGATCGAATTCAGATATCAGCTTAGTTCGCCAGGCTGGGAAAAAATCTGGGATTTATCCTTTGGAGTTGGCAGTATTCTCCCTTCAATTCTTTTTGGAGTTGCTATGGGGAACATTATTAGAGGCATCCCTCTGGATGCTCAGAGTAATTTTGCCGGCACTTTCTTTAGCCTTCTGAATCCATATGCAATTCTTTTCGGACTTTTATCTTTTGTAATGTTTGCCATCCAGGGATCGAGTTTTCTGATTCTTCAAACCAGTGATCCAGTAAGTAGCTTAGCTAGATCATGGGCGCGAAAACTCTGGCCTTTTTACATCGCTTTATTCCTAATAATTTCGGTTGCTTCTTTAATTCTAGCCCCGCATCTTTTTGCTAATATGAAGGCATTCCCGGTTCTGTTTGTTTTTCCTGCCGTTGTGTTAGCGGCAATGCTTTTTTATCCAATTATGCTTAAGAAAGATTCCAAATGGGGGCCAATTGTTATAAATTCATTAGCAATACTAGCTTTAGTAGGAACCGTTGGGGCAAGTTTATTCCCTAGATTAGTTCCTAACTTAAGAAGCATAGACCAATTTACTTCATTTTTTGTAGCAGGTCTCAGTTCAAATCATCTGCAGAATAGTTTGACTGCGTTTAATTCGTCCTCATCGCCGTTAACCCTGACTGTAATGTTGATTATTGCTGGAATCGGAGTGCCGTTGGTCTTAGCTTATACAGCATATGTTTATTACAAGATGAATAAGCAGTAGGAAATTAAGGTTTTTCCGCCAAATGAGCAGTTTTTCTGACTGATTACCAAATGCTTTTATTTTATCAGACAGAAGAACTGCTTCCCCCCAAAAAAATTGATTTATTTATTATATAATGCTCTATTAGCTTCCGCCCGCGACTCATAAATATGAGGAGCTAAATTGCGTTCGTAGAGGGTATCTCCAAGTTTCATGCGCATAAATGCGCTGGTAGAATAGCGGGTTACTTTATCGTAATATAGTTCGACTACTTCCTTTACCATTTGCATATAATAATCGATTAATTCAGGAATAATATCGAAATGATCATAGTTTACAATGGTATTTACTTTTTTCCCCAAAGGCTTTAAGAGCTTTTCTATCTGGGTTTTAATCTCATCAACATCCTTGTGGCTTCGAATGTTTAAGTTTTCGAAATTGACGAAAAAGACATTTTCCTTTTCATTGTATATTAGTCTTTCTTCGATTGGAATTACCAACAGGTCGGTCTTAATCTGCATTGGTTCATCGGCAAAGATTTTCTTATTCATGGTTGCTAAGTTGGGGCTAATGATGGGTACAAAGTCCATTTGATCAAGTATATCGGTTTGCAGATCAATCCCGGAAGCTATTTCTATGAGTTCTATGCCGGCACTTGTGAGTTTAAAAACTGCGCGTTCGGTAATATACAATACATACTGCTCTGCCTCATTAGCGACTTTACCGGAGAAGGTTATGTGCTCTACCTGATCCACAAACTTTTTAACTTTTCCTTCTTGAACAATTTTGAGCTTACCTTCACTAATTTCAACTTGGAGACCTTCGGCGGTAAATGTGCCCATAAAAACGATTTTTTTCGAATTCTGGCTAATATTAATAAATCCGCCGGCTCCAGCTAAACGGGGCCCGAATTTACTGACATTTAGATTTCCGAATTTGTCAGCTTGGGCAAGTCCTAAGAAGGCAATGTCCAAGCCACCACCATCATAAAAATCGAATTGGTAGCACTGATCGATAATAGCAGAGACATTGGTAGCAGCTCCGAAGTCTAAGGCACCAGCTGGGATACCGCCAATAACTCCAGGCTCAGCAGTAAGGGTTAATAGATCAAAAATGCCTTCTTCAGCTGCAACACTGGCTAATCCCTCGGGAACCCCAAGACCTAAATTGACGACACTGTTAGGCATTAACTCATAAGCAGCTCGGCGCGCAATGATTTTTTTTTCACTTAAATCCATTATCGGGATGCTCGAAACCGGTACCCGATACTCACCGGCAAATGCCGGGTTATATATAGTATTCCAGGTTTGGAGGTGATTTTCGGGGGTAGCGACAGCAACGCAATCAATCATAATACCTGGAATCTTAACTTGACGCATGGGCAGTGCTCCGCGATCACAGACTCTCTCTACCTGAGCAAGCACCAGTCCATTTGAGTTTTTAGCTGCCATAGCAATTGCTAATCCATCAAGGGTTAAAGCTTCTTTTTCCAGAGTCAGATTGCCATCGAGATCGGCAGTAGTAGCCCGAATTATAGCGACATTTATAGGTAGAGTCTTATAGGCTAAGTAATCCTTGTTGTCAAAACTGACCAATTCGACTAAGTCCTCAGTAGTTATGGAATTGAGCTTGCCGCCCCCAAACCTCGGATCAACGAAAGTACCTAATCCCACAGAGGATATCGTGCGCGGCCTATGGGCAGCAGTATCGCGAAAAATCGAGGAGATTACTCCTTGGGGGAGATTGTAGGCTTCGATTTCATTATTGATAGCAAGTGCAGCCAATTTAGGAGTCAGTCCCCAATGCCCACAAATAGCCTTTTTGATAAGTCCCTTGTGAGCTATGCGATTAACTCCTTTTTCTTTGCCATCACCTATACCTGAAGCATATAACAGAGTTATATCCTTAGGTTCCCCGGTTTGCAAAAACCTTTGCGCTAAGGCTTCCAGCAATTCTTCTGCGATCCCTATTCCTATAAAGCCGCCTAAAGCAACAACATCGTTGTTTTTTATAATGCTAACTGCTTCTTGGGGAGAAACAAGTTTGCCTCGCTTCATTTTAGTAGAAATATCTTTTTGAATGGGATGATTATTGTTATTGCTCATGACTCTCTCCTTAATAATTAGAGTTAAGACTGGGAATAAATAAATCGGATGATTTTTTCTAAATAATTCATACTATATATACTAATTCGTATAACTAACGATTCTTATTAGGACAGTTAAATTATTCTGGGGTAATTATGTTAATTCCTTGTTGTTAAATTTTTTCTGTGAGATAATAATTTTCGTAAAGAAAATTATTATCAATTATCTAGCAATATAGTGCATTAGACCCATATATCATTAGGGAGTGAGGAATTGTCTGAAAGATCGAGCACATCAGTTTATACTCAAATCGCCGTAGATATAGCTCATAAGATTGTCTGCGGAACACTAAAAGAGAATGATAAATTTTCTGGCCGCTCACTGATGGCGGCTGAGTACAAAGCTTCAACCGAAACTATAAGACGGGCACTGCGTATTTTAGCTAATATGGATATTCTTGAGATTAATCATAATAGCGGTGTTCGAGTGATTTCGAGAGAAAACGCAGTTAACTTCATTTCTCAATACAAACAAGCTCAAGATATACGCGATATGAAGCTTGAGCTCAAGAAAATGCTCAATGAAAGGGATACAATCAATACTCAGATAGTTGAGATGATTGACCGAATCATTGACCTGAATGAAAAATATAAATCCAGCACACCGCTATTAAATTTCGAATTCAATATCCCGGATGATTCTAGTTTATTGGGAAAGAGCATTGCTGAAATGAAGTTTTGGCAAAATACTGGAGCTACAATCGTCGCAATCAGAAGAGATAGTCAAATAATCCTTTCGCCTGGACCAGATGCTGTACTTTGCAAAGGTGATTCAATTCTTGTCGTTGGAAAACCGGACATTTGGGAAACAGTTAGTTCATATATTAAATAAATTAAATTCATGGGTGTGCCTTCTTAATGGGGGCATTGTTTTTTTCTGTAAATTAATTGTTAATTTTTTGTTGACGATTAACAACCTATAGAATATACTGAGGTTGTCAGTAAATATTTTGGGGGGGATTAGTTATGCGTTTTATTAAGAGATCAGTTGGGATTTGTTTACTTACTATGTTGCTGTTGATGATGACATTAAGTGGCTGTACTAATTCAGCTTCGAAACCAATCACTTTAAGCTTAGCTAATGCCGGATGGGACAGTATTGCGGTGCAAAATGCGATCGTGACCTATATTGCGGAAAAAAGTTATGGGATTACTTGTAAGGAGAGTCCAGGCTCAACGCCTATTTGTTATCAGGCAGTTATTAATGGTGATATAGATATCAATATTGAAACTTGGAGCGGAAATATTCCAGGTTATCACGAAGATCTTGCCAAGGGAAGTTTTTTAGAACTTGGAATTAACTTCGATGATAATAGGCAAGGTTTATATGTTCCTCGATATGTTATTGAAGGTGATCCAGCGAGAGGGATTAGTCCTAGTGCTCCTGATTTGAAAAATGTTGCAGATTTGCCCAAGTACAAACATGTATTTGCTGATGAAGACAACCCAGACTTAGGAAGAGTTTATGGTTCGATTCCAGGTTGGGCGATTGATTCCGTCATGAAGGCAAAGCATGAACTCTACCTTAAGGACACATACAATTATTTCAGTCCCGGTTCAGACGCCGCTTTGTCCGCAGTTTTCACCTCGGCCTTGGACAAAGGATTGCCAATAGTGGGATATTATTGGGAACCAACTTGGTTGATAGGGAAATACGACATGGTCTTATTAGAAGATGAGCCCTATGAGGAAGAAGGTTTCAGACTAGGGAAAACTGCATGTCCGGCAGTTACTATTACGGTCACAAGCCATCCTTCGCTTCCGAGTAAGGCTCCGGAGTTTACGGAATTTCTAAAGAAATATAGTACATCAAGTGAACTGATTTCCAAAACTTTGGCATACATGAGAGACAACAAAGCTGATTATAAGACTACTGCGATTTGGTTCATGAAAAACAACCAAGACCTTTTGCAAACATGGTTGGATACTGAACACTATGATTTACTAAAAGCCGCATTGGAAAATGAATAGCCATGGATAAAATTAATAGTTTTCCGTACGTTATAGATATTGATTATGGAAAAATTGACAATGCTTTTAAAACATTTGCTATAGATAACGGCTATATACTAGATGCAATTAAGAACTCAATTAAATCACTATTAGCATTAGTATCGATGATTTTGAATTTTATCCCTTGGTGGCTGCTTCTTCTTATTGTTCTAGGAGCCGGTTGGTATTTGTCGGGAAAACTAAGAACTGGAGTAATCTACTCAGTTTTACTTTCTTCAATTGGCTTTTTTGGACTTTGGCAACTCATGATCGAGACCTTGGCAGTGATTGTGGTGGCAGTATTTATTTCCGTGTTGCTTGGTTTTCCTATAGGAGTATTGGTTGCAAATAGCGACAAAGTGAACTCAGTAGTACGCCCGATTTTAGACACTATGCAAACAATGCCGGTTATGGTTTATTTGATTCCAGCCGTAATATTTTTCGGATTAGGCCAAGTTCCGGCAGTAATTGCAACTTTTATATATTCTGTAGTCCCGATTATTAGGCTAACGAATCATGGTATTCGTCAAGTAAGCCAGGAGGTAATTGAAGCCTCCTATGCCTTTGGAGCTACCTGGTTTCAAACATTGATCAAAACCCAGATACCGCAGGCTTTGCCGACGATTCTAACCGGTTTAAATCAAACCATTATGATGGCCATGGCTATGGTGGTTATATGTTCAATGATTGGTGCTACCGGTTTGGGAATGGAGATACTGATAAGCGTAAATAGAATCGAAGTGGGTAGAGGCCTATTTGCTGGAACTGCAGTTGTAATTGTTGCGATATTACTCGATCGATTGACCCAGGGATGGTTTAAAGAAAAACCTCCCCAAAGTGAGGTGAATAAACATGACACGAACACCATTAATGCAAATTAGCAATCTAACCAAAGCATTTGGACTGTGTAAGCAAAATGCGCTTGAGATGGCGGACGCAGGTTATGACAAAGACTATATTTACAAAAAGACTGGTTCAATCATAGCTGTTAATAATGCTTCTTTTGATGTCGAAAAAGGCCAAGTATTCGCATTAATCGGCTTGTCGGGATCGGGGAAATCAACCTTGATCAGATGTCTTAATATGCTGCAAGAGCCGAGCCGTGGCAGTATCATGTTCGAGAATGAGAATATTGTAAAATACTCTGATAAGCAGCTTAGATCATTTCGAAGAAACAAAACTTCGATGGTCTTTCAAAGTTTTTCGTTAATGACTCATCGCAATGTTATTAGCAATGTTGCTTTTGGGCTTGAAATCCGTGGTTTTTCAAAAAGCCAAAGAGAGAGTAGAGCGATGGAAATAATAAAAATGGTAGGTTTAGAAGGATATGAATACCAATCTATTAATTCGCTTTCCGGGGGAATGAAGCAACGGGTCGGAATAGCTAGAGCACTTATAAACGATCCGGAAGTCTTATTAATGGATGAACCATTTTCGGCATTAGATCCTCTAGTAAGAAAAGATTTGCAGTTTGAACTCTTATCTCTGCAAAAAAAATTAGCTAAATCAATTGTTTTCATTACCCATGATATCAATGAAGCGTTTAAGTTGGGGGATAAGGTTGGCATAATGCACGATGGTAAAATATTGCAAGTGGCTTCCCCTGAAGAAATGCTAGTGAAGCCATACAATAATTATGTCAAAAAATTTACTGAGGGTGTCGACCGCACTAAAATTCTATGTGCAAGGCATATTATGCGTACACCATCATGCATTGTAAAAGATACTGACGGCCCCCACAAAGCAATCAATGAAATGAGAGAAAATGGGGTATCAAGTGTATATGTTCTAGGTGATAAACTCAATCTGCTTGGCATTATTACTCTGGATGACGCGCTTAGCAGTCTGCAGCAAAAGCAGCATCTTAGCATAACCAAGAAGATTCCAACTGTGAATCCGGATACGGCCATTGCTGATATAATTCCTATTGCTGCCCAGGCACCTTATCCAATAGCTGTTATAGATGATGAGAGGATATTAAAAGGAATTATAACTAAAGCTTCGGTATTATCGTTGATTGCTTAGCAAAGAGTCATATTATGATAAAGTCAAAGTGACAGATCAAATTTGCGAAAATACCAGTCATCATCGTATTTGCGCCTTGAAAAGTAGTGCTTTCTCTTGTTTTCATAGTTTGCGGGAGTGAAGACCTGCTGCGAGATCATCTGAAACTCAGGATAACTTTCCAAATGATCTAGCATGCGGGTTGTTCGCTCGTCGTTGAAATGGCACAAAGCTGCAAACATTCTGTTGTGGAGCATATCGCTATTCACAATTTGATAAGGAGCGGCTGGGCGAAACTTATGATGTATGATTACCGAGGGAACTGTCATGAGGCGGTAACCGAATAACCAGAGCTTGAGTGATATTTCTTCTTCATCATAGCCATAGCCGCGAAAACTCTCTTCATATCCGCCGATTCGTCTCCAAACTTCGTGCCGAACTGCAAAACAACCGCCGCTCAGAATCGGACAATCAATCGGCCTCGTATGTTCATGCAGCCAAGTGTTGCTTATTAGAGTGCGAAAAATGCGTCCACATCCTATCGAGTAAATCGGAGCGGAAGCAGCCAGTCTGTATAGGGGTACGAAAGCACTCGGTTCTAGGGGCCCAATCCCTGGAGTTACAGCATCACATTTTTCATTTTCTATTACAGAGCCCAATATGTCCAGCCAGTAGTCGGGAACAGTGATGTGGGCATCGCAAAATATCAGCATATCGCCTTGAGCGATACGTGCCCCGGCATTGCGAGCCGGGGCGACTCCCATTCCCGGAGTGCGGATTACCTGAACCGGAGGGCCGGAAGAAAGAATAGAGTCAGGGACACTGTTATCAGTAGAACCATCATCCACCACGATGATCTCGTATGGAATTCTCCCGGAAGCATTTATAATTGAATCAAGTGTTTGTTTAAGCCTGATGCCCTCGTCGCGGCTGGCGATGATGATCGAGGCTGATGTTGCCATGGATATCTCTCCTTAGCCAATCATTGTATAGTCGGCGGACGGACGGGTACCATACAAGTAGAAATAACTACTCCGCCACATTGCACGGCATTGGTTACCAAAACATCGTTTAAATTTTCGATCACGGCGATGGTTCCAAATAGAACAAGCCGCGAAGGGAAAATAACGGGAGTGGTAATTGGTCCGGTAGATAGCTGGATGGTTGAAATTTCTAAATCCACTATTGCGCGCACATTAGAATCGCTAGCTACACCACTTGTTAATAAAGGCAAATACAGAAAACTTGATTGGGTATGGATAATGTTGTTGGCATCTGCAAAGCTCAAAGTAACCGGAAATGCCAAATCAATCAAGGTCATGTTGCCAGGCTGTGGGGCGATGCGGATCACATAAGGCAGACCACCCAGAGGTATAACACTGGGATTGCTATAAGGCGCAGGGCCCAAGGGAGCATAAGGGATAACGATATCGCTTTCCCCAAGTACAACCGTTGATATCTGACAGTAGCTTGCCAATTGGTATATATTTTGGCATATAGCCTCTACGGGTGCCTGATCAAGGCAGGTGAAATCTTGCAAAACAGGATAATTCAATGGATTAGGTGGAATGGCAATCAGCTTTATAGTTGTCATAGCTGTGAACGAAAGAGTTGTGCCTGAGAGCTGAGCATTGCTAATGCTGCCGCTTTCCATGAATGCTAGCCACACTACGCCGTTGGGATTCACCGATGTTGTTATCGTAGTACTAAGTGGCATTGGAGCCTGAACCAACTTAGATCGCAAGATATTGTTGCCATCGAGGTATTCTACGATTACCATCGGAGTTATGTTAGCAGTAAAAGAGTAATTGCTCCCGCCTAGTGGGGTGAAGGTTGGATTCATAAGTGGCATTTGCAGGTTCATGAATCCAGTGCTTACTAATTGATAAGGAGCAGGTCCGTCATTGCTATTGAAAGCATTGGGAATATTTACCGAAATTGCTGGCGTCTGAAGCAATTGGTCGGCAAATGATTCGAAAGCAGGGACGCATACTACATTAGGAAATGACGGTGTTGGGCATGGCGGGCAAGTTGGGCATGATGGACACGGTGGACAGGTTGGTATACAAGGACGGCAACATAAGCAACGCCGGGCAATACATCGGTTTAATTTGCAACTTGAGATGTTCGAAATAGAAGGGCGAATCGAATTACTCAAAAAACATTTACTCATAATTTACCTCCATAGGGCTAAGAAACTCAAAAGAAAACAACAAACTATTAATTATGCCAATGTTATGTTACATAATATGCTTTGGGCACAAAAAAGTTAAAAATATTTGCGTAAGCTTGATACTTTAGTTAATAAGGATTTACTGTTTGATCGCTTATCGCGCGCAAAACGATTGCAGACTGGAATGGTTGCTAAAGTGTACAAAATACTTAGCCAAAACCCTTTTATTATTAGCTCGTACTTATTTATAATTACTACTAGAACTTAAATTTGGAGTGAATAATAATGAGTACAAAAGTGGCAATTGTTGGGTTTGGCAATATTGGCAAATATGTTTTGGATGTTATTAAGAAGACTCCTGATATGGAACTTATTGGAGTGGTAAGGGATATTCAAGAGCAAGATATGCCAATGGAGTTGGAAGGAATCAAGGTTGTATGCGATATACGAGAATTATCTGGAGTAGAAACGGCAATTCTTTCTTTGCCTTCAAGGATAGTTCCCGATTACGCCCCCAAGGTCTTAGAATTAGGTATTAACACCGTAGATAGTTATGATGTTCATGGAGAATTATTGCAGCTACGCAATAAACTAGGCAAGGTTGCCAAGGATAATAATGTAGTTTCAATAATATCTGCGGGATGGGATCCAGGCACTGATTCGATAATAAGAGCGATGTTCGAATTCATGCTCCCTAAAGGAATGACTTATACAAATTTTGGTCCAGGTATGAGCATGGGTCATTCGGTTGCGGTGAAGTCAATTCCTGGAGTAGCAAATGCTTTGTCAATGACAATTCCCAAAGGAACTGGCATCCATCGGCGGATGGTTTATGTCCAAATTGATCAAAACGCTAATTTTGAAAGCATTGTGCAAAAAATTAAAACTGATCCATACTTTGTCAACGATGAAACGGTAGTTTTTCAAGTCGAGGATGTAGAGCAAGTCGTTGATTTTGGACACGGAGTCCTAATGGAACGCAAAGGCTCGAATGGTTCGACCCATAATCAGAAGCTGCAATTTATGATGAGTATTAATAATCCGGCATTGACTGCCCAAATAATGGTTGCAGCTGCCAGAGCAACAAAACTTCAAAGGCCTGGCGCTTACACTATGATCGAAGTTCCCATAGTGGACTTTATGTATGGAGATAGGGATGAAATCATTAAACACTTAGTTTAGTAGTCTATTGATTGACAATAGAAGCAAAGAAAAATGATAGCAGAATATGCAGTCTCTGGAACAGGGTTTCCAGAGACGTTTTTTATGGTAGTTTACTTGGAGATTTCAAGAAAATGTTTAAGTATTCTAGCGGTTAGTCCCCAAATGACTTCATTTTCATAAAAATAAAAATAATTCTGAAGTTTTGTTTCCCTGAAAGGATAGTCTCTTCCCCCAGGTATGAGTTCATAGGGAAAATCAGTATCTTGATCTATAATAAATTTCAACTCTCTTTCCATAGGAACTTGCTGCCGCAAATATGCAAGGGGAACGACTAGCAGCTTATCAACTTCATCATAATTGGGATTTATGGCAGTGATATCGCTAATAAATGCTAAAATAGGGATTACCATAAAACCGAATGGACTTACATGTACATCAAGATCGGCAATTATTTCGATTATATCAGCTGTAATGCCTAATTCTTCACAGCACTCTCGAATTGCGGTTTCTTGAAAATTAAGGTCCTCCTTTTCGGATTTTCCACCGGGAAAGCATATCTCTCCAGGTTGAGTCTTAAGGTGCAGAGCCCTTTTTTCAAAAATAAGGCACAATTCGGATTCAGAGTAAACCAAAGGCACTAAAACCGCATTAACTCGACTTTTTTTGTAACCAAGAATTCTTTGTTCCCGGTATTTTAACTGCATTATTTTTGGATCCAGCAAGTAAAAGCCCCTCTCAAGCAACTATTATTTAAAATATAACACTTTAAGCTGTAAAAATGAAGTTAATCCCAAAGCCTGATTGTAAAAATTTAGCATGGTATTACTAGCTGCATGTAATCATTAACTCACATAATGTGAATTCCTAAAGGGCAATCTAAAATCAAAAGATTTGAAAGGAAGTAAACTATGAGAAATTTCCCCATTGGCTTAATTGTATTAGTTATCGTAACTATTCTAATTTACTTTGGCATTGCCCATCGGATCTTGGATAGGATGCGCTTAAGTGACAAAGGAGCATTAGCAGTTATAGGAGCAATAATAATAGGAAGCTTTTTCGATATCCCTTTTGGCCAGCGAGTAACCATAAATTTAGGCGGAATAATTGCCGTCGGCCTAGCGATATATGTATGGATAAAAGCGGGAACCGTCAAAGAGAAGATCAGGTCATTTCTGGCTGCTGTATTCACAGCCTTAGTTTTAGTACTGGGTGCTCGCTTTTTAGGTGCCGAGCCTGAGACAATGATGCTTGATCCTATCTACTTTTATCCTTTAGTGGCAGGTATAATAGGCTACCTAGCAGGAAGATCCAGAAGAGGAGCCTTTTTCGCTGCCGTAATGGGAGTTTTCGCATTAGATGTAGGTCAGTATTTCTACTTAATCAGCAATGATTTGCGTGGAGTTGTACATGTAGGCGGTGCCGGTGCCTTTGACTCCCTTATATTAGCTGGGATATTTGCGGTTGTAATAGCTGAATTCGTTGGTGAAACTAGAGAAAGATTACAAGGTGGCCCAGCTACAGAAGGAAGACCGGAGGAGTTAGTGAAAAATTTAAGAACCCCGGAAGCTGAACCAGCCAGAAAACCAATGCATGATTATGATGATGATAGCAGAGATAATGATGGCGGAGGGGATAAATAAAATGAAAAAAAGTACCGTAATCACTCTTGCTCTTAGTTTGGTATTTTGTTTGTTTATTGGAAAAGCCTATGCAAATGAAGAAATGGAATTTGGCCAATTCTTTACTCTACTCGATGATAATCAGGCAATAATTAGTCAGACCGCTATGAGAGTAAACATTGGGGACGAATTCATAACAGCGGATAATAACCGCTTTCAAGTCGTCAGGATTGAAGCCAATAATGCATATTGTCAACTTATTGGCAAAGAAGACATGCCGGTAATAGCAGATGATATGCAAGCCAGTCAAGATTTCACGAACGAAATGATCCCTACAGCTGGAAATAAGCCAATATCTATTGCTATCTATCATACCCATAGTGATGAATCCTATGTTCCATCTGATGGCAAAGAAAGTATTGAAGGTAATGGCGGCATATATGATGTCGGCAATGCACTGGCTGATGAATTGAAGAAACAAGGAATAAATGTTAACTATAATGACGCTAATCACAATCCTCATGACAATAATGCCTATAATCGTTCGCGAAAGACGGCGGCTGCTTTATTAAGAAAAGCTCCCGATGTAATCTTAGATGTGCACCGTGATGCAGTGCCGGCCGAGCAATACGATGCCAATGTTAATGGAGAGAAAGTGACAAAAGTAAAATTAGTTGTCGGTAAGCAAAATCCTAATAACAATGCTAATCTAGAATTTGCCAAACAGATTAAGGCAGCAATGGACAAAAAAGCACCGGGGTTATCTAATGGAATATTTATTGGCAAAGGGGATTTTAATCAAGACTTAAGCCCGCGCGCGATATTGATTGAGGTGGGGACTCATAACAACAGTAAGGCGGAAGCCGAAGAGGGAGTGAGAATGTTTGCTGAAGCCTTGCCGATAATTCTCGGCGCCAGCTCGCCTGCTACTCAACAACAGGATTCAGTTGGTCAACAGAATAACAAAAACAGCAATACCAGTGCGGCAAAATCGATTGTAATAATACTAGTAGTTGTAGGAATTGCGGCAGCTGCTTATTACTATCTAAATAAAGGTTCTCAACAAAATAATTAAACAGAATAGAAATAATTGCTTCATATAATTATAGAAGGAAATAATTATGAGAGTTATTTATCATTGTTTTGGGGGGTCTCATTCCTCAGTTTTAGCGGCGGCACTGCATCTAGGAATGATAGAAAAGAGTAGATTGCCAAGTCCGGATGAGCTGCTTGCTATTCCCTATTTTGATAAAACTACAGATGAAGACTTCGGCAGTATACGTCAAATGGGCATTGATGAATATGGCAATCAGATTTATGTATTAGGAAAGAAGACCATGAATGATAGATTAGCAATGGTCTTTACGAACATTGCCGAATCTCTTGTATTTAGCGATGTACTATTAGTAGATTGTGTTCGCCATATAAATTGGACTCTGAAAATAGGTGGATACACCTCCCGCAAAATGGGAATCGTAGCTTTTGGACGTCAGTTGATAAATAAAGGAACCGGCAAAGCATTTTTTGACCTAGTAAAAGCAGTAGAAATAACTAAGCTTAAGTGTATGAAAACCACTTCCGAGGTAATAAATTGAAAGTAATTTTTGTGGGAACCAGTGGGGTGCATCACCCCTTGGTGGCAGCTCATATGTATTGCGAAAAGAAAAAAGACATCAAACTAGGGCAAATAAAGGGGTTTTGCGATAGTTTTTTAGAAAAAACCGCGAAACCCTTACTAATAAATAAAGATGATAGCGGCCAGGAAGTATATTCCCTAGGCTTAGGGGAAAATATCGAAATTGGCTGTAAAGCATTAAATGAATTTATACGAATTATTGACAAAAACAATGAAAATGATATCAGGATTATTGTAATCCGCAGCAAATGGGAACAGCTCTTTGTGAAGCTAAACAGCTTGCCTAAGCACATTGGTGGAGAATATGTAAATCTCTTTCTATCCAAAAAACTGCTTGAAAAACAAATGAATGAAATAAGGAAACAGGTTGAAGAGGTTAGTGAAACCAGCCCTTGAAGTAATCATCTTCTCAAGTAACATAATTGAAAAAAATAGTCGCAATAGAAATGAAATGATATATTAAATGCAAGGATATGCCAATTAAGATTAAGTCCTTGCATTTGTTTTTTTAACTAATTAATACAAATAAGAAGAATGTCGGTATGCGAATATGGCAAACAAGGATCGATGGCAAACCTAGCTATATTGAAGAAAATGGAGCAATTGCTGTTGACGATTGCGGGAATATTTATAATCAGAAACTTGAAATTGTTGGCGAATATGATTTTGATACTAAAAAACATACATTTATCCAAGTGCTCCTATGGTATTCCCATTAATACCAATTAGTACTCCTATTGTTACTCCGAGTTCAGTGCCGATAATACCCAGATTAATACCAATACCAATTTAATTGATTTTCAACTTTACAGAAAAGAGGTGCGGTTATGGACAAAATTTCTTCTTTGCAATCGGAACTAGATGCAAATAACATTTCGGAATTTAGAATTTTCGAATACAATGTGCAAGAATATACATTTGGACAATTCGATGTTAAGGCACCTCATCGATTCTATCTTAAAATAGTAGGCAGCTTTGACTTTGGTTATTACCATGAAGTGGAGATTACTTTTTTCGATGTGAGATATATTTCTTGTCCAACTTTTTTTAGAGGAGGCAGGTTTAGGTTTGCAACAGCTGATGAGGTGCATTTGATTGATGAAAATTCAAATAATTCATTCTTTTTTGATCCTGAAGATAAGGTAATATGTATTACGATAGATGAAAGTCTATATGGAAATAATGCTGCAAAATACTTCATCATAGCTGAGAATTTCGATTATGTTTTTGAGGATGTTCTCTATTATCCACGTGAAGAGGAGAAATTGGAATGAGGTTGCCAAGGGGAAGCTTCTGCTGAAAACAATTTATGAAAGTGATAGCCTCATGTTGAGGTGAGGCAAATGCCGAGAACTTTAAGAGAAAAAAGCAAAAACGGAATATATTATTTTATGTTGGGCGGATTAACTGATAGTCATTCGTTTTAGATATACTTGAAACTGACCAAATGGAATCTCAGGAAGAATTTTAGCGATTGGTTAGTGAACCATGTGAAGTGAAATGTTTGGAAACAGAGAACTGTAAGTGACTAACCGGCGAAGAAGCAAAGCAAGTCATCGAGGAAATGGAACAAGGATATGCAAATGAAAAGTTACATAACTTGGGAATTGAACAATGAAATGATATGTTACGAGAGTTGAAAGAGAAGGGCCTCTCTATCCGGCAAATCGAAAGAATCACAGGAATCAATAGAGGGATCATTTTGAAAACTTAGGTGTCGACAGAACACCCTGACACGCTAACCCGGCAATTGGGAGAATGAACAGCCAAGATGGATTCTCATATTTAAAGTATAACGATCCCTTAGGATTAAACCTCTATATTTATTGTAATAACAATCCTGTTAATGCCTGGGATCCAAGTGGTCATGGAACTGTATGGAACCGATTTGGAGAAGCTATTGGCTCAACTTCAGGAAAATCATATACTGATTATAGCGGTGCTGCTACCAATACTCATGGTGGCGGATCTAAGGCATCTCAATCTTGGACCGGGGGAGGGATGGACTATACTGGGTATAGCGGTCCGACGAATAAAGCACCCACAGCTGTAAGCGGTGGCGGTCGGAGCAGTAGTGGGGGTAGTGGTGGAGGCACAGGAGGATCGAGGCTTGAAGGTACGCTTCAACGTGGGAGTAGTGGGCAAGATGTAAGCGACTTACAACATCAATTGGTTAGATTAGGATATTTAACGATGCCAAGAGGTGTTAGTTATGGATATTTTGGTGTATTGACGGAAGAGGCAGTTAATAATTATAAAAATGAAGCTGAGCTTTGGAACTTTGGGCAATTTCAAGGAGTTGTTGGGCAAACAACATGGGATCATATCATGAGTAACAATAATTATGCAGCACAGGTATTAACCAATTCCAGCATTGCTGGTAGAGTTTGGCCTATTGAAGGTGGCATTGGTAACAATGCAAACAATTATCCGAATTACAGAAGCGGTGGTTACCATGGTGGAATTGATATTAATGGTGTACCCGTTGGAACTCCTATCGTCTCATCATATTCAGGTACAGTTGTGAGGTCAGAAACTATATACAGCAATGGAAAAATCGTAAGTTATGGTAATCTTGTAGTAGTTGAATCTAATATTGATAACAAGAGCGTTTGTATTTATTATGCTCACATGAATTCTAGAGAAGTGGTCGTGGGCGAAATTGTTAATGCTGGCCAGCAAATTGGCACATTGGGCAGTACTGGTAGAAGTACAGGGCCGCATTTGCACTTCGAAACCCGGATAAATGGCGTTGTTGTCGATCCTAGGCCATATTTACCTGCTCCATAAATATTCAGTAATTGAATTGATAATTCAACATATATTAATGTTCCAGAGGTTTCACTAATATCTCGGTGATCTATATCTAGAGGAGGTTAAACGTTGACAAAAGTTAAGATTATTTTTTTATTAATTGGATTTTTGGTAATTATTCTTCCTGTTGATAGAACTATCGCAAAAGAAAACTATTGTACGATTATCATAGAGAGTAGTTTTAGGAATTTCGAGTTTTGGGAACATAGTGATTTGGCAATCGTTGAAGATGGTTACTGTATTGTCCCTGTCAGAGAATTTGTTGAGAAATTTGGTTGCAGTGTTGTATGGGATAATGATGAAAAATCTTCATTAATAAAAATACACGATGACACTTTGAAAATTTTTACAGGTTCAAGTGAGGTTACGCTAAACGACCGTAAAGAAATGATGCCAATTGCGCCAAAGATAATAAACGATCGAACCTACATACCATTGCGGTTAATTGCAGAATTCATTGGGCGAAATGTTACCTGGGAGCATAGCAAAAATAATATGTATATTTGGATTTCTACTCTAAATTTGCTCTCGCAAAGGGATGTCGATGTCACGAATCAGGAAAACTACAGCCTAATGAATGACGATCCGGCTCCATTTTATTCACTTAATGAGTCAGGGGTTACAGCAAGAGGAATAAAAATTGGTGCTACCATTGATCAAGTATTTAGTGCTTATGGTGATACACCTTACAACATAAGCCAAGAAAACAAAACTACTTTGGTATACTACCAAGCTTGGTTTCCGGAAGGTGGAGCAGGAGCCATTATGTATTTTGACTTTTGTAATAATATTCTAGTCGGAGTTGATATTGATCCTCCATTATAAAGTGTTTAGCTAAGGTTGCCAAGGGAAAGCTTCTGCTGAAAACGAATTATAAAAGGGATAGCCTCATGTTGAGGTGAGGCAAATGCCGAGAACTTTAAGAGAAAAAAGCAAAAACGGAATATATCATGCTATATTGCGGGGAGAAGATCGACAAGCGCTATTTCAGGATGATGATGATGATAAATGCTTATATTTGGGCAAATTGCAAAGATTCAAGCAAGGAAGCTGACCAAATGAAATCTCAGGAAGAATTTAAACGATTAGTTAATGAGCCATGTGAAGAAAAATGTTTGGAAATAAAGAACGGTAGGCAACTTACCGACAAAGAAGCAAAGTAAGTAATTAAGGAAATGGAACAAGGATATGCAAATGAAAAGTTACATAACTTGGGAACTAAACAAAGAAACGATATGTTACGAAAGTTAAAAGAGAAGGGCTTCTCTATCCGGCAAATCGAAAGAATCATGGGAATCAATAGAGTGATCATATTGAAAGCTTAAGGGTCGACAAAAACTTCCCCATGACACCCACTTTTGGTACACCGAATTCAATTGAATATAAAATTGCGTTTTTTTGATCCTTTGGCGGTTATAGGCTCGAATGGAGAGATATTGAAATGAGAAAATACGTTTTCATACTACTGTTTACATTTTTGTTTATTTTTGTTTCGTATTACTGGAAGTGCACTTTTATAGAAAATAGTTTTAATAATTCAACAGAAAAATTTGCAACTGAAGAAGCAATTATGCGTCATATCGATATTCTTGACGAAGTTGAGCGCATTAATAGTAAAGACACAATTTCGATTTGTAAAAATGAGATAAAATATTACGCAGATAATATGGAGAGCGTTTTTCTAGAATGTTCAACTGATGAAATGGATGCTGAATCAATAAAATTAGATTTGTACTTGAATGATCATAATAATCTGATCTATAGTTATTATGTAGAGCAATATGATAAAACTACCAGACCACCAGGTGTTATTTGGATCAATAATTCTGAAGTAATTATTGATGGAAATGTTATTTTCGATATGTCTGATTATTCTAAAGAAGTAATCATATTACCTGAACTCTTTGGAGAAAGAAAATTTTTGCGCGATTATGCTATAAATCCAGGGAAAAACCATCTTGCAGCTCTGTTTGATAAGGAATATTGCTTATACCTTTATCTGTATGATATGAATACCAAAACTTGGGTGCAATTATGTAAGCAAAGATATGAATATGAAGATACTTCCTTTTATGCGAGTTGTTTATCATGGATAACATCTAATGAAATATATTTTGTCAATCATAACAATAAAGGCAATACATACAATTTGCACACTGGAGAATTGGAAAAATACCCCGGTGAAGCTTCAGTTGAAGATGAATTATGAAAGTGACCGCCTCATGTTGAGGTGAGGTAAATGCCAAGAACATCAAGAGAAAAAAGCAAAAGCGGAATATATTATTTTAGGTTGGGCGGATTAACTGATAGTCAAGCGGTTTTAGATATCCTTGAAAAGGACCTAAGAAAAGCTCAGGAAGAATGTAAGCGATTAGTTAATTAGCCATGTGAAGAAAAATGATTGGAAATAGAGAACGCCAGGCGACTAACCGACTAGAGATAGAAATGTGGCTAAACAGAGAAACAAGAGTCATTGAAACAGCATATCCAGTTTTTGATTAACAGGAGTATTTTTGGTGGAAATCAAATTGATTATTAATAAAGACAGTATTGCCAAAAGCGAAAGAGGAGTAATAACAGGAGAGATATTTTTTCTAGTAGATGATCAGTACTTTCCAGGAATCAAGTGGGACGATTTTATCGTGACAATTTCTCTATGGTGGCTTCAAGCTATTAGTGAATCAAAATCAAATGCGATAGAACTAAGATTCATGGATGGGCCTTATTTGATAAGAGGTATTGTTTCAGATAATGATAGAATTTCATTGTCCTTTATTAGATATGGCTTTAAAAAAGAATACATTGAAATCGTATGTGATTATAGTTTCAAAGATTTCAAGAAAGCAATCCTCCACATGGTTCAATTATTGATAGAAATATGTGAAGAAAAAAATTGGAATACGGATGAAGTAAATAGTTTGCAAGAGTCATATAAAAAGATTTTGAATTCAAATTAGGGGCAAAATAATTCCATAAAACTAAACTACACGGTGCCCCGGGGAAGATTTTGTTGAAAAAAATCATAAAAGTGATTGCAGCATCATGTTGAGGTAAGGTAATTGCCGAGAACATCAATAGAAAAAAGCAAAAGCGGAATATATTATTTTAGGTTGGGCGGCTTAACTGATAGTCAAGCGGTTTTAGATATCCTTGAAAAGGACCTAAGAAAAGCACAGGAAGAATGTAAGCGATTAGTTAATGAACCATGTGAAGAGAGATGTTTGGAAATAGAGAACGGTAAGTGACTAACCGGCGAAGATGCAACGCAAGTCATCGAGGTAATGGAACAAGGATATGCAAATGAAAAGTTACATAACTTGGGAATTAAACAAAGAAACGAAATGTTATGAAAGTTGAAAGAGAAGGGCCTCTCCATCCGGCAAATCTAAAGAATCACAGGAATCAATAGAGGGTTCATATTGAAAGATTAGGTGTCTATTAGAAAACCCATGAGGAATGCTTTATTTGTTAGCTAATGACGCCCCAAAGCTAAAAAACTTTTCGAAGTATTATTTCTTCTTGTCGAGAAACTTCTTTTTCAATACGTGCAAGTTGCTGGGAATTTTGCTCATAACCATCGAAAAGCGCGGCTAGTTTATCACCATGGTTATTCTCGATTCTTATGACAGTTTGATTAATGCTTTCAACTTTTGTATCGAGGCTTTCGAATCTCGAATCGAGGCTTTCAACTTTTGTATCGAGGCTTTCGAATCTCGAATCGAGGCTTTCAACTTTTGTATCGAGGCTTTCGAATCTCGAATCGAGGCTTTCAACTTTTGTATCGAGGCTTTCAAC
>JAVBKS010000039.1:0-4204 GCA_031553935.1 Syntrophomonadaceae bacterium
TAAACATTATTATTTCAAGGCTATGTATCTTGGTTCTATTTGTCCGGTGATCAGGTAGTTCCCTAAAAATTGTCAGTGCTACTTCATGAGGTCGTTTCATGTCCTCACTTTATAGATTTTTTTTAGATGCGTCAGCCCTGGCAACCAGTATACTTGGCTACCTTCTTGCCAATAATAGAGCCGATACCCAGGCCCAAAATGCAGACGCATTTCATAAATCCCTTCGCCTACCGGCGCAGAGTCGCCAAAATTACCGCGTTCCGCCATTTCGATTCGAACGACTATCCTCGCTCTGGCCTTCATATCCTTGAGCCCGTCAAGCCAATCGGAAAAAGTGTCGGTCAGGTGGAAGGTGTTCATGAAAATATAGTATCCATTTAGATACAAAAGTCAAGATGGAAATCTTTGAGAGCTCAAATTGTGACCTCAAATGGCAAGAGCGGCAGACGCTATGCTTCATATCAAAATGCGCCATGCTTGCGAAATACAGCCTCAACGTCCTCTTTCGTGGCGATGCGCCCCTCATCAAAATCTTTCAAGCCAGCCGCAATACCGGCATACTCTTCAGGGCTGACCTTTTCCAGAATGGCCATGTGCTCAATTGCCCTGCCCACGACATGAGAACGGCTTTTACCGGTTCGCAAAACGGCGGCATCCACCACGGCAAGCTGTTCGTTGGTTAATTCAACAGTTATCTGCATGGAGGTCCTCCATAATTAGCTGATAAAATTTTGAGGCGGCATGAAAATATATCAAGCCTATCTTTTGCGGACTCCGTACTTGCGGAAAACCGCCGCCACCTCGTCATCACTGGCGTATCGGCCAGCCTCATCATCCGCTATACCAGCCATGAGTTGCGCGTAACCATCAGCCCCAAATTCTCGTTTCAGCACCAGATGGTCAACAGCCTCAAGCACCACTTGCTCACGAGTTAGCCCGGTTTTGGTTGCCGCAGAATCAATAGCGCTGCTCTGAGCATTATCCAGATTGATGGTCAAGTGCATGGACTCCTCCTGTGCGGCGTTGATGGGCATAGCTACCCGGCTATTGTCTTAATATAGGTAACTTTGAGTTCAAGGGCAAGCCGCACAGAAAAGCGTATGCAAGCATAGAAGCAACAGGCACGGTCATTGACTGTAGCGAGAACTACAATACAAAGGATGTTGGATTGTTACGAGGCCTTCCCGTCCCTTTTTCCAGGAGGCTCCGGGGCGCACTCAATCCCCTCCTTGATGCGCAACATCGAATCAGAAGGCTTAAGCTTGAGAACCTCGGCTATCTGCACGAAAGCGTTTAATGCACAAAGAACGGCGTATGCCGCAGAGGGTTACTTACTGGTTAATTCAAAAATTATGCGCATAAAGCTTACCATAGGCGTTGATACAATTAAATTATACTGCAAAAAGCACAAAAAAACTCCTGTATTTCACAATATATTTCTACTGCCGTTTGCATTTAGCTTATCAGGCGTCCCAATACAATTATCATTATACCAACGTAAATTTGGAAAAATTTTACACTAGTTCAAGGGCATTCGCTAGCAATATAACTAACAAAAGTTTTATCAACAAAACAATTAAGGCATTGAGGACATCTTCCTTTTGAACCAAGTATTGCCATTGCATTCTTGTACCCTAGAGAAACATTGACCTTTGGGCAGCCGGCAAACCGTGGCAATATATTAGGCAAAGCAGAGTGCAATGACAACGCCATGTCAACTACAAATTTAAAAATATATTTCCCCCTAATATATTTATCAGGCCCATTTTTGTTTAAAAATTCCCTTTTTATGTCTAGCATATTTTCATATTTATCGTTTTTTATATTAACACATCTTCCTGCATATTCCAAACGTGCATCCTCATCAACATAGGAAATTTTAAAAGAAAATTTGTTACCATCAAACCAAAAATATTCTTTAGTTGCAATATCATTTAGGCATGGCCTCTTATTTCCTCGCCGCCAAGAAATTATTTGAACCATCAGTGGAGTAACACCCTGTTTGAACAGCTCCATATTTGCGCGATAGTAATCTTCAACAACTCCTAAATCAATATCGTTAAGTCCTTCCACCCCAAGAACTTCATTCAATATTCTCTTAAAAAACCCAAACGTACAGATGCTATTTTCGATAGAATATCCATCAGTTATATAGACATTATCTCCAGCAGGCATGCACTCTTCTATGAAATCAGACAAATCTCTATCAACAAAAAAACATCTTCTTTTTCTATCATAATTATTCCAGTTAAATTTTGACATTGCAAGAGCAACATTGTCTTTATTTTTAGCTAGAATAAATTCTACATCCCAATCATCAGGGAGTCTATTTTCTATTAAGCTGCGATAAAAAACAGGATCCTCTTTCCCTTCTACAAACCCATACACGATCTTTTTATGCGCTTTATATTTTAACAAAAATTCATGATATGCCTCACTAACAATCCCAGATTCTTCAGCATGGCATAATAGCATATCCATATCCATCCTCCACTACGAAATGAACTCACCAAGAGAGTGTGTGTAATCTTGCAGTTCATTAGCATATATAAAGGGAGAATGGGTAACCGCTATTAGCCCTTTACAGTATTCACCATTACGAATATCAACAAGAAATCTTTTTTGCCACGGAACAGACAGAGACAATTCCGGTTCGTCAATTAGGACAAAAAAACTTTTCTTTTCTGATAGATACATATGGCTAAATAGCGACACTATTTGTTTTTCCCCAGATGAAAGATCACTTAGCATAACCTCTCGACTGTCACATTTATTTTCTTTTGGAACAATTGAAAAATTAAAACTTGCACTATCATATACAAACTCCTTGTCTTCAAGATACTTTGAACACAAGTCACAAAATATAGACATTTGAAGTTCTTTTTTCTGCAATGACTCTTGAAAATTTAGCAACTTTAAAAAGTAGTGACATATAATTTTTTCATGCTCTGTTTTTCTACTTGAAGACCGAGAAGAGTTAATAACATCATACAAATGAGATTTATGGTTTCTATTTAATATACTGTCGTGAATCCTATTTAAAACATCATTGATTGTTGCTTCTTGAATCTCGGCAATCTCTCCCATGCCAACATTTTCATATTCTTTGTTGACCACATCTCCAAGGTATTTAAGAGTCAAGTCGTTTAGGCTTTCTCTAGCAAATTCTTTTAACTCTTCCAATTTTTTTTCAACTGACGCTTGCACGTCTTGCATGCCAAATTCTACCAATTCGATATATGAAGGAGCACGTTCCAAGCGTCTATTAACAGGGCGATATTTCCTAAAATTATCTGGATCAACACCTTCGAATATACTACCTAATTCCCTTTCAATTCTCCTATATGTAGGGAGGTAAAGTATCTGCGCGCTAATAGCATCTTGAATTTTTTTAATTATATCATTATATCTCTTAGAGTTTGACTTTGGAAATCCTTCAAATAAACTTAACTGGCTTATAAAATACTCATGAGATCTGCTGCCATACCTAGTTTTAGCATACTCGAGTTCCATACTTATTCTTTTATAATCACCTTCTTCTAACAACTCCATAATTCTTCTTCTTAAAGGAGGCGGTAAATCAGAAAGCATCTTACTATCCAAAACTTTAAACATTTTAATCAAGTCATCATGGGTTATCTTGTATTCACTATCATTAATGATAGCACTAATATAGCTAAAATTAAATTGAACCAATGAATACCATTGCCCTGAAATAAAATGAAAAAGTATTCTAAGAAATGTTGTTTTTCCCGATCCATTTTCTCCTACCAAGATTAATGTATTATTGTTTATTACTGTCTCTATATTTTTATACCCATACAAGCCTATAATACTAAACTTTTGAATAAAGTTGTTCATTTTTCAATCCTTAGGTTCATATTTTACAGAGAGCAATATATCGCGCTCGCTTGCCGTGATATTTTTTCATTATTGTACGCACAGCAAAGAAAACAATTGCAATACTTATATGTACATTTTTGCAGGCCAATATTTCCATGGGAGATATAGGCAAAATTTAGGCCATCACATATAACAAGCATATTACTGATAGCTAGAATAAAAGTAAGCGCTCACGGGATCTAGAAAAAGTTTAGACTTAATGGTAAGCAGACCTCATGGAATCCAAGATGCAGCCTGAAATTCCTCTTAGTGCTGAAATTATCAGCCGCACCCCACCGGAAGTTATTGACCTTTTGGTGCA
>JAVBKS010000059.1:0-15291 GCA_031553935.1 Syntrophomonadaceae bacterium
ATGTGCCGTGTTTATTGTTATTCCTCTTTCTCTTTCCTCAGGCGCTTTGTCTATCGAATCATATGATGTCGCTACTGCTCCGCCTACTTTCGATAATACTAATGTTATCGCTGCCGTTAATGTCGTCTTCCCATGATCTACGTGTCCTATCGTTCCAATGTTAAGATGAGGTTTTGTCCTCTCGAATTTCGCTTTTGCCATCCTTTTTCTCACCTTTCCTGTTTATTTAGATTCCATACCTTTTTGATATCACTTCGTTGTTCTTTGATTGCGGAACTTCCGCAAAGTTTCGCAAGTGAAGCGAAAAACTAGCTCTGCCTTGAGTTACTGATCTTAAGGCAGTTGCGTAGCCAAACGTTTCAGCCAGCGGTACCACACCTTTAATAATTCTGGTCTCACGGTTTTCCTCAAACGTATTAACTTTGCCGCGTCTAGAGTTAAGATCGGATATAACATCTCCAACATACTCTTCCGGGCAAAGTATTTCAATGTCCATTATTGGTTCAAGCAGAATTTCGTCTGCGCTTTTCAAAAGTTCTTTCAGTGCTTGATTGGCAACGATCTTAAAAGCTATCTCGTTAGAATCAACTTCATGAAATGATCCACCTAATAATGTTATTCTAATATCATCTACAGGGTAACCTGCTAAGATTCCTGCTTGCAAGCCTTCCATTACACCAGTCTCAATTGCTAAAGCATACTCCCGCAATATTTGTTCCGGGGGTGCAGTATTTACAAATACTCTTCCCTGGCCCTCTGGCAAAGGCTCCGCTTTCATGATTACATGGGCAAACTGCCCTCTGCCACCTGCCTGCTTATCAAAGACCATATCGGACTTGGCTGTATTCTTAATGGTCTCTTTATAAGACACTTGAGGTTTTCCAACATTAGCTTTAACTTTAAACTCTCGCAGTAGACGGTCTACTATTATTTCTAAATGAAGCTCTCCCATCCCAGATAAAATAATCTGTCCGCTACTGTCATCAACACTGTATTTAAAAGTAGGGTCTTCTTCAGCTAATCTCTTCAAACTATCGCCAATCTTGTCATGATCTGCTTTAGATTTGGGCTCTATTGCAATATCAACAACTGGGTCTGGAAAGTCAATGGTCTCAAGAAGAATTGGGCTGCTTTCCAAGCATATGGTATCACCTGTAACTGTTTCCTTCAAACCTACTACAGCTACAATATCACCTGCAAAGGCTTCATCCATTTCCTCTCTCGCATTAGCATGCATTCTCAAAATCTTAGTTATACGTTCACGTTTCCTGCTCCTGCTATTTAAAAGGTAGCTCCCATTCTTGAGTGACCCGGTATAAATCCTCAAGTAAGTCAATTTTCCTACGAATGGATCTAAAGTTACTTTAAATGCCAAAGCCATCAAAGGAGTTTCGACCTCTGCTATTCTTATAACCTCATTGCCACTGTCGGGCTCAATTCCTCTAAGAGGGGGCTTGTCAATCGGCGAAGGCAAATAATTTATGATCGCATCGAGCAGCATTTGTACCCCCTTGTTCTTGTATGATGAGCCACACAATATTGGGACAATGCGACTAGTTATGGTCAAATTCCTTAAAGTTTCGATGATTTCAAAATTTGAGATATCTTTGTTACCAAGATACTTCTCTAATATATCATCATCTAGCTCAGATAATTTTTCCAATAACTCCAAACGATATTCATTAGCAATTTCACTTTCATCCGGCTGCAATTCTCTCTTAATACAATTATCGCCCAGCTCATCAGTGTATTCGTAAGCCTTAAACTCTATAAGATCTACAACACCCTTAAAGCTATCCTCACTTCCTATCGGAAGTTGGATAATAGCTGCCAAACTTCCTAATTGCTTTTCTATTGACTGCACTGCCTTGAAGTAATCCGCTCCAATGCGGTCCATTTTATTTATATATGCAATTCGAGGAATACTATATCTGTCGGCCTGTCTCCAAACGGTTTCGGACTGGGGTTGCACTCCTGCAACCGCACAAAAAATTCCGATTGCACCATCTAAGACCCTCAATGATCGTTCAACTTCTACCGTGAAATCAACATGTCCGGGCGTGTCGATAATGTTAATTACATGATTTTTCCATTCGCAAGCTGAAGCTGCAGAGGTAATAGTTATACCTCTTTCTTGCTCCTGAGTCATCCAGTCCATAGTTGCAGTTCCCTTGTCAACCTCGCCGATTTTATGCACTTTTCCAGTATAGTACAAAATTCGCTCGGTAGTTGTAGTTTTACCTGCATCTATATGGGCCATGATCCCAATATTTCTTATTTTCGACAAATCATGCTTCGCTTGCATACTTGCTCACCTAATCTATTACCAGCGATAATGGGCAAATGCTTTATTTGCCTCTGCCATTTTATGTGTATCTTCCCGTTTTTTCACGGACCCGCCGGTATTATTATAAGCATCCATAAGTTCTCCAGCTAATCTCTCCGCCATAGTTTTTTCACCGCGTTTTCTCGCATAAGAAACTAACCAGCGGATAGCGAGAGTTTGTCTTCTATCAGCTCTAACTTCTACCGGAACTTGGTAGTTTGCTCCTCCTACTCGTCTTGCTCTAACTTCTAAAATAGGAGTAATGTTCTTCATTGCAATTTCAAAAACTTCAAAAGGATCCTTGTTAAGTTTTCTCTGAACGATTTCGAATGAACTATAGCAAATTCGCTCAGCTAAACTCTTTTTCCCATCCCACATAACTTGGTTTACGATTTTGGTGAAAACCTTGCTGTTATAAATCGGGTCAGGTAGGACATCCCTTTTAGGAACTGGTCCCTTCCTTGGCATATCGTACCTCCTTCCTATTTTTTCTTTGGCCTCTTAGTTCCATATTTTGATCTGCCTTGGTTACGGTTCATAACTCCAGAAGCATCTAATGTTCCTCTGATAATATGATATCTTACACCTGGCAAGTCTTTAACTCTTCCGCCACGAATCAGAACAACACTATGCTCTTGCAAATTATGTCCAATTCCCGGTATATAAGCGGTAACTTCAATTGCATTGGATAATCTAACCCTGGCAATCTTTCTTAACGCTGAATTCGGCTTTTTGGGGGTTGTTGTATACACACGCGTACACACTCCTCTTTTCTGAGGGCAACCTTTTAAAGCTGGCGCGGTTGATTTTTTCTCTTCTTTTTCTCTGCCTTTTCTTACTAGCTGATTAATAGTAGGCACCTTTGCACCTCCTTTCAAGCTATATATTAGTCTTTTATAAGTGCTACCGCCGATGCGCCCACTTCAATTCCACAGGCTTTGCCCAAGGAATCCATGCTGTCGAAAATAAAGTATTTTACTTTATTTTGCTCGCACAGTCTCTTTAATGGTTCGCCGATATGCGGTTCTGTATCACTAGCTATATATACTGAACTTGCCTCACCCTTGGTGATGGCTTTTTTAACTTGTTTGATACCAATAACCTTGGAGCTATTCTTTATCTCTTCAAGTGGCAAGATTACTGCTCCCTCCTGGCAGATGCTCGGTAGGATTAACCTGATTGCCGACACTTAAGTATTTTAGCATCTGATAAGCTCTTAAGTCAAATATTTTTCCCAGGCTATCAGATGCTAAACCATTTATACATTTGGTGTCTCAGGGTTCTCAGACTCAACAACGTAATCAACTCCATTATAAGTTGAATATCCCGTACCTGCAGGTATTAGTTTTCCAATAATTACGTTTTCCTTGAGTCCAATCAGATTGTCTATTTTCCCCTTAATCGCAGCTTCGGTTAAAACTTTAGTAGTTTCTTGGAATGAAGCTGCCGATAAGAACGAGTCGGTATTTAGTGATGCTTTGGTAATACCCAGTAGCATTGGCGAACAAACTGCTGGTAATCGTCCTTCTCTGATTGTTACAATATTTTCTTCTTCAAATACTGCTATGTCAACGAAAGCTCCCGGCAGCATAGAAGTGTCGCCCGAATCTTCAATTCTTACTTTTTTCAGCATTTGCCGAATCATAATCTCAATATGCTTATCACTTATATCAACACCTTGGGAGCGATAAACTTTTTGTACTTCTTGCAATAAATAGCGCTGTACTTCCTGCAAACCCTTGGTTTTCAATATATCATGCGGGTTTAACGGACCTTCAGTCAAGGCGTCGCCCATATCGATATAATCACCTTCCGCAACTCTTAACCGCGAACCGTAATGAACCAAGTAAGATCCCAATAACTCATCCTTGTCATCAACAATTTCGACTTGGCGGCGACCTTTATGTTCACCAAAACGAATCTTACCTGCAACCTCGGCAACTACTGCCTGACCTTTTGGTTTTCTCACTTCGAATAATTCTTCGACACGTGGCAAACCTCGAGTAATATCGTCTCCAGCAACACCACCGGTGTGGAAAGTTCTCATGGTTAACTGAGTACCCGGTTCACCAATTGACTGAGCTGCCAAAATCCCAACGGCTTCACCAATTTCAACATCGTATCCGGTTGCCAGATTCCTTCCATAGCATTTTTTACACACACCATGTCTGGTTTTGCAGGTTAGTACTGATCTTATCTTTACTTTTTGTATCCCAGCTCTTTCGATACTGTAGCCGTTTTCGTCGTCAATTAACTGGTTCTCTTCTACTATTTTCTCGCCGGTTTCCGGATGGTATATAGCATCAACAGATATGCGGCCGATAATACGCTGATGTAATGGCTCAATTAATTGGGAGCCTTCCATAATCCTGTCTACCCAAATGCCTTCAACCGACTCGCAGTCTATTTCGCGAACAATTACATCCTGCGATACATCAACCAATCGCCTGGTTAGATATCCGGAATCAGCTGTTCTTAACGCAGTATCTGCCAGCCCTTTTCTGGCACCGTGAGTTGAAATAAAGTATTCTAGAACCGTTAGTCCTTCTCTAAAATTAGCCTTGATCGGGAGGTCGATAATTTTTCCCGAGGGATCAGCCATCAAGCCGCGCATTCCCGCTAACTGTCTTATCTGCTGGAAATTTCCTCTAGCTCCAGACACCGCCATCATATAAACCGGATTATCTTCCGGCAGAGATTGTTTTAATGCCTCAGTGACTTCGTCAGTGGCTTTATTCCAAATATCAACAACTTGATTTCCTCTTTCCTCGTCGGTAATTAGGCCAATCAGGTAGTCTTCCTCGATCTCTGCCACCGCTGCATCAGCTTCTTTTAGTATCATCCCCTTGGCTGTCGGGGTCTGAAAGTCGGTAATACCAACTGTGATTCCAGCTTTTGTTCCGTATTTGAACCCTAGCCTTTTTATGCGATCCAGCATAATTGCAGTATTCGCATTGCCCTCTAAGCGGTAGCAATCATAAACGATATTGCCGATCTTCTTTTTATCAATAACCTCATTAAAATAACCTAAACTATCCGGTATGGCTTCATTAAATATCAATCTTCCCACAGAGGTTTCGAAAATTTTGTTCTCATATTTCACTGGAGTGTTATCATCATCTATATTGATTCTTTTACCTTGTGGAACTTGCATACGTACTTTTATTTTCTCATGGAGGGTAATGCTTCCAAGCTCATAAGCCATTTCAGCTTCCTCAGGATCTCTAAAGTATCTTGGTTGCTCTATATTCCAATCTTCGCTGCTCACATAAGTCAGATAGTAAAGGCCAATAACCATATCTTGCGTTGGTGTAACCACCGGTTTTCCATCTTTTGGATTCAAAATATTATTACTGGCAAGCATTAATATTCTTGCCTCAGTCTGGGCTTCAGCTGATAATGGAACATGTACTGCCATTTGGTCACCGTCAAAATCAGCATTATACGCAGTACATACTAGGGGATGCAACTGCAATGCTCTTCCTTCAACCAGGACCGGCTCAAAGGCTTGAATACCTAAACGATGTAAGGTTGGAGCACGGTTAAGCAATACCGGGTGCTCTTTGATTACGTCATCCAGAATATCCCAAACTTCTTCCCGGCCTCTTTCAACCATTTTCTTGGCACTCTTAATATTAGTTGCAATAGAGCGATCCACGATTTTTTTCATAACAAACGGCTTGAACAATTCTAAAGCCATTTCTTTAGGCAGCCCGCATTGATGCATTTTTAGGTTCGGACCTACCACGATTACTGAACGCCCCGAATAGTCAACGCGCTTCCCTAAAAGATTCTGCCGGAAACGTCCTTGCTTACCTTTTAACATGTCACTAAGCGACTTCAGAGGACGATTGCCAGGTCCGGTAACCGGTCTTCCCCTTCTGCCATTATCAACTAAGGCATCAACAGCCTCTTGCAGCATTCGTTTTTCGTTACGAACAATAATGTCTGGAGCTCCAAGGTCTAATAGTCTTTTTAAACGATTATTTCTATTAATAACTCTTCTATACAAATCGTTTAAATCCGAGGTCGCAAACCGCCCGCCGTCTAATTGCACCATTGGACGCAGTTCTGGCGGTATGACAGGCAATACATCCATAATCATCCAGTGAGTCTTGTTATTCGACAGACGGAATGATTCGACAACTTCCAAGCGTTTGATCGATCTGCTCTTTCTTTGTCCGGTAGTATTTGCTATCTCTTCTTTGAGCTCAATTGCCAATTGTTCTAAATTAATTTCCTGCAGTAATTGTTTAATTGCTTCAGCACCAATTCCCGCTACAAATGTGTCTCCATATTTATCCCGATTTTCTCGGTATTCTCTTTCATTTAAGAGCTGTTTCTTTAACAATGGGGTGTCACCTGGGTCTATTATTATATAATTGACAAAATATATAACTTTTTCGAGTACTTTAGGTGACATATCGAGCAGTAATCCCATCCTGCTCGGGATCCCTTTTAAATACCAAATATGACAAACCGGCGCTGCCAGTTCAATATGGCCCATACGCTCACGTCTAACTTTTGAGGTAGTGACTTCGACGCCACAGCGATCGCATACAATCCCCCTATGGCGGACCCGTTTATACTTTCCGCAATGACACTCCCAGTCTTTTACTGGTCCAAAAATCTTTTCGCAAAAAAGCCCTTCTTTTTCTGGCCGCAAGGTTCGGTAGTTAATTGTTTCCGGCTTTTTCACTTCACCACTGCTCCAGGATCTGATTTGCTCTGGTGCAGCTAATGAAATTTTAATTCGTTCAAAATTATTGACATCTAGCATTTCGTCTCTCCCTTCCAGATATACCCGTACCGATTTCAATAAGGATGGGATCAATCATCTTCGATTAAGCTATCTAGGTCAACATCGGCATTATCCATACTATCTTCATAAAGTCCGCTTTCATTTTCGAAATCGTCTTCCTCCTCTTCAGTTGTTTCCCGACCGGCAACGTATTCTTCGCTTATTGCCACACTGGGCTCGGGAATATCCATTCCGAGTTCTTTTGCTTTTTCCTTTTCATTAACTTCATAGTCAACATCTTTGATTACAATTTCTTTATTGTCTCCTGACAAAATTCTGACATCTAAGACCAGACTCTGTAGTTCTTTGATCAATACTTTAAAACCTTCCGGAACACCTGGTTCTGGAATATTGTCGCCTTTTACAATCGATTCATAAGTCTTTAAACGGCCAACTACATCGTCAGACTTAACTGTTAAGATTTCTTGCAAGGTATAGGCTGCACCATATGCTTCTAAAGCCCAAACTTCCATTTCCCCAAAGCGTTGTCCTCCGAATTGGGCTTTACCGCCCAAAGGCTGTTGGGTAACTAATGAATAAGGTCCGATTGAACGGGCATGAATCTTGTCATCAACCAAATGGGCAAGCTTTAGCATATAAACATAGCCTACCGTAACCGGCTCATCAAAAGGTTCACCAGTTCTGCCATCATATAGAATGGCTTTCCCGCTCTCCGGGAGACCGGCTTCGTTAAGAAAATCAAAAATATCTTGCTCATTGGCTCCGTCAAAAACAGGAGTTGCAACATTAACACCCAAAACACTGGCAGCCCACCCCATATGACATTCGAGAATCTGTCCAATGTTCATACGAGAAGGAACCCCAAGCGGATTAAGAACTATTTGGATGGGGGTGCCATCTTCTAGAAAAGGCATATCTTCTTCTGGTAATATCCGCGATATTACTCCTTTATTACCATGGCGACCTGCCATCTTATCGCCTTCCGAAATCTTCCTCTTTTGAGCTATATAAACTCTTACCAATTGGTTAACACCAGGCGGGAGCTCATCTCCTTTATCTCTAGAGAAACGCTTTACTGCTACAATTTTTCCAGCTTCGCCATGGGGAACCCGCAATGATGAATCTCGAACTTCGCGGGCTTTCTCGCCAAAAATTGCTCTTAATAAACGCTCTTCCGGAGTCAATTCAGTTTCGCCTTTAGGGGTAACCTTTCCTACTAAAATATCATCAGGGCGGACTTCGGCCCCTACTCTTATTACCCCACTCTCATCGAGGTTCTTAAGCATATCTTCAGAAACATTTGGGATATCGCGAGTAATTTCTTCCGGACCTAATTTGGTATCTCGGGCTTCACATTCATACTCTTCAATATGAATTGAAGTAAATACGTCTTCTTTTACAAGTTTTTCCGATATTAGGATAGCGTCTTCATAGTTATAGCCTTCCCAGGGCATAAATGCTACTAAGACATTGCGCCCTAAAGCCAGCTCACCTTTGTCGGTACTCGGGCCATCAGCAATAATAGTATCGGCAATAACTCGATCCCCGACCTTTACAATAGGTCTCTGGTTATAACAAGTCCCTTGATTGGAACGTACGAATTTCATTAACTGGTATGAATCCAGTTTGCCGTCATCTTTTCTAATAACTATCTCATCGGCACTGACCTTATTGACTATGCCGCTGGATTTACAAACTACAACTGCCCCGGAATCTTTAGCAGCTATATACTCTAATCCAGTACCAATAATCGGAGCATGGGTGCTAATCAGCGGCACTGCTTGCCTCTGCATATTAGCGCCCATCAGGGCCCGGTTTGCATCGTCATTTTCCAAGAAGGGGATTAAAGAAGTGCCGACACTAAACACTTGTTTAGGCGATACATCCATATAATCTGCACGGCTAACCGAAACTTCTATAATTTCTTCACCAAATCTAGCTTCAACACGTTCATCAACGAAAGTTCCATCTTCACTCAATGGAGCGTTCGCTTGCGCTACTATATATTCATCTTCCTCATCAGCTGATAAGTAGTGAATTACCCCTTCAACTCTTCTTTCATCTTTATTAACCTTGCGGTAGGGGGTCTCGATAAAACCAAAATCGTTAACCCTGCCGAAAGTAGCTAAGGATCCAATCAAACCAATGTTTGGACCTTCCGGGGTCTCAATTGGGCAAATTCTGCCGTAGTGCGAATGATGCACGTCTCTGACTTGGAAACCAGCTCTTTCTCTGGTTAATCCACCTGGTCCAAGCGCGCTTAGTCTCCGTTTATGGGTTAGCTCCGCTAACGGATTGGTTTGATCCATAAACTGAGAGAGCTGTGAACTGCCAAAAAACTCTTTTACCGCGGCCGTTATAGGTCGAATGTTGATTAATACTTGTGGAGTCAGGGTTTCGACATCATGTATACTCATTCTCTCTCGAACTACTCGCTCCATCCTGACTAGGCCGGTACGGAATTGGTTTTGTAAAAGTTCTCCAATTGACCTAAGCCTTCTGTTTCCAAGATGATCGATTACATCTGTCCTGCCCTCGCCCCTTATTAATTTCAAAATATAACCGATGGTAGTCGTTATGTCTTCTACGGTTAAATATCTAATTTCTTCGCTTATATTAAGATTTAGTTTCTTATTTATTTTATACCTGCCAACTGCAGCCAGATCGTATCGTCTGGAATCAAAAAACAGATTGTTCAGCAGCTGCTCAGCAGCATCCTCAGTTGACATTTCCCCTGGCCTTAATCGCCTATAAAACTCTATTAAGGCATCTTTCCTGCTGCCTGTTGGATCCTTTTCAATAGTTTTTGCGATAGCATCTTCATTATCATATAGTTCTAATAAGTCATCATTAGTTTCGAAGCCAATAGTTCTAAGTAATACCGTTACCGGTATTTTTCTGGTTTTGTCAATTCTGGTGTAAATCGCTCCTGCACTGTCCATTTCCAATTCAAACCAGGCACCTCGATTGGGAATAATTGTTGCTCCAAACAATCGATTACCGGCTACATCGAACCGTTCACTAAAATAGACTCCGGGTGATTTGACCAGCTGACTTACGACAACGCGTTCAGCTCCATTGATAACAAAAGTACCTTTATCAGTCATAATCGGTAGGTCACCCATATAAACTTCGGATTCTTTAATCTCTCCATTCTCTTTATCAGTTAACCTAACTTTAAGTTTTAATGGCGCTTGATAGCTAACATCCCTTTCCTTACATTCGTGAACTGAATACTTAGGATCTCCTAAACTATAGTCAATGAAATCCAGCTCTAAGTTACCAGTAAAATCAGAAATAGGGAAAACCTCGCGCAGAGCTTCTCGCAAACCAGAATTTAAGAACCACTTGTACGAACTTAACTGTACCTGTATCAGGTTCGGCAGCTCAATAGGTTCTACAATCCGCGAATAACTCAATCTTTGTACTGTTCCGTAATTAATCATTTGTGCCATAATAAATGTTCACCCCGCATTTTTTTGACAAAAGAGTGAAAAGCAAGGCCTAACCTCTAAACCTCGCTTCTAAGCTAAAGTCTTATCTAGACTGGAGTTCATCCCCTTTTCTAAAGGATGGCAATTATTAATTTTAGCATAATCCATTTTCCTATACAAGCAATTTGTTCCTATAACATCAAATATTATAGTTTAATTGTCTTCATTAATAATCCGTTCTGCACGACGGACATAGGTATAGTAGATAATACATATCCCCATAAAACCAAAACTAAATAGTGCCAGGCTAAACCACAAGCCGCTTACATGGTATCCACGGATGTTTATTTCCTTTATGCTTGACTCTTTTTCGCTCGGTTCTATGGTTATAGAATCTTGCTCATCCAAACCTTCCTTGGAAACAAAAAAATCACCCGGTAATTGAAACTTCAACTGTATGGGGTAACTTTGCCTCACCTGTCTATATAATGATTCCTCCTTCGGTAAATATTCAGTATTACTTATCGATAGAACTTTTAGCACTATGTAATTATCCACATCTAATGCTATCGGCAGCCTGTCCTCTAGATAGAGATAGTTGGAGAAGTCTGTACAAGTTCTAGTCAAAATGACATGGTCCTCATTAGTTTGCATAGACCATCCTAATCTATCTCCATTCCAATTCAGATCGTAGATCAAAACCTTTTCTTCTATCATGCCGTCTTTTAAATAAACCCAGTCCCAAATTACCTGCTTACCGCTGGTATCATTGCCAGCATACATATTTTCCATTCCATGACTTGCGGCAAAAATTGCAATTATGATAAATAATATGACTCTTTTCATATCATTAGCATTATTTCCCTTTCCATATGTCTTTAAACCTGAGTCAAGATTAAACCAGAGTTAAATATTTATCAACAAAAAACATGCGACAAAATTCATTGAATTCAGCAAATAAGTAAACCTCATTAATCAAGTTATCGTAACTCGTGATCATTCTGCAAATTACTTATTAACAATGCGAAAGACCCGAGCCCTTAGGCTCGGATCGAAATTATCGAAAATCTGATTTCAGATTTTTAATTGGTAGTGCTTCTTAATATATTTGATAGCAAAAACTATTTAATATCTACGCTACCGCCAGCTTCTTCAACTTTAGCCTTGATCTGATTAGCTTCTTCCTTGCTAACTTTTTCCTTAATCGGATTCGGGCATTCGTCAACTAGGGTCTTTGCTTCTTTTAGTCCTAAATCAGTGATTTCGCGGATTACTTTTATTACATTGATTTTTTTGTCGCCTGAAGAAGTAAGAATTACGTCAAATTCTGTCTGTTCTTCAGCAGCTTCTGCAGCTGCAGCTGCTGGAGCTGCTGCAACAGCCATCGGTGCAGCTGCGCTTACGCCAAACTCTTCTTCTAATGCTTTGACTAACTCGGAAAGCTCTAAAACTGTTAACCCTTTTACTATTTCTATTACTTCTTGTACTTTACTCATCGATAAATTCCTCCAAATCATATTTTAAATTTTTACTAGCTAGCTTCTTTTTGTGATCTGATCTGGTCAAGCGCACGAACTAATCCGGTCAAATTCGCGTTTAAAACATAAACGAAACTGGTAATCGGAGCTTGCATGGTTCCTAGTACTTGAGCAATCAATACCTCTTTGCTCGGCAAATCAGATAATGCTTTAACTTGGTCACTGGTAATCAGTTTGTCATCTAGAATTCCAACTTTAACTTCCATCTTCTTTGTCTGTTTCATGAATTCGTAAATGATTTTAAGCGGTGCAACCGGCTCTTCCGCACTGAAAAGAACTGCGTTCGGTCCAGTTATATAAGGAATTACATCGGCGTGTCCTTTATTCTTCAGAGCAAACTCAACCATCGTATTTTTAACAACCTTGAACTCAACTCCGGCAATGCGCAAACGATTCCTAAGTTCGTTCATTTCTTCCACAGTCAACCCGCGGTAGTCTGTGAAAACAATCAGCTTTGCATTTTCTAGTTTTTGCTCCAGGTTTTCTACTACTAGTTTTTTCTGGTCAATATTCGGCAATAAATTCACCCCCTTAAATTACATAATTTTTCTTGCTTAAAAACGTAAACCCCTGCCACACGCAGAGGTTTTTAACCAGCATAGCTGGATATTATCAAATAACCTCGGCAGGTGAATGTAGAGTTCATTAAGGCTTACGCCACCGGCTTTCTACAGTTTCAATTTTCAATTTAACTATTTGTTAGTTGCCATTACAACAAGCGGATTAATTTTGATCGCAGGACCCATTGTTGAACAAATATTAACCGATCTCATGTATTGGCCTTTTGCCGCAGCTGGTTTCGCCTTAATCAATGCTTCTGCAAAAGCGTTAAGGTTTTCCAACAACTTATCGATTTCAAAAGATACTCTACCAATCGGAGCATGTACAATCGATGTTTTGTCAACTCTGAATTCAATTCTTCCTGCTTTTAACTCATTAATCGTTCTCTCAATATCAGGGGTAACCGTTCCGGCTTTGGGATTAGGCATAAGCCCACGGGGGCCAAGTATTTTTCCCAATTTTCCAACTGTACCCATCATGTCTGGAGTCGCAACCGCGACATCGAAATCGAACCATCCGCCTTGGATTTTTTCAGCCAAATCATCGCCGCCAAAAAAATCAGCTCCAGCAGCTTCAGCTTCCTTTAGCTTCTCACCTTTAGCAAAAACCAAAACTCTTCTGGTTTTCCCGGTGCCATTGGGTAAACTCACAGTGCCTCTTACTTGCTGATCTGCATGACGCGGATCAACTCCGAGTTTTATATGAATTTCAACCGTCTCATCGAATTTAGCTTTGGCTTGTTCTTTAAGCAGTTGCAGGCCTTCCTGCGGTTCATAGAGCTTTACTCTGTCTATTTGTTTGGATGCATCCTGATAATGCTTTCCTCTTTTCATAAAATACCTCCTGTGGTTTTGCGGATAAAATCCTCCCACTAATAATAATTAATCAATAACTTCTAGTCCCATACTACGTGCTGTTCCTTCGATCATGCGAATTGCCGCTTCTAGGTCAGCCGCGTTTAAATCCGCCTTTTTGGTATCAGCAATCTCAATAAGTTTTGCTCTAGTTACTTTGCCAACCTTCTTGCGATTAGGTTCTCCTGAGCCCTTATCAACACTGGCAGCTTTTTTCAGCAAATCTGAAGCTGGCGGAGACTTTAACTCAAATGAAAAAGAACGGTCAGCATAAACTGTAATTTCTACAGGCACTATATACCCGGTTTGATTAGCTGTTTTCGCGTTGTATTCTTTACAAAAACCCATAATGTTAAGACCATATTGTCCAAGCGCAGGTCCAACCGGGGGAGCAGGGGTAGCTTTTCCAGCAGCAATCTGCAATGATACTTTCCCCATGACTTTTTTTGCCACATTCTCACCTCCCTACTTACATCTTTTCTATTTGTTCATAATCCAATTCAACCGGAGTTTCGCGGCCAAACATGGAAATATTAACTCTTACTTTTCCGCGATCAGGAAGTAATTCACGGACAACACCTTCAAAGTTAGCAAATGGTCCAGTTTTAACTCGAATATTTTCTCCGATATCAATATCAATAATCCGTGGTTTACTCTCAACTAATCCCATTCTCTGCAATATCTTGGTGATCTCATCCGGCTGCAATGGTATCGGCTTGCCTCCGCTGCCCACAAAGCCAGTTACTCCTGGTGTATGGCGAACCACATACCATGAATCCTCGTTCATTATCATATTGACAATAACATAGCCAGGAAATACGCGCTTGGTAATAATTTTTTTCTTACCACTCTTATATTCCACTTCCTGCTCTTCCGGAATAATAATATCAAATATCTTATCTTGCATGTTCATGGATTCGACACGTTTATTCAGATCAACCTTGATTTTGTTTTCATATCCTGAATAAGTATGAACCACGTACCATTCTCCCATGCGTTCCGGCATCTCGCTTTGGTCATCAGAATCTTCAGTACTAATTGCACCCTCTGAACTCTCAGCAACAGCCATTTCCTCAGGTTCTAGTTCATTTTCAATTTCAGGCTCAATTTGTTTTTCTGTTTCTATCGGATCCACCTCCCCATGCTAAGCAAAACGGTTATTTAATAAATTAAGCAAATAAGATAGTCCATTATCAAATAACCAAATAATCAAACCGACTAAGGCTACCGCTAAAATAACGATACCAGTATACGCAATAACTTGCTTGCGATCCGGCCAATGAACTTTCTTTAGTTCCGAGTAAACATTAAGTAAATAATCCTTAAAGCTTTCGAAGCCGTCTTTTAGTCTGGCGGGAAAGCTATTCTTGGCTGGAATGCTGCTTTTCACCACACGATTCACATCCCTAAAATTACTTTATCTCTTTATGAGTTGTATGGGTATTGCAAAAACGGCAATACTTTCTAATCTCAAATTTTTCAGTGTTCTTCTTCTTATCTCTGGTATAAGTATAGTTTCTTTGTTTGCAATCATTGCAAGCTAATGTTATTCCTACGCGCACATTTCACACCTCCATCTCGTGCACAGAAATCCTAGAATACTCTAGCACAAGCAAACGTGAGTGTCAATATCCAACGCTATTATTCAGCAATACCGGTAACGACTCCGGCACCAACTGTTCGGCCGCCTTCGCGTATAGCAAATCTTAATCCTTCTTCTATCGCTATTGGAGTGATTAGCTCTATGCTCATCTGGATATTATCTCCAGGCATTACCATCTCTACTCCCTCCGGTAATTGGATTATCCCAGTTACA
>JAVBKS010000053.1:0-24324 GCA_031553935.1 Syntrophomonadaceae bacterium
TAAGGACTACGAAATCAAATTAAGGATTCCAATAGAATTTGCCTAAAGCAATCCATTTATTGCTAAGAAGAACACTTTCTTTCAATTGTTGATATTATGGCTAAAAACCTATTCGACTTCCAAAATAACTGCGTCGCCTTGACCAAGTCCGCCACAGATTGCAACTACTCCATATTTTCCGCCACGAGCCTTAAGTTCACGAATTAGAGTCATACATAATCTGGTGCCAGTCCCGCCGATAGGATGTCCGATAGCTACTGCTCCGCCGTTTACATTAGTAATTGATTTCAGATAATCCCACTTGCCGGCATCTCCATTGGCAAGAATCTTAGTCGATACTAATGGCATAGCAGCAAATGCTTCATTTATTTCAATCAGCTCAATATCTTCAAGCTTTAGGCCATTAAGATCTAATGCTTTTTTGATCGCAGGAGCTGGAGCTACAGCAATTTTATTTGCTTCTTCAGCAATGTTAGCTACTTTATGAACTTTGGCTAATGGAGTAAAACCTAATTCTTCGGCTTTTTTCCTGGTCATAACCACAAGTCCGGAAGCTCCGGCATTGATTCCAGGCGCATTCCCTGCAGACACAGTTGCACTTCCATTTACTAAAGGAAGCTTTGCTATTTGCTCTAAAGATGTATCCGGCCGCGGTGATGCATCCTTGTCAAAAATAACCGGGGGCTTGTTTTTTGCAAGCATTATTTCCAGAGGAAATATCTCATCTTTGAAATAACCGCGATCAAAGGCTTTTCCCCATTTAACATGACTGCCGTATGCCCATTCATCTTGCATCTCTTTGGTGACCCCATTTTCAAGTGCAATTTCGCCAGTATCTACGGCCAAAACCCCGAAACCAGCGTAGCCCATATTAAACAGAGGATCCCTCATAGTGAAATTTCCGATTGCTAGCGGCTGTGTACGATATTTTGGATCAACTATCATAGGAGCATTGCCAATATTGTCTCCCCCAGTTACAAAGGCAATTTCATTTTCACCCAGCATCATGTTTTTCCAAGCTTGCTGTAAAGCACTGGTTGAGGAGCAACATGCTCTGTCTATATGATTTGAAACTGTAGAATAGGGGAATCCTGCCTGCAATAAGGCCTGCCGCACTGGAATGTCAACTCTTTGCCCTATTTCCAGAACTACTCCGGAGCCATTAATTATTTCGTCAACCTGATCTTTCCTAAGTCCGGATCTATTAATCAATTCTTTTAGCACTGCCTCTAATAAGTCGACCGTGTGCATGGTTCTTGTTGGTCCACCAAATTTATCGAAAGCAGTTCTCGCGAAATGAGTTATCACTACATCATTTGCATTTTTTGCCATTATTTTTTCCTCCTCCAATAATTACTAGTTTCCTTTAAATACGGGTTTACGTTTTTGCATGAACGCATCCAAGCCTTCTATATGATCTTCAGTTGCAAATAGGAAGGCAAATCCCTTTTGCTCGAAGAGTAGACCTGATGCCAAATCCTGATATACCGAGTTGTTAAGAGACTGTTTAGTAATTCTTGTGGTTAAGGGAGCTTTAGCTGCAAGTTTCTTGGCGAGTTTTATTGCTTCATCCATTAGTGATTCAGCCGGCACAATTCGAGTTATTAGGCCGATGCTTTTTGCTTCTGCTACACTAATTGGATCTCCAACTAAGATAAGATCCTTAGCCCAAGCAAGTCCTGCCATTCTGGTTACTCTTTGCGTCCCGCCACCGGCAGGGAATAAAGCTAGATTTGTTTCGGGAAGCCCCACTAAGGTTCCTTCCGCAGCAATTCTAATATCACAGGCTAAAGCGACTTCGAGTCCGCCCCCAAAAGCTAAGCCTGCAATCGCTGCAACAATTGGCTTATCAACCGACTCTAGTCCGTTAAAAGCTGTATGGGTCATTTCTATCCACTTTTCCATTTGTACAGGGGTAACTGTTTTCAGAAAAGGAATGTCTCCTCCAGCAGCGAAAACTTTAGGTCCGCCTGTTAGAATTGCAGCTTTAACTTCATCATCTCTTTTTAATTCTGCTACGCACGAAAGGATATCCAAACAAGCATCATAATCAAGGGCGTTCATCACCTTAGGCCTGTTGAAGGTCATTATTGCAATATCGCCTTGTTTTTCATAGAGCATGGTTTTTAGTTCCATGTTTATCCTCCTTTGACTTTTTGATTGAGCTATGCATTCACATACTCAATTTCCAAACAATATTCGCCTTCCACTTAATTATTAAGTGGTTTTTTGTCTTCACCCCCCATTTCATTTTGATGTTTTGGTCTTTCTGGCAACTGGAATCATGCTGCTTTTGACAAAAGCAGCATATATAGCAAACAACGCTTAATCCCTTTTGAAATGCAATTTAAGAAATTTAATCTTAGTGTAAGTATATTCTCTACTAAATTGTAGTTTTATATCTACAAAAAGAATATCATTCGCTTGATTATAAGTCAATCAATTTGTTGACATCGTAGTTATCTAACTGTTTAATCCCGCTTTATATCGGTGAATGTTTGAATTGGCCCCCATAATTGCGATTTCGCAACTAAATAACTCATTATCAAAGCATAATAGAAGAATATTAGACGAACTGCAAATAATAAGGTTTATGAAAGAAGGCGTGCAATTAGGGGTTTTTGCAAGTTTCTAGCTGAATTTGTTTTTCGCCCTCTATGTCCTGGCCGAATTGTCGCCAATTTATAGAGAATAAACTATCGAAAACGAGATGTTGAAATGAATCTTTTTAATTGACTCCCTTTTTTTCTTTCCGGGCATTCAGCGTTAATTGAAATTCTTGTAAAATGAGGAGATGTTCTTGTTTGGATAAAATTACACTTTGCAGGTATGATTGGTGGTTTCCAACTAGTGAAGTTTTTTGTAGGTGAGTATAGGTTGGGATTGTTATTATATAAGTCAAGGCTCATTTCATCGATCTTAGAAATGAACCTTCTTAATCCTTGGATTAAATACTTTCTTCTTTCGCTTGTATTAGCGCTTTTTGGAGTGCGCTAATTATTCGGCATCAAACTATCAAGTTTTTCCTGCCACAATGCCAAACAAAAATCCATCTCAGCTTGACATTCTTCCTTGGACATTTCCGGCTTAATGGCTATTCTTTCTAAAATTTCGAAATCGAAATTCTCGATTCCATATTCTTTAATATCCTCTCTCGATACCAATGGCAATGCATCCTTTGAATCCATTCTTTTGGCAAACTGGAAGCGATTGTTCATTCCGTTTATATCCATGGTGCTTGCGAGTATAAACCTCTCGGTTTTACGGTTAATAATCTTATAAACTCCCGCATCTGGTGGTGAATTCTTATAATTGTTTATCAATTCTTTACGATCTGGTTTACTCATTTTCCTTCTCCATTTCTTTTTTGTTATTTTTTTTTCTTTCCCCATAACCCATTTCATTTAGTAATCGGGATAGTACAGAAAGCCTTTCACCAATCAATTCATCATCTCTGCTCAAGCAATCTTGAAGTAACTTTATATCTTCGTCGAGATGCGGATTATCGGTACACATTTTTAGTACCATAGCATCTCCTTGCAACCCAATTCGGTCTATTTCTGTATTATTAGGATCATATAGTTTCTTATGACGATAGCTTTCACTCATATATTTACGCGCCCGACATACAAAAATCGCTAAATCAAGCACTCTATGTAACGGCATTTCTTCTGACTGCCGAGACCATTTCTCCCCAGTATAACGCCATATTTTCGCCGATATATCGACTTTACCGCGATCATTCCACTGCGCTAATCCGATTGAAAGTCCCTTAGCATCTGAATTATAAGCATATCTACCATCAATATCGTCGTATCCTTCTGTAATTATTACAGGTTTGTGTCGCAAACTGCTTGGAATTTTCATGACCTGCCTGCCTTTCGTTTACTAGCTAAGTATTTTAGTAAATTAGTAATACACTAAATACTTTAGTGTATATTCCAGTCACAGTCAAGGGTTTATATAAATAAAGGCATATCACCGGCTTAATTGCTATTGCCGAGATATACCTTTACTATCATTTTAGACTTTACTTATGCAGCATATTATTCTCTAATTGGATTTTTTGGTCGATACACCTCAGCAAAATCCACAGTTGTTATTACATCCGCAATCAAATCCGCATCCTTGATCGCAGCCACTGCCACATCCGCTGCTGCACCCGCAATTGTTGTTGCATCCGCAGTCAAATCCGCATCCGCTATTGCATCCGCAACCATCATTGCAGCCTTGATTGCAGCCACATCCATCATTGCAACCACACCCTTGATTGCAGCCACATCCATCATTACAACCACACCCTTGATTGCAGCCACATCCATCATTGCAACCGCATCCTTGATTGCAACCGCATCCTTGATTGCAGCCGCATCCTTGATTGCAACCACCGCACTGGCATCCAGTATTGCAGTCTACTCGTCCGCAGTTGCAGTCATCACAGCAACTCCAGGCACTGGAATCTGGATCTTCGAAAGTTATCTCCAGACGCGGCCTAGCATTTATGTCTGGATCATTGCTGGAAGCAAAGCCTACCAGTCTTAGGGCGCATTCATCGCCATAAAGCATAATGCCATAATTCGGCGCACCTCGTCTAAACCACGAATTAACTAAACTAGTTACATTAATATTAACGCTTCCTAAACCGCATGCAATGGTTACTGATCCCATTGGAGTGCGACTCCAGTTAGGCTGATTATTCCAAGTAACAGTATCTTCATTCCAACTTTGTAATATCCGGAACGCTCTTACAATAACTGATGCTCCGCACGGCACTTCGTTTCTTCTAATAAACAATCTAAGAATGGCAGATCTGATCCTGCGTCTACGACAAAGACCGTTTCTCCTTCTTCTACAACAGCTTCCACAATCAAAGTTGTCATTACAGCCATCACAGCTATTGTTGCATCCGCAGTTGTTATGCCTCCCGCATCCAGACCCGCAGCCGCTGCCACATCCGCTATTGCAGCCACAGTTGTTGTTGCATCCGCAGTCGAATCCGCATCCGCTATCGCACCCACTGCCACAGCCGCTATTGCATCCGCAGTTGTTGTTGCATCCGCAGTCGAATCCGCATCCGCTATCGCAACCACTGCCACAGCCACTATTCCAGCCACAGTTATTGTTGCATCCGCAGTCAAATCCACAGTTGTGATTGCAGTTGCAATCATTACTTCTGTGACGGCATCTTCTATCACGCCAACGCCATCCATCATCAAATCCTCTATCCAACCATCGCCAGTGATTCCTACTGAGCCCATCATTCCAGCCGCAACGATCTCTAAAAACATTGCAGCGATTGAATATGTCAAACTGGATTAGACTTCGGTAGGTATCTCCAGTTTGCTGTCTAAAATTGCTTACGAATAACCTAGGGGGTTTACCAAAATTTTGGTTTGCATAATACTGGGAAATATATGCCTCTTGAATAGTACTTAGAAAAACATCGGGCACTATTACCATCTCCTTTCATACCTTACTATAAGGTATTACTTTGGAGAATTTTTGTTACTCTTTTGCTCTTCTTTTATGATAAAAACAACAACATTATACATGTTTTGCAGATATCTAACCCAAAAATGGTCGTATTTTGCGCTTACTTATTGCTAGATAAGACCCATAATTATCGCTTGTACCAATTTGTATTGGTATTCGAAATCCGTTAATAATTGCGCTTCTTTCGGATTAGACAGAAACCCCACTTCAACCATTACTGCCGGCATATTAGCATTTTTAAGAACATAGAAATTTCCTGGCGCAATTTCTCTTTTCGTGTTTCCGAGTTTCCCTCTCAGCTCTTTTTGGATTGATTCAGCAGTATTGCGGCTCTCCTCGTCATTGGGTTTATAAAAAGTCTGAGCACCCGACCATTTGCTGTTAGGCGAAGCATTAGTATGTATGCTCAAAAATAAATCAGCCTTGGATTCATTAGCGATCTCTACTCGCATCCGCAAATCTTCGTTTTTGTGATCTCGGATTCTCCCTACATATTCATCGCCTGCTAAATCGCTTTCGTTCTCTCGCAACATTATAACTAGTGCACCTGCTTGCGCTAATTGCTGACTTAGCTTTTCACTAATCTCTAATGTAATATCTTTTTCATATATATTTCCCCGAGAAGCACCGACATCTATTCCTCCATGGCCCGGGTCGATGACGATTATTTTCCCCGCCAACCCATATGAGAACACCTCTGTGCTATTTTCGGTACTGATATAATTGTTTATTATAATTAGTGCTAAAATTGCTAAAGTCATGATAAGTATAACGATTTTTTCGCTGATAAATACCTGCCTAATAATTCGCACTACAGCTCACCCGCCTTGTTTCGAAGATTTCAGATACTATTCCCTGTCAGAATATAGACAATTAAACTAATCTCTATCGACCACAATAGCGGTCGTGTCGCGCAATCTCTAATCGTTTTTTAAGGACCGTAAAGGGAGAATAGTTTTACCCTCAAGAGGGCAACTGTTGTCTGCTGCGCAGACTATTAAGGTTGCTTATCAACATTAATGAAATATTTTTGAGCGAATTACTATTATATATGCAGGTATTTTATTTTTATATATAAAAAATCAGAAGTAAAAAACTTCTGATTTTAATTCTTTATTAATATATGCGCTGTGTTAATACTAGCGTTTTGAATATTGTGGTGCTTTACGCGCTGCATGCAGACCATATTTTTTACGTTCTTTCATACGCGGGTCGCGGGTTAAGAAACCATTTTTTCTCAATACTGGTCTAAACTCAGCATTCGCTTGAACTAACGCTCTGGCTATTCCTAATTGTACTGCGCCAGACTGACCAGAAACTCCTCCACCATGGACTCTACAAATTATGTTAAATCTCCCGGTAGTATCAGTTATCTCTAATGGTTGTTGTACCACTAAGCGGCTAACCCGATTAGGGAAATAATCTTCAAAGTTTCTGTTATTTATCTTAATGACACCTTCACCAGGTATTAATCTTACTCTTGCAACCGCACTCTTGCGTCTTCCTGTACCTTGATAAGCTGCTGTAGCCATTCCCATCCTCCTAACCTCTTAATTCCCGAATTTCAGGTTTTTGGGCTTGGTGAGGATGCCCATTCCCCCGATATACTTTGAGCTTCTTATACATCTGATCACCTAAACGGTTATGAGGCAACATACCTTTTACTGCAATTTCGATTGCCTTTTCAGGTTTTTTGTTCATAAGGTCTTTATATACTATTTCTTTTAATCCACCCGGATATCCAGAATGCTTTCGGTATTTTTTTTGTAAAAGTTTGTTTCCAGTTAGCCCGATTTTCTCTGCATTAATTATAATAACAAAGTCGCCGGTATCAACGTGCGGAGTATAAATTGGCTTGTGTTTTCCACGAAGAATTGACGCGACTTCAGAGCTTAAGCGTCCTAATGTCTGCCCTTCTGCATCGATTACATACCATTTTCTTTCTATCTCTGCTGGTTTGGCCATAAAGGTTTTCAAGTCTTTCCCTCCAGTAACTAAGTAAAATACATTTAGTTAGCAATTCTTTTCATGTTCATAACTGGGAACGGGGTGCCAGTTATGAAGCAATAAGACTGCCTTTTTATCTTATCTAAAAACCGACGTTATTGTCAAGAAGCCCTTTCATTTTTTAGTTGACTTTTCTTCTTGCAAATCGCAGGCATAATAAACTTTATTCAAATACAGTCCTTGTGGTGGAGCAGTAGGCCCTGCTAATGCACGATTCTGGCTGCGAATTAAGTTCTCTACCACATCAGGAGATCGTTTTTTGCTGCCAATCTCTAACAATGTTCCCACAATGATTCTAACCATATTGTACAAGAATCCATCTGCGACTATATTTATGCCCATGAAGTCTTTGTGCTCCCATAGCTTGCAGCTGTGAACTGTTCTTTCAAAGGTCTTTGCGCTTGAACCACTGGCACAAAACCCGCGAAAATTGTGCTTTCCGACGAAGAACTGGCATGCTTCTCTTATAGCTTCACGCTCGAATTTCCCGAGAGTACAATATGCATATTTATTCCAAAAAGGAGTTCGTTTACTCGAATTAAGTATTAAATAAGTATACTTTTTGCTAAGGGCATGAAACCTGGGGTTAAAGTCATTATCCACATGAAAACTGGAAATAACGTTGATATCACTGGGCAAGTAATTGTTAAGCGCGATTGCCCAACGCTCCCCTGGTATAGTAGCATCGGTATCAAAAGCTATCACTTGGCCTAGTGCATGAACACCGGCGTCAGTACGGCCAGCGCAAACGATATTAGCTTTTTCCTTGGTTAGTTCATTTATCCCCTCGACTAGTTTTTCTTGAACTGTAATAGCATTGTTCTGCGCTTGAAATCCGTGGTAGTTGCTACCATCGTATTCAATGATCATTTTAACTCTTTTTGCAGTTCTCATTGCAATTAATGTTTTCCTCAGCAGCTCTATAATACTCTTAAGTGAACTCAAAAAGATATGGAGAATTGCTGGTCTCCATATCTATTTGCATTTCGATAATTTTTTACTTTTAATAATCAATATAATCGCTCTAGTCAACTAATTCTAAAATCACCATTGGAGCACCGTCGCCTCTTCTAAAGCCGACCTTTACCATTCTTGTGTAACCGCCTTGGCGCTCATCATAACGACCAGCGATTTCAGAAAACAGTTTATGCACAGCTGCATCTGTGGTAACAAAAGCTAATGCCTGCCTGCGGGCATGTAAATCTCCTCTTTTGCCTAAAGTGATCATTCTTTCTGCAAATTTTCGAATTTCTTTTGCCCTGGTCTCTGTGGTTTTAATCTTTCCATTTTCCAATAATGAAGTGACAGCGTTCCTCAATACTGCTCTTCTTTGGTCACTTCTAAGTCCCATTCTACGATAACTCAACTGAGGCTCCCCCTCTCTAGTCTTCTGGCTTTTTGAAAGTTAAGCCAAGTTCTTTAAGTTTTCGATCTATTTCTTCTAATGATTTTAGACCTAAGTTGCGAATTTTGCCCATTTCGTCTCTAGTTTTTTCGATGAGATCTCCCACCGTATTGATGCTGGCCCTTTTTAATCCATTAGAGGCCCGTACAGATAATTCAAGCTCTTCAATGGACATTTCTAAGACTTTGTCTTTCTTCTCTTCTTCTTTTTCAACTAGAATCTCAACCTGAGCATAGGTATCATCAATCTCAGTAAATAGTTTTAAATATTCTATTAATATTTGAGCCGATAAACTTATGGCTTCCTCAGGCGTAATACTACCGTTAGTCCATACCTCTAAGATTAGCTTATCATAGTCGGTTCTTTTGCCAACTCGAGTATTGTCAACCGTAAAGTTAACTCTTTTAACCGGAGTAAAAATTGAATCAATTGGTATCTGGCCAACTAAATCATCATTTTTTATCGACTGCTGATCTGCACTTATATAACCACGGCCGCGTTCTACAGTTAGTTCAGCATAAATCTTTGCACCGCTATCTAAAGTTGCTATATGCAAATCAGGGTTGAGGACATCCACCTCGGCATCCGGATAAATATCAGCTGCCGTCAAATCTTTGGGTCCGCTATGTTCGATTCTTATTATTTTTCTTTCGTTGCCTTCGTATTTGAGCACGAGCTTTTTGATATTCAGAATCATCTCAGTTGTATCTTCAACAATATTAGGAATCGTTGAAAATTCATGCAGCACTCCATCAATTTTTATTGATGTCACTGCTGCACCCGGAAGCGATGAAAGCAATACTCTCCGCAAAGAATTACCAAGAGTTGTACCATAACCTCTCTCTAAAGGTTCAATGACAAACTTTCCGTAATTATTCTCATCATTTTTTTCAATACATTCAATTCGGGGCTTTTCCATCATTTCAAGCATTAATAGAAACCCTCCTTTTTCCAAGAGGTTATTTATCTAGAGTATAGCTCAACTATGAGCTGCTCATTTACCATCGTGTCTATTTGATCTCTTAAAGGAAACGCTACAATTCTCCCGACAAAATTGTCTAAATCAACAGTCATCCATTCAGGAGGGGTTTTATAGGTAGCTTGTTCGCGAATTTCCTTAAATTTAATAGAATCATTGCTGGATTCCTTCACCTGAATAACATCGCCAATTCGCACTAGCATTGATGGTATTGTAGCCTTTTTCCCATTTATTGTAAAGTGCCCATGGTTCACAAGCTGGCGAGCCTCTTTTCTTGATGCTGCTAATCCTAAACGGAAAACTACATTATCTAGTCTTCTCTCCAAGAGGATTAAAAGATTTTCACCGGTAATTCCTTGTGATCTATCAGCTTTCTTAAAATAATTACGGAATTGTTTCTCCAAGATTCCATATATTCTCTTGGTTTTTTGTTTTTCACGCAGCTGAATTCCATATTCCGTCGGCTTTTGCCTTCTTGCTTTTCCATGTACGCCTGGGATGTATGCTCTTTTGTTGATCGCGCATTTATCAGAATAACATCTATCGCCCTTAAGGAATAGCTTTTCTCCTTCACGTCGGCACTGACGACAAACTGAATCAATATACCTACCCACTTATGCCATTACCTCCTTATACTCTTCTTCTCTTGGGTGGTCTGCACCCATTATGCGGAATAGGTGTTACGTCTTTAATTAAGCTAACTTCTAGTCCAGCTGCTTGCAATGATCGTATCGCTGCTTCTCTCCCAGCTCCTGGGCCTTTGACATAACACTCAACTTCCTTAAGACCATGTTCCATAGCTGACTTGGCAGCGCTCTCGGCTGCTTGTTGGGCAGCATAAGGTGTACTTTTTCTTGAGCCCTTAAATCCGGAAGTGCCTGCGCTCGCCCAGGATATTGCATTCCCATGGCGATCTGTTATCGAAATAATTGTATTATTAAAGGTCGACTTTATGTGTGCAATACCATGTTCAATATTCTTCTTTTCACGGCGCTTAATTCTTGTCGTAGTTCTCCTTGCCACTAACTTATCCCCTTTCCCAAGCTATTTTTTCTTGCTACTAGCTATGCGTTTTGGCCCTTTACGTGTGCGTGAATTATTCTTGGTATTTTGTCCACGAACTGGGAGACCACGACGATGTCTAATCCCTCTATAGCAACCAAGATCCATCAGACGCTTTATATCCATACTTATTTGCCGGCGTAAATCGCCTTCTACGGTATGGTTCTTTTCAATGATATCTCTTAGTTTGGCAACTTCTTCCTCTGTTAAATCTTTCACTCTTGTATCGCGGTTTATACCTGCTGCTGCCAATATTTTTTGCGATGCTGGGCGTCCAATTCCAAATATATAAGTTAAAGAGATCTCAACTCTTTTATCTCGGGGTAGGTCAACACCTGCTATTCTTGCCATTACTTCACCTCCTACGAATTAACCTTGTCTTTGCTTATGCTTTGGATTAATACATATAACCATCACTTTTCCGTGGCGCTTAATTATCTTACACTTTTCGCAGATTGCTTTAACCGACGGTTTAACTTTCAAGTTAGTCTCCTCCTTAGTTTAGTAAGAATAATCCATAATCCTAATTCGCATATAAATCTTACCTTTGCGGATTAGCAACCTTAATAGTCTGCCAGCAGACCATAAGTGGTCCTCTTAAGGGTAATACTATTTTCCCCTGCACTTTCTTTCCTAAAATTCTGGAAAGCGATCACTAGAGTAATAGTATAATCTGCTATTTGAAGCGATAAGTTATTCTGCCTCTATTTAAGTCATATGGTGATAGTTCAACCATTACTCTGTCACCTGGTAATATTCTTATAAAATTCATTCTCATTTTTCCCGATATATGGGCTAGAACCTTATGACCATTTTCCAGTTCTACTCGAAACATTGCATTGGGTAACGGTTCCAATACTGTTCCCTCAACCTCAATAACATCGTCTTTAGCCATTTACCAGCCCCCCTTCCCATAATAACATTATTCATTTATACTCTTGAGGCAATTTTTAATCATGTGATTTTCAAGTAAACTTCCTGTTTTCACTATATCACTGATTTCCTTAACTACAATATTTGTTAATTGTAGGTGCTTTAGGTTTTTCATTTTTGGTTTTTCTATCTTATGAAAATAACCGTCTGCGATAACAGCATAACCATTATTAAGCAACTGAATGACAATAAACATCTTGCCCTTGTCTCGACCCGATTTTGAGATGACTACTCTTCCTATCATTTCTTTAATTATGTTCAGTCACCCCCATCAAATCACAGTCAAGATTTCCGGACCGTCATCAGTAATTGCTATCGTGTGCTCAAAATGAGCGGAATTGCTTCCGTCAAGTGTAACCACAGTCCATTTATCCGACTTTGTGACTACCCTATGTGATCCTGCGTTTACCATGGGTTCTATTGCTAATGTCATACCCGCCTTTAAATATGGTCCACTATCTATTCTACCATAATTCGGTATTGAGGGATCTTCGTGCATTTCGCGGCCAATGCCATGTCCTGCATATGCTCGAACAACAGAATAACCATGCTTTTCGACAAAGGTTTGGATCGCGTTAGATACATTTCCCAAGCGGTTACCGATTCGTGCCTCTTTTATACCCCTTAGTAAAGCCTCTTCTGTCACTCTAATTAAGTTCAGATCCTGAGGTTTTACACTTCCAACCGGTATGGTTACCGCTGAATCACCTACAAATCCATTTAAGGAAACCCCAAAATCAATGCTAATAATGTCACCATCGTTTAGTTTCCGCCCACTTGGAATCCCATGCACTACTTCGGCATTAATTGATGCACAAATGGAGCCTGGAAAAGGAGCTTCTCCTCTGTGATGAGGATAATTCTTGAAGACCGGAATGGCTCCATGTAATTTGCATTGCTCTTCAGCCCAATTGTCAAGTTGCAAAGTGCTGACTCCCGGCTTCACTCGCTCAGACAAGTAATCTAGCACTTGCGCAACCAGCTTCCCAGCTGTTTTCATTTTTTTAAGATCTTCTTTGGTTTTTAAGATAATCATTTTTACTTCTTACTCTAAGATAGCTTTTATTTCGCTGTATATGACTTCACTATCTCTATTGCCATCGATATTTTTAAGCAAGCCCTTTTTATGGTAATAATCTAGGAGCGGGTTCGTCTGTTCGTCATAAACATTCAACCTCTTGACTATAGTATCTCCTTGATCATCTGAGCGCTGTATTAATTCGCCACCACATGTCCCGCAAATTTTATTGCTGTCCTCTGCAAGTGTAGCTAAATTAAATATAGCCTTGCACTTGCTGCAACTCACTCGGCCAGCAATTCGCTCCAGTAAAATGCTCTTGGGTACATCAATATTTATTACTACTTTTATCACTTTGCCGATTTTAGTCATCACTTCGTCTAAGGCTTCGGCTTGTACTGTGGTACGTGGAAATCCGTCTAACAGGAAACCCTTGGAACAATCTGCTTGTGCTAGTCTTTCAGCTACAATGCCTATTGTTATTTGGTCGGGAACCAGCTGACCACTATCCATAAATTTTTTTGCTTCAAGTCCTAGTTCCGTCTTTTGCTCAACAGCTTCACGAAACATGTCACCAGTTGATATATGAGGAATTTTGAACTCTTTTTTTAATCGGTCTGCTTGGGTTCCTTTTCCAGCTCCTGGCGGCCCCATCAAAATAGTATTCATACTTTTACATCTCCTATTTTACAAAACCTTCATAACTGCGGAGCAATAGATGTGATTCTATTTGCTTCATAGTATCTAAAGCCACACCGACAACGATTAATAATGCTGTCCCACCGAAAGACAAGTTTGAAAACCCGGTTATTCCAATAATGATATTGGGCAGTACTGCTATCAGTGCCAAAAAAACACCGCCTGATAATGTCAACCTTGATAGGATTCTTTCGATATACTCAGCAGTTGGTCTCCCTGGTCTGATCCCCGGTATAAACCCGCCATACTTTTTAATATTATCCGCAACATCTGCAGGATTGAAAATAATAGCAACATAAAAATAAGTAAAGAAAACTATTAATAAAGCATAAAGCGCATTATAAAGGGCGCTACCCGCACTAAAATGATTGGATAGAAAAGTTGCAAATGACGATGTTGGCGGCATCCATGATGCGATAGTTGCCGGGAACATCAGAATTGACATTGCAAAGATTATAGGAATGACTCCTGCTGTATTTACTTTCAATGGCAAGAATGTGCTCTGTCCGCCATAAACTTTTCTGCCAACTACTCTCTTTGCATATTGAATTGCAATTCTTCTTTGCCCTTCATTAACTACGATTATTGCCGCAATTATTGCTAATGCCAGCACTATAAACATAACAACCGTAAATCCGCCCATGATCCCGCTTTGTATTTCCTGGGCGATCGCCCCTAATTGAGACGGTATTCTTGATACTATACCCGCGAAAATAAGTAATGATATTCCATTACCTATACCTTTTTCCGTTATTTGCTCACCTATCCACATTAGAAATGCAGTTCCTGCCGTCAAGGTAACGGCGATTATTAAATAAGAACCGAATCCTGGGTGAACTAACACTCCGGATCTTCCTAATGCATATGACATTCCAAGTGCTTGTATAAATGCAAGTATTACGGTCCCATAACGGATGTATTGCGCAATTTTTTTTCTTCCTTCTTCACCTTCTTTGGCCAGTTGTTCCAGCCGAGGTACTATCACCTGCAATAATTGGGTGATAATGGAAGCATTAATATATGGGGTTATACTCATCGCAAATACACTAAACCGTTTGAAAGCACCACCAGATACTACATCAAAAAATCCAAACATTGGTCCAGAGAAAAGTGATTGCAATTTGGCTGGATCAAGCCCTGGAACCGGTATATGAGCACCAATTCTAAATACTAGTAACATGAATAATGTAAATAGTATTTTCGTTCTTAAATCGCCGACTTTAAAAGCCTGCTGAAATGGGCTAGCCATTAGATCACCTCAACTTTACCGCCCCTGACGGTAATTTTTTCTTGAGCCTGCTGGCTAATTTTGTTAGTCTTAACCGTCAGAGTTTTCTCAAGATCACCATTTCCTAAGATTTTTAGCCCATCATGCATTTTCTTTACCAGGCCAACTTCTTGTAACAATTCAGGTGTCACTTCGGTTCCATCTAAGAAAATATTTAGATCGCCTACATTTACTATGGCATACTCTTTTTTGAATACGCTGTTACTAAATCCTCTTTTAGGAATTCGTCTTTGCAATGGCATCTGGCCACCTTCAAAACCAAGCCTAACACCGCCGCCGGATCTTGCCTTCTGTCCTTTGTGTCCACGGGTTGAGGTCTTACCATGTCCAGACCCTGTTCCGCGACCTACGCGTTTCGTTTTTCTTGTAACTCCATCCGGAGATTCTATATTATGCAGTTTCACTTTAAACCTCCTATTGTTCAACAGCTTCTATGGATACAAGGTGGCTAACTTTGTTTATTTGTCCACGCAATTGCGCGCTATCTTCTTTTATAACACTGTGATTAAGTTTTCTCAGTCCTAAGCTCTTAATTGTAGCTCTTTGAGTGGAGGGACACCCGATGAAACTCTTAGTCCAGGTTATCTTAACGAATTTTGACAATTTTCTCCCTCCCTAATACAGTATTTCATCCACGGTTTTGCCACGTTGCCGAGCAACATCTTCAATCCTCTTAAGGCTATTTAAGCCAACCATGGTTGCGTGCACCATATTGGTTGAATTAGATGACCCTAAAGATTTTGTTAGAATATCTTTTACTCCGGCTGCCTCTAAAACGGCCCTTACTGGCCCACCGGCTATAACTCCGGTTCCTGCTGATGCTGGTTTGAGCAATACCGAGCCAGCGCCAAAACGACCGGTTATCTGATGAGGAATGGTTCTCTCGTCGATTAAAGGTATCTCTTTCATGCTTTTTTTCGCATTTTCAACCGCTTTTCGTATTGCTTCCGGTACTTCGTTGGCCTTGCCTTTTCCTGTGCCGACCTTACCTTTCCCATCGCCTACTACAACCAACGCACTGAAACTAAATCTTCGTCCACCTTTAACAACTTTCGCAACTCTCCTAATATTAACGACCTTTTCTATTAATTCAGGGGCAGCTTGCTCTTTATCAAACATTATTTCCCTCCTATCACTCTCTATAAACTAGAATTGGAGCCCATTTTCACGTGCAGCATCAGCTAGGGCTGCAACATTGCCGTGATATTTATATCCATTGCGGTCAAATACGACCTTGGTTATTCCTATAGCTACAGCCTTATTCGCTATCAACGCTCCAACACTTTTTGCTGCTTCCGAATTAGGAGAATTATGCTGATCTTTAAGGCTGGCTTCGCGCGTAGAAGCCGCTGTTAGTGTTACGCCTTTTTGATCATCAATTATTTGTGCATAAATATGCTTTAAGCTCTTAAAAATACATAAACGGGGTTGTTCGTTGGTCCCAACGACTTTTTTTCTTACTCTTTTTTGCTTACTAATTCGCAATTCGTTTCGGCTGCTCTTTTTTATCAAGCTTTGCTCCCCCTTCCTGGATTACTTACCTCCAGCTTTTCCTACTTTGCGCTGGATAGTTTCGTTCTCATATTTTATTCCCTTGCCTTTATATGGCTCAGGTTTTCTGATTGCTCTAATATGCGCTGCCGTATTCCCAACTAATTGTTTGTTAATCCCCCGAACACTAATTCGGGTTGGCGCTGGAACTTCAAACTCAATGCCTTGCGGCGGATTAACTTCTACCGGATGGGAAAAGCCAATATTGATAACTAGTTTCGGACCTTGCATCTGAGCACGGTAACCTACACCAACGAGCTCCAATTTCTTTTCGAAACCATTGGTTACTCCCTCAACCATATTGGCTATCAAAGCACGGCTCAAACCATGTAATGCTCTATGCTTTTTGGTTTCGCTTTTTCTTTCAACAATAAGTTGCCCGTTTTCTTGCTTTATTTGGACTTCGTCAGCTATTTGCTGACTAAGCTCACCCTTTGGCCCTTTTACCTTTACTATTGAATCCTGAAACTCAATAGTCACATTTTTGGGAATGTTAATCGGATTCTTACCAATTCTAGACACGTTAACCCCTCCACTATTACCAAATGTAACAAATTACTTCGCCGCCCAGTTTTGACTTGCGAGCATTCTTATCTGTCATCAAGCCCTGAGAGGTTGAGATAACAGCAGTTCCAAGTCCACCTAAAACTTTCGGTATCTCATCTTTTTTAACATATACACGCAAACCAGGTTTACTGATTCTCTTCAGGCCGGTTATAATCTTTTGTTTGTTTGCTCCGTACTTCAGATAAATTCTTATCATTCCTTGTTTGCCGTCTTCTATATATTCAAAGTCTTTTATATATCCTTCTTCGAGCAGTATTTTTGCGATAGCAAGCTTTATTTTAGAGCTCGGAACCTCAACTGTCTCGTGCATTACCATATTACCGTTTCTAATTCTTGTCAAAAAATCAGCTATGGGGTCAGTCATGGCCATAACTTAAAACCTCCTTTAACTTCAAAACTACCAGCTAGACTTTGTAACCCCAGGAATTTCACCATTGTGTGCTAACTGTCTAAAACACAATCTACACATACCAAACTTACGCAAGTAAGCTCTTGGCCTACCACAGATTTTGCAGCGATTATACTCTCTAACAGCAAATTTTTGCTTGCGCTGCTGTTTCATTATCATTGCCTTTTTAGCCACTTCAGCTTGCCTCCTATCTAAATGGCATACCCATTCTCTTTAACAATTCCCGTGCTTCTTCGTCAGTCTTGGCTGTAGTAACAATAACTACTTCTAGACCTCTTATTTTATCTATTTTGTCGTATTCTATCTCCGGGAAGATTGTCTGCTCTTTGATACCGAGTGAATAATTCCCTCTACCATCAAAAGCTTGCGGAGAAACGCCACGGAAATCGCGCACACGTGGCAGAGCAAGATTAATTAGTCTATCTAAAAACTCGTACATTCTTTGTCCACGTAAAGTGACCTTGCAACCTATGGCCATGCCTTCACGAAGCTTAAATCCAGCAATTGAACGTTTCGCGCGAGTGATGACCGGCTTTTGCCCGGCTATAATTCTTAAATCACTTACCGCCCCGTCAAGTGCTTTTGGGTTTTGTATGGCTTCGCCTACACCTATATTTAATACCACCCGTTCGATTCTGGGTGCTTGCATGACGTTATTATATTTAAATGTATCAACTAATGCAGGTACTATTTCATTTTTGTAGCGCTCATAGAGTCTTGACACTTACTTGCCTCCTTTCTGGGAGTTTATTTTATAGCTTCATTGCATTTTTTGCAGGTTCTCACCTTTTCACCGTCTCCAAGAATTCTATTCCCGATTCGAGTCGGCTTTTTGCAATGTGAGCAAATTAGCATAACGTTTGATCTGTTAATCGGGGTCTCAATTTGCAATATCCCGCCTTGAGGAAGCGATCTATTAGGCTTTTGATGCTTCTTTGCGCGATTTACTCCCTCTACGACTACCCGATTGTCTTTGGGTTCAACTTTAAGTACTTTACCTTGTTTTCCAGCATCTTTGCCGGTTAATACAACCACTACATCGCCTTTTTTGATGCTCATCATCATTCCTCCATCTTTAAAGGACTTCTGGAGCCAGAGATACTATTTTCATGAAATTTTTGTCTCTTAACTCTCTAGCTACCGGGCCAAATATTCGAGTGCCACGCGGATTATTGTTATCATCTATAATAACAGCCGCATTTTCAGAAAAGCATATATATGAACCATCCAGGCGTCTAATCTCTTTTCTGGTCCTAACCACAACTGCTTTAACTACATCTCCCTTTTTAACTACGCCGCCGGGCGAGGCTTCTTTTACTGATGCAATTATTATGTCGCCGACAGTTGCATATCTTCTAGTCGAACCGCCCAGCACTTTAATGCATAGCACGCGTTTAGCTCCAGTATTATCTCCAACTTGAAGCATGGTTTCCTGTTGTATCACAGTATAAACCTCCTTAGAGTTCAGTCTTATTCCAGAGTCTTAGCTCTTTCAACTATTTCTAATAAACGCCACCGCTTATCTTTACTTAGCGGTCTTGTTTCCATTATCTTAACTACATCGCCGATTTGGGCTTCATTGTTCTCATCATGCGACTTATATTTCTTACTAGTTCTAACTGTCTTTTTATAGAGCGGATGCTGCTTAACGGTTTCAACACTAACTGTAATCGTTTTATCCATTTTATTGCTTGTAACCGTTCCGATTCTCACTTTTCTTTTACCTTGATTATCAGCCACTCTCAGCCCTCCTTTATTCATTAATCTCTCGAGCAATTTCTCTTTGTCTTTGTATGGTCTTGCATCTCGCAATATTTTTTCGGACATCACGAATTCGCACGGGATTATCTAATTGGCCGGTTGCAAGCTGGAACCTAAGGTTAAAGAGTTCCTCTTTATAATTCGACACTTTTCTTTGCAACTCTTCGTCTGTTAATTCTCTTACTTTATTAGCTTTCACTTGCCTCACCACCCATTTCTTCACGTTTTACAAATTTACACTTTATCGGCAGTTTGTGTGATGCTAATCGCATTGCTTCCTTTGCTACTTCCTCATTTACGCCTGAGAGTTCAAACATAATGCGTCCGGGTTTCACAACTGCTATCCAATGCTCTGGTGACCCTTTTCCCTTACCCATTCTGGTCTCAGCCGGTTTGACTGTCAAGGGGCGGTCGGGAAATATTTTTATCCAAAGCTTTCCGCCTCTGCGAATATATCTGTTTATTGCTATACGAGCTGCCTCAATTTGTCTATTCGTAACCCAAGCTGCTTCTAAGGCTTGCAGTCCGTATTCTCCATACACAACTTGGTTTCCCTTTTGAGCACTTCCCTTTAAACTGGGTCTATGCTGCTTTCTATATTTAACTCTCTTGGGAGTAAGCATTACTGGCCGCCCTCCTCTACAACTTTCTGCTTTGGTCTTTGCTTAGCTTCAGGTAAGATTTCACCGCGGTTAATCCAAACCTTTACTCCTATTTTTCCATAGGTAGTGTTAGCCTCAGCAAACCCATAATCAATATCTGCTCTAAGCGTATGCAAAGGCACTTTTCCCTCAGCATGCCATTCTGAACGAGCAATTTCCGCTCCATTTAAGCGGCCGGATATTGCTATCTTAATTCCAAGTCCGCCTACTCTTAATGTCTTGCTTACTGATTGTTTGATTGCGCGTCTAATTGATATTCTCTTTTCAATTTGTTGGGCCACATTCTCAGCAACTATTTGCGCATCGAGCTCAGGCTTTTTAATTTCTTGAATATTTATATTGATGCTCTTAGCGGTCATTGCGATAAGTTGATTCTTTAGATTTTCCACCTCAGTTCCGCCTCTACCAATTATGATGCCAGGCTTCGCTGTGTGAATAGTAACTCTAACCCTGTTTCCGGTGCGTTGTATTTCAACCTTAGATATGCCGGCAGCGTAAAAACGGTTCTTTATATAATTTCTTATCTTAATATCTTCATGTAAAAGATCTACATAATCACGGTCTGCATACCAGTTAGAGTCCCAATCTCTGATAATTCCTATTCTAAATCCCTTCGGATGTACCTTCTGGCCCACTATTTAGCCCCCTTTTCCTTAAGCACAACTGTAATATGGCTAGTCTTATGTCTTCTCACATCAGCTCTCCCATATGCCCGCGGGTGCATTCTCTTTATGGTCGGGCCCTCATCAATATATATCTCTGACACAAACAGAATATCTGAATCCATATCATAGTTATGCTCAGCATTAGCAACTGCTGATTTAATAACTTTTCCAATCAGAGGCGCTGACTTTTTATTAATATAACGCAGAATTCCCATTGCTTGGCGTACATCTTTTCCACGTAGCAGATTAGCAACTTGCCTTGCTTTTAGAGGTGATACTCTAATGTAACGAGCAACTGCTCTCGATTCCATTTTCTCACGCTCCTTTCTTTACCGCGACCGACTTGATTTCTCGGATTTGCCCGCATGACCCCTATATAGGCGCGTTGGCGAAAACTCGCCTAGCTTCAAGCCGACCATATCTTCAGTTATATAAACCGGAATATGTTTCCTGCCATCATGCACTGCCACTGTGTGTCCAATCATTTGTGGCATTATGGTCGAACGCCGAGACCAAGTCTTGAATACTTTCTTTTGTCCGCTTTGATTCATATCTTCAATTTTTTTCAGTAATTTCTCATCACAATAAGGTCCTTTCTTTAAAGACCTGCCCATGCAGAGACCTCCTTTATTTGCGTTTTCTTACTATCATCTTATCAGAAGCTTTGCGCTTTCTGGTTTTTCCGCCAATCGCGATTTTGCCCCAAGGTGAAACCGGATATTTTCTGCCAATAGGTGCTCTACCTTCTCCTCCACCATGAGGATGGTCAACTGGATTCATTACTGAACCGCGAACAGTTGGCCTAATTCCTAACCAGCGCGACTTCCCGGCTTTACCGATAGTTTGATTTTCGTAGTCTAAGTTGCCAACTTGGCCAATCGTAGCTCTACAATCAACATGTACCAGGCGCACTTCGCCGGATGGGAGCCGCACATGGGCGTAACTGCCTTCCTTAGCCATTAATTGGGCAACAGTACCAGCAGAACGTACCATTTGTCCGCCTTTTCCCGGCCGCAATTCAATATTATGAATTAGCGTTCCGACTGGAATGTCTTTCAGCTTCATCGCGTTTCCAGTCTTGATATCTGATTCCGGACCAGAATAGACCTTGTCGCCAACCTTTAAATTATGCGGGGCAAGAATATATGCCTTATGTCCATCAGCATAATGAAGAAGCGCAATATTAGCCGACCTGTTGGGATCATATTCGATAGCAGCAACCTTTGCCGGAACTTCATCTTTTCTGCGTTTGAAATCAATAATTCTATAGAGGCGCTTATGTCCGCCACCTTTATGTCTAACTGTCATGCGCCCTTGAGAATTACGTCCTGCCTTTTTTGTTAGTGGAGCAGTCAAATTCTTTTCCGGCTCGGTTTTTGTGATTTCTTCAAAAGTTAAAATAGTCATATGCCTTCTACTCGCTGTAGTAGGCTTAAACTTTCTTATACCCAATCGATAACTACCTCCTTAAAGTTCTTAAGTTAAGCGCCTTGGCTTTGTATGTTTAAGTTCTGCGCGCTAACCAAAAAACTACATGCTGTCAAAGATTCTAATTCTTTGCCCCTCTTTAAGCTTAACAATTGCTTTTTTCCGATCTGGTCTTTTTCCCTCAAATTTACCCATTCTCTTTTTCTTGCCCTTGACTATCATAGTGTTGACTTTTTCGACTGACACTTTAAAAATGCTCTCAATAGCATTCTTAATCTCGGTCTTGTTGCTTCTTTTGTCAACGATAAACGTATATTTGTTTTCTTCTAACAGCCCCATGGTTTTTTCTGTAACTACCGGCTTAATAATTATGTCTCTAAAATCTCGCATTTTACGCAAATACCTCCTCTACCATAGCAATAGCATCTTTGGTTATAAGAAGAGTATCATGGTTTAATAAATCATAAACATTGATATAATCCGCTCTTAAAGCCTTGATTCCAGGGATGTTACGTGCTGATTTCGCGGTATTCACATTACCGTCAGCGGTAACAATTAAAGCCTTTCGTCCTGCAAGGTTTAGTTTGGATAAAGTATCGACCATAAGCTTTGTTTTTGGTTCTACAAAGTTCAATTTGTCGATAATTATTAGATTCTCTTCTATCACTTTGCTTGATAGCGCTGAACACATAGCTAATCTTCTTACTTTTCGCGGTAATCGGTAAGAATAGTCTCTGGGTCTGGGCCCAAATATTATACCGCCGCCTTTCCAGAGCGGACTTCTTATAGTTCCGGCGCGGGCTCTGCCCGTTCCTTTTTGTCTCCAAGGCTTTTTGCCTCCGCCTCTGACTTCAGCTCTAGTCTTAGAAGATGCGGTTCCTACTCTTTTATTAGCCATTTGCATTTTTACGAATTCATATAAAACTGTCTTGTTTGGCTTAATGCCAAACACGCTATCGTTAAGTTCAAGTTCGCCAATTTGGGCTCCATTCATATCATACACTGCTACTTTAGGCATTTCTCTGACCTCCTTTGCTCAGCATTTAAGCCTTAGTTGAATTCTTGATCGTTACTAAGCCTTTTTTCGGCCCAGGTATAGCACCTTTAATTAGAATCAGGTTGCGATCCGGATAGACTTTTACTACCTTTAAACCTTGTACTGTAACTCTCTCCCTGCCGAGGTGCCCCGGCATCTTTCTTCCTTTGAAAACGCGAGCTGGTCCTTTTGCTCCCAGTGAACCCGGTCTCCGATGGTATTTAGAACCATGGCCCATTGAACCGCGAGCAAAATTATGCCTTTTCACGCCTCCCGCAAACCCTTTACCTTTAGATGTACCTATTACATCAATAATTTCACCTTCTGTAAAAATATCAGCGGTAATCTCTTGGCCAATATCGTAACCATCTATACTTGCCAGGCGAAACTCGCGGATATACCGAAGTGGTTTGAGATTCGCTTTCTTGAAGTGTCCTTTTAAAGGTTTATTGGCTTTCTTTTCCTTCAGGTTGTAAAAACCTACCTGAATTGCGTTGTATCCGTCAGTTTCAACTTGCAGCTTCTTGATAACTGTGCAAGGTCCAGATTCAACAATGCTCACGGGTATTGCTCTTCCATTTTCATCAAATATTTGTGTCATACCAATTTTTATCCCTAGTATGGCTTTGGTTGTTTGTGTAGACAATTTGCGCTCTACCTCCATTTTCATTTCTTTAGTGAGTGGTTGAAAGTGGTTTCAACTTCACTTCTCTTCAATATTTTGCTGCAAAGCTCATGATCCACTCGCTTTACTGCAAGCCTATACTTAGAGCTTAATTTCGATATCTACCCCTGAAGGCAGATCTAAATGCATTAATGCATCGATCGTTTTTGGATTCGGGTCTAAGATATCTATCAGCCTTTTATGGGTTCTCATTTCAAATTGCTCTCTCGAATCCTTGTTCACATGCGGCGATCTCAAAATCGTATATATACTTTTCTCGGTCGGCAAGGGAACTGGACCCGAAATGGTTGATCCGTTCTTTTTTGCGGTTTCAACTATTTTTTGAGATGATTGGTCCAAAAGTTTGTGATCAAAAGCTTTTAATCTTATTCTAACTTTCTGCTGGCCACTCAATATTCTTTAGCCTCCTTAGTTTTCATTATCCACGCTTCCATGTGTTTCGTGTTTAGGGCGAAGAGCATATGGTAATGCTCTTCGCATCTATTTTAAGTTAATGTTTGCTTATTCAGCAATACCGGTAACGACTCCGGCACCTACTGTTCGGCCGCCTTCGCGTATAGCAAATCTTAATCCTTCTTCTATCGCTATTGGAGTGATTAGCTCTATGCTCATCTGGATATTATCTCCAGGCATTACCATCTCTACTCCCTCCGGTAATTGGATTATCCCAGTTACA
>JAVBKS010000048.1:0-3863 GCA_031553935.1 Syntrophomonadaceae bacterium
TCTGCACCACTCCGGTAAATAATTATGAACAGGCACTAAAAGATCCGCACATAGTGAGCCGGGGTCTATGGTTTGAAATGGATGATCCGGTGGAAGGCAAGATTGCCCAATTTGCGTATCCGGCAAAGTTTTCGACCTACAAACCGGGATGGCGTTCTTCGCCGCCCAACATAGGCGAGAATTCTGAAGAAATAGTTAAGGCTTTGGGCTACACTGATGAGCAGATCAAAGAACTATCCCAAAAGAAGATCATCTAGTTAAGTGTTGATCGGATTCCTAATCATTGTATTAAAAGGGTGGCATGATTTACATGCCACCCTTGTCTAAGGGTTGTGTGCCCGGCATGGGCGGATAACTCGGCAACGGAGTCAGAAGTCAATATCACGGGTGGCGTTGATTTTGAACATGGAATAATTATTCGGCGGTGTAACCACCGTCAACAGATAAACAGATACCAGTTACAAAGGAAGCTTCGTCACTTGCTAAGAAAAGCATGCAATTTGCTGCTTCTTGCATAGTCCCCATTCTTCCAAGCGGATGAGAAGCTTCCATATTTCTCAACCATTCCTCGCCGCGGAGTTGTATAGCAGCTTCTACCATTTCAGTTCTTATGCCGCCAGGACACAGACAATTAACGCGAATACCATCTGCTGCACAACCAACTGCATAAGATAGAGTAGCCATTCTTACTGCACCTTTGGTCGTGAAGTATAACTGCGAATTGGGCCTCGTTGCCACAAGACTACCCATTGATCCGGTATTAACAATGCTGCCGCGTGAACCATTAACTCTGTCCTGCTTCATCATTTGAGCTATCGCATGTTTGTCACTCCACAATACTCCTTTGATGTTAACATCCAAATAACGCTCCAGAGCATCATTATCCCATTCATTTGGCAATCCAGGGACAATGATGGCAGCATTAGCACACATTACATCTAGTCTGCCGTATTTCTCAACAGTATTATCTATTAGATCGATGATTTCTTGCTCTTGGCTAACATCAGTTTTTATGAAGATGGTTTTATATCCCTGGGAGTTTAATTCATCAGATAGCTTTTTACCTTGCTCAGCCAAAATATCAGCAATTACTAACTTAGCGCCTTCCTTGGCAAATGATGTACATGCGGCTGCTCCGATACCCCTGGACCCACCAGTTACAATAACCACTTTGTCTTGAAATCGGTCTCTGTTCAATACAATCGCCTCCAATTAAATTGTCAATGGGTTATAGTTATTTAAGGCATATTAATAAGCGTGCCTGATGCAAAGTATACAAACAAATAAGTGCCTTTGACCGCGGTATATTTGAGGAGTGAGTTTAATTAATTTAGCAATCTAAATAATTACAGGGTTTGAGTGATATTATGTGAACTATATCGGATTAATAAGTTCCGAATGCAAAATTGATACTTAAACTCATGGTATATTACCTTGCTAAGTTTAGATTCGAGTTCAAAAGGATTGCCTTTGCTGATAAGTAAAATGATTTTATTTACTAATTAGGCTGCATAATATTGTCATGCAGCCTTGCATTGGGCCAATGGCATTATCTGGGCTGCATTCTTAGAGCACCGTCTAATCTGATTATTTCACCGTTAATGTAGTTGGTTTCTACAATCAATTTGACCAGATTGGCAAATTCCTGCATATGGCCCAATCTTGAAGGGAAGGGAATACCCTTTTCTAATGCTTGTCTCATATTTTCTGGCATTTGAGACATGATGGGGGTTGCGAACAGGCCTGGGCAAATAGTTACGCAGCGGATACCTTCCGATGCCAGTTCACGGGCTATAGTTAAGGTCATAGCGTTCATAGCACCTTTAGTTGCTGAATACGATACTTGTCCTATTTGACCTTCGATGGATGCGATGGAAGAAGTATTTATTATTACTCCTTTGGCTCCATCAGCATCGGGGTCATTTTGCATCATGCATACTGCCGCTTGTCGAGTCATGTTGAATGCGCCGACTAAATTAGTAGCTACAACTTTTTTAAAATTTTCTAAATTATGAGGACCTTTTTTCTTATCTGCAGTTTTTTCAGCGACGATAAAAGCGGCATTGTTAAGTAAAATATCAATTCTGCCAAAAGTATCCATAGCTAATTTAATTGCGGCGTCAACCTCTGCTTCTACAGCAATATCACATTTCGCGAATACTGCATTGGCTCCGAGTTTATCTACTAAGGCTTTCGCGGCAGTTTCATTAATATCGGCAATTACTACTTTCGCACCAGCGGCAGCAAGTGTTTCGACTGAAGTTCCGCCTAGGCCCATTGCGCCACCGGTTACTATTGCTACCCGTCCTTTAATATCCATTATTTCTTCCTCCTTAATTTAAGTTGTTGACCCTTTGTACGTTGATCAGGTTTGTATGCCATTCTCACCTCCAATAAGCCCTTCCCAGCATTTTACTGCAGAATGATAGCCCATTATCGCTTATATAAAATGATCACTTGATAAGTAACAATATTATGTTGCTTATCATTGGCAGTCTGCTTTTATTATCTATACTAATCACTACCTAATCAGATCTATAAGTTTTCAAAGAAATTCAATAAAATGCCTAGGTGAACTATTAATTAGCTTTGAATTTTGCTGGATTGAGCAACTAAAAATTATATCAAATCATAAAACTAATCATATTATAACTATAATGCGACATAATTAATTATATAAATATTTTATAGCGTTATATAATTTCCGTCAACTTTTTTATCATTCTGAATGACCGAAATAGTTATAAAATTGGCAATTAGTCTGGAAGCGTTATAATTGCTTTGTAATAATAATATTTATAGGGTATTATTATGGCATTGACTAAAAACTCAAATTGATTTCGTTAGGAGAATCTCGGAATTGAAGAAAAGTGAACTGACACGTATGAATATGCTTCGGCAATTCATACGTTCCCTTAATGCTATTGGCTATAATGCCACTTCGATAAGATCTATTGCCGAAGAATGCAATACTTATGTGGCCCATGTTTATTACTATTTTCCCAAAAAAGAGGACTTTATTACCGAAATATACTTAGAGGCAGTTAGGATATCTAATATCGTATTGGAACCATTAAGAGGACAATGTGATAATTTATCTTTTGTCTTCATTCGCCACCTTTTATGGTTTTATATGTGCAGTATAGATGACGAATTTCGCAGGACAACAATTGAAATTGCCAAAGTACACCATACGTTCGAGAACCGAATTAACCCATATTATAATAGAGCCTGTAAAATGCTTTTGGAGAAGTATCTCCCTTTCGATCCTCGAGCCGTATATATTGCTAGTGTTTCTTCAATTTATACGATTTGCGCCGTCTTGGAAAGAACTGAAAAAATCTTTGAGGCATTCGACTACATTAGAATTTTCAAAGTTATGACGAATAGCTTTTTTGCTCAAATGGATTTTCCTGACAATGAAAAATATGTTGATGACATCATTGACCTGTTTGAACGACAGAATAAAAAAGCATTATATGAGATGAATAAACTGCTTTTGATGGACACGATACTTGATATCGAATAGTTTTTTATTTCATATTGCCCTAATGAAAAAGCAGTTTTCGCTTTATAAGTGAAAACTGCGATTTAATTACTCAGCTTCATACAAGACAGCGTCACCTTGGGCTAGTCCTCCACAAATTGCGGAAACACCATACTTGCCGCCCTTTTCTCTTAAGGCGCGGATTCCGGTCAGGGTAATTCTAGTACCGGTTGCTCCAATAGGATGGCCAATAGCAATTGAACCGCCATTCACATTAGTTATGCTCTTAAGGTGAGAAAACAATCCGTCATCACCTTCAGAGAGAATTTTGGTGGAAGTTAAAGGTACTGCAGCAAATGCTTCATTGATTTCTATA
>JAVBKS010000010.1:0-22582 GCA_031553935.1 Syntrophomonadaceae bacterium
TCAAGAGGCAGGAGCTTTATTAGTGGGGGGACATAGTGTTGATGACAATGAACCAAAATATGGATTGTCGGTTACTGGCATCATTAATCCGCAAAAAGTTCTAACCAATAGTGGAGCTCAGGAGGGTGACCTTATTCTACTGACGAAACCGCTTGGGACGGGAGTAATTGTAACAGCAGACAAAGGGAAAATGGCTTCTTCAGAATCTCTGGAAGAAGCATGGCATTGGATGTCTTTGCTAAACAATATCGAAGCCTTTAATATACAAGAGCTAGATGTTCATGCTCTGACAGATGTCACCGGTTTCGGCTTAGTGGGTCACGCCCTTGAAATCGCTAAAGCCAGCAATGTCACAGTAGAAATAGAAAGCAAAGAAGCGCCTTTTATGGCAAACGTTTTAGAGTATGCAGGCTATGGACTAATTCCAGCCGGGGCTTATGTGAATAGAGATTACAATTGGAATGATGTCGATTTCCACGAAAATGTTGATGAGAACATTCGGGATTTGCTTTTCTCACCGGAAACAGCTGGAGGTTTATTAATATCAATGAACCCCGAAAATGCACGGGTGTTTTTAGACAAACAGAATAGTTGCGGTCGTTTCGTGAAGATAATAGGGAGAGTAAATTCACTAGGAACAAAATATCTTAATATTCGCTGAGCTTGAAAAGGGGGCTTAAGTTGGTACGCAAGACTTTTAATCTTGGTGATCGCGTTAAAATGAAAAAACAACATCCTTGCGGAAGTTATTACTGGAAGGTAACGAGGATGGGTGCTGACATAAAAATTAAGTGCGAGCTTTGCGGACGACAGGTGATGATGGCTCGTTCGGAATTCGAAAAAAGGCTGGTAAAAGTCGAAGAATAAGAAACATACAGCTGCCGAATACATATATTGGTATTATGCCGATTAGGAGGGAGTCTTATGCCTTCAAAAGTAATACCAATTGCGAGATTTAATATTGGTGATTTGGTTTACTTGTGTGGTAAACCGATATCTGAACATTATTGCATTATTGGTTTTAGTACTAATGATTCTAACCAAAGAGTCGCAATCCTAAAAGCAATATTTAATGATATAGATATAATTGAGAGACCATTAAGTGAATTGAAGAGTTTGCTTATCAGAGGCGAATTGTAAGCGCAAGCACCTTGCGCTAAAAGTGTTCTGTTGGTATAATAGCCATAGTCCCTGCTCCGGGCATAACTCGGAGCCTTGCCTATGTGTATAGGTAGTCCAGAGGGAGGAGGTGTATTGATGCGCACTTATGAGATTTTGCTAATCCTAAAACCGGATCTTGCAGAGGAAGTTTTTACCGAGACCAAAGAAAAACTTAAAAACACGATAAATGAATTTGGCGGAGAATTCCTAAGAGAAGTTGATGGTTGGGGAAAGAGACGTCTGGCGTATAGCATCGAAGATTATCCAGAAGGTATTTATGCCTTATGGTACTTCAATGGCCAATCAGAGACAATAGCAGAATTAAATCGAATCATTAAGATTTCAGATAAGATCATGCGTCATATTATTGTCAGACAAGATGATTAGAATCATCACCAAATAAAAATCTATATAAAAATAGTTCGGAAGTAAGGGGTGGGTATACTGATGCTAAATAGGGTAGTATTAATTGGTCGTTTAACGCGTGATCCAGAACTTAAGTATACGCCTAATGGAGTCGCAGTCTGCTCGTTTACTCTTGCAATAGATCGGAAATTCAACAAAAATGAAACCGATTTTATCGACATTGTTGTCTGGAGAGGATTAGCTGAAAACTGTGCTAACTACCTTAACAAAGGGCGGCTTACTGCGGTTGAAGGACGCTTGCAAATTCGCACTTATGAAACCCAAGAAGGGCAGAAAAGGAAAGTTGCAGAAGTCGTTGCCGATGATGTGCGGTTTTTGGAAAGGGCTGGGACGAGTTCTGCTTCTGCAGGATCAAGTGATAAGCCAAAGCCGGATGACTGGTCTCATTTAGGAAGAGAACTATCGACACGTGATATAGATTTTATGGATCAAGACGAAGAAGATGAGATACCTTTTTAGATAAGGAGGTTAAGAATGATAAAAAAAGAGCGCCGCAAAAAGAGACGGCAATGTAATTTTTGCGCAGATAAAATAGAAACTGTTGATTACAAAGAAGTAGCAAGAATAAGACGATATATAACTGAGCGAGGGAAAATTCTACCTCGGCGGATCACCGGTAATTGTGCCAATCATCAAAGACAGATTACCGTCGCAATAAAAAGAGCTAGAACAATGGCACTTTTGCCATATACTTCAGAATAAATTAAAGCCCTCACTTAGTTGAGGGTTTAATTTATCCAGCGGTAGAATTACTATAGATAACCCTCATTTATTGAGGGCTTTTTTGTAGAGTGAGTGGCAAATGGAACTAGATTTCGAATATAGTTTAGTTCCATTATGGGATGAATGAAACAAGAGTTGATTCGAGGATCGCTATGCTTTTCATAAAATACGTTCTCGGCACGATCTTAGCTTGCCTGCTATTATCTGAAGCTCCCGAATTATATAGCATTATAATAATTGTTTGGGGAGTCTTGTTATTGCTTAGTGCTTTAGATCTAAGTCGCGGGCAATTGATAATAATCCATTTACTTAATTTGATTGTGCTCTTTTCTCTGATAGGAGCCGAGATGACATGGTATTACATTGCGAGTTGCGGGCTATCAGTATTTGCAATGACAATAGCGATTATCAATGGAAAAAAATACTACGAGGTTTGCCGCTGGGGTTTATTGGCCTCGATAGTAGGAATAACTATTTATATTGGTGGCATATATTTCGTTGATGGTGGTTTCGATACCGAGGGTTTGAAACTTGAACTCAATCATTCGTTCCAGGATGCGATAAGAGTATATGAAGAACAAGGGGTTTTCGAGCGTTATGGTGAATACGGAATTAGTAAAGAGACGGTTTCATATGATTTTAAGACTTTAGCTGAAAAAGCAGCTGAGTATTTGCCGAGTTTTTTCTATATTCATGCATTACTAAACGCGTTCCTAATAGTCTATTTAACGGCCAGATTTAGCAAAAGAAAAAGCAATAAGCTAATAAAGAAAGCCTTTACACAAGAAATAATGCCTTGGGAATTAGTATGGGTGGTAATACTTTCGCTAGCTTTATGGCTTTGGGGTGGTAAGATTAACTCTCTGCTCTATGCAGTGGGAAGTAACACTCTGATTATAATGATCCCAGTTGCTGCATACTTTGGTTTGTCAGTTGCGTGTTGGTGGATTAAGAACACTAGAATCAAGTTTTTCGGTATTATCATGATTGTAGCTATAATGCTTAGTTTGTTATTATTTGTATCAGCATTTATATTCCTAGCCCTGCTTGGATTATTCGATGCTTTGCTTGATTATAGAAAACTTAGATCCTTGAAAGGAGAGACAGCATGAAAGTACTATTAACACAAATTGTTAAGAATTTAGGAAAACCAGGAGACATAAAGGTTGTTGCTGACGGATATGCGCGAAACTTTTTGATCCCTAAAGGATTAGCAGTTGAAGCTACTGCTACCTTGCTGAAAGAAAATGAAGAAAAAAGAGTTAAATTATCAAAACAGAAAGATCGCGAATTTGACCAGGCTGAACAAATCAAAGCCAAATTACATGCGCAGTCAATAACAATAAAAGTAAAAACCGGCAGCGGAGAAAAGCTGTTTGGAGCGGTGACCAGCCGCGAAATATCGGAAGCCATTAAAGAAGTATTCAAAGTGGATATTGATAAAAAGAAGATCGAAATTAAAGATGCGATCAAGCATTTAGGAGAATATAAGATAAAACTCAAAATATACCCTGAAGTCCAAGTAGATATGACGGTAATAGTTGAGACGGATGCATAGCGCTCAACTTGTAGAAAAATGCGAAATACACTAGAGTTGACATATACAGGGGCTTCTGCTAAGATTAGTTTGCTGGCAGAAGCTAGCTGTTTTTTTGTATTTGAACGGAGGTGCACAAATGTCAGCACTTGTTGTTGTTGGAGCTCAATGGGGTGACGAAGGTAAAGGTAAGATTACTGATTTTTTGGCAGAATATGCTGATTTAGTAGTCCGCTATCAAGGAGGCAGTAATGCCGGCCATACCGTGTACGTTGGGCAAAATAAATTTATGTTGCATTTGATCCCATCCGGCATCCTCTATCCAGAAAAATTATGCATTATTGGAAATGGTGTCGTAATTGATATGGAAAAAACCTGGCAGGAGATTCAGGGACTTGAAGAAAGAGGCGTAAGCACCGAAAATCTCAAGATTAGTTCTCGGGCACACATCGTTGCGCCATACCATAAAAAACTTGATGAACTTGAAGAAATAGTAAGCAATATCGGAACAACCAAGCGTGGAATTGGACCGGCTTATACAGACAAAATAAGCAGGCAGGGATTCCGAATTGCTGATTTTATTAATAAAGATGCACTAGCAATAGAACGTTTTAAAATCCAACTGCAAGCCAAGAATAGGATATTGAAAGAAGTCTATGGTGAAGAAAGTTATGATCCTGATCAAGTTTTAGATCAGCTCTTTGCTCAAGCTGCGAAACTGAGCAAATATGTAACTGATACGTCTTTGCTGATATATGATGCCTTACAGACAGGCAAGAAAGTGCTTTTAGAAGGTGCACAAGGGACATTACTCGATATTGATCATGGGACCTATCCTTATGTAACTTCATCAAACCCGAGTGCAGGCGGAGCATGCATTGGGGCTGGAATTGGGCCGACAAACATAAAACAAGTACTGGGTATTGCGAAATCCTATACCACCAGAGTGGGAGAAGGGCCGTTTCCAACTGAATTAAGCGATGACATTGGGGAGTACCTCCGCGAAAAAGGTGCTGAATTCGGCACTACAACCGGCAGAGCCCGGCGATGCGGATGGTTGGATGCAGTAATTCTACGCTATGCAGTAAGAATAAATGGCTTGACCAGTATCGCATTGACAAAGCTCGATGTTTTAGATGATCTGGATAGCATTAAAATATGTGTTGCCTACGAGATTAATGGTGAAATCGTCAATGAATTTCCGGAAAGCATTTCTGGTTTGGCTAATTGCAAACCGGTCTATATTGAAATGCCTGGCTGGAAACAGGATATAAGTAAGATCACAAAATTCGAGGATCTACCGGAAAAAACCAAACAGTATATCAATAAGGTTGAGGAATTAATCGGCGTCAAACAAAAATTAATTGCCGTAGGTCCAGGACGCGACCAAACCATAATTGATGGCAACATATTCTAATACTTCAAACCTTACTGGGCGCATAACTCAGCGGGAGAGTGCTACCTTCACACGGTAGAAGTCGTGGGTTCGAAACCCTCTGCGCCCACCATAGAAATGAGAATTTACCGGGGTTTATAGACCCCGGTTTTTTGCTGAGTAAGATGGAATTTATCTTATTGTCTGCCCTACATGCAACAACGCCGTTAGGCAGCATGGCAACGCTGGACTCTTCTCATGTTTAAGAGCGGAGCTTGAGGGCTCCCCGGTATTTATCCAAGAGTATCAAGTAGATCCAAGTCAATGGAATATATTTTCGATCTCCCTTTTCTCTCAATTGTTACTGGGATGCCTTTTTCGACAAGTCTATCGTAATTCGCAGCTATGTTGTACCGTGTCAAGCCAGATATTTTCATTATTTTTGTTTCGGAAAATTCTTGCTCTGGAGCAAAAAGCATGAATTGAACGAGCAGAAAAGCCAAAGATTTTTCATCATCACTCAGAATAACATATTTTGACAAAAGGTTTTCAAAGTAGTTTAATCTTTCGTGATTTTCTTTGCAATCTTGATTAGCTGAGTGGACAGCATCGAAAACAAGTTCTAGGAACATAATAACAAATGGTGTTAAATCACCTGCGTTGTTTTTATCATTGCAAATGTCAAATGCTCGATAATAATCAGATATCTTGTTTTTAATAGAATATGACAAATATGTTGCCGGAATTTTCCCTAACTGAATTCTAAGCAAACAACTGCTTATAAAGCGGCTTATTCGTCCATTTCCATTATAAAAAGGATGTATATACCCGACAAAATAGTGAATTAGTGCGATTCTTATCAACCATGGGATTCTTTCATCTTTGGCGATAATCTCCAGTTTATTAACTGCATCAATGATCTTGTCTTCGGGATACAATCCTTGGTGTTTAATCCTATCAGTTGCAGATCTGACATCTACAGGGTCCTTTCTGAAGAATTGTCCATCCGGTTGCTCATTCTGAGGCATTTCAGAAGACACAATGTCATCAAAAAGACGTCTTAATCCCTGACTAGTAAAATATTCGTTTGCATTTAAATCATCATTTATTAACATTTGATATTTGTGCACCATGCCGGCCAGCCTTTTTTTCGTCTCTTCATTTTTTTTTGAATCAATGATATCGCTGATTTCTTTTCTCGTACTATTAACACCTTCAATACTGTTTGTCAGCATTATCTCTTTTATAAGGCAGTCGTTTAGCATACAATCAATGGCGGCAGTAGGTAGTCTTTTTTTAATTCGTTGAAGTTGTGTGTTTTCGTGATAAATATTTTGAATTAGGTTTATTATTTCGAAACAAGGAACAACGAAAGATGCATTATTATTAATGTCGATAGGCAGAAAAAGGGTGTCGAGACTATTCAGACGTTTTTCTTTTTCGCTGGCAAATGCATGAATATCTTTGTACTTTAGTCCTTTCAAAGGTTTGTAATCCATGAATAACACTCCATTTTCAAACTTATTTATTAATATTATCGCAAATATGTTCAAAAATATACTGATTTTTATACTAATATGGTGCTATTTTTGATTAATACTAAAAAATTATGGCATAATTATACTTACAATAAGAATCGAAAGATTTCCTGATTAATAAATCGAACTTAAAAACCCCCGCGCTGGGGGTTTTTACTTTTCTGTAACACATTCAGCTCATCGTGCATAAATTTTCCTGTATGGCGAAACCGGGGATTCCGGCTAGCTTTGCATAGTTTTAAAATCAAAACTGTGAATTCAATACAGGAAGGATGGATTGAGAATGAGTGCCACGACAACACCTGTTTTCATAACTTCAGGAGATAGAAAACAAGCGCATAAGATATGTTATTTTACTCATGATCCAAGACTAAATCAATCTAGTTATACGAAAATGCTAAGTCTAAGAATTATTAATGGAAAAGGATACAAGAAGCCTTTTATCGAGGACATTTTGATTAACTTTGATGGGAAAATATTCTCAAATAAACAAGGGGACTATTCTGGTGATGGGAATGTTTATATCAGCACCTTCAAATATAATAATGAAATTGTAACAATGCCAGATGGTAGCGAAGCTGAGAAGATAGATATAGTTGTATACCTGTTCAGTGAGAATTACTCTGATAATTGGGAACTTTACCTAATTGATGAGCAAAATATAGGAGCAATAACTTCGCAGGAGATCACGGTTCCTAATAACCAACCACTTGAATCAATTGTGCCACAAACCCCCGTTCATATACTTGTTGCCAATAGTAAAACCGGTTTTGGCTGCGTAGGGGAATTAAGAGTGAATAATCAGCCAGTGTTAACTGGAAGCTTGATGGGGATTAATGTGAAATTTCCTCCAGCAGGCCTAATGGCAGCCAAAGGAGGCAGGCAAAATGATGACACCGAGGCCATACAAGCTTGTTATGATGCGCTAAAAAAAGGGGAAACCTTGATCATCCCACCAGGAGAATACTATATAAGAAATCTAGTATTCGACAAGTCGGAGGTCCATATTAAGTGTAATGGCACCTTATGGCAATTAACAAAGGATGCAGAAAACAATGATGTATTAGGTGCTGCGGTAACACTTGGGAAGCCTGACAATCTACTGCCAACCGACTTTGTTGATGCAAATCTAAAGGTGCGCAAAGAAAAGCGTGATTGGAGTAAAGACACTACAGGAGTAAGGTTACTAAACATGTGGCATGGTGTTTTTACTCTTGATATTAGTGATTTTACCGAGAATTTGGTTCTAGAAGGAAATAAGCCGCCGCAGGTAGAGAAAGGGGGAGGATGTGCATTAAATACAATTCACCCAAAGTATATTTTTAATGGTCAAAAAAATATTGCTTTTAAAGCTCTTCGTGGAGGCTACACCAATGAAAATAAGTTTTTTGGCGGACACTTAGGTTGGGATGTAGACATTCAGGATTATGATCGCTATCAAATTTACATCCCTAACCCTAATCCTTATGATTCTGGCCGTGCAATTAATAATAATGTGTTTTTATCGCCGTGTATCGAGGCATATGATGGCGGAACGATAATATTCTGCGAAGGATATCAGAATTCATTCTACAGCCCAAGGTTTGAAATTATCTACAAAAAAAGAACACAGACTCAGGGTTATCAAGGAAAGATTATTAGTTTTGGAGCAAATAGCAAAAACAATCGGGTTTTTTATCCGTTTTGCTATTTTCCTGGGGAAGAATCGCCTGAGCCATCGAATACAGACAAGTATTATTGCAATGATGGAAGTGAGAACAACCATATATACGGAATAAATGAAATGCAGCTAACTGGTGCCAGAATTAATAATATAAATAGCATTAAGTTGAGCGGAGCATTTCCAGATGGAAGCCCGATTGTAGGCTTGATTGAAGCTTCACCTAAAGTCACGAGAAAAAACAATATTGTCGCATATAATAATGGCCGAAAGTTATGGGTGGGGAAAAAAATAGTTGAGAATAATGGAGTTACTTCGGAAGAAATAACTTCCAGTATTAATGCTTTAGGTAATGCCGTTTTTGCTTCTGTAGAATCACCGAATGTTGCAAAAGCTCAAACTGTCGAAGCAAGAACATCAGGCCCGGATGAGTCTATCACGATGGTTAAAGGTTGGTATAGAATAGCAAGAAACGTGCCAGAATCTGCAAGAGGTAGAATTATAGGAAACTTTAAGTTGAAAGCTTATGAATCAGGAAAAGCCCATTCTGTCAGCATATTGATGGCAAGCTGTGTGTTAGGGTATAACCCTGAGATAATTCAACTGAGTCATTCATATTACCCAGGTATGCCAGGTATCACGAAAGCAAGAATTGTTTACAAGCCGGTAGGCAATTCTAATGAGGAATTCTTATACCTGGAAGTATATCAATCTATAAACAACGCTATAGATTTCAGTGTTGAGTTGATACAAAACGATAGCTGGGAACTTATTACTCCTTTGCTGGTCGGAGATGATCCTGGTCAAGATTTTAATTATAAAGAAATAAATCTAGGTCACGGTATAGTTTCTTCAAATGGCTTCAGCGGACCGGGGCTTGTGCCGCTAAGGATTAATAATAACAAGTTAGAATACAATACAGGAACGACGGCATCTCCAAGCTGGGTTGCTTTAGCCAATGATTAGCTTACCAGGGGGCTTCGGCCCCTTTTTAATGATCAGTACTTGGGCTTGATGAAGGGGCAAAAGTTGCCCACAATATTGCCCACAAGTGTTATCCAAAGTTGGCAAAAGCAAGCTAAATACAGCAAACGATCGAAGGCATGATCCCATGATATCCGACCGGAGTCAAATACAGATGTTGTTGTACGAGAGATTTTTCTAATTCACATGGAAGAAGGCGTGGGTTCGAAACCCTCTGCGCCCAGCATAGAAACAAGAATTTACCGGGGTTTATAGACCCCGGTTTTTTGATTGGTAACTCTATTTTTCCTGACTTTTGAGCAAAAAGAGAGAAAAAGACCCCTGCAAGCTAGAAATAATGGTAGCTACAGGGCTTAAACTTTTTGCAAAAATTTGTAGTGAAAAATCAACTTTTTTTGGCGCGACCAATTGTTTTCCTGACTTTATCAGTTGAAAAGCTAAAAGCAGCAATAAATCAATGATACGTTTTTCACAAGGGAATTTTTTGCCACTACTAGCTGAGATTTGGAGCTTAAGCATTTTCAATAGAGAAAGCTTAAATCTACCATGAAACATTAGAGGGCTACAATGTAGCTAAGAGCATCTAATTAACAATCATCTACTTTTACATATCAATCACACTTTTCTTGCCTTACGAATATATCGATAATAGAGTTCAAAGTTTAAAATTCTGGAGATGAAACAAATGAGATGTTGGCCAAACAAAACTGATAGCACTTGTGGTTGCGTTTGTCTTCCTCACGTAAATCCATGCCCCAAGATAATTGGCCCCACAGGCCCAACAGGCCCAACAGGCCCAACAGGCCCAATAGGCCCAATAGGCCCAACAGGCTCTTTCGGAGCAACTGGCTCCACCGGCCCAACAGGGGCTACAGGGCCAGGATTTTCTGCAAATAATCTGATTTATGTTAGTGCGCTTGATAGTTCTCAGTTGCATATAATAAATGGTGAGACGAACACAATTATTCAGACTGTTAGTGTGGGTACTTCTCCGCGGGGTGTAGCATACAACCCTAATATGAACCGGATCTATGTTGTTAGCAGTGGAAATTCAACCATGACGGTAATAGATGCTCAAACGTATGCAATTCTTGCTATTGTCCCGGTTGACCCATTGCCCTTTACAGTTGCTGTTAACACTGCAAACAACCTCATTTATGTATCCAGCGGAGTTTTGGATAATGTGCAGGTATATGATGGGGTAAACCATACCCGTATTCGGACAATCAGCGTAGGTTCTGCGCCTGGCGGATTAGCTGCAGACCCGTTGCTCAATCAAGTGTATTCCGCAAATGGTGGCACGAGCAACAACGTCAGCATTATAAACAGCATAACGAACAGTGTTGTAACCACGCTTGCAGCCGGTTCAGATCCAGGTATCCCAGGCGTGAATGAAGGGACTGGTGTAGTATATGTTCCTAATTTCCAAAGTGCAAGTATAACCGTAATTAACGGAAAAAACAACACTCTTCTAACCACGATCACGACAAATATTGGACCGAATCCATTTGCGGCAGCAGTAAATCAAATAACTAACCGCGTGTATGTCAGCGTTTTTGGTTCAAATAACTTAGCAGTGATTAGGGGTGGGGATAATGTGTTTCAAACCAATATCCCGGTTGGAAATGGACCAAATGGAGTTGCGCTAAATTCCAATACTAATCGAGTTTATGTTGCCAATCGGCTTGGAAATACTGTCTCTGTTATTGATGGAGCAAACAATTCAGTCATAGCAACCATACCGATTTTGAGCGGCCCGTATTCCGTTGCTGTTAACAATAAAATAATGTAGTCCAATAATTTCAGAGGAAAATGCCAACACATAATGGAATAAATGCTCTGTTACATGCTGGGTGATTTATGTGGCCAAAAACGAAAGAATGTTTGCGATCTGAAGGCAGGACAGTTATTCATTCACAATGGGATGAAGTTTGAGGTGTTTGCTGATGAGTATGGGGATTTGCAGATTCGGCAGTGGGAGAAGAAGGGGAAGAAGTAAACATAATATGTTGAAGAGAGAATGACGAAAAAACGAGAATTTACCGGGGTTTATAGACCCCGGTTGTTTGCTTTTGAAGGTGGAAGACCTGGTCCACCAAAAAATTTTTGGCATAAATCCTCTGCCTGTTTATATTTAAATTAGCGGGCGTGGGTCTTTTCTGCAAGGTCATTATTAAAATCATTGATTAATTCCATTAACTTTGCTATTTCAAGCTTTTGCGGACATTTATCCAGACAGAGTTCACAGGCTATACAGTTATGAGCTTGTTTGGCTTCGCCTAGTTGCTGCAGATTCATTTGATAAGTCATAGTGTTCTCGGTATTCTTGTATAGATTGTAGAGACCGAAGACTTTTGGAATATCGACTCCTGACGGACAATCCATACAATAGCCACACGCTGTGCAAGGTATTGGCGAACTTAAGCGATACTCTTTCAAGGCATTAAATAGTGATTCATATTCGGCAGCTTCAAGAGGGCGAAAATTAGTTAGAGTACAGCAATTTTCCACTAACTGCTCCATATTGCTCATTCCGGACAGTATGCAAACCACCTTCGGTAGTGAAGCTACGAATCTTAGAGCCCAAGCGGCAGGAGAGATTTCTGGATTAGCCTTATATAGAACTGTGCGGGCTTTTTCGTTCAGGTTTGCTAGAGTGCCTCCGCGAATCGGTTCCATGACAATTACATCTAGTCCTTTTTCGGTCAAGTATTCATAGGACTTCTTTGCATCCTGCATCTCCCAATCCATATAATTCAGCTGGATTTGAGCGAAATCAAAGCAATACTTTTCTATATAGGATTTTAAAAATTCTGGAGTATCATGAAATGAAAAGCCCAGGTTTCGAATTACCCCTTCGTTTTTTTTCTGCTGCAAAAAATCGTAGAAATTGTAGTCTTCAATAGTTTTAATCGTGGATGTACTTACACCGTGAATCAAGTAATAATCGAAATAGTCTGTGCCGCACTTTTTGAGCTGTTCTGTAAAAATGCGCTCAAGATCAGCATGATCATTTATGAACCAAGGCGGCATTTTGGTAGCTAGCTTGTAGCTTGAACTAGGGTATTTCTTTAAGGCATCGCCGATAAATGGCTCGGAATTACCATTATGATAGGCATAAGCGGTATCAAAATAATTAATTCCATTACTTATGGCGAAGTCTACCATATCTTCGGCATTTACTCGATCTATTTGCTGATAATCCCCATTTAGTATAGGCAATCGCATACAACCAAAGCCTAGTAGTGATAGTTCGTCATTATTATTTAGTTTTCTTTTTTCCATAAATATAACCTCGCTATATTGTTTTGCACTTTTCCCTTGCTGGCAAAACAGATTTCGCCCATTTCTGGTCCAGCTGCTCATAAAGCACTTATTTTATAATTTATCATACCAAAAACAGCTTATGCAAAGAAAACAGAGCCCTTTCTATAATGAGAGAGTTAATAACTCTGATGAATTGTACTATAAATGGTGTTCCGAGCTTAAATTCGCCGGTCGAAAAAGAGTAAATGGAAATGATTGTAGGGAGATGGCATTTAAACTTTAAAGTACTTTAGATAAAAAATCAATTAAGCGCGGGTTTGTAGGATTGGTGAAAAAGTCTGTCGGGGGCGACTCTTCCAAGATTTGACCATCATGCATAAACAGAACCTTGTTGGCAACCTCACGTGCAAATCCCATCTCGTGAGTCACAACTACCATAGTCATGCCATCTTCAGCCAGTTCTTTCATTAATTCCAGAACTTCTTTGACCATTTCTGGATCAAGTGATGAGGTCGGTTCATCAAATAGCATCACATCAGGATTCATTGCCAAAGCGCGCAAAATAGCTACTCTCTGCTTTTGGCCCCCAGAGAGCATGTTGGGATAAGACTCAGCTTTGTCTAAAAGTCCAATTCGGCTCAATAACTCACTAGCCCTGTGATTAGCTTGTTCTTGGCTCAATAATCGAAGTTCCACCGGAACTAGAGTAATGTTTTTGCGCACCGTTAAATGGGGAAAAAGATTAAAATTTTGAAATACCATACCCATTTTTTCGCGTATTTTGTTGATCTCCTTCCCCGCTGATGTAATTTCTCGGCCTTCAAAAAACACCTCGCCAGATGTAGGCATTTCCAGTAGATTGAGGCAGCGCAAAAAAGTGCTTTTTCCAGAACCACTTGGACCAACTATCACGACTTTTTCACCTTGATAAAAATGATAATTGAGGTCCTTTAAAACATGGTGCGATCCAAAAAACTTGTTGAGATTTTTAACTTCGATCACTTTTGCGCAACCTTCTTTCAAATGCCTGTAAAATCATGGTTAGTCCTGCGATAATTAAAAAATAAACAATTGCTACAAAAAACAAAGAGAAGTAGGCATCTAGGGTTCGGCTTCTAATATATTCGCCTGCTCTGGTGAAATCCATAACGGTAACATATCCGGCTACTGAGGTTTCCTTAACCAGCGTAATGAATTCGTTTCCCAAAGCCGGCAGTATATTTTTAATGGCCTGAGGGAGAACAATAAGCCTCATAGTTTTACTCGCCGGTAATCCTAATGAGCGTCCAGCCTCGGTTTGTCCTATATCTACCGACATGATTCCAGCGCGCACAATTTCGGCGACATATGCTCCGGAATTGATGCCAAAGGTCACAGCAGCAACTAGTACGCTGCTTTTTACTGAGGAAAAGATTATATAATACATGATCAGAAGTTGCACAACCACTGGGGTTCCACGAAAGATTGCCAAATAAGACCCGCAGATCCTATCTAATACTTTAAGTTTACCGGTTTGCACATGATAGACTCTAATAATGGCGACCAAGATGCCAATAAATATGCCGATAATCGCAGCACCAGCTACAATAATAACAGTATTCTTAAATCCTTCAAGAAACCACAAATAGCGGTTGTCAACTATGAAGGTGGAATTAAATTGTTTAATAAACAGATCCCAGAAGCTCACTAGGGTATACCAACCTTTAATTATAATTGGTTCAGAAGCAGCAGATTAAAATTCCAGTTTCTAAAGATTCTTAGCGAAGCGCTTATACTTCAGCAAATTTTACAACCCAATCTTTTATTTTGTCTTCGCTCTTTAACTCGGCAATGACCGTATTGATTCTAGCCAGTAATTCTGGATTACCCTTAGGTACTACCACGCCATATTCTTCGGAAGCAATATCGCCATTGGCATATTTGAGACCTAACTCGATTAAACCGGTATTTTTAGAAACTATGTTCTTGGCAACATACTCATCCATTACAACTGCATCAACCTTTTTGTTTTTAAGATCCAGGGTTGCTTCCATGGCACTGGGATATTCAGTAAAAGAAGCACCGGTCCCTTGTAACACTCCTTTGTTGATTTCATCATCTATAAGCAAGGACCCGGTATATCCTTTTGCTACACCAATTTTCTTGCCAGCCAAGTCTTCCATAATTTTTATTGGGGAACCATCTAATAAGATTAAATATTGAACCGAGTTGATATAGGGATCAGAAAAGTCCACACTTTCTTTGCGCTCATCAGTAATAGTAAATCCGGAAATAGCTATATCTCCCTTACCGCCTTTTAGCGCCATTATGATTGAATCAAATTTGCCTTCTTGAATGTCGATTTTTACACCCAGGTCTTCTGCAATCGCTTTTGCTATTTCGATATCGACTCCTTCAATCCCACTGGCGCCCTTAAATTCGAAAGGAGGAAAATTAGGGTCAGTATACACTGACAAGGTTTGGTTCTTTTGAATCTGGGTTAGCTTTTCAGCAGATGAAGAGCAACCTCCCAAAGCAAACAATAATGACATAATCAACACTAAGGATAAATACTTTTTCATATGTAACCCTCCCATTAATTCTCAAGTTAACTATAACATGAGATAGGAAAAATCGAAATAAATTATTAGAGATGAATACTTACAATAACTTTTTTCATAGGACTCTAAGAGCCTGGCCTTAGAAAAATACTTTATTGCTTTCGCGGGTAATAAATATCGAATGGCTCATGAGGAGAGCTTTACATACAATTAGCTGATAAAGGTAATCGTGACGACCATAGTTTAACCTTAAAAATATTTCTGAATGCCGAGTAAAATTATGACTTTCCGCTTGCAATTGTTAGTATTTTATTCGATTATTACTATAGAGTAATTAAGCTGCGAGTATTTTGTACATTACAAGTAATCTTGACTTTGATTAAGATTTTTGGATAGTCGCTTTTTTGAAAAGGTGCTGATATATTTGGAACCATTCACCAAAAAACTAATTAAAGCCAATTATAGCCAAGTCATTTTTGTTTTTTTAGCATTTTTGGCTATGGTTTTAGTTAGCTATATGTTTGTCAGCGATATAGTAAGCAAACAAATGACTATCATTAGTGAAGAAATTTTGAATACTACCCAAGCAACTGTTTCTGCAGGCCTCAATGACACAGAAATGTCATTTGCAAATGTTGTTAAAACAGCTGAAAGCATGATTATTTCTGGCAAGAACAATTCTGAAATCCTCAACTATTTGGTAAGTACTAATCAGTATTATAAAGATGAACATACATATATGCCGGGATTTATGAAGAATTACGCCTACATTCGGGGTGAATTTTTAGATGGCTCCGGTTGGACACCGCCTTCAGATTACCAGCCAGTAGAAAGGCCATGGCATATTGGTGCCGTATCTTCAGGTAAGAAGATGTTTTTTTCTGAACCTTATATTGATGCCGAAACCGGGGGCACTTGTATAAGCTTTTCGCAGCAAGTGTTTGACCAGCAAGGTAATCCATGCGGAGTTATGGCTATCGACCTTAAACTTGATAGAATAACAGACTACGTTAGAAATCAGCAGATAGCTAATAATGGCTATGGAGTTTTGTTAGATGACAAAATGAGGTTTACAACCCATGTTAATCCGAATTTAGTTGGCATGGAAATGAAAAGCGCCGGCAAAGGATATGAAATTTTAGAAGAGAAAATCAAGGCTGGGCTCCCGATAACTGCAGAGAGATTTATAGATACTAATGGTACAGATAGTATTGCATTTTTTAGGACCATATTCAATGGTTGGCATTTAGGAGTTATTACTCCCCGAGCAAGTTTCTATGAGCAAGTGTACTACCTAGGGGCAGTTATGGGCATGCTGGGATTTTTATTGATGGTTATGCTGAGTTATTTAATTGTTCAGTCCAATGTCGAGAGAATTAAATCAGATGAAGAAAATTTAAGCAAGAGGACATTTTTGGCGCGAATGAGTCATGAGATGCGTACTCCTATGAATGCTATCATCGGAATGACTGATATTGCTCGCCATACTAATGACCCGGCGCGCTTGCAATACTGTTTGGACAAAATAAGTGTTGCCAGTATTCATCTGCTGGGAATAATTAATGATGTTTTAGATATGTCAAAAATTGAAGCAGGTAAATTAGAAGTCCATGAAGATGAATTCGAATTAGCATCAGTTCTTGCCCAGGTTGAGGCCATCGTGCAATACAAAGTTAAAGAGAAAAAACAGCAATTCAGTATTGAAATTCAGCCGGATGTGCCAAGAGTGATTATTTCTGATCAGCAACATTTAGCCCAAGTTTTAACTAATCTAGTGGGCAATGCTAATAAGTTTACGCCAGTCGACGGTAAAATCACTCTCTTTATAAAAAGGCTCCCCGATATCAACAGTAACTGTTGGTTGCAATTTGAGATTGCTGATAGCGGCATCGGAATATCTAAAGAACAGCAAGAGAAGCTTTTTAGTTCATTCGAGCAAGCAGACATAAGCATTTCACGAAAATACGGAGGCACGGGTTTGGGTTTAGCAATATCCAAAAAAATTATTGAGATGCTGGGGGGGAGTGTTTGGGTTGAATCTGAGTTGGGAGCAGGAGCACGTTTTATTTTCGAAATCCCTGTTGGGGTAGGAAAAAATGTCATAAACTCAGAGGACAACAACTCAATTATGGAAAAAGGCCAAGCAGAAGCCCTTGATTTTCACGGAATCAACCTGCTATTAGCGGAAGATGTTGAGATTAACCGCGAAATATTGTTAGCTTTACTAGAAGACACAGGTATAGAAATCGAATGTGCTGAAAATGGAAAGCTGGCATTAGAGAAGTTTCTAGCGGAGCCGGATAAATATGATTTAATTTTTATGGATGTTCATATGCCGGAAATGGATGGCTACGAGGCTACCAGAAAAATTAGAGCCTTAGGTATAGATAGAGCGAAAACAATTCCTATTATTGCCATGACCGCTAATGTTTTTCATGAAGATATTAAGAAGTGTTATGATGCCGGTATGAACGATCATACTGGAAAGCCGCTTGAAATTGAAGACGTATTTAGTAAGATTAATAAATATTGCAAGGGAGACTCTTTGTTAAACTAAAGCCCATCTGAATGCATCACTTCTAAAGTCTATGAATCGGTTTCCAATATAGCAAATTTCTCTAGAAGAACAAGTGAATATTTAGTTTGATTATCTGCTTTAGGAAGTTGATTGTTATTTAAAAAGTGCCGATATTTTGGCTGTCTATACAGAGCAGTATTCTGAAAAGGCGGAGCGTCAGCGCATTTGAGCGAATTAGTACTGGAAAAATAGCGAAATTATTCGATATATAAGTTATGACGTGAGAATGTGTGGGATGTATATGCCAAAGTCTAAGAGTTTTTCTACTAGTATTATTGTCGGCCTGCTAATCATGTTGCTGGCCTTATTGGTTCTGCTTGTTTTTCTGCCCTATCCACGAAATATTTTCGCTATTACAATAATTTGCTTTATTCTTGCGCCGGTAATGATTTTGAAGGGGAAAAAACATCTTTTCCCCATTTTAAGGTCTAAGAAATCTAATGATGAAAGATTAAATGATCTATTGGGAAATCTGGGTTTTATTACCTGGAAATACAACCATGAGCAGCAGACTTTTATAATTAAGGGAAATATCGAAGAACTAAGCGGCCATCACGCCAGCGAATTTCATACTAATCCAAAACTATTTAGAAAGATTATTCACCCTTATGATTTATTTGGGGTCAAATTGGGAGAAAAAGAGGTTTTTTTAGGTAAGAAGAAGTCAATCGAGTATAGAATTTTAAAACCAAATGGTGAAGTCAAATGGGTCAACAATTTTATTTATGCCAAGCGCGATAACCGCCAAGAAGTTATTGCACTCGAAGGGATTATGATTGATATCACCCACCAAAAGGAAGAACATGAGAAGATGAATCGAATGGCCTTCTTTGACAAACTGACTGAATTACCGAATCGAGCAATGTTCGAAAACTATTTTGCTAATTTCGTGACTCGCACTCATTATGTTAATCAGAAAATGGGTGTATTATTCATTGATCTAAATGGTTTTAAAGGGGTCAACGACAGTTATGGCCATCTTGTCGGGGATTTATTGCTAAAAGAGGTTGCCTTTAGATTGAAGATTGCAGTTCGGGGCACGGATATGATTTCACGACTGGGTGGTGATGAGTTTGTGGCTTTGCTGACTAGGATTGCAGATGAAGACATGATAACCGTGGCAACCCGAGTTATGGCTTGCTTTGATGAGGCATTTGAAATCTATAACCATGAAATTAGAATTGGCGCTAGTATTGGAATAAGCATTTATCCTGATGATGGTCTCGATTTGGAAACTTTAATAAAAAAAGCCGACCAAGCTATGTATACTGTAAAATCCAAAGGCAAGAGTGATTACAGCTTTTTTGAACCCAGCCAAGTGTGGGGTTATTAACATAAAAATGATCGGCTTACTCATACCTTAGTTAAATGGGAGCGGGAAGGATAAGCCTAATTCTTCTCGCATTGTCAGCATATCTTTTTGCAAAGCCTTATTAATAGGGACTCCATGCCTAATTCGGCTTTGTTCAGCTATGTATTCTTTTTCACCCGCTGTATAAATCGGCTGGTCGGGATCAGCTCTTTTCGAATTGCGTAAGTTTTTCAAAATGGAGCCGGCAATGGTCTTAAACCGTCCTACATCAATGAAAGAGGAGATATCAATCGCAATAAAAAAATGGCCTAAGCGGTAAGGGCGAGCTTCGCCTTGGCTGGAGTAACCGGAAAGATCTTTCAAATAGGATCCATCCTGCAAAGCTGCCGATAGAATTTCAACTGCGGTAGCATAGCCATATCCTTTGTATCCAGCTAGGATTTCACCAATTCCGCCCAGAGGGGTTAGGGCGGCGTATCCGGAAACCAAGTCCAACAATATTTGTTTGGTGTCTGTACGAGCGCTTCCGTCATTTCCGATCACCCAACCGGCAGGAATGTCTTGGTTTTCTCTTTCATAAACTTCAATTTTTCCTCGTTGAGTTATTGAGGTTGCGCAGTCCAAAACAAAGGGAAAGTCTTCATCAGTGGGGAAACCGAATGTGAGAGGATTCGTTCCCAGCATATTCTCTACCCCGAAAGTCGGGGCAATAGATGGACGTGCATTTGTACCGGTGATACCGATCATACCTTCTTTTATCGCCTGTAGAAGGTAATAGCCACATATGCCATAGTGGGTAGAATTACGCACAACAGTCATGCCGAGGCCAAACTTTTTGGCTTTTTCAATCGCCATTTGCATTGCTTGATAGGCAATATACTGACCCATACCATTATTTCCATCCAAAACTGTGGTGGTCGGGCCTTCTTTGATTACCATGATATCACTTGTGGGGTTCTGAATTTTTGCCTTTATGCGGTCATAATATATTGGTTTCAATCTGCCGATACCATGAGAGTCGATACCGCGGCGGTCGGCAGTTATGAGTACATCTGCAGTAATATCAGCTTCATGTTTCGGGACCTTTAGTCCCAGCAGAACTTTCCTCATGAAGTCTTCTAATTCATCTAAGCCAAGAAAAAATAGATCTTCAGTCATAATTCCTCCCGAAAAATTTAATGACCTCAAACACTCCTAAAAAGGAGATTGTTTAGGCAATTAATAATGAATGCAAATTTAGTTAACTATAGTTTATATTAAAGCAACCTTGGAAAAAAAGATAGCCGCTTCACTTTAAGATTGGTAATAGGATGAGAGGGATTAGGGTGGAATGTTTTTTATGAAAGCAAACAAAAAATGGTTCAATTAAGAACCATGCAATTTTAGCAGCAAAAAAACGAAGACAAAGTATTAGAAATATCCAGTGTGCCTAGGTTAGCCGGATTATTTTTTTGTCAAATTTGAGTATTTTTTGGTGGCGTTTTATGGCGCAGTATGGTATAATCTCCTTATACTGTGTCTTGGGAGTGTTGCTTATGTTTTTGAAAAAAAGCACCAACAGTAAAACTGGCCGAACTTATCTTTCTATCGTTCGCACTTACCGCGATAAGGCTAAGGGTGTTACTAAGACTTCTACCATTAAGTCTTTAGGCTACCTTGATGAGCTAGAAAAACAGTTCGATGACCCTATAGTTTATTTTTCTAAAATGGCTGATGAAATGAATCACCAGGAGGCTCTTAGTAATTCTTCCGCAGTTATTAATATTAATAAATTGGAAAGGCTTTCTTCTAGCTCCACTAATGCCAAGAATCTTGGTTATGCTGCTTTGAGTTTGGTTTATCATGAACTTGGTCTACATACTTTTTTTACTAGTCATTCCCGGAGCTGGGGCACCGGGTTTAACGCTAACAGTGTCATGAAGCTCTTGGTATTCTCGCGTATTCTAGCTCCAGCCTCGAAGAAAAAAACTTTTTCGGAAAAGGATCTATATTTTGATAAAATGGATTTTTCTTTGGATGATGTGTACCGTTTCCTCACTAAAGTTGCTCCTTTAAGTCAGAAATTGCAGGCTTATTTAAACCAAAAGGTTAGTTCTCGCTATGATAGGAATACAGATTTTGTTTACTATGATGTGACTAATTATTTTTTTGAAATTGATAAGCAGGATAATATTCGTAAAAAAGGGGTTTCTAAAGAAAAGCGTTCAGATCCTATTGTGCAAATGGGTCTTTTTGTGGATTCTTTGGGTATCCCTATATCTTATGCGCTTTTTCCCGGCAATACTAATGATTGTGAAACCTTGATACCAGTCATGAAGAAGATGAAGCAGGATTTTGATTTTAGAAGGGTTATTGTTGTAGCCGATAAAGGAATGAACACTCATAAGAATATTGTTTTTAATTTGCTTAACCACGATGGATATGTCTATTCCCAGACAGTGAGAGGAGCCCATAAAGAGCTTAAAACTTTTGTTCTTGATGAAAAAGGCTACCGTAATGTGGGCAATTATTTTCGCATTAAGTCCAGGGTTCATCCGCGAGAGATTTCGGTGAGAGATATTTCCGGTAAGATTAAGAAGCTACGAATTGATGAAAAGCAAGTTGTCTACTACAGTGATCGTTACGCTCGCAAGGCTAAAGCTGAGCGTGAGGCTGTTTTACTTAAAGCTCATGATTTGGTCAATAACCCAGGTAAATACAACCGGGCAACTTCCTATGGAGCTGCGAAATACGTTAAGAATTTGGTTTATGATAAAGAAACTGCTGAGATAGTTACTACTAAGCAAAAGCCGGTTTTTGATATTGAGAAGCTTAAACAGGCTGAAATGTTTGATGGTTATTATGCTATCATCACCAGTGAGCTTGATAAAAGTGATGAAGAAATAGTTGAGATTTATCGGGGGCTTTGGAGAATAGAAGATTCTTTTAAGGTTACCAAGAGTGATTTGTCATCCCGCCCAGTCTTTGTTTCAAGGGAAGATCACATAAATGCGCATTTTCTTATATGTTTTGTAGCTTTGTTAATTGCTAGGTTACTGGCATTAAGGTTAGGTAATCTTTATAGTATTTCTCGAATTGTTGGGAGCTTGAATAAAACTACTTGCGTACCTTTGGAGGAGAATTGGTATGCACTGCATTACACTGATGAAATCACCGAGGCAATTCGCCTAAATCTAGGTATTGACTTTGGGCTCAAGTATCTTGGTCTGGGTGATATTAAAAAAATTATTGGTCACACCAAAAAAAGTTGATTTTCCACTACAACTTTTTGCAAATAACTTAAGCCCTGTAGCTACCATTTTTACTAGCTTGCAGGGCTCTTTTTCTCTCTTTTTGCTGCAAAAGTCAGGATGATTCCTCCTGAAAAATTTAATGACCTCAAACACTCCTAAAAAGGAGATTGTTTAGGCAATTAATAATGAATGCAAATTTAGTTAACTATAGTTTATATTAAAGCAACCTTGGAAAAAAAGATAGCCGC
>JAVBKS010000058.1:0-8564 GCA_031553935.1 Syntrophomonadaceae bacterium
CCCCCCCCCCCGCCTCCACCAAAATTTGGAAACAACCAAACCCTTGTAAGTATCGATATAATGCGGTATTGCAGGGGTTTTTTCATGTTTTATCGTGTGTGAAAAAAAGCTACTTTTTAATAGTTTTTATCAGGTTTGCGACACAGTTGCGACACAGTAAAAATTAAAACTTCTTTGCTGCTTCGTTTAATAAGGTAGCGGTTTCATCTTTTCTGCTCTTACGAATATGAGTGTAAATATTCTTTGTCATATTTATTTCAGCGTGGCCAAGTAAATCCATGGCATCTGCTTTAATCGCTCTATGGTGCGATTAAAACTTGCACGATAGCCTTTGGCGGTGGAAGGTGATAGGGTTGGGAAGTGTATTTCCTTCCACCTCTCAGCAACTTATTTAAACGAAGGTCCGCACTATTTTTTCTCTTGGTAAGCTATCATTTTTTGGTCAACTTCAGCATCGGTTTTACCTCTGAAGGCAACTCGTTTGCCGTTCACAAGGCGTATAGTCTCGTGCAGTCCGTCAGGTCTAACGTGATATTTAGGCTTCTTGGCCATGAGGTTCACCCGCCTTTTGTTTTTCATCTTTAGATTTAAGTTTGCCGGGATCCTTTCTTGGGTTAGGTACCAGGGTTCTTAATCCATCGATGTGTTCATTCAAATCTGGTTTAATAGTTGCCCATAATGGGTCAAGAACGAAATCCACGCCTTCTCTGCGAGCGAGTTTGGCGGCGGGAACAAAGTCGCTATCACCTGAAATTAGAATTATTTTATTAGCTTGCTTTTTAAAGGTTATAGAAGCAATGTCAAGTCCTATGCGCATATCCACTCCTTTTTGTCTTTGATTTAAACTAAAATCATGTTCCTGCAAATTATCGATTGTTATTTTTCCATTGCATAGTTTCTTTAATTGCTTGTAGTCAATTGACCAAGAGGGGTTGGATGTATCTACACTTCCTAAACGTAAAGCAACTTTTCTTTTTGTTAATAAGGCTTCATGAAAAGCCCTTCTCCATCTAGCCTGTTCAGAATTGAATGTATCGATTACTTGTTTTGTCAGAGGATGATGGATTTTTATATCTGGGGGTGGACAATCATAAAAGAAAATGCGGTACAAATAATCAACTGCTTCGGAGTCCTTTTTATAGGTCAAGTGAGAATAACAATATTGCCATAGTTTTGTTGCTAATTCCTGACTAGACATTTTACCAAATAAAATCCGTGCCCTTCTTATGAAAAAATCTCCATCAACTAGAATCGCAGTTTTGTTCACATATTAGCCCCCTTTAAAGTGAAATCCCCAGAGTTCGGCAATTCCTAAATACTAAGGAAAGCTTACTGTCAGGGGATATGATAGCTATTACATTTATTTAATTAAAATTGTCTCTACGTGCTATAATATTAGCCCCTTAAGTTTTCTGTGTCAACTTTTTATAGCATGCAAATTGTGACATTTTGACACATTTTAATAATTATTATGTTTATTATCGAAGTTTTCATAAATATTCATAACTTCTGCTACTAGAGTTCAAAACCCCCCAGAGCTTGGGCGAATCCAAGTTATGAGGAAGGCTTTCTGCTAGGGGGGTGAATGAGAAACATTGGTGTTCCGAGAAATGCAAAAATAATAATTAGTTCATTTTTATTTCGAAGTTGAATTCACTGATCTCTGCATTCCAGTCATCACAAGTGCCGTCGATAACAACCTTAAAATTGCCTTCATTTTTTATTGGAGCAAAAGATATTACCCCGTCTTGCACGGTTCCGTTGGCCATATCAGATTTAATCGTAGTTTCATTATAAGAAATATTCGACTCTTCATATTGTGTTTGTCCTTGAACAATGTAGCTGTTAAATACATACAGACTTGCTTTGTGGCCTGTATTGTTTTCGGCCTTAATATATACTCTTGTAGAATCATTAGCTAGCTCAATTTTTTGAAGCGTGATTTTTAGTCCCGCTTGGTTCTGTTCTTGATTCACCTCAATGGTTTTTATTGTTGGATTAAATATTTTTGCATCTGCATTCTCAACAGTTGTATTCGTTATTACCGGAAGTATTAATTCCGCGCCAAAAGCATTCGTGCTTTTATGCATTCCATAAACTGTTCCAGAAACCAACACGTAAGCACCTTCGTCGATTTTACGATCAGAATTTGTTATAAATAATACACTCTTACTTGAGTTCTTGTCTGCCCAACCTTGATATTGGTAGTTATTGTTTTCAGTCTTCCCAATTATATTAAATACCTTAAGTGGCAGTTTATCTACAACTCTGCCTTTAAAACTTTCTGCATTTGAAAGCATTTGCTCTATTTCTCCCTGGGTTAGTGGGGTTGCGCTCGAATTAGTTTTCATGTCACTTTCACTGCAAGCTGACACCATAAACAGGAAAGCAAATACAACCAACACAGATCTAATTTTAGCCATCATCGACCACTCCTAACAATTTTTCCTTAGCTTACCAAAACTGTTAAGGGTTTTATGTCGAAACTTGTCGAATGGCCGAATATTTTACTTATTTACCGCTAACCTGCGCTATCTTTTCTTTTTGCGTCTAAGTTCTACTATTACATCTACAATTCTAACTGGTAGGCTTTTAATCTCCTCAGGTTGTAGTGCCTCTTACCGTACATTGGATTCAGGTCTTCTAATTTAGGCCGTCTTCGCCGCAGACGTGTATTCACTTTAAAGTGGCATCAGTACAATTGACCATGACAACACAAAAGAATCTTTATCCAAAATGGTAGTTTTAGAGTTAAGAGCGGCTATTCGCACCGCTCTTGTAAAATGGTGTCAGCAACAGCATGGGCCTCCGCTATCTCCGCAATCTGTCGCGCATGAAGCCCCGCAACCATCGAATGACCCGTAATGTGTGGAGCGGTCACAGATAACTTAAATGTGGAAGCGAGACGTGTGTTTGCCAGCATGGATGCCGTATTACCACAAACCAAAAGTGGCTTGCTGGTGAAGAAACGGTGATGGTCATCAAGGTCAAAGAAGGAGTACACAAGCACATTTTTCTCCACTTTGAAGCATCTCTAGAATGAAAAGGCTTTTTCATCGCAGAAAGCCTTGAACATTTTGGCGTTTTCCAAATGTTTGTTTTTTATTCGTCACCTCACATCAAAAATTTTCGATATGATTATTGTGGTTGTCATATCGAAAAAAATCAATACGTTTATTTCAATCAATTATTAAATGCCACCAAAGGCGTATAGATGATTTTGCCAGTAAGTTGTTTCGATTGATGTGTATTGAATTGTTAATTTAGCGTTATTTACTGTACTTGCATACAATAACAAACGCCGCAAGGCGTTTTTTTGTTTGTATATGGAAGGGAGTCGAACCCTGAGAGGGCGCGAGCGTAAAGAAAAATGTCCTGTGGACATTTTTTAGCGGAGCGTGCGAGGGGCTATGCCACGAGCGGTCAGAATGCTCCCCCCCGCCTCCACCATTCTAACTTTCAGTAACCTTCTCTAACATGCATTCTCCAGGAATTTCTCACTTTTTACTCTTGGTAAACTCTGGTAATTTTTAGCCTCTTTTTGCCTCGTTAGTACCCTAATAGTACCCTAAAATGGTTTCACCAAGGCCGATATATAGGCACTCTAAATTTCAGTAGTACCCAAAATGTTAAATTTAATGTTATTGTCAACTTAAAACTGGTCAACTCTACCGGTTGAAAAAGGGTCCAAGAAAAAGGTCGTAAATAGGAAAAAACTAGTAACGGATAAAGAAAATCAAGCGGATGCAGGTGCCGGAAAGCCTATATATGAAGTTGAAAGAGGAAAGGGTTCTTTATTGTGACCCGGCGCAATCTGAACTGGTTACCGAATACGGCTTTGGGCCCGCTTATGATTGGCTTGCAGAGCAAATGGTTTTGCGTGTTGGGCAACCGCCTGCGGGCGTGAAGTATCCGTTTTGGGCGTGGCATACTGTGGAGTGGAAACATCGGAAACCCGATCTGCGTCGCATGGAGTTTCGCAACTATAGTGGAAATCAGGTCTGCATTGAACTTGAAGTGCCGGATAAAGACGTATTGCTTAGCAACGAGGACATGTGGCATCTTGTATTGAATGATGGCTATTATGGAGACTGTTCGAACGAACAGGAATATGAGGCGGAAGACAAATGGTACAACAGTTTGCTTCCCGTTGAGCAATTGAGGGTAAAACAAAAATCGTGGGAGAAGAAGGTGGCTTTATTGGAAGAATGCGACCGTCTTTTGGAATCCGAGCATTGCCATAATACGGTGGTAGCTATGATGGCAAAAGGCAAAGGCTTTTCGGTCGCGCGACGATTAGGGATAGACCACGCTGATAAAGCATTTCATGAGATTCAAAACGATTTTTACGAGCAATACGACAGGGCACCTTTTGGCTTTTGATGTAACAACACCTACGATTGTGATTTTTGATATAATAAATCCACATCGCCCCATTAAATAAAATTTATGCTTGGCGCAAATTTGGAGGGAGAAAATTTGATATGGAAGAAGTTATTAGTTTTTTGAAAGAAAATAAAATGTTTTATTTGGCTACAATAAACGGAGATAAGCCAAGAATACGACCTTTTGGATTCGTAATGGAATTTGAAGGCAAACTCTGCTTTACTACCAATAGCCTTAAGCAATGTTCAAATCAAATGAAAGCAAACTGGAATGTAGAAATATGCTCCTGTTCTCCCGATATGGATTTATCAATGGTGTGGATACGCATTACCGGTCGCGCCGTGTTTCTGGATAGCATACCTGCAAAAGAAAAGGCTTTTGAAATAATGCCGGCTCTTAAGGAAGGCTTCAAAACAGCAGATAATCCATATTTTGAAATCTTCTATCTTGAAAACTCAATATGTGAATTTCATACACTTATAGGCGGTTTGCAAAAGACGATTAAGTTGTAATGTAAGCTCGGATTACTAGATATTTAGAAGCATTTCACTTTAAGTCGATGGTCGACTTTGAAGAAAGCCAGGATCAGAGCCCCAGCATGAATACGGTCGATCCCGCAAAGAATTTAAAGCTATTCAAATGAATTAAACCTATGCACATCCCCTGACGAAAATGCACACCCCCCTCCGAAATCGGTGAAAGATTGGCCAGGGGTGTGCATTTGTATCATTAATCTCTCACGGATGAACCCTGGACTTAATGCGAAAATCATTGCCCACATTACGGTAGCCTTTTTCATTAAGAACAAAATTTTTAAGCTCTTTATGGGCTCCTCTCACTGTCTGGGAATAGACATATCCAGTATTCCTATAATAGCGAGAACTAACCTTTGGGTTTAAATAAGCCTGCAATTTCTGACTTAAAGGAAAATAATAATCCGGCTAGCCTAGGCACACTGGATATTTCTAATAACTTGTCTTCGTTTTTTGCTGCTAAAGTCGCGGCTAGTTTGCCATTTTCTCCATGTTATATACCGGAATCAAATATGATAAAATATTAACAGCTGCAGCTTTATAATTACAGCAAGTTCTATTCTGTCAATAATAGCTTTGCTATGGTGTATATTGTGATACAGTTCTATTGACTTTGCCCCTAGAAACGCACCTATAATAGAGTTATAAAAACTGCGAAAATGGAAACAACTAATTCTAAGCGTGGTACAGGAAAAATTTTTAATCTTTGGCGGAGTAGAGTCAATATTAGTATAGAGCAGATCAGTATAAGCTGCGGAAGTGGAAACGTTGTGCAGCCAAGGCAAGACCGTCTGTGAGGCGGTGCGCTAAAGCGGGGTCACTGCGCAGACGTATTGTTGCTGGCGAAAACGGAGTTGATTATTGCGACCCTGGCAGCCTGTTTACCGTCACTATGCTGGGGGGATGGCCATGGGCATAGGTGTGGCCACGGCTTTTATCCAGACAGAGATTGTGTCTGGATATTTTCCTATATTATCTTGGTAATTTTTAACTCAAGGTTATCTCGAGGAAATTCTAAGCCATTATTGGGAGAAGGACTCATGAAAATAGGTGAATTTGCTAAACGGTTCAATACAAAAATAACCACTATCAGATATTATATCAACAATGGACTCCTTGTGCCAAAGGTGCAAAATGGTAAATATGTATTCAGCTCTGCAGATATAAAAGATATGGAATACCTTTTACGTTTGAAAACATTCCGATTTACCATACCAGAAATGCAATCACTGATTTTCATGGAAAAAACATCCCGACTTAATGATAACGCCGTAATTAATGTCTATGCCAACACCCTGAATCAAAAGCTTGATGCCTTGAAAAAAGAAAGAGGGGTACTTGATCAAATCATAACTAATCTGCAAGACGATATAGAATCACTTTCGAAGCCCATTACTGAAGAAAGAGGCATAAAAGGGATACCAATTACAGCAATTCCCTACCTTTATTGTCCTGAATGTAATGTCCCACTGAATATTGATTCTGCAAGTCTTTCCAATGGATATATAAATGCCGGAAATCTATGTTGCGACTGTGGTTACTCCTCAACTATTGAAAACAATCTAATTATTTGCAGTGGTAGTGAGGAATCTCCCATCAAGGTATTTGAAAATGTAGAATCCATCATATCGTACAAAGATGATCTTAGCGCGACATACAGACAACTCATTAATAAGGCGTACAGTTTTATTGATGAGAAGATAAATAAACAGAGGGAAGGCCTAACTCTTTTATTAGGACCATTTACTTATAATTTTCTTTTGAAAAGAATCGAAAATTTGGGCAAAAACAACATTTACATAGTCGTTGATCCATCCAAAAAAAAGTTGCAAAAAATGAGCCAATACTTGGCAAAAGATTATGATGTTATGTTTATTAATGCTCATATGTGCAACTTGCCTCTGAAAAAAGGTTCCATTGATTATTATATTGATGATTATTCGTTAACTAATAATCTATTTGTATATAATAATTATGGGGTTAGCGATCTGTCGGATCTAGTAAAAATAAATGGTAAAATTATAGGTATTTTTTCAAAATATAATCATGCGCAAAAAGGATTACAGGGATTTAGAGATTCTTATCCTAAATTTCAACCCTCCAAATTGTCTTTTATCGAATTGAAGAAGGCGCTTAATGACAATGGTTTTCGGCTCATGGATGAAGAAAGCATGGGGTTTACCACTGCCAACTCCATACACTACAAATATGATTATTATGGTGAAAAAGTAGAAATATGTGGTTATATGGCGAACAAGCAAAAAAGTGAATAGACTGCGTGCTAGCTGCCTTATGCACTTTGACCCGAAATAATAAAAACCACTCCGCATACTATTTTTTATTCTCAGCCATGCTCACATATGTAAATATGATATAGATATTCTCACTACGGTGGCCTGCACTAGCCCTGTAAGGGCGGTTACTGGTAGAGTCTATCCATTATTTGACGAGCACCTACCTCTGTTAGCTTTTTGCGGCTGTTCAGACCCGCCATTATCCTAACACTTGGAGGTTCTTATTTCTATTTATAGCCGAAGTTTTCTTTATGAAAGAAAACCACCGTCTCAGCTGAGACGGTGGTTATAACTTTTAGCCAGATGGCTGATTAGTTATGGTTTGACATACTAATATTTTTCAAGGGCAGTCCAAGCTCCAGATTCAACTGCATCATAAATCAGGCCAACTTTCCGACAGTCGCCCACACGATAGACCTTCGGGCAAATGTTCTTCAGTTCTTCAAAAACACCATTTTCTGGAACAAAACCGACAGCCAATACAACCGCATCTGCATCAATGTGCTGGATATTCTTGTCTGCGTCAATATATGAAAGCCCTTTTTCATCAAAGCTGCAAACTTTTGCCGAAGTCTTGATCTGAATATCTGTTTTGGCAAGCATTTCATTTATGGTTAGTTTGTTGATGCTTATGATTTCTTCATAGGCTTCGTCACGCATTTCAATTACTTGAATGCCCCTCATTCCTTGTTCATGCATATGCAATGCTGTCTCAATACCAACTAATCCCGAACCGACTATTGCGACTTTCTTGCCATTGGCTATTGGCGCCTTACCGGTGAGAACATCAGATGCAGTAACAACATTAGCACCATCTACGCCACTTACATTTGGTTTAAGATGAGATGAACCAGTTGCGACAAATATTACATCAGGCGCCATCTTTTTAATCTTATCAGCAGAAGCTGACTCACCAAGCTTAACCTCTACTCCAAGGTTTTTCAAAGTGTGTTTATACCAGTCAAGTAATTCTTCGATGTCCTTTTTGAACGATGGTATGCACGCAATAGCCGCGTTTCCGCCAATATGGTCCGATTTCTCAAAAAGTGTTACATCGTGGCCCAGTTCTTTTGATACGCGCGCAGCTTCCAAACCGGCAGGGCCGCCACCGACTACGACAACCTTTTTCTTCTCTTGAGAGCGCATAAACATAAGTGACTCTGCCAGCGCTTCTCTTCCGACAAAAGGATTAGTGCTACAGCGCATTTGTCCTCCCTTAAAAAATCTACCGAGACAGCCTTCATTACACCGGATACAAGGGCGGACATCTTCATATTTATTGTTCATCATCTTGTTCGGAGCATCAGGATCGGCAATAAGTGCTCTTCCCATCCAAATCATGTCTAAATTG
>JAVBKS010000031.1:0-4835 GCA_031553935.1 Syntrophomonadaceae bacterium
ATCGACTGCTGTCATCAATGCTTGAATTATTAAACTAGTTTTATTTATTGATATATGTTCTGTTTCATAACTAACAACTTATCTGCATTTCTTTCTCTTACTTTTTTGAAAAAAAGTAAGCAAAAAACTGCCTGCGCAATGAATAACCCTAAACATTTACCGAAACTCTGCCTGCGCACTTTTTGAGGCGTTAAACTCGGCTCTGCCTCAGACAAACGCCTACTTCGTGCTCGGCTTTCGTTTGGTAAATTGTAATAGTGTTTTCCAGATGCTTCGGCGTTAGGGGACCGGAAGGGATTATTCGTTCCCCTAATACTTAAGCGTTTTGAAAATAATTGGTTACAGTTAGCTGGCGTAAGGCTGAGCACGAAAAGGCATCCTGTTTGAGGCGTAGCCGAGTTTGGATGCCGTGAAAGGTGCGAAGCGCGAGCCGCTAAATGCCCAATTATTATCTCGCGAAGAGGTTTTTTGGGTACTTTTTTTGAAAAAAGTACCATAATCAGTTTTGCTAATCTATCTTAAAAGCAATTCTCGAGATTATTTATTCCGCTGCAACCATAGCTCGTTCTTTCTTTTGGCGCAAAAGAAAGATACCAAAGAAAACTGCCTGCGCAATGAAAAACCCTAAACATTTGCCAAAACTCTGCCTGCGCACTTTTTGAGGCGTTAAACTCGGCTCTGCCTCAGACAAACGCCTACTTCGTGCTCGGCTTTCGTTTGGTAAATTGTAATAGTGTTTTCCAGATGCTTCGGCGTTAGGGGACCGGTTTAGATAGTGCTATTCATTCGTTCCCCTAATACATAAGCGTTTCGAAAATAATTGGCTACAGCTGATTATTTTTTCTTAAGGCTTCATAAATTACAGGTATGACTTGTTTTTTGCGGGATAAAACATTTTTTAAGTAGATACTGTTCTCATCATCGAATTGACCGAAAGCTTGAGCTGCCAAGCTTTTCTTCTCCCCAGCCAGGAGCAACAATGTAGCTTCTTCGAAAATATCGGTAACCATCAGGCACATGAAATCATAGGAGCGCATCTGGCAAATGCTATTCATCGTCTGCAGTAAATTTTTCTTGTTTTCACTGAATCTTTTAATTTCAATAGATTCGATCTGAGAGACAGCAAATACGATATTGCCGCTCAAATATTCTTTCGAACCTGAGATTATTAGGTCTGCAGGATCATCTTGCACCACATGATAAGAATGAGAAAAGATTTCTTTTCCCCATGATAATGGATCAAGCCCTGAAATATCCTGCAGTTCTTTAGCTATTATACGATCCTTTTCAGTTGTCGTAGGCGATTTAAAGACCATGGTATCGGTTAATATACCGGAATAAAGCAGCCCGGCTAACTCTTTGTTCATGAAGATTTTACTCATTAAGAATTTTTCCGCAACCAGAGTAGAAGTAGACCCCACCGGCTCATTATGAAAATAAATTGGGGCGATTGTTTGCAGATCCCCAACCCGATGATGATCGATAATCTCTAAAATATCAGCTTCCTCAATGCCATCCACAGCTTGCTTTTTTTCATTATGATCCACAAGAATCACCTGCTTGCGGCGCATTGCCAACAAATTATAGCGTGAAACGAATCCCAAAAAACGATTGTTGTCATCTACCACAGGATAATTACGATAACGGGTCGCCAGCATGTTTTTTTTCACTTCATCAACGCTCTCATCTTTTTCAAAAAGCACTAAATCACGTGTTTGCATTAGATCGGATACTCGTTGTGATAGTATAGATTTCAATATACTGGAGCTTTGTTCAATATTGCGCCCGTCTCCTAAATTCTCCAAAAATATCATGGCCACATCCCCAATGGTTATCAGACCAAGAAAACGCCTTGTATCGTCTAATACCGGTATGGTTTTTAGCTTATGCTGGCGCATTAAATTACTTAATTCTGTTACACTCATATCCGCAGTAACAAATGGTCTTTCCTCATCATCCAGTAGATCTTCAGCTGTCGCTGCCACACTTCTCAATAATGTAGGCTCAGGAAAAGCAAATCTATCTAGCACGAATTTGCTCTCAGCAGTTATTTCGCCTGCGATTGCTGCAACATAAACCCCGCTGGCAGTACTCTGCTTAAAAATTTTGTAGCCTATTGCAGCCGCAACCGAATCTATATCCGGATTCTTGTGGCCAATTACAAACACTGGTTTCATTTCTTAGACACCCTCACAGATTACTATAAAACTTCTTGAAATAGTCCACCGCAGATATAATCGAAATCACTAAAGCAATATATATAAGCCACAAACCGGCATCTGCAGGCACAAACCATATATTCATCGGCTTAAGGATTAGAACAATTATGGCCACAATTTGCGATATGGTTTTTGACTTGCCTAGTATACTGGCAGCAATTATTATTCCCTCTTCAGCTTTTAGAGCCCGTAAGCCAGTAACAGCAAATTCACGGCTTATTATAACGATGGCAATCCAAGCCGGAATAATATGCAAATCCACAAGGCTAAACAAAGCAGCTGTTATTAGTAATTTATCGGCAACCGGGTCCATTACGATACCAAGCTTAGTGATTTGTTTCCATTTTCTTGCGAAATATCCATCCAAGCTGTCTGTTAGTGCCGCTAATAAAAACACAATTGATGCCCATAAATAATTGTAGGCAACATCCACGTAAAGTAAAACTACGAAAATAGGTATCAAGATTATCCTAAGTATGGTTAAAGAATTAGGTAAGTTCATCAGTTATTGTTTCTCCGATCAAATCATAATCGCGAACTGTCGCTTTTATCACTGTTTCCACAAATTGCCCCATTTTTAAGGTTTTTGGGCTTCTTATCAGCGTGAGCCCATCAACTTCAGGCGCTTGAAAATATGTTCTGCCTATGTATAAATCCTTATCTTGACTTGAAGATATCAACACTTTTTGCTTGGTGTTGATACGGGCAATATTTTTGTTTCTGGTGATTTTTTTTTGCAAAACCATTATTTCGTGAAGGCGCTCAGTTTTTAATTCATCAGTAATCATGTCATCCATCGACGCAGCTTTTGTACCTTCTTCCGGGGTAAATGCAAAAGCACCTAACCATTCGAATTCAGTCTCTTCAATAAAATCAACTAAGGTTTTAAACTCACTAGCAGTTTCTCCCGGGAACCCAACCATAACTGTTGTCCGCAAACAAAGCCCCGGTAAACTTGCCCGCAGTTTTTTTATCAGACTATCTAAATAAGAACGGTTGTGATAGCGATTCATTCTTTGTAAAACTGTATCTGCCGCATGTTGAATAGGCATGTCAAGATATGGTATCACTTTGTTCTCTCTAGCAATTGCAGCAATAATTCTTTCATTAAGATGAGCCGGATGCAAATACATTAACCTGACCCATTCGAGCCCTGCCACATCATTTATCCTAGTTAATAATTCATCAAGCTTAGCTTCTCCATACAAATCCAGCCCATAAACCGCGGTATCTTGACCAATTAATACTATCTCTTTGATTTGACGACTCATTAATGTCTCAACTTCGCTTACTATACTCTCAATCGATCGAGATCTCAGCCTGCCTCTAATGCTAGGTATAGTACAATAACTGCAATTATTGTCACAACCATCCACTATCTTAACATAAGCCGATCCCGGTGGAGTGGTTAAAACTCTATCCCCGAAATCAATGAACCTTTCGGGAAGCGCCGCTACATTACAAAAGCGAGGGTGATTTTCGATATTCTTTAATACTTCGTCTAGTGAGTAAATATCACTAATACCCAAGATCCCATCTAGTTCTGGCATTTCATCCAATAGAGCCTTACCAAAACGCTGAACTAAGCAACCGGCTGCAATTAAATACCTTAATTCTCCACGTTCCTTTAGTCTAGCGGTTTCTAAAATAGTGTCAACTGCTTCCTGCTGAGCATCTTCAATAAAAGCGCAGGTATTGATTATTATGATCTCCGCTTTGTTTATATCAAAAACTAAATTGTGCCGGGCATTCTTAACAGCTGCCATCATTATCTCCGTGTCCACCCTATTCTTCGAGCAGCCCAAGCTTATGAATCCGACTTTCATCTATTTTACTCCTAAGATATTAATTATTCTTAAACTCTTTTTTAACTACCTCAAACTGTCCGCCAAGTGGAGGTACTTCCTGATCGTTGAATTTTACTTTGATACCTCCGGCATTACCTGCATGTATAAACACGGATTCATTACCAACAAAGCTCTTGTGGTCACCAGGCCATAGTATTGCAGCAATTTCTTGCTTGCCATCTACTATAACTGTTAACCAACACTTCTCGTTAACATCAATCTCTATTCTAACCTTACTCTCACTTATAGTCTGTTCTTGCCCAGTGTTTGAAGGGCTTGCATCATTTTGTTGGTGGTCGGCAATCGGCGTTTTATCTGGTAACATAGGCACGAAATTGTTATCGCTTTTGTTCTGCCAGCTTCCAGTTATATAATCAATAGTGTAATTACCTGCCCAAATAGCAAAAATCAAAAAAGCTATGGCAAATAAAATGTTTTTTCGGCGCCAAAATATTTTTTTTGGTTTAAGTACAGTGGTACTCTGAATTTCTTCTGATGAATCATTTATCATATTATCGTCGGTGACTTCTTGATCATAGGCAAAACGTTTGAAATTCCCAACCATGACCTGCGGATCTAAGCCCAACAATTTTGCATATCTTTTGACAAACCCGCACGCGTAAACCTGAGGCGGCAATACAGAATAATCATCATTCTCAAGAGCATCTATATAATATTTCCGGATTTTCGTTTCTTCTTCAACAAACTCTAATGAAAACCCTTTTGAAATCCTAGCATCTTTCAGAAGCTTTCCAAATTCCATATTTTT
>JAVBKS010000066.1:0-23204 GCA_031553935.1 Syntrophomonadaceae bacterium
CGAGAAACCCGCGGACGAAGACGTATTAATATACTTTGAGGTCGCGGGTGCCGAAGCGAACGCATCACCCTTCGGGTACAACAATGTTTGCTGAAGCAAACCACTAAGGTTGCATATGGACTTTTTAGACAGTCTAAAGCGAGGGATTACCCTCGCCTTTATCTTAATACTAACCTGTAGACTAGGATAAAAAGCTCCAGATGAAAGGCCGCGAGAAACCCGCGGACGAAGACGTATTAATATACTTTGAGGTCGCGGGTGCCGAAGTGAACGCATTATATGGACTTTTTAGACAGTCTACTTTAAGCTTTGCTATTATTGAACCTATACCCCTGTGAAGCAGTTTTTTTGCGGGCTGGCCGCCTTGGTCGATCGAAGTTATGCATTACACTGTAGACTTCGTCAACTTTGTCCAAAGTCACTTCAACATAAGCACTGCTTTTATTCACTTCAATATCGCCAATCTGCTGAGGGGTCAAGGTCGAATGCGATACTATATATTCTGCAATTCTCTGGGCATCAAAACCATGGATTCGACCGACGGGAAGCTCCAAATGTACACTCTCATCAGTTGAGATCTCGTTTACCCGATTATACTTAGCATTGTCTTTGCCTTTCGTACTTTTTCGCTGCTTAATCGCCGAAAAATCTTCTTCTCTTTCCGGTAATTGCTCATCTAATAAACGCAGAAAGGATGCAATGATGGTTATCGGATTATGCTCAGCAATCATCTTCTCGGCCATTGCTTCGTAATTTTTAGCAGGTTTTTGCATCGCCTGTAAAATTCGGTTTTGCAGGAATTCGTTTCTTCCTTTTTCATTTTCATTGCCAGTGTTTAAAACTTCTTTTTTAATGCGCCGGCCAATATGCCTCTCTATTATCCTAAACTGCCTGTATTGGAGGGTTTCAACCAAAGTCACCGCTTCCCCGACCCGCCCGGCTCTTCCGGTACGACCGGTCCGATGAATAAAAACATCAGGATCTTCGGGAATGTCGAAATTAATTACATGGCTAACCAGAGCTATATCAAGCCCTCGTGCTGCTAAATCAGTAGCAACAAGTATGCCGATATTCCCGCTTCTGAATCTCCTCATGACCTGATCTCTATCCCTTTGCGACATATCTCCATGCAATGCATCTGCACTATAACCGCACTTCTCAAGATAATTAGCTAGTTGCCCTACACTCCTTTTAGTGCGGCAGAATACTAAACAGCTGGAGGGCTGTTTGGTATCGATTATTCTGCACAGGGTCTCCAACTTATAGCGCGGATTAACTTCGAAATAACAATGATTAATCTCAGCAACGGTTCTTTCCGGAGCTTCAATAATAACTTTTTGGGGATTATCCATGAATCGACGCCCTAATTGCTGAATACCTTCTCCCAGGGTAGCAGAGAATAAAGCGGTCTGCCTATCTTGCGGACATTCCTGCAATATTTTTTCGATATCAGCTAGAAAACCCATATCCAGCATTTCATCAGCTTCATCCAATACCACGAAGCTTAGCTTTGACAAATCTATGGTTTTCCTTCCCAAATGGTCGAGCATCCTGCCAGGAGTTGCCACCACAACTTCCGGCCTCTTTTCCAGTCCCCTAAACTGGGCTTCAATCGATTGACCACCGTAAATTGCCATAATGCTAATTCTCAGCCTCCGGCCAAGAAACGCAATTTCATCCCGAACTTGCAGCGCAAGCTCACGAGTAGGACACAAAACTAAAGCCTGAAGGCCTTGTTTAGGTTTTACTTTACTTAATATCGGTAATCCAAAAGAAGCAGTCTTACCGGTTCCAGTTTGGGCCTGACCCATAACATCTCGACCGGCTAACATCAAGGGAATTGACATAATTTGAATTGGGGTGGGAGTTAAAAAGCCTTTTTCCTTAATCATGTGCAAAAGGTCTTTGCTTAAACCCATCTCATTAAATTCAATTGTTTCCAAATATTTTCCTCCTTAAGCTTCTGCACACTGACTATATAAAAAGAATACCACATATAACCGAGAATTGCCAGTGTATGAACTTATAAAGGCATAACAAATGGTAATAATAGTAATCATAGGAACGAAAAAGCCGGAATAATTATACTAAAAATTATTGGAGGATATAAATGTATAATACTTCTTTGATGAGTAAAATGCTATTTATGACATTGATTATCATTACTTTAATCGGATTCTCTGCTGAAAAAGCCATGCTTTTTGCTGGTACTGCCAGTGATCTTCATAATGTCATGCCGGAATTAAGAATAGCCTCAAGAGAGGTCATAATTGATGAGAAAGAGATATATTTGACCGAACCAATGTTAATTAATGCGAATAAGGAACCGGCCATTTTATTGCAGGATGTACTTAGTATATGGGCTCTGCAAATAAAATCTACCGGCAATAGAGAAATGCTTCTATATAATGATAAGCTGTCAATAAAGCTAAGCGCAGAGCATTGTTATTTTGATCCCTCACGGCTGGATTGGGGAAATTTATCAGCCGCTACTCCAATTTATATTATTCTGCCGTACCTCGCAGATGAGCTTTCTTACCAATGGCAACTAGATCCTGCTGATCAGAAGCTAACTTTGCTCTCAGCAAAATTCTTAGAGGAAAAGAAAAAAATTGTCTCAGATGTGCACCCCGCTGTTAAACAAATTAAAGATCTTCCACTATGGGGCTCATTAAGTAGCACTGCCTTGGCTTTAGAATTATGGCCTGACGCTGAAATAATTGCCGGCTTCTATACCACTTTATTAGATAAATCTGCTAATCGCACAACCAATATAAAGCTTGCTTGCCAACAAATTGACGGGACGGTTTTAGCTGCGGGTGAAGTTTTTTCCTTCAATAATATAGTTGGTTTACGGAGTCAGGAGAAAGGTTATCGGCAAGCAAAAATTTTCGTCGGCGATCAAATTAGCTACGGAATCGGCGGTGGAATTTGTCAATTATCTTCAACTTTATATAATTGCGCTCTCATTGCCAAGCTACCTATTATCGAGCGTCATCATCACAGCCTAGCTGTTAGCTACGCACCTGATAACCAAGATGCAACCGTTGCTTGGGGAGTACTTGATTTCAGATTTAAGAATAATGATGATAGCGATTTGACTATTCGCTGTAAAGTTTACGACCAGTATGTAGTTGTTGCTTTTATGAAATAACACTTTTGGCCTTACGGCCATGCTAACATCTCATGTGAATGTTTTCTTATATTTTGCGATAATACTTATATGTGCTAAAAAGAAGTTTTTTGAACCCAAGTAAGTATGTCTTGATTAATGAGATTTTTATACCATTCCCTCTAAGGTTTGATATTAAATGCGAATCAGTGTTAGAATTTGCCCTGGAATTTACTTCCGGTATCATATTTAGTAAAATGAAACTAGATTGTTAGTAAAAGCACATGGCTCTTTAACACTGAATATGTTTATACTACTCGATTTTGAAAATGCTTTAATCAATGCATTTGTATTTTCTATATGAGGATTGAACGCCACTATGAAGCAAATCGTAAGCTCTAATCAAGAGCTGTGCGTAGGTTGCAATAGATGTATCCGCGAATGCCCGATGGAGCTCGCTAATGAGACCTATCAAGATGAAAATGGTAATATAAGAGTAAAAGTTAATCATTCCAAATGCATTGCCTGCGGAAATTGCATTCTAGCTTGCAAGCACAATGCTAGGTTCTACCGAGATGATTTGCAGGAATTCTTAAATGACTTGCTTAGTGGAGACCCTATTTCGGTTATTGTTGCTCCAGCTATTAGAACTAATTTTCCCGAATACAAAAAACTATTTTCGTGGCTAAAAAGTCTTGGGGTCCACAATATTTTCGATGTGTCTTTGGGGGCTGATATCTGCATTTGGGCGCATATCAGGTATATTGAGCAGTATAATCCTTCTAATCTTATCACTCAACCATGTCCGCCGGTGGTTTCCTATTGCGAAATGCACAACAATGAGCTGCTAAAATATTTATCACCTGTTCAGAGCCCCATGTCTTGCACTGCTATCCTTATGAAAACATATCAGGACATTTCTGGCAAAATTGCGGCTTTTTCTCCTTGCATAGCCAAATCTAATGAATTCTTAGCAACTAACATGATTGATTATAATATCACTTTTGCTAGCTTAACCAATTATTTGCAGGATAATAGCATCGAGTTTCCAGCTTTCGAAACTGAGTTTGATAATATTCAGAGTACTTTTGGAGCAATTTTCCCTAACCCTGGAGGATTAAAAGAATACTTAAGTTACCTCTGGGGCAAATCAATCCGTATTGATCAAGCTGAAGGCATAAAAATTTATGACAGACTGGCCGATTATGCTAAATCAAGCCCTAACATTTTGCCTCGGGTTTTCGATGTATTAAACTGCCCTGATGGCTGTAATAATGGATCTGGATGCATGCATAACAAAAACCACTTTCAAATTCAAAGTGTTATGGATTCCTCGCGGCAGTCAATGTTAGCCAATTATGATCATGAATTCTACGTCCGCTTGCATGAGAAATTTGATAATTATTTTGATCTCGAACACTTTCTGCGAACTTACAATGCATGCGAAAGCCCAGGAATCGAAATCTCGGATGAAGAAATTGACCATGCTTTTAAGCTGCTTGATAAGGAAAGCTACGCCGACCGAAATTTCAATTGTGGTGCTTGCGGCTCTGAAACCTGCTTAGATATGGCAAGAAAGATTGCTCTCAAAACTAATATTCCCATGAATTGCATAGTTAAATCTAGAAATGACTTGCGAAATGAGCACCAAAAGTATGTGGAACAATACGAAAGAAATACTAATTTCATCGAGTTAGTCCACAAAATCGGCAATATATTATTGTCTGCAGAACCTGATCGGCTCTCTGATGTTGTTAATAATTCTTTGCAAGAATTGTGTTTGACTTTGAAAGGTCATAGCGCCAATATCTGGAAAGCATTTGATGAAGATGACCAGCTTTACTGCAAAAAGATTTACTCATGGTCAAGTAATCCTCCCGGTAAAATAAAGATTGTCTATTACGACTGGTTTCCAGACTGGTTTGATATGTTTATGCGCGGGGAACCAGTAAAAAAAATCAAACCTTTTACCAGCCATAACGAAGAAACACTTTTCTTCGATCGGAATGATACTTCTATCGTTGCCATGCCCATGATGGTTGCCGGCGTATTTTGGGGCTTAATTTCCATACATAAGAATGATGAAATACTTGTAGATGACGAAGAAAGCTCAGTTATCCTTGCTTGTGGTTTATTAATAATATCTAGTATCGTGGAAAAAGAGTCAACTGAAAGTAAAATCGCTACTGATGAGTTAGTTAAGAAGCTAGAGCTCGCCAGTCAGTTAGATTCGCTGACCGGGATTTATAATCGCCGCCACATATTTTCAAGTATTGATGAAGAGATGCGTTATGCCTACGAAAACGGAAACTCCCTTACCCTGTGCATGATAGACTTAGATTACTTCAAGAATATTAATGATCGCTTCGGTCATGTATATGGAGATAAAGTCCTGGTCGGAGTTGCGCAAATCATTGCTCAGCACCTTGACAGCGATGATATCTTTGGCCGCTACGGTGGCGAGGAATTTATTATCCTTTTCCGGAACACCGACCTTGAGTCTGCCCTAAAAAAAACCTATGCATTTATGGACGCTGTCCGCAATACAACTTGGGAAGAAGGAGCAAAACTAACCATTAGTTGTGGAATAAGCACCTACAAAAAAGGAATATTCTTCTCCAATTTTATTGAAATTGCTGACCGCAATTTATACAAAGCTAAGTTTGCCGGACGCGACCGAGTTATCTATTAACTCTAACTATTTATCATCTTCGCTTAGTTGAAGGCTTTCCTCATCTTTTTTCGCCTCTTTAAAACTTCGCAGAGCACTGCCAATTGCCTGGCCGATATCAGGAAGTTTGCCCGGCCCAAAAATCATCAATACGATAACCATGATGAAGCTAATCTCCCAAGGCCCAAGATTCCATATAATTCCCATCTCGATTCTCCTTATTTAATTGCAATTTATTTCTTGTTAAGATTCCAACTCTCGTCTAAGTCTTTCATCCAATAGAAAGTGTGACATTCAGCGCATAAAAGCTGCGATGGTTCGTGCATATTGTGGCAAGTATTGCAGCTAAGTTCACCATTATGTGAGTCATGCGGGTTGGAGCCTTCAAATGCCGTAGCTTTTTTAATGCTCTCGAAATCAGTATGGCAACTCATACAATAATCACGGTCAACCTCCATCTTAGGTAAGGGTAGAGTGTAATTACCGCTAATAAAGTTTATGCCCTCTTTCATTTGCCCAGCAAACGAAGTTTGATGACAATCGTGGCATGTATTGCCATTGGCTTCGTGCCTATGATCGAGAAGTTTGCTGCTCTCCCATGAATCATAGTACGGTTTCATTATATGGCAACTTAGGCAAAATTTTGGATATTCACTGGCCTTGGCTAGGATTGGAACCGAAGCAAATCCTATGAGAATGAGAATGCCAATAGTAATAATGATATTTTTCTTAGTAAAATAGTTTTTAAAAGACTTTTTCTTCTGATTATCTTCTTTCATTTTTCCACCTCTATAAAACTAATATGATGATAAAATTTAGTTTCCCCCAAATATTCTTTTTTATCATTAGAGAATTCCATCTATTAATAACCCTATATTTAAGTCTTAGCTGATAATTAGGAAAAATTTTTTGTCCCTAAATAATATTCAAGATAATTAAGCAAACTATAGCTAAATATCTGCATATTTTATAAGAATTTTTGAATTTGATTTATGAGAATTCGAAAGCCTGACTAAACGAGCAGTCTATACAAATACTAAGGACAAATAAGGAAGGAGCAAAATAATGGACGAAGAAAAAAACTCCAAAGGCTTTACTAGGCGAAATTTCATCGTTGGATCTGCGATTGGCGCCGCAGGATTAACATCAATGGGTTATTTGGCAGGATGTTCACCAAAGCAAGCTCAACCTCCGTTGAATAATGGTGCAGCCCCAGGTACTAGCGGAGCAAAAAAATGGAGCTGGGAAACACCGCCCAACCCAATAAGCGCTAATGATATAAAAAACCAACAGAATGCAGATATTGTTATCATTGGTGATGGACTTTCCGGTTTATGTGCTGCAATTGCAGCAAAAGAAGCCGGTGCCAATCCAGTAATTATTGAAAAGAACAATTCTTGGGCAGGACGCGGAGGCCACATTACCGGTTTCGGGACTAAAACTCAGGCATCCATGGGAATAAAAATTAACTATCGACAAATTATCAGAGAGTGGATACTTTGGGCACAAGGACGTGTAAAGGAAGACTTGCTTTGGTTATTTGCACATAAGAGTGGCGCTAGTTTAGACTGGGTAATTGATATGGCTAAAGCCAAAGGCCTCGCCGTTGCCATGTGGGATGGTTATTATAAAGGACCAGATTACACCGAGTATCCTACTACTCACTTTTTCTACAAACCTGGAGCAGGCGGGGACTTCCGCTATGAAAACGGGGTAGCAGTCGGTTTAGGCAATGATGTATTACTTCCAGCGCTTGAAGAAACCGCCAAGGAAAAAGGGATCCAGATTTTCTACAATACTCCTGCCGTTCAACTTGTTAAGGATGGTAATGGTGCTGTGACTGGTGTTATTGGTGGTGCACAGGGTAATTATACCCAATTTAATGCGGCTAAAGGCGTTATTATCTGCTCCGGAGATTATGCCTCGAATCGGGAAATGGTTGAGCGCTATGACCCCTTTGCATTGAATGCTGATGCCCAGATTTACCTGCCCAACAAATGCAATACGGGAGAAGGTCACATCATGGCGCTTCATGCCGGTGGGGCCATGCAGAAAGTTGAACCGCACGCAGCTGTTATCCATCTTGAAGCAGGAGCTGCAAGTTATGGCTTCTTGCACGTAAACGGCATGGGTATGCGCTATAAAAATGAAGACGTTAATACCCAATCAAAGAGTACTACCAAGGCCTATGAAAAAGGCAATATCGCCTGGAGCGTATATGATGCCGACGGACTGACTGAAGTTAGAGACCAAGTGAATAGAGGAATTGCCGGAGGTTTATTCTACGGACAGACCTTCCAGCAAATGGGCAAAGGATTTGATCTAGCTCAGGAAGAGAAAACTCTTGAAGATCATATTAAATCCGGTAAAGTAGTTACTGCCAATACAATAGAAGAGTTAGCAGCGAAAATGAATGTGCCTGTGGAAACATTCGTTGAAACTGTACGTCGCTATAATGAACTGGCTGCAAGTAAGAACGATGTTGATTTTGGAAAAAGAGCTGAGTTGATGTTGCCAATTGCAAAGCCTCCATTTTATGCTGGCAAACTGCTGAGCACTTTGTTAACCGTAGTTGGTGGATTAAGAACCAATACATCCTGTCAAGTACTAGATGCTGAGGATAATCCGATACCAAATCTATATGTTGCAGGAGCTGCCGCCGGCGACTTCTTCGCCAACGATTATCCTACCATATGTCCTGGAATCGGTCACGGACGCTGTATTACATTTGGTAGACTTGCAGGAATAATCGCTGCCGGTCAATCAATTGATATAGTTCCCGATCTTAAAGTATAGTAAGTAAGTTATCATTATTGAAAGCACAAATGTGAATAAATCCTAATTTGTGCTTTCTTGTTTTGGTTTAGATTTTTTTCTGGGAGCAGGCAATGCAGGCCATTTAAGAAATCTTGCAAAGAGCGCATATATCCTTCGCGATTCTTTTGTAATTAAGGGTCCTAATAGAGATAATAATAAAACATACAAGGCAGCAAAAGGCTGCAGTACAGCCAACAGACCACCATTTCTGGCCAAATTAGCTAATACGATTGAAAACTCACCTCTGGCAGTTATTGTCAAGCCAATATTTAATGAAGCAAAATGCGAATAGCCTAATTTACGCCCAATAAACATGCCGACTAAAAAGCTAACCAAGATAGTTGCGAAAACCGCAATCAAAACTTGAACTATGGCACCTTGCAGCGCAAACATATCTATGGTCATACCGAAGCTAAAGAAAAATAGCGCTCCAAAAAAATCTCTATAGGGCACAACTAGTGTTCTTATCCTCTCAGCGTGTTCGGTCTCAGCAAGAATAAGCCCAACCAGTAAGGCGCCAATTGCTTCTGCAATATGTAGTGATTCAGCCATTACTGATCCCCATAACAATAAGGAAAATATTATAAGCATAAAAGCTTCATCGGAGGTGATGTCAAGTATTTTATTCCAAATCGGTACTGCTTTCATACCAACCATTACGAAAACGACAATAAATAGCAAAGAAACCAATGAAGATATTATGGTGAGGTTAATGGATTCGGTTCCTCTTAATGTCAGACTTGAAGCCAGGGACAAATAAATGGCAACAAAAATATCCTGAAATAGCATCAGTCCTAAAATTATTTCACTTTCTGGTCGAGCAGTCCTTTTAAAATCAATCAAAACTTTTGCAACTATAGCACTGGATGATATTGAGAAAATCCCCGCGGCGATAATACATTCTAGTAAAGGCCATCCCCATGAATATGGAAGCAACACCCCCAGGGAAAAAACCACTAACATGTATAGACTTCCACTCCAGAATATAGTTTTTCCCGCCTGCAATAGCCGCCCTACTGAGAACTCCAAACCCAAGTAAAATAGGAGAAACAAAACTCCCAATCGGCCTAAGAAACTTATCAAGCTTTCGCTGGCGATAATCCTAAAATCGAACGACCCAAAAACCGGAGCATTTGGCCCAATTAACATGCCTCCAATTATCAAATAAGGAACTAGTGTAAAATTCGTTTTATACCCAATTATGCCGGCAATAGCAATTATTGCGAGCGCAATTGCTACTTCCAGTAAAAGATTGAATTCCATTATAAGCGTCCGCTCTGTAATAATTTCCTGCAGTTCTTAGTTTGTTGGCGTTCACCGATAAATACAACTGTGATACCCTGTTTGAAAATCTCATCCGGCGCTGGATTTACGCTTCTTTCGGTTTTCGAATAAATCATGGCAATAATTGTGGCGCCTGTTTTTTGCCGTATTCCCAAATCATGAATACTAAAATCAATGCAATTAAAATCGCTCTCAATTTTCATCCAGTCAATAACTAGAGACTCGAAGGCCATGTCAACAGATTCTAAGGCTTTGGGCATATAAGCTAATCCCCCTAAAATCCCGCTGATTTTACGCGCTTCTAGGTCCTCCAGAGTCACCATGGCTGCGCTCTCCTCAGGGTCAGATGGATCATACAAATACAATTCGCGGCGGCCATCATCATGAATTACAATCACAACTTGATCATTTCTTCTAGTCAGAATTTTAAATTTCCTTCCAATCCCCGGCAGATCAGTTTCCTTAATAGAATACATTTGCCTCGCTCCTTGATCCTATTTATAATTTTTCTTTTTTTTAATCTTTGTTCGCTCAATGGTATTAACGTAGCATATACTAGAGAGAATAGCAAAGCAAACGATATACTTATTGCGTTTTATTCATAAGAATCTAAGCCGGTAAGTGAACATTAAGGAGCTAATAATTTGATATCAAGACTTAGCAAAATTTCTTTGCCCATTTTACTTTTTGCCTTTGCCCAATTACTAATGGGAACCTATCATGGTTTCTATGATCCATCATTCAATAACTATCTATCTCAAGTGCATCACCTAGATGCGCTGGCCCGTGGAAGTCTGGAATTTACCCGCGAACTTCCCGGCTTCTTGTTGGTGTTTATCTTTGCTCTCTTGGCATTTCTTCCCGACACTAGAGTTAATGCTATTGCTATGCTTCTTATAGGCATATCCCTCTTAGGGCAAGGGCATTTTGCTCCGGAAATGAAATGGGTCATACTTTGGATGTTGCTGTGGAGCGCTGGCGAGCATCTGAACTTAGTACTTAAATCATCAATAGCTTTACGCTTAGTCGACTCGAAAAAGGCAGGCTCTATGATGGGAACTTTGGGAGGTTTAGAGTCCTTTGGCTTATTAATAGGCATGATTATCGTATACTTTGGGGTAGCAAGTTTTAATGCTTCCTTTACCACTATTTTCACCATTGCCGGGGTATTTGCAATTCTTGCCAGCATCATGCTATTCACCATAAAACCAGAACCCTTGAAAACCTCAAAATACAACTTCCTTTTCAAAAAGAAGTATGCTTTATTCTATTTTCTCAACATTCTCTTTGGGGCGCGCAAACAAGTTTTTCTCACTTTCGCCCCTTGGATACTAATAAAACTATTCTCCAGCGGCGTCAGCACATTTGCAGTATTAGGAATAATCGGGGCGATCGCCGGGCTCTTCTTTCGCCCATTATTAGGAATTGCAATAGATCGCTGGGGAGAAAAGAGAGTTATTTTTCTGGAATCATTCCTATTGATAATAGTTTGTATTGTTTACGGCGGCGCTCCGAAATGGCTCCCCAGCCAAATCGCATTGCTGATTATTATGACTTGCTATATCGCCGATCAAATGCTAATCGCCGTCAGTATCGCGCGCTCGACCTATTTAAGTAAAATTGCCGACGATCCTGCCGATATTGCTCCTAGCATTTCAATGGGGATAACACTAGATCATGCAGTTTCCATGACCATCCCCATAGGCGGAGGCTTAGTTTGGGTATATTGGGGCTATGAGTGGGTGTTTTGGTTAGCGGCTGTTATAGCTTTTCTGAACTTAATTGCCTCTTTGTTTATCATAGTTAATCCTGATAAATAGGGTGTCAAGGAGACGTTCGTCACCTTGACACCCTTCGTGCTGCTATTGCTATTGCTGTTTTATAATCTCATTAATATTACTTAATAGATCATGAATTTCTTGTTCCGTACAATCAGCCATATGGGCAATACGGAAAGTTTTGTCTTTCATTTTTCCGTATCCATTGGCAATCTGATAACCGCGCTCCCCTAGCTTAGAATTAAGCTTGGCTATATCTATCTCCTTATTGTTGGTAATAACTGTTAAAGTGTTAGATAAATAGCGTTCATCAGCAAATAGAGCAAAGTTATCTTTTGCCCATTTTCTTACAACTTCCGCCATATCTTCATGACGCTTGAAGCGATTTTTCGGACCTTCCTGCAGAATAGCATCTAATTGATAATTCAAGGCAAACATCAAGGACAAAGAAGGTGTCGAGGGATACTGATGATCTTTAGTAATTATATAGTCATATAAAGCCAGCAGATCTAAATACATACCCCTATTCGGCACTTGCTTAGCACGTTCGATTGCCTTTGGTGAAAAATTACAGATTGCCATTCCCGGCGGAAGCCCCAACGCTTTTTGGGTCGAAGCAATACAGATATCTATCCCCAAAGTAGAAACATCAATATCTGCTCCGGCAAAAGATGAAACTGCATCAACGCAAAAGACTACATCTTTATACTTGTTAACAACTTCGGCTATATCTGCTATCGGGTTCATAATCCCCGTCGAAGTTTCGTTATGAGTAATAGTTACCAAATCATAATCACCGGTGCTTAGCACCTTATCTACCTCTAACGGATCAGTAGCTTGTCCCCATTCTACTTCAAAAAGATCAGCAGGAACTTGATTTGCAATGGCCATCTCATGCCAGCGCTTTCCGAAGGCTCCAACGGAAAACACCGCCGCTCTCTTCTTAGTACATGATCTTATTGCTCCTTCCATTAATCCACTTCCCGAGGAAGTTGATAGCAGAATAATATCTTTAGTATTAAATATTACTTGCAGTTTTTCTGTGATTTCTTTTTGAAGTTTAGAAGCATCCTTTCCCCGATGACCAATCATCGGAGTTGCCATCATTTGCAGAACTTCCTCTCTTACACTCACCGGTCCCGGAATAAATAGTTTTTTATACAAAGCAATTCCTCCAACTTAGAAATTTCAATAAGTAGTTAAATATTTAGCGTTTCAAAGAAAAATGTTTTTTAGGTTTTCATTCTAAGTATCTTATTTTATCAATTAAAAAATGCTAACTCAACCTTACATACTTAGGCAGATAATATTTCGAAACCGGACTCGGAAACTCTTACCGTATGTTCCCACTGTGCAGTTAATTTTCTATCTGCAGTCACCACTGTCCAATTATCACTCAATAGCTCACATTTTTCCTTACCTATATTAATCATGGGTTCAATTGTAAAAACTAAGTTGGGCACTAATAGCATCCCGGTTCCTTGATCACCGCAATGTGGTACAAAAGGCTCTTCATGGAAACCCTTACCAATTCCATGGCCGCCGTAGTCCCTGACCACCGAGTAATTATTATAGTGCGCATGTTCTGAAATTGCATAAGCAATATCGCCTAAGCGATTATAGGGCTTAACCTGTTCAATTCCACGCATCATGCATTCATAAGCTATTTCAACTAACTTTTTTGCCTCTTTATCGACATCACCAATCATAAACATACGGCTGACATCTCCATAATAACCGTTAAAATATGAAGTTACATCGATATTAACGATATCTCCATCATTTAACTGCCAGTCACCCGGTATTCCATGACATATCACTTCATTGACCGATATGCAACAGCTCTTAGGGAATCCCTTATAATTCAGCGGAGCAGGATAAGCCCCCATATCTCGGGTCATAGTGTCTACCAGTTTATCGATATGATTAGTATTAACTCCTATAGCTAATTCGGAATTTAAGGTGTCCAAGATTTTTTTACTGATCTGACAGGCTGCTTTAATTCCTATTATGTCTTCTTCGGTTTTAATCATTTCTCTGCCAGGAATTCTTACTCCCTTTTTCGCCATCAGGTCCAATTTCTCGTCCTGAGCTAAGTGGCACTTTTTATACTTTTTCTGGCTCCCGCACCAACATAAATCATTTCTTGACAACATTTAATCACTCCCATTTTTCTGCATGAACTTCTAAACTTTCCAGCCGCCATCAACAGCTAATACCTGACCAGTTATATAGTCAGACTGAGGTTGAAGAAAAAACAAGCAAGCATTGGCAATATCCTTTGGGTCTCCTAAGCGTCCTCGGGGAATTTGTTCGACAATATTAGCAATCTCATCATCATTCAGCTCCTGGCTGATCATATCGGTAGCAATTATTCCCGGAGCAATCGCATTAACGGTGATACCAAAAGGACCGTACTCAATAGCTAATGACTTGCTTAATGCTATCATTCCAGCTTTCGAGGCCGCATATAGTCCCTCGCAGCTGGCACCATTTATACCCCAAACAGAGCTGATATTAATTATTCTCCCCCACCGTTTATCAAGCATATTAGGTAATGCCCGTCGGCAGCACAAGAACATAGTCTTAAGATTATTATCTATTATCTTATGCCAATCAGCACAATTATTATCAATTATCAGCTTGCGCATTGATACTCCGGCATTATTAATAAGTCCAGTTACCGGCCCCCATTTTTGTTCGACATGCAAAAACATCTCGTTCACTCTGTTTTCATCACTAGCATCACACTCAAACTTAATGATCTCAAGGCCTTGGCGCTTTAGACTTTTCTCAATAGCAAAAGCCGATTCATGATCTTCTAGATAATTCATGACCATACGATAGTTATTTTCTGCTAATACTCTGACTATTGCTTCTCCAATTCCTTGGCTTCCCCCAGTTACGAGGATAACCGGCTTTTCATTTCTTACTAAGCTGTTATTCACTTGACCCTCCATAATTATTAATAATTAGTGATAATTATTAATTTTTATTCACAATTCAACATTAACCGTTAGTTCATGTGTTCACATTGTTGCTTAGAATTGTCATTCTTAAGGAGTTTCGCCCAATTATTCGATTGACAAAATTCGCACATATATATATTATCTAATTTATAGTTATTTCAAATAATTTATCTGTATAAGACTATTATACTCCTTAATATGCAGAAATTATTGCATTCCGGAATCCCAAATGATATCGGCTTTTAATGATAATTATATCATTTAGCTAATAGTTTCCAGGGGGTGATTAAGTAAAGGTTAGTCCTTTGTTAATTATAATTTTAAGGGGGAGTTTTTTTTGTCTTCGAATAATGGCGGTGGTTTTGCAAATCCAGCTCCAGCTGGTTTAGTTGCACTTGCAGTTGCATGTTTCACCTTTTTTGCTCTTCTCAGCGGAAAAGTGGGAGCAACAGCTATTCCTTTATTAGGATGTTGGTTACTAGGTGGTTTTATTGTTCAATTGACAGTAGCAATTATTGAATTAAAAGAAGGTGCTCTCTTAGGCGGTAATGTGTTTTTATTCTTCTCCGCCTTTTTTATGTTCACAGGTGGCATAGAGTTTTTTGTTAAAGCCTATTTCGCTTCAGTTAATGGCACTCCTATTGATGGGCGCATGGATGGATGGGCATGGTTGGTACTCTGGATTGTACTTATGCTTTGGACTCCTGCTTATCTTAAAACCGGACCTGCAATGTTAGGTCTCTTGATTCTTTGCTTAGATGTAGCCTGCTTCTTTGTTGCATTTATGGACTTAGGAATCCTTGCAAAAACATATAGCATTTATGCTGCATACTTCTTGTTATTCACTGGGTGTTTCGGTATTTATGTGGGAGCAGCAATACAGTTAAACGATGCCTTCGGCAGGACAATTCTGCCTATGCCAGGCCCGCTTCTAAAATAATAGCTTTAATGAATTTTTTGAATTATTAGTAGGTATTTGCGTGAAAACCCCGAAAGATTATGTCCTTTCGGGGTTTCTTATGAATTAGTATTCATTATACGAAATTAGCTGTACCTAAATGATTTTATTCATCGCTAAGGAGTAGCTATCTGAACCATGCTAAAGATAACATAGCCTGGATCAACCAATACTTGATTGGTGGCATCAAGGACTGTAACCTTAAATGTTACGCTATCACCTGTGTTAAGTAGATATATTCCTGACTCTTGCGCCCTTCCACTGTACCTGGTTCCCCCATCCTCAAGTTCAAGGTTAAACTCAGCCCCACAAATTATACCCTCCACATCATTTACATTGATGCAGCAGTCAGCTCTTGCAGCAGCCTGTGAGTGTGCAAATATATAAATATTGATTAAATATAGCCCGTTGTTTTGGACAACAAATCCGTTTAGATCAATATCAATATTTTTTAGAAATGGGGTTTCAGTGAAGAGGATAGTGTTTTCCGAATCCGGCTCCATAGTTATAGACTCAGCGAATGCATATACTCCAGCAGGACTTAGTCCATCTGCTCCGGTTGCGCCGGTTGCTCCAGTTACGCCTATCAATCCTTGCGGTCCCACCGGGCCTACCGGGCCTACAACACCTTGGAACCCTTGCGGACCAGTTGGTCCTGGTAGTCCCTGTAATCCTTGAGGACCAGTTGGTCCAGGTAATCCCTGCAATCCCTGCGGACCAGTTGGCCCTTGAAATCCTTGGAAACCCTGGGGACCGATTGGCCCCGGCAATCCTTGGAGGCCCCTTGGACCTTGTGAACCTATGCGGCCTGCAGGGCCCATTAAACCCGCGGGTCCTTGCGGGCCAGCAGGGCATATGCAACATTGGCTACAATTAGTACCCGGATAACATCCACAGCTTACATTATCGCTACAACAATTAATTCTAGACATAAACACACTTCCCTTATATATTCAGTAATTGAAAGCTTAGATTGTATGACAACGCCACCAAAAGTCTTCGTTACACTATATGTAATTAGTAAATTTATGGTTCATGGGCGATTTGCTATAGTAAGTGTCTATTCTTGATGTTTTTTATGCTATTTCATCTTCATTTGAGCTAAGCTATATACATGATTTGAACAAATAAGCTTATGTTGTAGAATAAAAATGGTTTCTTGCAATAGATAAATACCGTAAATTGGAAGCGAGCGGTAATTTTGTCGTTGCCATGCATAGCGAATTGTATTAACATATTGTTTTAGCATTGAAAACAACTGTAGATGACCAATAAGGAGAGAAATTCTGAATTGAAGAAAAGCGAACTGACTCGAATAAATATGATACGCCAATTTGTTCGATCACTTAATGAGAATGGCTATCATGCTACCTCGATTAAAACTATTGCTGAAGAATGCGGCACCTATATTGCTCATGTATCCTACTATTTTCCAAAAAAAGAAGATTTAATAAAGGCAGTTTATACTGAATCTATAAGGATTTCCAACCAAGTATTGCAACCTCTAAATGATTACACCGACCCTTTGTCGTATGTTTTCCTGCGCCATCTTTTCTGGTTTTATCTCGCTTATGAAAACGAGGACATTCGGAAAACAACCTGTGAAATCGCCAAAGTACATCATAATTTCGAGAACCGAATTAACCCCTATTATGACCGAGCCTGCAAAATGTTTTTGGAAAAATTTCTCCCATTTGATCCTCGCTCGGTTTACATAGCCAGTGTTTCCTCAATTTATTCTGTTTGTGCGGTTTTAGAGAGGTCGGGCAAGCTATTTGAAACTTTTGATTATAAGCGCCTTTTCCGGGTGTTGACAGATAGTTTTTTTGCCCATGTGCATTTTGAAGGCCGCGAGGAATATGTGAATAATATTATCGAATTATTCGAACAGCAAGATAAAAAATCTCTATATGAAATGAACATGAAACTTTGGATTTTTAGCTAAAGCTTAGATTTATTTTAATCCGGCCTTAGCTGATATTTATTGCAAATTAACTTAGCCTTAATAGAAATATTCCTTAATGAGTGAGGCACCAACAGCTATTAAATTCATGATTAATAAGGGTGGCCCGATTAGCAAACCACCCTATATTTATGCAATGACAGCTTTTGCATCCCCATATTTTAAGCTTCATGTTATATTTCGCTTATAGAAATGATTAAAACTACAAACCCATTTCCTTTGCAATAATTACCTTCATTATTTCTGAAGCTCCCCCAAATATACTCTGAACCCTTGAATCAACGAATTGCCGGGATATATCATATTCGGTGCAATAGCCATAGCCCCGGAACAATTGCAAACAACGGCTGGCGGTGCGATGATTCATTTCTGCGAGCCAATATTTGGTATTGGATTGCCGGTTGAAAAACCCGGAGTGTCCTTTTCCACAACAAACAAACTAATTCCTTTGTGAGGGTTTTGCAAATCAGTTTTCATTGCAACAACTGCTATATCTGCATGCACTGCATTCGTTATGAAGGTTTTAGAACCATTGAGTATATATTTGTTGCCATCTCTGACGGCTCTTCCCCTCATGGCCATGAGATCACTACCCGCGCCAGGTTCAGTCATGGCTAAAGCGATAGTCATATCTCCATTTACTAATGATGGGAGCCAGCGCTCTTTTTCTTCTTCACTTCCAAACGCCTCAATATATGGTGACGCGACACGACTATGAAGAGGCAGAGGCATACAGTTGGCACCAATCGCAACTATCACTTCATTTAAAATGTAATCGTACCAAAAATCACCATTAACCCCGCCATATTTCTCATCAGCCCAAGTACATAAATAACCGTTGTCACCCATTTATTTTACATATTTCTTTTGGAAAAGCTCCCTCTTCATCCCACTTGGAATAATTAGGCATGATCTCATTTTCCATGAAGCTGATTAGTACTTTTCGATACATGTTGTGTTCTTCGGTATATGGAATGATACTCTTCATGCGATTCCCCCCCCCTCTCAGTATTTATCTAATCTTCTGATTTGGTAATTCACGTACTTAAATAGTTAAATCGCCAACAGATTATTTGATTTCTTTTTTTGTAGTTTAATATCACCTTCTTTGCGATTTTTGCTTGTTAGGTCTTTTAATGTGGTAGTTACTGCCATGATATTAAAGAAAAATGGTGAGTTCTTTTGACGAAAATGAATTAATTGTAGATCGCTATAATCAATATTCGTATTATTTTTATATCGTAATACAAAATGATATGAATAATTTTTATGTTTTTCAATAAATCTAGTCAACCGGTTTCGTTGAATATACTTTACACATGTCCATCCTAGCTATTCGAAATACATCAAGCTGATCCCATTATGTTCATTCAGAACATGCGATTAAAACGTAGATTTTTTCGAATTTCAGCAGCCAATTTTCCATTGGAATTTCGAGTAAAACTATTGAAACTACTAATAATCATCTCTGTTTAACATATCAAAATCAATTTCCATTTAAACAGTTAAGCGCCATTTATTCTCTTAATTATTCCCGGAAAAAACCATTGCTTAAATCAAGTATTTGCTGCCTTTTTATTTGCGATAGCGCGCCAATCTCTACTTTTAGTGATTTTGCTGCAATTTCAAATTATCGCTCATGTTTTTTCAAACCTGAGCCTCGCATGAAAAAATGTGTTGACGCTGCTTGGTCAACAGTATAAAATGTAAACATAATAATTTATATCACATTATAAAATATTATTGAAATTGTTTATCTAAAGATATAAACATCCAGCTGGGATAATCCTCTATACTCAGAGATCATGCAAATATGACATTTTGAAATTAGTCTTGCTAGCGATAAAGATGTTCAAGAACTAGTTCCGAGATCAATTCAATCATTTGGCATAAAAATCGTTCTATAGAATTTGTAATTACCAAACCATCCGTGCACGCAACTCAATTCACTAAAAATCTTTAGTATCGAGTTCTATTTTTGATATATCAGTATTAAAAGGGAGGTTTTTTGATGGAATTCAAAACAATGTTGTATGAAAAAGAAGGTAATATCGGCATAATGACTTTAAATAGGCCCAAGGTCATGAATGCGCTGGATGTAGATGTAATGACTGATCTCACATCGATCTTAGATATTATCGAGCAAGATGATGAAGTAAAAGCAGCTATCTTGACTGGAAGCCCCAAAGTATTTGCAGCCGGTGGTGATATTGCCTATATGCTAACTATTACTCCCACTTTCGTAGAAAAATACATCGCTCAATCTCATGCTATATTCAACCGATTAGAAAGTTTTTGTAAACCAATAGTTGCAGCAATCTCAGGTATGGCTTTTGGTGGCGGTGTTGAAATCGCACTGGCCTGCGACATCAGAATTGCCGCAGAAGGTGCCACCTTAGGTTTACCAGAATCAAACTTAGGACTATTCCCTGCAGCTGGCGGAACGCAGAGAGTTACCAGAGTAGCGGGAATCGGATGGGCCAAAGATTTGATATTAACTGGAGAACCGATTACTGCTGATACAGCATTCCGAATTGGACTGGTTACTAGGGTAGTAAAGCCTGAGGATTTAATGAAAGAAGCCAAAAGAGTAGCTAATGTATTGGCTTCAAAAGCTCCAATTACTGCAAATATAACCAAGCAATCGCTTAATAACTCCATGTATGCAGATATGAATTCTGCTCTTTTATTCGATCAAAAGTCTTTCGCGTATTTATTTGCAACTGAAGACCACACTGAGGGTCTTAAGGCATTTATTGAAAAAAGAAAACCTGAATTCAAAGGCAAATAATAATACTAACATTTAAGGAGGAGTTAGCATGACTAATTGGAAAGAGTATTACCAAAGCAAGCTGATGACACATGAGGAAGCAGTAAGCAAACTTCAGGACAATTGGTTTATATTCATGGGTGTCGGGCATACAACCAACAGTGAAAAAATGTATGAAGCCTTGATCGAACATGCTATCAAAAACTTGAAGGGTTTTATTTTAGGCGAGAGTATCACTATGAGATACCATAGAATGTGGGATTTGGATTTCAATATTAAACACTTCGAAAGCATTAAAGGTTCCACCGGTTTCGCTCTGCCGGGACCTCCGCGCGTATTAGCCGGATCAGGACTAAGAGATTTGATTTGTGCGCAAGCATATGATTCACATGTCTATTTAGCACCGATTGCAGATTCGTACTGTGCAATGGTTACTCCGCCTAACAAAGATGGATATGTAAACTTGTCACTCTGTAATTTCGTTCATCAGACCGCCATTAGAGAAGGCCGCAAACATGGCAAGCTCAAATACGTAATGGCTGAGGTTAATGATAAGCTTCCAGTTGTATATGGAGATAACTGGATGCATGTGACCGAATTCGATGCCTTTGTTGAACACTCGATTGATTTACCTATATACAAAGCAGGCGATATCCAAGCTACACCTGAAGAGTTGTCGATCGCTGATTATGTTTCCCAATACATTAATGATAGGGACTGTATTCAAATTGGAATCGGTACAATACCAGAAGCTGTCAGCAAGAACTTGGGTAATCGTCAAGGCTTAGGACTTCATACTGAAGCTTTTGTAAATGGTCACCTGGATATGATTAATAAGGGCATTGTTGATAACAAGCATAAAAATCTTTGGAAAGGTATGTCGGTTTCCTCCTTTGTAATAGGGGACGAAAACTTGTTAGAGTTTTGCCGCGAAAACCCATCCTTTAACATGATGCCAGGCTCGATTGTTGCTGATCCAAGAGTCATTGCTCAAGTAGATAATATTAGAGCTATTAATAACATCATTATGATTGATCTCACCGGACAGTCAACTTGCGAAACAATAGGCCACCGCCAAGTTTCCGGCTTAGGCGGCCAATTCAACTTCCAACAGGGTGCCAGATGGTCAAAAGGCGGGAGAGCATTTTCATTGCTCTATGCTTGCAGGACTCTCCCATCTGGGGAGAAAGTGTCGGCAATAGTTCCTGAACTGCCTCCCGGAACTACAACAGGAATAATTAGGCATTATACTGATTTAGTTGTAAGTGAATTTGGCGTCGCTGATATGACCGGCAAATTGGGCAGAGCTCGTGCTGAAGCACTAATAGAAATTGCTCATCCGGATTTCAGAGGTGAACTGCGCAAAGCTGCTTTCAGATATTTTTATCCGGCAGGATATCACGAATAAGCTTATTTTTCTAGTCATCATTAATAATAAATATAGTCAAGTTTACTGACTAAAGGACCTTCTCGGATTCACTTACTGAACTCAAAGATACTTGTTTCCGTAAGCATACATGCCCAACAAATTCTATTAGGAGGATCTAGTAATGGCGAAACATGCAAACGACATAGTAATCACCAACTATACAAGAACCGCAATTGACAAGATGGGAGGGCCTCTAGCTAATATTCACAGTTCTGATTTAACTGCTGAAGTTATGAAAAACTTACTGGCGAAATCAGGCCTGAAAGCTGAGCATATTACTGATATTTATCATGGAACCGCATCTTCTTTAGAGGTCGGAGTTAAGGATGATATTCCAGCCCGCCAAGCTCTTCTAAACGCTGGATTTCCCGATACAACGCTCTCCAATAATATTGATAGAGCGTGCTGTTCAACCACCACTTGTGTACAGTATGCTTGGAGGTTCTTAACCTTAGGCGAAACCGAGGTTGCTATGATAACCGGAGCAGATAATATGCAAAATATTCCTCTATTCCTAAATGCTTCGTACCGGTGGAAAGGTTCGAGGATAGGTGATATGAAATTAACTGATTCCCTATTTTCGGCCGGCTATAAGGGATTTGGGATTGTCTCGAAAGATGCCGGCGAAGTTGCTGTAGCACATGGCGTTAGCAGAGAAATGCAAGATGAATGGGCCGCCGGAAGTCATGCCAAATGGGGAAAAGCATTTGACAGAGGTTTTTTTAATCAAGAAATATTTCCATTGGAGATTTCGCAAGGAAAAAACAAAGCTCCTCTAATCTTTGACAGAGACCAAATGCCTAGACCAGGAACTAATGTTGAACAACTTGCCAAGCTTCCTACCATCTATGGCAGTCCGACTGTAACTGCTGGGAATTGCCCCGGAATTAATACTGGCGCTACTGGGTTAATAATGATGACCAGAAAAAAAGCAGATGAGTTGGGCTTAGCTCCTTTGGCAAAAGTTTACAGAGTACTGAGCATTGCTGAGCACCACAGTAATATCGCTACCGTTCCCGGTAAAGCAATAAAGCTTTGCGCAGAAATCAACGGAATTAAATTAGATGATATTGACTTGATAGAAATTAATGAAGCCTTTGCAGCGGTTACTCTAACAGCAACTAAGGTGTTAGCAGATAATGATGAAGGAAGATGGTCTCATTATAAGAGTATAACTAATGTTAATGGCGGAGCAATAGCAATTGGGCACCCATTAGGGGCAACCGGAGCGCGCTTAATAATGACCATGATTCCTGAGCTGAAGGCCCGAGGCGCCCGTTTTGGAGCTGCTGCAATCTGTGGCGGACTTGCCCAAGGCGACGCAGTTATTTTGGAAGTCGAATAGGTTTTTAGCCATAATATCAACAATTGAAAGAAAGTGTTCTTCTTAGCAATAAATGGATTGCTTTAGGCAAATTCTATTGGAATCCTTAATTTGATTTCGTAGTCCTTA
>JAVBKS010000060.1:0-39782 GCA_031553935.1 Syntrophomonadaceae bacterium
TGATATAAGCATATAATAAAAAAGGTACCAATGGCATCTATATTTAATAAGTCATACTAGGAATAATTATCCACCCAAAGCCGTATATTTTTGAAAATGAAAAAATTGTATCAATATTTCAGGGGGGATAATAATGAATAGAAAGCTTATTTGCCTGTTGACAGGAGTGATTTTAGCCATATGCTTGATTAGTTCAGGCTGCGAACAATCCTCTATTCGTCAAGAAAGTCTGAAAACTTGGCGCGATCTGCTAAACCCAATATCTCAAAACCTAACCAGTAACAAAGCCACGGTTGAAAGCGAAAAAACCCAGGTAAAACCAACTATAGAAAATAGTAATGAAACCGCCGAAACAGTCCAAGTCAAATTATTCTTTTTTGACAGTAATAAAAATGCGCTGCAAGCGGAGAACGCTGCAATTGTTAAAACCGAAGGCATCGCGCGTAGCACCATGGAACGATTGCTTCTTGGGCCGAGCAGTGCAAGTCTAAAATCTATTGCACCGTTTGGAACTCATCTTCTGGATATAAATATCAAGAAGAACGAGCAGCTTTGCATAGTAGATCTTAGCAGTGAAGCCAAAAACATTAGTGATAAGAGCCAAGCGAAAATGATGGTTGATGCCATAAGCAATACTTTGTTCCAGTTTCCCAGCGTAAAAAAAGTCAGTATTTTAATTGCAGGAGAGAGCATTGAAGAGATTCCGGTATTCGCGGATTCAGAAAGTGCTACCCTGAAGCTGTAAAATACTTAAACTATCTAACCTTTTATCAAACTCGAAAAAATGCTAAAATCAGTGTATTCTTATATGGTATGGTCTATAAAGAACTAGCAGATTACGAGGTGCTTTATTTGCATAAGGAAAAACCTATAGGGATTTTTGATTCAGGGGTTGGAGGGTTAACAGTTGTTAAGTCATTGCTTCAACTAATGCCCTTCGAGCATTTTATATATTACGGCGACAATGCCAATATCCCCTATGGCAATAAATCGAAAGAAGAATTGTTATTCCTAGCGCAAAGGATTCTGGCTTATTTTCTGGATCAGGAAGTCAAAGCGGTAATCGTTGCCTGTGGGAGCCAATCTTCTAATTCGCTGGAAATTTTGGAGCAAGAATGTCCGGTTCCCGTAATTGGAATACTAAAGCCAGGCATTGAACAAGCAATAAAAATAACCAGAAATAAGAAAATTGGGGTTATGGCAACCCCGGCTACAGTTAATAGTTATGCCTTTACTAAAGGGATACTCAGTTTATGCCCTGATTGCCAGGTATTTGAACAGGCTTGCCCGGATTTCGTACCCTTAGTCGAGGCAGGTAGAATTCAAGGCGATGCGGTTAAGGCAAAAGTAAAAGAATACACAGCCCCATTAATGGCACAGGAAATAGATGTGCTGCTGCTGGGCTGCACCCATTATCCATTTATTGAGAGCATTATCAGAGAAGAAATAGGTCCGGAGATAAATATTATCGATCCGGCCATTGCAACAGTAGCACTAACCAAAGATATACTTTATTCGCTTGGAGCATTAAGAGATGGCAGTGAAAAAAATCCGGGGCGAAAGTATTTAGTTAGTGGCAATTACGAAGAATTCTTGAAAGTAAGTCAGGGATTGCTTGGAGCCAAGAATGTGCCCAATGTTTATCAACTTGTACTATAATGAGGTCCTATGAACAAAATCGCTTTTACCAGCAGTATACCGCTAGAGGTAATAATAGCAGCCGGTAAGACCCCACTGGATTTAAACAATGTTTTTATTACTGCTGATCGGCCCCAGGATTTAGTGGCAGCAGCTGAGGAAGAAGGCTATCCCCGAACAACTTGCGGATGGATTAAGGGCTTGTATTCGTGCGCTCAATTGCACGATATTGAAGCCCTTATTGCAGTGATGCAAGGGGATTGCAGTAATACTCAAGCACTTATGGAAACCCTGCAATTGAAAGGGATTGAAATCCTGCCTTTCGCGTATCCTTATGATCGTGATTATGATAGTTTAGATAACCAGATCAATAAGCTGTGCTCGTATTTTCAAGTAAGCCGGGAACAAGTAAGCATGGTTAAGGCTGATATTGACGAAGTACGCAGTCTTTGTGCTGAGCTTGATCGTTTAACTTGGGAAGATAATTTAATATCGGGAGAAGAGAACCATTATTATTTAGTAAATGCCAGTGATTTTCAAGGAAATATTGATAAGTACCGCAGCGAGATTTCTGCATTGATTGAGGGCGCACAGCAGAGGGCCCCTTTTGGCGATGAAGTAAGACTAGCTTATATTGGAGTGCCCCCGATATTTACTGACTTTTACGAGGTTTTGCATGCTTTGGGGGCGAGGGTAGTATTTAATGAAGTGCAGCGTCAATTCTCGATGCCCTACAAAACAACAGACATTGTGGAGCAGTATTTAAAATTTACATATCCATATGGAGCTTTTGCCAGGCTGCAAGATATCAGCGCCGAGATAAAAAAGCGCAATATTCAGGGAATCATACATTATACCCAAACCTTTTGTTTCCGCCAAATTGAAGATTTAATCTATAGGAAGTCTCTTAATATCCCTTTTCTTACCATAGAAGGGGACAATCCTGGGCGGGTAGACGCCAGGAGCCGTCTGCGATTAGAAGCTTTCATAAATATGTTAAAGCAAAGGTGTTAATAAAATCATGATTGGGATTGATCTTGGGTCAAGATACATAAAGATCGTAAAGATGCAAGAGGGGCACTTAGCAGAGAGTTTCCGCTACGACACCTTGCCATTTTATCAAGAGTATGCTCGTATGGAAGCGGGCAAAATGATTTTGAATTTTGACAAATTAGGTTTAGCAAACGAGCTGGTTTGTGCCACCGGTTATGGCAAAATGACCACTCCATTAGCGGGAGTTCGGCAAATACCAGAGATCCAAGCGCATGCTTTAGGAGCAGTTTTTCAAAGCCAGTGTAAAAACTTCACATTGCTGGATATCGGGGGACAAGATACTAAAATAGTAAAAATTGAAAATGGGATAACCATCGACTTTATGATGAATGATCGCTGTGCTTCTGGTTCAGGAAGGTTTTTAGAAAACATGGCAGCTATTCTGGGGATTGAGTTTGCAGAATTAGCTAAGCACTATGAAAATGCTGTAGAATTAAGCAGTACTTGTGCAATTTTCGGTGAGACTGAGATAATTGGGCGCATAATTGAAGGATATAGCAGGGAGCAATTAGCAGCAGGAGTGAATTATTCGCTCTTTAATCGCGTAGCCCCCATGTTGAGAAAACTAAAAAGCGAAACTATAGTCATGTCTGGCGGCGGTGCCTTAAACCATGCTATAAAACAGATAATTACTAAAGAACTAAAGGCTGATGTTATTACTATTGCACAGCCTCAACTGAATGGAGCTATTGGCTGCTGCCGATTTTTGGAAAGTATCGGCAATAAAAATAAATGAAAAACAGTCTATTCCAGGCTGGGAGGAAGGAAAGTTGAATGGATAGAAAACTTGGCAGAAAAAATGATGAACTTAGACCGGTTGAAATGATAGTGGATTACATTACTAATCCGGATGGTGCGGTTTTGATTTCATTCGGGGATACTAAGGTGCTTTGTACAGCTATGATCGAAGATAAAGTTCCGCAGTTTCTTAAAGGAAGCGGTAAAGGTTGGATAACTGCAGAATATTCGCTATTGCCGGGTTCGACTTTAGGAAGAACCTCGCGGGAAGCGAGTAAAGGAAAAGTTACAGGAAGAACATCCGAGATCCAACGTTTGATAGGGAGATCATTGAGGGCAGTAACAGATCTTGATGCTCTGGGTGAGAGAACCATCTGGCTGGATTGCGATGTGATCCAGGCAGATGGAGGAACAAGGACCGCTGCCATAACTGGAAGTTATGTAGCCCTTTGCCGGGCTTTCGAAAAAATGCTGGCCAATAAGCAGATCAAGCAATCACCGCTTTTTGATGCCGTTGCAGCCGTAAGTGTAGGTTTTGTTTCCGGTATTGCCATGCTGGACTTAGACTATCAGGAAGACTCCCAGGCCGAGGTTGACATGAATATTGTTATGACCGGAAAAGGGAATTTCGTTGAAATCCAAGGAACCGCAGAAGGTCGGACTTTCAATGATGATGAGCTAAGTGAGCTTATTAAACTAGCTAAGAGCGGAATCAACCGCCTGATGGAATTGCAGAAATCAGCATTAACTCGAGGGTAGGCAAATGAAAAATAAGCAGCTATTATTAGCGACCCGCAATCGCCATAAGCAGAAGGAACTGCAAACCATGCTCGCTTTAGAGGGAATCGAGGTATTAACCTTAGATGATGTTCTGCCGGTATCCCCAATTACTGAAGACGGCCTGACCTTCGAGGACAATGCCTATAAAAAAGCTTGTTTAACTGCCCGGCAGAGCGGATGCATAAGCATGGCGGATGACTCGGGATTAATGGTTGAGTTTTTAGATGGTCAGCCCGGGGTTTATTCAGCCCGCTTTGCTGGAGAAGGTGCCAGTGATGCTGAAAACAATGCTAAGCTATTAAAACTATTAGAAGGTGTAAAGCCCGAAGACAGAAAGGCGAAATTTGTATGTGCCATTGCTTTATGCCATCCGAGCGGAAAAAAAGTGACTGTGGAAGCCCATTGTGAGGGACAGATAACCATGGAACCGAGAGGTAACCTGGGATTTGGCTATGATCCGCTATTTATGCCTAATGGTTTTCAGCAAACATTTGCCGAAATTGCGGAAACTGAAAAAAATAGCATAAGTCATCGAGCTTTAGCCCTAAAAAAAATAACACCTTATATTACTAATTTTTATATTAAATAAACAGCCGGGACTATAGTCCACAAAAAGCTAGATGTTAAAAATATTCACAATAATTGAATATTGAGGAAATTTCTAAGCACTTAGTCCTGTTTTTACCATAAACATCTTTCTGAAAAAAAGTTTTATGCTATACTGATAATATTATTTGAAGGAGAACTGTCATGGACGATTTAAGAAAGCAAGTAAAACACGAAAGTCTACGTACTCTGTTGTGGATAACTATTGCTGGGATTATTGCTTTAGCCGTGCATTTTTGGCTATTCTAGATTAGGTGAGCATTATGAATTATGTATATTAGATTGATAAGTTTTGCTCTGACAGTTAATAATATAGGGGGAAGCAGAAATGGCCAAATCAGTTAAAGCGGAATTAACTCCCGACAAAATGAGAAGTCGAGTTAATGAGATGCGCAGGCAGATTAATGATTTAGCTCCATTATTAGATTTTGATGCTTCTGCCCATGATTTGATTGATGAGATCGACAAGATGAGATCTTCAATTCTTAAAACGGGGATTTTATTACTCCATAACTATACTAAGAGTTATCTGGAGAAAATAGATAATGGCGAAGATGCAGTATTTGACCAAGAAATTTTCGAGGAACTGGTAAGCATCATTCGCGCCGGAGAAGGAAAGTTTATTTCCTCCTAGGAAGGATTTGGTATGAGTAAAGTAATTGAAGTCAATGATAGTAATTGGGAAAGCGAAGTATGCCAGGCCTCAACCCCGGTATTAGTCGAATTTTGGGCGCCCTGGTGTGCTCCCTGCAAGATGATTCGCCCAATTGTCGAAAACCTAGCAAGCGAAAATGATGAGCATATAAAAATTGCCGGGCTAAATGTAGACGAGAACCAGGAAATCAGCGCGAAGCATGGAGTACGGGGAATTCCTACTTTAATCCTTTTTAAAGATGGTAATGAATTTAAGCGTTTAGTTGGAGCCCAGGGTAAAGATCGCATACAGGATTTGATTAACCAAGCACTGGAATAGTACTTGGTTAGTCAAATAATTTTTAAGTTGTTACATAGTTTACGAGAAAAGTTTGCCTAGTTAGTAAAACCTCTTATGACTCAGAATATTTTCTTCTGTCAATATATTTCTATATCCATGAAGTTACCGGCTGTTTTTTCATATTGTTTTTTGGAGAAGCGGGACAGGCAATTGCTTATTGAAGGAATAACAGAAGTTCCAGTAATAGTCGCAATCATAATGCCGTTAAGGAGGTTTTTCATTGCCTACAATAGAAACCACAATAGCGATTCCAGTTTACTTAGCAATAGTCATATCTTTTCCGCAAGCAATTCTCGTTTTGCAAATGGGCTTCAGATTACTAAATATTATTCCACCTTGGAAAAGAGTAGTGGTTACCGCAGTTATTATTGCAGTTTGCAGTTATTTCATGCGCGGACTGGAGACCGCTTTCGTTATTAACTCATTAATACTGCTTTTCATTATGACTTTAAGCATATATTTATTCAATGATTATAGTATCAAAACTTGTTTTTCTGCAGTATTGATCGGTTTTATTATCTATTCGATTACTGAACTGTTGATATTTATTTTTTGGCTTTGGTGTACTGGTAGTTCTTTTGTAGAAGTGATTATTGGCCCTCTAGCCAATATCTCTATTTTCTATATTGCGGCAGCTATTTGCTTTGTTGGCTTAATTTTAGCTCATCAGAAGAATATATTTCTTTATGATATTAGAAGAGATGAAGGGCACATGAATGGAAAGAAGAATTGAAGACAATCAAGCATCAATAATGTACATACTAGTTATTGGAATTACCATTATTTTATTTTTTGAAATGATTATTCCTAGCTTTGCCTCTATCAAATATCGTGGGTTAACCCTAATGCTTGCCTTTAGTACAGTTACAGTAGTCGCTATTTGTTTTAAGTGTATTAAGGATATCAATGAGAAGTCGATTTTAGTGATTTCAGAGATGATTCTGAAAGACAATATCCAGCAAATGGAGAGCATGGTCAGCTTTTGCGCCTTGCAGCGCCATGAATTTGCCCGTCACCTGCAGTGCCTGCAGGCCATGATGGATATGGGCTTAATCGAGCAGGCGCAGGAATACCTCGACGGCATTGCCGCCAGTCCCCTCAATAATAATGAATGGCATTATGATGTTGGCATATTCGAACTTTCAAGCTTAGTTAATGCCAAGTACAATGCCGCCCAGATGAAGAATATTGATTTCCAGGTATCGATACTGTCTCAATTTAATGAAGCTGCGGTTTTTCCCTGGGATCTATGCAGCCTGGTCGGCAATCTGCTGGATAATGCTTTCGACGCTGCCCTCCAGGATCCCTACCGACCTAAAGTAAGTCTGACCTTTGACCGCCGTGGAGCTGAGTTTATTATCATGGTTCAAAATAATGGTTCCCGGATCAAGGATCCTGATTTAGTAATGCAGATGGGTTACAGCAGCAAAAGCAGTGAAGACGGAAGAAGCAGGGGATTTGGCCTCTTAATTGTGGACAAGCTGGTAAGAGCATATGGTGGAAGCCTACAAATCCAAACCGCACCCCTAACTGCCTTTACTATCTGTTTGCCATTAGTGAAACCAGGTGTAGCTGATGCTGAAATTATTAGCTGATAAAATAGCTCTATCCTTGAGTACATATACAGAACGTGAACAGGACTGGGAAGCATTAGCATATGGCCTTAATATATTACTGGTATTTACCCTCAGTACCTTAGGGATATTCGTATTTGCCTTCATGCTAGCTATCCCGGAGAGAGTGTTTTTTTATATGGTAGCTCTGATTATGTTTCGCAGTTTTGGGGGAGGAGTTCATCATAAGTATCTGTGGCGGTGTTTTATCACTACCTCGATAATTGTATTGATTCCTTGTTATTACAGCATTTACTTTTGGCAATGGCCGGTTTTTATCGTGACTTTGTTAATTCTGCTCCTGGTAATTATCAAGTGGGTTCCGGCAGGCATTAACCGCGAAGGCAAAACATCGGAGCAGATTAATTCGGCGAAGCGGAAGACCTTAATAGGATTACTGCTCTGGTTGGCAATCATTGCATGGCTGTATTATATAGCTAAGCCCGATTTAGCCGGGGCCTTGATTGCTGGAGGTTTAGGAAGCGCCTTTCTGATAAGCCCCTTCGGGTTTATCACGATTGAAGGGATAGATAGGTGGCTAGATTCAGGGAAAGGAGGTGAGAAAACATGAAACGTATGGCATCAATATTTTCCGCTTTTCTAATGTTTGTCGCTCTTGCTAATGCTTCCGCTCCAAAGATTATGTTAGTTTATACACCAGAGGTCCCCCAGAGCCTGAAGAAGTAGCAGCGCCGGGAAAGCAGCCGCGATTAATAATTGCAGTGAGATGCATTAATCGTTGGCTGCAAACCCAACCTTCAAAAATAATATATCATTTAAAAGAGGTAGGTCAAAGTATGAAAGTGTTAATATTGGAAGATGAAGAGATTATCAGAACTTATTTTGTTATGCTGGCTAAGACCGTAGCCGGAGTTAGCGCAGTTGAAGCTACCGGAAGCGGTGCTGAGGCTTTGAAAATAGCTGAAGATTTTCGGCCTGATTTAGTACTTTTAGATTATGATCTTAAGGGTCAAGATGTTAATGGCTTAGAAGTCGGGGCAGGCATAAAAAAACTGTTGCCCGATATTTACACTATTCTTATATCCGGTTTTCCAGTTGAATACTTCTCGAATCAGCCCATACAGCCGCATGGTTTCGTAGTAAAGCCGATTGTGAAGGATAAGTTTCTAGCATTGATTAAGAGTTTCATAAGCCAATTACAGAGTAATAGGAGTTAATGATTAATAGATTGAGTTGATAAAAAACTAACATATTCTTGGCAGGTGCTCACCTTCAAGCATGGGCAATATGCGAGCCGACCCTAGATCGGTTTCTAGGAGAACCATTCCTTTTGGTTCCGGTTTGACATTGCCGATAATTGCTGCATCTTGGCTGGGGTTAGTTCTTTTCAAGGCAATAAGTAAATCTGCAGCGGCTTCAGCCGCAACAATAATAACCATCTTACCCTCGTTAGCCATATATAAGGGATCAACCCCTAACATTGCGGTTGCCCCTCTAACCGCAGGAGAAATCGGAATCAGTTTTTCTTTAAGAGTAATACTTAATCCAGACTGAAGGGCGAGTTCATTGATTACGGTTGCTAAGCCCCCTCTGGTAGGGTCGCGCATGACCCGAATACTAGAGCCGTAGTTTTCAGCTATACGGCCGATTTCATGCAGTGAAGCACAATCGCTCGTGGTTGGAGTTTGAAACTGCAAGCCTTCGCGCTGAGCCAATATGGCCAAACCGTGGTCTCCAATATTTCCGCTTACTATAACGACATCACCGGCCTCAATACGTTGGGGACTATATACTGGATTTGCCGTAATTACGCCGATTCCGGTGGTATTAATATAAATCTTATCGGCACTGCCTTTTTCAACTACTTTGGTATCACCGGCAACTAAATGCACCCCGGCGGCTTTTGCGGTTGCAGCCATAGAAGCTACAATGGTTTTTAGGTCGGAGAGAGCAAACCCCTCCTCGATGATAAAAGCAGTGGTCATATAAAGGGGACGGGCGCCGCATGCAACCAGGTCGTTAACGGTTCCGCAGATGGAAAGTTTTCCGATGTCCCCCCCGGGGAAAAAGACCGGGGTGATTACAAAAGAATCAGTTGTCATAGCAATTTTGCCGGCTGGCAGATCTAATATGGCACCGTCTAACATGGCACTATGGATAGGGTTGTTCCAAGCAGGCTGAAATACTTCTGATATTAATTTTTGACTGAGCTGACCGCCGCTTCCATGGGCTAAGAGAATTCTAGCTTCCGACATGAGATTTTCCTTTCATTACTTATAACTTTGGAATCGATAATAAGCCGAGCATGCGCCTTCCTGTGATACCATGCATGGCCCGATTGGGTTATTTGGGGTGCAAGCCCGCGCAAAAAGGGCACAATCAGTAGGTATTGATTTGGCTGTAAGTATGGCTCCGCAGGCACAACCTTTAATAGCTATCTCTTCAACCGGGGAAAGGTCGAATTTTAGCTTGGCGTCCCATTTTGCCAAATGACTGCGCAGTTTTAAGCCGCTATGCTCCAGCACACCTAAGCCTCGCCAAGGAGAGGAGGCTGCTTCAAAAACCTGGGCAGATATCTGCCGGGCAGTAGGATTGCCTTCCGGCTTGACAATTCTTTGGTACTGAATCTGAGCTTGGGCTTCCTGATTATCTATCTGATCGAGCAACATTACTATTCCTTCGATGATATCAAGAGTTTCGAAACCAGTTATTACGCAAGGCAAATCATGCTTGGCAGCAAGTTCAGCAAACGGAGCAATTCCAGTTACTGCAGCTACGTGTCCAGGACAAATCAAACCATCGATACTGAGTTCGGGATCATTACATATTAGTTCTAACGCCGGCGGAACAGTCTTATGAAACGAGAGCAGAGAAAAATTGTCTAAATTCTCTTGCTCAGCCATAAGCATGGTAGCTGCCACTGCTGGAGTAGTAGTCTCAAAGCCAATTCCTAAGAAGACTACTTCGCGGCCGGGATTGCGGCGCGCTAACTCAAGGGCATCAAGGGGGGAATAAACAATACGCACATCAGCACCTTGGCTGCGTTCAAGCTGTAAACTGGAGCTGCTGCCCGGAACCCTAATCATATCACCGAAGGTTGCTAAAATCAGAGAATTATCGCGAACCAAATTGATCATACTGTCAATATCACTTTGGGAGGTTACGCATACCGGGCATCCGGGGCCAGATAATAAGCGCAAATCAGCAGGCACCAGTTCCCTGAGCCCACTTTTTGCTATGGCCATAGTATGAGTTCCGCAGACTTCCATTAAGGCAATCGGTTTATTAATAGACTTAATCCTGTGCAATAAATTGTTTTGATATTCCTGCTTATTGCTCGGCATATTTTTCGAGCTCCTTTAAATAATAAAGAGTTTCGGCAGCTGCTTCGGAATCAATTATATCCATAGCAAACCCTGCATGGATTAGTACGAAGTCACCTACCTTAACCTCGGGGGTCAGTGCTATGCTGATCTCCATTCTGTTGTTCTCGATATCGGCAGTTGCGGTTTGGTTTTCATTTATGGCAATAATTTTGCCCGGGACTCCTAAACACATGTTCTTAACACCTCACTTGCGATCATTGCTTGCCCTAAAGAGATACCTCCATCACCGGGAGGAACTTGAGTGTGATAATAGACTTTAAAGCCGGAGGACTCAATCAGAGGAACAATATATTCTAGTAATAATTGATTATGAAAAACCCCTCCGCTCAATACTACTTTGCTAATACCGGTTGCAGCTCCTAGTCTGTTTAAGGTTTCTGCCAAAAGATGAGCCAGAGACATATGGAATCGCAGAGCTATTAAGGACAAGGGTTGACCGGCATTAAGATCATTGACTAAATCTTTTATCAGCGGCAGTGGATTCATTTCCAGAATACTGCGTGATTCATTATTTTCAATGCAGTAACTATATATATTGGCAGGGTTTTCAAACTGTTTATGGTCAGCTCGCTTAGCGATTGCTTCCAGTAATTCCGCGGCATGACCTTCATGCTGATTAATTTCGCATATGCCTATAATAGCTGCTACAGCATCAAAAAGCCGCCCGCAGGATGAAGTGAAATACTTAACCTGTCCGCTTTGCAAACGGTTGAGCAGCAAAGTCGCTTCGGCAGATGATAAGCTGGGAAGCAGCTCTGCACACATTTGTGCGCTTTGATAACCAAAGGCAGCTAGGAGATAAACCATAGCCATCTGATAAGGGCGTTTTGCGGTTTGATCACCACTAATTAAGGGCAAGTACTTTAGATGTGCTAAGCGCTTAAAGCCGCGGTAATCGCCGCAAAGGATTTCTCCGCCCCAGATATTATTGTCACTGCCCCAACCACTGCCATCACAGATTATTCCTAACACTTCTTCGTCCAAAAGGTTTTCAGCCATGGCAGAAGCCAAATGAGCATGGTGGTGCTGAACGGCTATTGTTGGTATGGAATCGATAGTTTTTGCCCAATGGGTGGTTTGATATTCCGGATGCAGATCATGGGCAATTATTTGGGGGCTGATAGCCAGCATTTCCTGAAAGCGCTTGATTCCATCCTGAAAGTTCAAGAAATTGTGGTAATAGATGAGATTGCCCCAATGCTGGCTCAAGAAGGCTTCATTGGAGCGCAGAAAACAAAAGGTATTTTTCATTTCGCCGCCCAAAGCCAAAACCGGCTTGTTTTTTCCGGGAGTTTGTATGCCGTATGGTACGAAGCCTCTAGCCCGTCTATAAAAATGTTCGGTATTAAGCTTAGTTACAGCCACAACCGAGTCGTCGCAGGGGTTACAAATATCACGGTTATGGAGCAAAAAATAGTCCGCTATTCCGGCTAGTTTTGTAATAGCCTGTTCATTATCGGTAATCAGAGGTTCGTCAGAAATATTTGCGCTCGTCATAACTAAGGCATCCAGGTCATCCCCAAAGAGCAAAAAATGCAAAGGGGTGTATGGAAGCATAATACCGCAGGTATCAAGACCGGGACTGATAATATCTATGGGGAGCCGGTTAGCTTCCTTTGCATGAAGAATAACAATGGGGGCCGCTGCTGAAGTCAATAGCTTTTCCTCGATTGCGTTCATGGTGCAATACTTATGGGCTTTTTCTAAATCTGGCACCATCAAGGCAAAGGGTTTAGCTTCGCGGTGTTTACGTATTCTTAGTTCAGCAACCGCATGGGGGTCATTAGCATTAACAGCTAAGTGAAAGGCGCCTAAGCCCTTAATGGCAACTATATGCCCTTTCTTTAGCAGAGAAACCACACTTTCATCAGTTTTATTTCCCTTTGAATCAATTATGCTAATGAATGGTCCGCAATTAGGACAGGAATTGGGTTCGGCATGAAACCTTCTATGCTTAGGGTCGTTATACTCCTTCTCACACTGCGGGCACATAGTAAAAGAGCTCATAGTAGTAGAACTGCGGTCATAAGGAATGTCTTGAATGATTGTAAAGCGGGGACCGCAATTAGTGCAATTAGTAAAAGGGTAATTATGGCGGCGATCAGAAGGATTAGTTATTTCGGACTTACATTCCGGGCACACAGCAATATCAGCAGGAATGGAAGCAGTATTACTAAGAGTATAAATGCTTTCTTTTATGGTGAAATCGCTGCAATTTTCTGATATTGTTTCTTCAACCTCAATGCTGGAGATTTTTGCAAGAGGCGGCAATTGTAGATTGATATTTTCAATAAATCTAGTCGTATTGGCTGTTGTTCCTTCTATGTGAATCAATACACCTTGGGAAGAATTCAAAACCCAACCATTAAGGCTGCACTCACTGGCGAGACGATATACAAAAGGCCTGAAGCCAACTCCTTGGACTACTCCCTTTACTTTAACTCTGTAACTTATAATTGTCTCCAACACTGCGTTTATGCTCCTCTTCCGTCTGGATATAACTATGTACTTCTTGGGCAATTAGTTGAGTTAAACGCGGAACTCGAGCAGCAACTTTTGGGGTAAGCTCTAACCCCCAGTCGATAACTTCAGGCTCAACACCGTAGACAATTATTTCCGGATGGAAGCCTAACAGATTTACCATTTGCACAGCTTCAATAAAATGAATTTGGTGAAGAGAAGTAGCATTCTCTTCCGGTTTCAAACCAAGCTCTTCCAGGGGAGCCCGGTACATGGTACCAGGCTCTCCGCCTCCCTGGATAGCATCGATGATGATAATAAAATCAGCAGTGCAAAACATATCCACTAAATCATAGCTGTGGGTTCCGCCGTCAATAATTTCGACATTAGGCGGGAAGCTCATCTCCTGCAGCTTGTTAACAACATGAACTCCCACGCCCTCATCTTGAAGAATAAAATTTCCGATTCCACAAACCATAATTCGTTTCAATGCTTCTCCTCCTAAAGTATATTTATCTTAGCTATGCTCTGGACCAGCCGAATGCGGTAAGGCATTGGGATCAACAGCATGTTTGGCATGAGGATGATCTGAAGGTATTTTCCCAGTAAAAATTGACTTTAAACCGGTAATACCATCGGCTAGATCCAGATACACATGCACCATAATGAACAACAAGAAAATCCAAGTTACAACTAAATGAACAATGCGCACTACTATATAACCACCGAAGAAACCGGCTAAACCTACCCAGGAATTAGGGAACATAAGAATAAAGCCAGTAATAATCTGAATAACGACCAAGAGAATCATAGTGGTATACATTGCCCGCTGTCCGGGATTATACTTACCGTAGTCAGGATGTTCGTCAGACAAAAACAAGTAATACTTAGCTAAACTTGGCATCCATAAAGTATCACGGATCGGTCTGAAGATTAAATCCTTGCCTTCTTTATAAAAGAATCCGAATACTATGCGCAGTATAAAGCCAAAAATCAAAAGATAAGCCATGGCAAAGTGTAACATGCGCGGTGTATCCATATTGCTGAATATATGAAACTGCTGTGGGCTATTGATATAAAATCCAGTTAATATCAATAAGAAAATGGCAATAGCATTTACCCAATGACAGAATCTATTAATTGCAGTATGGCGAATTAACATTTTTTTCATAAATTGCCACCCCCTTAATTAATCTGGAACTGTTTGATCACCTTTTTATCGGGGGTCATAATATGAATAGCACAAGCAAGACATGGATCAAAGGATCTAATAACTCTGACTAATTCAATGGGATTATTGTTATCAGCTACTTTAACTCCAATTAAGGCCTGCTCCATAGTTCCACGCTGATTCATGCCATCTTTCGGCGACATATTCCAAGTACTCGGAACGATAGCATTATAAACCGCCGTGCGCTGGTGATCAATTCTATTCCAATGGCCCAGTGCTCCGCGAGCAGCTTCAGTCAGACCCATACCTTGAGCTACAGCTGGGACTTTGTGAGGTGTAGAAACCGGTTTGCCGGGCTCTAACTGCATTACCCACTCATCCATTGCTTTAACTAGTGTCGAACATTCAACGGCTCTAGCAAAGTGACGGCCCATAACGGAATATGCTTTTGTTCCCAGAGCAGCAACATCGGGATTGCCAGATATTATTTGCCGCGCTAAAGGACCAACTTCCATAACTTCGCCATTATAGCGTGGAGCTTTTATCCAAGAATAAGCGTTTTTCTTTTCAGCATCAGGTTCTAAAACGGCATTAGCGGGATCTAGGGCAATGCCATCTTTAAACCAAGAATATTTAACTTCTTCGCCAATTTTGGCAGGATCCAATTCTTGATGCTGTCCGCGAACGAGAACTCCAGATTTAAAGTATTTCTTTTTGGCGACATGATCCATACCTTCCTCTAAGGGGAAAGCTCCGTATACTAACATGTTCATGCAGCCTTGACCAATATCAAAATAATCGGTATAGGCATTAGCCACAGCTTTAACTGTAGGCACATATACGCCATCGATAAAATCGCTTAACTCTTTTAAGCGGGTTTTAAATTCAAAGATCTTTTGAGTGTCGGGAACTTCAGTAACTCCGCCCGGTACAATTGCCTGTTGGTGAGGCATTTTGCCGCCCCATAAAGCCACCATTTCATGAGCTTTACGGCGCATAACCAAAGCCTGTAAATAATTATCAACTGCAGCTTTATTAGCACTTTCAGGCAAACGATAATCTCCGGTATAACGGGGAACAAAAGGAGGCACTTCCGGCCCTCTTACATAGTCAAGGGCAGCCAAATGGAAAAAATGCAAGATATGGGATTGAACATAATTAGAACCTAAAATTAAGTTTCTGATTATTCTCCCATTGGGTGGTGGTTCGATTCCGAACGCATTATCTAAAGCCAGCGATCCCGCGCTAGCATGTCCAACCGGTCAGACTCCGCAGATGCGCTGCATGATATGCATAGCATCACGAGGGTCTCTTCCTTGCATTATTTTTTCCAAGCCGCGAAATAGCATTCCGCTAGCTCTAGCTTCTATAACAGAACCGCCTTCGACTTCAACTTCAACTTTCAAATGACCTTCTATTCTGGTTACTGGATCTATTACTATTTTTTCAGCCATTATTCTTCACCCCCATGAGATTCTTCTTTATGGCCACCTATGCGTCCAGTCTTAATATTACCTATTAAGTGACCACCTATGCCTGCAACCGCAGCTGCTCCTAATACACCGCCAATTTGGTTGACTGTTGCAGTAATTCCAGGGGCTATCGGCATTTCCGGCAATCTTTCGTATATGGGCCAACCTGGGAATTCAGGTTCAGTACAGCCTAGACAAGGGGCACCGGCTTTAATACACCAGTTTACTCCACTGTTCCAGGAGCGATAAACGGAATCGCAATGAGCCATAGGGCCTTTGCAGCCTAGTTCTAAGAGACAGCCGGGGTCACCGAAATTCTTCGCGAAAATTGCATTGTCGAAGTATTGGCGCCGTTGGCAATTGTCATGAATTATCATGTCAAAGAACATTTTGGGTCGTCCATGCCTATCCAATTCAGGATAATCGTTATATAATAGGACGTGAGCGATCGTTCCTACCATCCAATCGGGATGAGGAGGACAGCCAGGTACATTAATAATCGGTACACCCTTCACGACTTCGCCTACCGGTTTGCAATCCGTTGGGTTAGGCGGGGTGGCTGGCAGTCCACCATAAGCTGAACAGGTACCAAAGTTTAATATAGCCTTGGCTTGGCTTCCAACATCCTTAATCAATTGAAGAAAAGTGAGTTCATGTCCTTCATGCTCACCAGCAATGCAGAATTTGCCATTGGCTCCGGTAGGAACCGCTCCTTCTACTATCAGAAAATACTGTTTCGGAAACTCCTTAATCGTTTTGTAAATACCTTCATCAATAGCCAAGTGTCCCGATGCTGCTGATAGATTAGGATGATACCTCAATGAAACAGTGTTTAATAATACATCTTTGATTTCCGGGTTAATGGTATTAATAAATGAAATCGAACAACCGGTACAACTGGCGCCTTGAATCCAGATTACCGGTGGAGCGCCGGCAGCAACTGCTTCCTTAATATATGGAGCTAAAAAGCTAGATAATGATACCGCAGCTGTTGCTCCAGCAGTGTACTTTAAAAAGTCCCGGCGACTTAGTTTAGCTTGAACCATTCTTACTCCCCCCTATAAATAATTAAATGAAATTAAGAAAAGTACCTGATTCGATAAACGTAAAATGATTTATAAAAGGTCAGTTTATCGAGTTAGCCTTCTTAAAGTTCACCTCCTTAATCAGCCAATCGCACCACTCTGCTATTCCAGTTCCATCTTTGCCGGAAACTACAAAAACAGGTGCATCTGCATTGATTCGTGCTAGATCGGCCCTAAACCTATCTAAACTAAAATCAACATAAGGCATAAGATCAATTTTATTCAGTATCACAACTCGGGCTTCACGAAAAATCAAAGGGTATTTTAATACCTTGTCATTTCCTTCAGTAGTACTTAAAACTACTGCTTTAAAGTCCTCACCCAAGTTAAATTCTGCCGGACATACTAAATTGCCTACATTTTCAATAAAAACTAAATCAAGCTCAGCAATATCAAGCTCAGGTAAGGATTCTTTTATCATTTGAGCATCAAGGTGACAGGCGCCAATAGTGTTAATCTGCTTAACTATTACGCCTTTTTTCTCAATGCGCTGGGCATCAAAATCTGTATAGAGGTCGCCTTCAATGACCCCGATACGAATGCTGTCATGCAAGGTCTCAATGGTTCTTTCAAGCAATGTGGTTTTACCAGATCCGGGCGAACTCATTAAGTTGATAACCATTAATTTATGCTTAATGAAAATATTTCTGTTCTGCATTGCTTGCAAATCATTAGCATTTAGGATATTGGCCGCCAGATTAATTTTTTCACTCATTTATTCACCCTCAAAATAATCTATAAACAATTCTCGTCCGCTGATTATATCGACCTGAAAACCCTGACAGTCCGGGCAGAGCAGATCATATAAATCCCGGGGAGCAAAACTTGTTTGGCAGGTCTTGCATAAAGCTTGTACACTTTTAGTCTCAATTTCCAAGCAAGCATCTTGAAAAATCGTGTCAGCAGCAAGAGCTGTAAAGGCAAAACGTAAACTCTCCGGCTCGGCCATAGTCATATCACCGACCACCAGCTTTATCTTTATGATTTTCTTCATATTATTAGCACTGGCACTGCTTTTTATAGTATCAAATACACTTTTCATTAAAGAGAGCTCATGCATTATTAAAACCTTTGACCTTTGTTTGCTACTTAAAAAAAACTCTAAAAACTCTTAACAAGGGTATAAGTACTGCGGATATTTTCATCCTCTACGGCAAATAGGTAATTACCGGGTGCAGATAAAAACAAACGCACTAGCCCCTGGGCATCACTGGTTAAATTAAACGGATAATCAGGATTCTTAGTCCCGGAATGGGTCACCTGCACTAGAGCATTCTCCAATGGCATTCCATTTTTTACAACCTTTACTTCATATGAAGCACCAATCCTGGCATGGGCATAATCGCTCGGGACTATTTCCAGCGGCAAACCCAGCGCCGACAGATCGTGGTGATGGTGATGGCCGATTTCTAACACTATTTTTCCCCAATAGTTGATTTGGTCAATGGTTTCCTGAACATATACCTGGATCAAACCGTCGGCTTCAAGTCCGAGGTTAAGCCTGAGACCACCATCGATAGTTGAGACCGGAATTGCTGTTTTTCCGGCGGAACTCAGTGCGTAAGCCTGAATGCCATCAGCAGTCTGCGAAGTATTAGGCTTCATATTATAACCGCGCAATACTTTAATCAGCACTTCTTCACCGGCATGAAAATGACCGTGATCAGTAACCGGTTCCAGCCAGAGTTCTTGTCGGTTTTTAACAATGGTGGCAGAGCCGGGTTCTGCAATAATAATACTATGGTGAACCAGCTGCATTTCCAGAATATTGGCTTTCAGCACTTTGCGCTCTCCAAAAATGTTCTCTAAAAACAGAGTACCGTCATCGCTGGGGATGATCAGATCAACACTTTCCATAAACAATTGGTCTTGGCCATTTTTACGCAAGTAAACATTTGCTTCACACATTTTGAAAAACCTCAGTTCTAGAACTTAATACGGGACAGCGTGAGTTAGAAAAAGAACTCAGATACTCATGCAAATCATCAAGCTTCTCGTGCCCACAAGCATAGGTTTCCAAACTCCAAATGAACAAGTCTTCGATTGAACTTGACATAATTTGCTCAAACAGGAGATTTACTAATTGTTCGTGCCTTATCTCTTCTGCCGGGCTCATAATCCCCAAAGCACTAAGACTTATATACTCGTTAATATTTGCTTCTAAATTAGGAGCAAAAACACTTTTAACTACTAACATTAGCTGATTATCAGGATTAATAATTATGGTTTCCCGGGAACCATTATTCGTAAGAACCAGGTTTCCTTTGCCGGCGGTACAACCTAATACTGCCTGAATGGCATCAATCGAGCATGAATTATCATTCACAATTGTATACAATTGGCTGGGCATAGGACTGTCTGATTTTATCCTTAATTGAACTTGTGCTAATTCGGCTAATCTAACCCCAATTAAAAGCTGGGGACAAAAATGGCCATGTAACTGCAAAGCAAGCTCAAGCGGGGTAGAAGTCTTACACATGGTAATATCCTTTCTAGCAGTGTCTCGTATCAGCAAGGCTTTCTCTAAAACAATCAATCAGATGGTCTATCTGGAGCGGCAGCGAATTATTGCTGGTTCCGCAAATGACTATACCGGATCTGTTCATAGGAATTAAAAACTTAGTTGCCTTAGAGGCAGCGATTGTTTCAGCCATTCTCGGAGATAACTCGCCGAGAAAGGAATGAGCCGCGATAATTGATACAGAGCCGAAGATATAGTCGACCCGATCAGAATTCCAAATGATTGCATTTTCGCCGCTGGCGCCTTCATTAGCACCAGCCTTTAACATGGCATTGGTTGCTAGGGGATTAGTACCCAAGGCAATAATGGTAAAAGCATTGCCAAAGGCAGCTCGAAATTTTTCAATCAATAATTTACCAATACCTCCACCTTGACCATCCACTACTGCAATCTTCAATCTCAGCCTACTTTCCTTAAAAAAAACAAATATTGCATAATACCCCTAAAATTAAACATATCGTACCCCTAAATGAAGGATACGATACAACAATTATCAATGGCGAACCCATTGATAGCTATTTCTCCTTTCCAAAAGGGAGGCTTAGACGTTTCCCTCTAAACCCAACGGCCAAAAACCATAGCATGTACTTTAGGTGATTTGGCTCGGAGACTATTATTAAATTAAAAAAAAGCTCGGTATTTGATAAACGTTATCAAATACCAGCATATTCGCAATATATTTAGTAAAATACTAACTCGATAATCGCATTCAGTCAAGAGTTATCATCATTTGCTATTATTGTTTCGTCTGAAAATGCCGGTTGATTGGAATAATTAAGCTCTTGATTTATATGCAGTCAAGGTTGCTTCTATGCTCGAAAAGCCACTTTGACAAGCCTTTCCTAAATATTGTAACCCAGTAATTATTGTCTTTTAACCTACCTATTGGTTATTATTATAAAGGAGGGTAGGAAAATGAGCGCAAATAGTGAAAAGGCAATTTTTGAAATTGATGATTCCTGCAGCGGATGTCACCGTTGCTTTACCTACTGCAAGAGCAGCGGCGCTATTAAAGGATCAACCGGTACCAAGCACAGTATTAATGAATCTAAGTGCGTGAATTGCGGGCAATGTCTCTTGCAATGTCCACAGGGAAGCGTCATTTATAACCATATGATTGCAGAAATCAAAGCCGCTCTTATAGATCCGAGCAAAGAAATTGTTGCTGTTGTTGATCCGGCAGTGAGTATAGCCATAGGTGAAGAGTTTGGCCTTGAGCCGGGGGTAAACTCCCTGGGTAAAATCTGTGCTGCTCTGCGAATAATTGGATTTAATTTGGTTTTTGACGGTTCTTTTGGAGCTGATATGCTCATTATGGCAGAGAGTGCCAATATAGCTTCCGCCTTGAAAAAGAAATTAGGAATAAATGGCTTTGAAACTGCCTCGGAATTGCCGGTTCTAAGTTCATCCTGTCCTGCATGGCTAAAATTTGCCGCTAAAAGATATCCGAAGATTTTGCCGTATCTATCACAAGTAAAATCTCCCCCACAGATAATGGGAACCTTAGTTAAATCATTCCTGGCAAAGCAAAGTGCCAAGGATATGGCTAGTATCTATGTAGTTTCGATTTCACCCTGTACGGCAGCCCGTTACGAATGTGAACGCCAGAGTCATACCATTAATGAGAACAGGGAAGTTGATGCTGTATTGACAACCAGAGATTTAGCATACTTAATCAAAGAGGCAGGAATTGATTTTAGCAAGCTGGCTGAGGAGAGCTGCGATGAAATCCTGGGCCAGGGAAGCGGAGCAGGAATGATTTTCGGGGCCTGCGGCGGTCAGACGGAAGGGCTGCTGCGCTCTATTTACGAACACTTGAGCGAAAACACTCTGGAAAACAAGGAATTCTTACCGGCACGTGGCAGTGGCGCCGGCAGGAGCATATCAATTGACATACCGGTTAAAAGCAACGGCGGAAAGCTTTTGAAATTTCAAGCCGGAATTATTACCTGACTAATTAATGCTACCTCAAGGATTGAGGAAGTGCTGGATGAACGCAGTACATATCATTATATCGAAGTAAGAGCATGCCCTAATGCTTGCATAAATGGCGGAGGGCAGCCGATAAACAAAGCTATTAGGTAGGTGTGAAATGAATATTATCGAAGCCCCCACCGGGATAACCCGCCGCCAATTCTTTAAAGGAGCCGGTCTTATTGCTGGATTTGCTGTACTTACTGCCTTATCAGCAAAAATCGGATTTAGCATAACGGCTAGAAACCCGAATACGGCAATCAAAGCTAGAATTGCTGGAATCTATCAATTAGATAATCAAAGCTCAGTGCGTACAGCGCATGAAAACCCCAGCATTGACAAACTTAAGCAGGTCTTTTCTGAGGGATTTCAGTTTTCGCTTAATGAAGCCGGCAGTAATGACCTGATAAAGCGGAGTTTCATTAAAGAGCTATTATAATAGGCTAAGATAAAGGAGAAAAATGAGCTTGATTACGAAAATAAAGCGGCATGAGGAATTAACCAGGACTTATCATTGGCTTTTGATTTTCACTTTTACGGGGATATATATATCTGGGTACGGACTGACTTCTAATAGTGAACGCATTGCTGGGTTGGTCGGAGGATTCCCTTTGCTTTCGAAGTTTCATATACTCTTGGGTTTAGGCTTGATGGGGCTTACTGCAGTTTACATATTATTAAGATTCGAGCGTTATTGTCAGTTCATCGATAATATTAGCACGTTCAGCCGCGACGATATTAAATGGATTATAGGTTTGTTTTCAAGACATAATTGGAAAGCCCTGCCCCCTCAAGGCAAGTACAATATGGGACAGAAGTTGTTTTGCTGGGCTTTAATATTTGGAGTTATGGCAATGTGCATCTCCGGCACCATGCTGACTATTTATAAAACCGCATTCCTTCCTAAGCTGATAGTTTTCTGGCAGCAGGTTCACCAGCTTACGGCCATAATGATTTTAACCCTGATTGCCGGTCATGTTTTCTTTACTGTCTTTTTTCCCTACAGCAGGGGGATGCTGGCAGCTATGCTGATTGATGGAAATTACAGCGAGAGGCGGGCAAGGGTCAAAAACAGCAAATGGCTGGAGAAATTAATGAACCCTTAAGCATCTTCATTTACTTGGTTATTCGGCAGTTTATTTAGAAATTGTTTGATTTTGTTTTCTCTGATATTATTGCCTGGTTTATAAAACGATTGATAACTGAATCCTTCCGGCAAGTAGCTTTGTTTCACATAACCGCCAAAGTCATGGGGATATTTGTAGGGGTCCGCTTGGGTGCGGTCTCCGGCATGAGAAATTTTCGGGTTTTGCAAATGAATTGGAATCTGAATTTTATTACTGTTACGAACTGCTTTAATTGCTGAATTGATAGCAACTACAGTGGAATTGCTTTTGGGAGCACAAGCTAAATAAATAGTGGCTTCCGCTAAAGGAATTCTTGCTTCCGGCATTCCGATAAACTCCAAAGCTTGAGTAGCGCTTACCGCAACCAATAGAGCAAGGGGATCAGCAAGCCCGATATCTTCAGCAGCATGGACCATTAGCCGACGGGCAATAAACTTTGGGTCTTCTCCACCCTCCAGCATAGCTGCCAGCCAATATAAAGCGGCATCAGGGTCGGATCCTCTTATGCTTTTGATAAAAGCAGAGATATTGTCATAATGATAAGACCCATGCTTATCATACTTTATTATCGGTTTATAACCTGCTTGCTCAATTACACTGGCATCAATATTAAGGCAATTATTATCAACGAAAGAATTAACAATGGATTCCAGTACGTTTAATGCCATGCGAGCGTCACCTTTAGCGATATTGCTTATCAGTAAGAGAGCTTCTTCAGTATAAGTAATGCTTAATAAGCCGAAACCCTTCTCTCTATCATTTATGGCGCGCTTCAAGATTATGCTTATGTGTTCGGGCTCAAGCGGTTTCAAAATATATATTTGCAGACGCGAGATCAAGGCATGGTTTAACTCATATAAAGGGTTTTCTGTGGTCGCTCCGATAATAGTCAAGGTTCCGTTTTCTACGAAAGGCAATAAACTATCCTGCTGATTTTTATTGAATCGGTGGATTTCATCAATAAACAGTACAGTGCGAATTCCGTGGAACTTTTGCCTGTGACCGGCTTCAGCGGCTGCATTTCTAAGATCGGCGGTCCCGGAATTAACTGCGGAGAGTATTTGGAAATGAGAAGCCGTCATCTGGGCAATTATTTGAGCAATTGTAGTCTTTCCTGTGCCCGCAGGACCAAAGAGTACTAGTGAGTGCAGCTGATCGCGGTCCAATGCATTGCGAAAGGCAGCACCTTTGCTCAGCAAATGTTCTTGCCCGACAATATCATCTAAACTGGCAGGTCTCATTCGAAAAGCTAAGGGGGCTTTTTTTTCCTGCATTTTTTCATTACTTAAATCAAATAAATCCATATAACACCATTACTTATTGAACATTGTATATCTATCACTCTTAATTGCTTCTCTCTAAATATTAATGGTAACATGAATGAAAAAAACTAAGCAAGGAACTTGAGATGAAGATAGGTGTTTTACTAAGCGGAGGGGTTGACAGTACAGTAGCCGCTTATTTACTTAAAAAGCAAGGCCACGATTTACTCGCTTTTACGATGGTAAACCATGAAGTTAATCCTTGGCAAAAAGCAGCTCTGGCAGCGGAACAATTAGGTATTGAGCATATAAGGGTTGATTTAGCTGACCAGTTTCAAACTCAGGTTATCGATTATTTTTGCTCTACTTACGAAAATGGTCAAACCCCGAATCCTTGCACAGTTTGCAATAAAACCATAAAATTTGGAGCCTTGATGAAGCAGGCGCTAACTTATGGCTGTGAAAAAATTGCCACTGGACACTATTGCCGCATTGGCTTTTATGAGAATGCTAAACACTGCTTGTTAATGAAGGGCATAGACAAAAGTAAAGATCAATCATACTTTCTTTATGATCTTACTCAGCATCAATTACAGCACATAATTTTCCCCTTGGGAGAATTACTGAAGGAAGACGTTAAGGCTCTTGCTAAGGAACTTGAATTTCAAGCTGCCGGTGATAACGAGAGTCAGGAAATATGTTTCATTCCCAATGATTATCGCGAGTTTCTCAAAGGAAAAGTAAATGACAGACCGGGACCAATTTGTGATGAAGCCGGAAAGATATTGGGAGAGCACCGGGGTTTAAGCGGATACACTATCGGGCAGAGGAAGGGTCTGGGAATAAGCTGGGCTCATCCCTTATATGTTGTGGCCCTAAGAACTAAGGATAATACATTAGTGGTAGGAAGTGAGCAAGAACTATATCATGACAGCCTGCTGGCTGACCAGTGCAATTTTATTCCCTTTCCGGAACTTACCAGTAAGATTAGAGTTAAGGCCAAGATCAGATATCGAACTCCCGAAGCTGAGGCAACCCTTTGGCCCCATGAAAATGGACAATTGCAAGTAGTTTTTGATAAGCCCCAGAGGGCTATTACGAGTGGGCAGGCAGTGGTATTTTATCAGGACGAAATTCTTATCGGCGGGGGTAAAATTATTTCCTATGCTCGAAATCCCCACCGATAAAGTGGAAACTCATGGTATAATCCGATTACAGCATGAAGCGCAAGGGTGGTAGGCTTAGCCCCTATGAAAGGGGGTGAAGCTTATGAGCATTTTTGAATCGTTATCTTTAATGATAGCCTTCGGAATTCTCATTATTTCGATCCTGAAGTTCAGGGAAAAGAAATAACCGCCCCGTTTTGCTAAGGTAAGCGGTTATCTCAAAAAAACCTGCGAGCCTACCGCCTTTAAAGCGGTCTTGCTGTTAGGGAAGGTTGCCGCCTTCCCTATTAATTTTATGCCTATATTTTAAATTATTATTCCACCTTTGTCTAGAAACATGTGCTTCTGATAAAGTTTTAGGATTTTGCCGGGCGAGTGTACTCCCTCTTGACAATCAGTATTTATTTATTAGATTGTGGGAATATTATCCCAAGACTTTTTTTAGGGGGATGACATTGCGTTTACAAAGTCTCAATAAACTGCCGGTTTTTTATTTGCCCTCAGCCAGCATCGTAGGTGAGGTGCTGCGGCCGGTTATGGGCGATGATTTTCAAATAGTCTATATGGTGATAGATTTGTTCGGGCAAGGAACGAATATGATTGCGGCCGATGATTTTAAATTGTCTGGCGAAGCTTTGCTTTTTACGGACCGGGATGTGATTAAATCATATAATTATGGGGTAGAATCTACCATATACGAGCTTAAAATCGGCGACCTGGTATTTGATATCAATGGCAAAGAATTAGGATGGGTCAGTGATTTTTTGCTTGACCCGAAGAATAAGAAGGTGTGGGGAATCGAAGTGACAGATGGCATTTTGCGAGATTTGTGGGGAGGAAGAAAAAAAGTGCCGCTTAATACTTTGAAATGGCCAAGCAAGTCAAGTGTGCTTATTGAAACGGAAAGAAGGTAATAATATGACATTGCGTTGCCCAAGTTGCAGAAGTATACAGGTTGGAAAAGTGGGAACTGACCAGTATTATTGCTGGAATTGCTTTATCGAGTTTAATAATAATAAAGGACGGGTTAGCCTTTATGAAGTTGCCGAGGATGGAACCTTGCTGAATATGTCGGAAAACCCGGATATAATTAGCTAGGAGAAATTATGAAAACTGCAATGGCATTTATAAAAGGTTTGGTTTTAGGCAGTCTTTGGCGGCATAAGAAACTGCGCCGCAAAATGCTTAGAAAGATAAACTATCCTCGCTTGCTAAAGACGATTTTTAACAAGTCATATCGATCATATATTAATGTGAAGAGAAGAGCACGGTAATGCAGAATATACTATGGGAAAGAGCGCGTCATTTAGTATTGATTATGGTACTATTTGTATGCGCATATTTTTTTTATTTGTTAAGGGAAATCGCATACAGTGTAATGGCCGGTGCGGTTTTTGCATTCATATGCTTTAGGCCGGTCAAATATCTGGAAAGCAAGGGCATAAACCGCAGTCTAGCCATCGTGATTATTTATTTATTCCTGGTCGGGATGATTTGTTTGGGTTTTTATGCGGCAATTCCAGTTTTACAAAATGAATTAAAAGATTTTGGGGCCGCTATCCCCGAATATGCTAATCAACTGCAGAACTGGTCACAGAAGTTAGAAAAATTAGCGGCTTCAAAACACTGGGAAGAAATCGTGAGCTCTAACATAACCAATATCGAAGCGTCCCTGGTGCAGCATATTCAGAGTTTTATTCAGAGCCTCATTAACATTTTCAGCCGCCTCATAATAATAGTCTTTGCTCCCATTCTAGCCTTCTATATTATGAGAGACTGGGAGATGATTCGTGCTGTATTTATGAAGCTCTTCTCACCGGTTATGCAGCGCAAAGTCGAGAATTTAATGGGGATTATCGATCGGATACTAATCGACTATGTCCAAGGGTACTTGGTTTTGAGCTTATTAATCGGGGTACTTACCGGTTTGGTTGCAGCCTTGCTGGGAGTAAAATACCCTTTGCTCATTGGCATAATCATTGCCATAGGGGAGCTGTTTCCCTACTTCGGAATAATCTTAAGCTCGATTCCTATTATTGCCCTGGCGTTATCTGAATCTTTAGAACTGGGGCTATATATGGGTCTTGCCATCCTTATTATCCAGCAGCTAGAAAGTAATGTTATCAGTCCGAAAATCATGGGGGATAGATTGGGGCTTAATTCATTGGTAATCGTGCTGGCATTGCTGGCCGGCGGAGAATTATTCGGCATTTGGGGACTGATAATCGCAGTTCCGACGACTGCTATCCTGAAAGTCTTAATCGCAATGTCATGGCAGAAATGGCTTGCAATTAACAGTGTTACGAGTAAAACGTTGACATGATTGCGCTTTTAAACGAAAATAAAGTAGTTAAATATAGAAGAAATGCATTGTTAAGGGAGGCTCTTTTTGTGTGGACTAGTAGCGAGATTAGAAAAACGTTCTTAGATTATTTTGCTTCTTTCCAGCATGAAATAGTTGATAGTTCATCTCTAGTTCCTATTGATGACCCGACACTTTTGTTCGCAAATGCTGGTATGAATCAATTTAAGAATACCTTTATCGGAATTGAAAAAAGACCTTATGTACGTGCTGCAACTTCACAAAAATGTGTTCGAGCCGGTGGAAAGCATAATGATTTAGATACAGTTGGAAAGACGGCAAGGCATCATACATTTTTCGAAATGTTGGGTAATTTTTCTTTTGGTGATTATTTTAAGCCTGATGCAATAACCCTTGCTTGGAATTTCTTGACCGAAAAAATTGGTTTGCCGAAAGAGCGTATATGGATAACTATATACCAAGATGATGATGAAGCTAAGGAACTTTGGCTCAAGAATTCCGATGTTCCAGAGAATAGAATTGTTCGCCTGGGAGAAAAAGATAATTTTTGGAGTATGGGTGAAACCGGGCCTTGCGGACCATGCAGCGAAATCTTATTCGACCGGGGTCCTGAGTTTTCGTGCGGGGATCAGTGCGGAATCGGATTATGTGAATGCGATCGTTATCTAGAGATATGGAACCTGGTATTCATGCAGTATGATAAAAACTCAGATGGTGAGCTGATACCTTTGCCGCGTCCTAGTATTGATACCGGGATGGGCCTCGAAAGGCTGGCCTCGATTTTGCAGGATGTTCCAACCAATTTCGATACCGATTTATTCAAACCAATTATTGCTTCTATCGAAAAGATGACCGGCAAGGTATATAAAAGCGGAGAAGAGGGATTTCCTTTTCGAGTGATTGCTGATCACAGCCGAGCTTGCACTTTCTTGATTGCCGATGGTGTTCTGCCAAGCAATGAAGGGCGCGGCTATGTATTGCGCCGAATTTTGCGCCGGGCAGTTCGTTTTGGAAAAATACTTGGCTTAAATGAGCCCTTTTTATATAAAAATGTGGCAGTAGTTAGTAATATAATGCAGGATGCTTATCCTTATCTAATTGAGCGCCAAAGTTTTGTGGAACAAGTTATTAAACTTGAAGAAGAAAGATTTTTTGTGACTCTTAATGAAGGCATGAAAAAATTAGAAGAAATTATTGCAAGATCTCTGGCTAAAGACAATAAGACTATTGAAGCTAGTGATGCTTTTATGCTTTATGATACTTACGGCTTTCCCTTGGACTTAACTGAGGATGCGGCGCTTGAAAACAGTCTTTTAGTAGATAAAGACGGTTTCACGTCTTTAATGGAAGAACAGCGCGAGCGGGGGCGCAAAGCTCGTGAGATGGATTCATATTTAGGTTCAGAGCTTGGCATTATTAATAATTTGGAAGGTATTCCGGATACGGTATTTGCCGGTTATGAAAATATTAAAACGACAGCAGGTGTGAAGGCAATTCTTATTGTCGATGATAGAGTCGATAGTGCTGCAGATACTTCCTGCATACTCGTAACCGATCGTACAGTTTTTTACGCTGAAAGCGGAGGCCAAATAGCTGATCAAGGCCGTATAGAGACAAAGACAGGCAAATTTACCGTTAAAGACGTCCGTAAAGTGTCGAAATGGTATTTGCACTCCGGAGAGCTGACAGGAAATATCAAAGTAGGCGACACAGTAGAAATGGCCGTTGATTCCCAGCTGCGTTTAGATACCGAACGCAACCATACGGCAACCCACTTGCTTCATCGCGCTTTGCAGACCGTGGTGGGGTCACATGCGCAGCAAAAAGGATCTCTGGTGGAGCCAGGCAGGTTACGTTTTGACTTTGCTCATTTGGCTCCATTGAACAAAGATGAACAGGAAGAAATCGAAAAGAGAGTCAATGCTGCCATTTGGGATAATTATGCAATAATGACCAAGGAAATGAGCTTAAAGGATGCCAAGCAAATCGGTGCTGAAGCACTCTTTGGCGAAAAGTACGGAGAGCATGTTAGAGTCGTTATTATTGGCGAATACAGCAAAGAGTTATGTGGCGGAACCCATGTATTAAATACCGGCCAAATTGGAATTTTCAAAATAGTTTCTGAAGGCAGTATAGGTTCAGGGCTTCGACGTATTGAGGCAATTACCGGTAGGGCTGCCCTAGACTACGTTAATCAGAACGAAGAGGATCTTAAAAATGCTGCGGGGATTTTAAGAATTACGCCTCGGGAAGTACCCAAAAGGATAATGGCTTTAACCGCGGCGTTAAAAGAAAAGGACAAGGAAATCGAACAACTTCAAGATAAAATGAATAGTGCGGCGCAGCAAGACCTAACATCTGCAGCGCAAAACATAGGTGGTGCTGCTGTGCTGATCGAAGCAGTTAGTGCAACCGATGCCAATAGTCTGCGCTTAAGTGCCGAGAGAATAAAAGACAAATTCCCGAGTGCAGTAGTGATTTTAGCTGCTCCCATCAATGATAAAGTGGCAATAGTATGCTTCGTAAGCAAAGACTTAATTGCCAAAGGACTTCATGCTGGTGAACTAGTCAGCAGTATTGCCAAAATAACCGGAGGCGGTGGGGGCGGACGCCCAGATATGGCGCAAGCCGGAGGGAAAGACCAGACAAAAATTGCAGAAGCTTTAGAACAAGCAAAAAGAATTATCGAGAATTTACTATCCTAAAGAGGATTTAGCCTGGTTCTGCCGAAGACTTTCAAAGGAGAGAAGGTGTTACTATGTCTAATAATTTAGATAATACCGTAAGCTTTAGTCTCGTTAAGGACGGAGAGGAAAAAGTGCGTGCGGTTTTGCAAATGGTTTATCGATCTTTGGAAGAAAAGGGTTACAATCCGATAAACCAGTTGATTGGTTATATGATTTCAGGTGATCCTGCCTATATTACCAGTCACAATAATGCTCGCAGTATTATCGGCAAAATTGATCGCGATGAGATCCTGGAAAATCTCTTGCGCAGCTTTTTGCAGCAGAATTCTTAATTACGTGATATCGATTCGTATTTTTAATACCTGTAATTCGTTAGGATACTTTAAATGAGAATAATGGCATTAGATGTCGGCGAAAAACGAATAGGGATAGCAGTAAGTGACCCTATGGGCTGGACGGCTCAAGGACATTCGGTTTTAGAACGTAAGGGCTTAAAAAAAGATATTGCTAACATTAAGTCCATCTTTAAAGAATATGATGATCTTGAAGAGATTGTAGTTGGAATGCCCTTAAATATGGATGGAAGCAAGGGTGTAGCGGCGGAATCAATGGAGCAATTCATTGCTGACTTAGCAGGTAGCATAGAAATCCCTGTTTCAAGCTGGGATGAAAGGCTAACTACTGTCAGTGCTGAAAGAGTGCTTATTGATGCTGATTTATCCAGGAAAAAAAGAAAAAAGGTAATCGATAAAGTAGCAGCTATATATATTTTGCAGTCATATTTAGATAGGAAGAATTATAGGTTGAAAGAGGTGAAAGAATGAGCAACGAAGAGTTTTTTGACGATGAGCTGCCGATAATCGTTTTGGTTGACGAAGAAGGTTTGGAACATGAATTTGAATTGTTAGCTGAATTGGAGATTAAAGATGAGAGTTATAGGGTAGTAGCTCCATTTGCCGATGAGGAAGACGAAGACGAAGATGACGAAATTGAGATCTATTTCTTCAAAGTCCTAGTCGATGAAGAAGGCAATGAATTCTTAGTCGATATCGATGACGACGAAGAATGGGAAATGGTAGCTGACGCCTGGCAAGAATTAAGTGAATTTGAAGACTAAATGAAAAGATTATTCACCTAGTAAAAGTCTTCCCAAAAGAAAAAGTAGAAGCGTATATTTAATTGGCTGCCAAGTATAATACTGAGTGCCGATCAAAATATACGCTTATTGCTTAAGGGATCTTAAGCATTGCAAAATAATCATGAAGTTGGATTAATTATTTTAGCAATAATCCTCTAGAGCAGTATTTGCAGTCCGATATCTGCAGCCAGTAAGACAATTATGATCAGAACTCCCGCAAGCTGAGGCTTATCTTTGGCGGTTAAATGTTTATAAGAATTTTTGAAGAAACGAGAGGCAGCAATAACTCCAAGCCCGGCTACCAAACTGCTGACAATATTATCAACAACTAAGAAGCGCAGGAGCAGATCAGTACTGCTTAAAACAGAAACATCCTTTATCCACGGGGGGGCAAGCAAAGCAAGATATATGATGAACATTATTCTCCAGAGGCTGTTTGCGCTGAAGGCTAGGATGACAGAAAGATTCTTATTTACAGGAATTCTGGTTTTAATATGTAGAATGATTCTAACCACTGCATAAACGGCAAGCCCTTCTAAAACTATCGAGATTGCCGGGTTTATCACTTTGTCGATTCGTCCTGGAAGCAACAAATCAATAAGCTTTATGGCGGCAGCAAATGCTGCTGTAAGTGGAATAGCGTGTAGTGTACCACTGTCCCTATAGGCTTTGATCAGGAAATAATAAGCAATAGGGTACCAAACTATAAAACCTAAACTAATCGGAATTAAGTGTAAGCAATAGCCGGCGGTTGACTCGATAATTCCCCAGATTGCGCCAATATTGAGTGCAGTTAACAGTGTTGCTTTGCTAGAGGTAATTTCAGGCATCATTATCGTACCTCCCAATTAATTATTCCCACGGTTTTCTTTAAGCAGCATTTGTACAGCATTTCCTATTTCTTCATAACTTGTACAGCGGCAAAGATTTGATTCCAGCCAGCGTTCGATTTCATATTCGTCAGCCAGCGGTTGATTAAGCAGCAATGAATGACAGACAAGCAGAAACCCTGATGTACAATACCCGCATTGAAAGGCGCGAGCATCAATAAAAGCACTTTTTACTCTGGCATTATGATCTAACCCCTCAACAGTCAGTATTTCGCGATTCTCGGCTTCAACGGCGAGTACCAGGCATGATTTGGCAGGCTTTCCATCTAAGAGAACAGTGCAAGTACCACAGTCGCCGTTTAAGCAACCGGGCTTGGCAGCGGTTAGTCCTAGCTGATTGCGCAGCACATCAATTAATAAGTCAGCCGGGCGTACACAGACGAAGTGCTGTTCTCCGTTGACATTTAAGTTTATGATTGATATACCCTCATGTATTACCATGTTTTCCTTTCTATTGGCAATGCCCCTTTGATTCGAAACTAGTAATGATTTCAGTTAACATCAGCTGCATTAAATGCGCTCGGTAAGCCCCGGATCCCTCAGCGTCAGTCTGGGGTGTTTCGGGTAGGAGTGATAATGCGTGCTCGATTCGTTTCGAGAGTGGCACCCTACGCTCATTTAAAACTTTCTCCATTTGAAGGCCGCGGAAAGGAAAGCTGCAAATTCCCGATAGAGCAATTCTTATTGTATTATCCATGAGAATTGCTGCAATTGTAACTGCCGGATAGGCAATTTTATCTGTAAAAGTTCTTTTTATATGGGCATAGGGCAGCTTTGCTATCGCACTGTCAACACATACTGAAACGATAAATTCTCCTGGAAATAGACGTATTCTACCGTTAAACACATCGTGTATAGTGACAGTCCTGCGCCCATTTGATCCGAATAACTCTAATTCTGCATCCGCAAGCAGCAGGGGCAGCGTCGCCTCTCGATATATTATTGTGCCGCAGATATTGCCGCCAATTGTTATACGACATTGATTGGTATGATCCGCAACTCTACCGCCGCATTCACCAAGAAGCGGGAAGAGTCTGCTCGTTCGTATACTATCTAATGTGCAAGCGGCACCAAAAAATAAGCGACCATCTATTTCTTTCATAATATTTAATGCCGGAATATTCTTGATGTCGATCACAGCATCAGGCTTAATGCTGCCGGCTGTGCACATAGTAATTATTTCACTGCCGCCTGCATAATACATGGCGATTTTGCCCTCATGCCTAAATCTCATGTATAGGTCAACGGCTTCCTGCTCTTTTTCTGGACGACAATAAATGAAATTATGTCCAATCATTTCATACCTCCGTTGCGGGTCTGCCATAGCAGCTCAGGGGTGACCGGCAGAGTATCTATCACAATACCGGCGGCGGAAGAAAGTGCATTAGCTAACGCAGCTGGAATACCGATAATACCGTGTTCTGACATGGGACGAGCGCCGTAAGGCGCATCATCCTGAGGGGTTTCTATAAAAGAGGCCTTGTATTCCGGATGCTGGCCGTAGTGCATAAGCTTATAAGTTCGCAGAGAAGGAGTTTTTAATAGTCCGTTTTCGTAAGCAAATGACTCGCGACTGGCGATACTAAGCCCCATGGCCATTCCGCCTTTTACCAAACCCTGCTGTTCAGCAGAGTTTAATACTTTTCCGATATCCATGACCGTGATTGCCTTTAGAATTTTGTATGAACAATACCTGGTGTCAAGCTCAATTTCAACTATTTGCGCACCTACTGTCCATGAGGGAGCGCTTTTTCCTTTACCAGTTTTTCGGTCGAGGGCTGATAATCCTTTCAGCATAAAACCGCCGCTGCCGATAACGGGTTCGCCCACCGAACCGCTGTCAGGTGTGCTGTAACCGGCAAGCAAGTCCTTATAAAGCAAATAGCGGGCAGGTTCTTGCCGCAGATAGGCGCACCCACCGCCGATTTCGATATCTTCTAGGGCGCAATTAAAAGCCAAAGAAGCATTAAACTTTATCTGGGCAATGACGTCATCCGCTGCCCGCATGACTGCGCGTCCTGCCATATAGGTTGTAAAGCTGGCTACAGTTTTATAGTGTTCTGGGTTTAACCTGGTATCGACTGCCAGATCAACATGAACTTGATCGGTAGTTATTCCCAGTCGGTCGGCAAACATTTGGGCGAGTAGGCTCTGTCCACCACTGCCCATTTCTACAGCTCCGGTAGAAAGGTTAAATGTACCATCAGAATTTACTGTAACGATTGCCCCTGAAACTGCATCTAATGGTGGAGTTGGAGATTTCCAAAAACATGCGCAGCCTTGGGCACGGATAATGTGATCAGCACATTTATTGGGAACGCTGCTCCATTTAGATAAGGTTTTGAGTTCGTTAATGCAAGCTCTAAGGTTTCCCACATTGCTGTAAGAAGATATTACTTGAGTTGGAGTCTGATTACCCGGGCATATAGCATTGATGTAGCGCAACTCGAGAGGATCTATGTTCAGTTTATAAGCCAATTCGTCTATTGCTCTTTCTAAACAGAAGGTTAATGATTCATGAGCATAACTGCGAAAAGAGGTGGCATAAGTTCGGTTGGTGTAAACTGAATACGCATCACAGGTAAGGTTTTCAATATTGTAGGGTCCGCTGCAGTCAACCGCAACTGCTTTGGCCATATATGGCGAAATATCAGCATAGGCACCATTGTCAATTATATACTGCAGATCAGCAGCTTGAATCAAGCCGTTTTTGTCCGTGCCCAGCTTAATCTTTGCCCATAGGCCGATTCGGCTCGGCAGTGTGATCATGTCTTGGGAACGGGTAATAACTAAGCGAACAGCTCTCCCGGCAAGCTGCTGTGATGCCAAACATGCTAAAAGTTCCAGCATAACCGGAGCTTTACCCCCGAAGCCACCGCCGACAAATGGAACCCGGACTCTGATTTTGCCTGCCGGGATTCCAAAGCACGCCGAGATCTGTTTCACAACCTCATAAGGCGATTGCGAAGACGTGGTTATATTTACTGTACCGTCATGCAATATTTGGGCCTGTGCGGTTCGCAGTTCCATGGCTATGTGGCCGGACGAAGGGAGCTTATATTCACGTTCAATTAAATAAACGCTGTTTTGCCAGCCAAATGTCATATCGCCTTTTCGTATAGGATAATGGCTGCAAATATTGCTATTATTTTGCGGATATACATCATCAACGGTATGAGTATATAATGACAGCCCGGTATGAATTATGGGGGATCCGCTCATAAATGAAATATAAGGATCAAAAACTGCGGGCAGAATCTCATAATTAACTTGAATTTTTTCTGCGGCAACTATAGCTGCTGCTTCATCCTGGGCAACAACGAGTGCAACCGGCTCACCTGCATATCTGACCGTATCTTGGGCAAGCAGCGGACGGTCACAGATTAGAGGACCGCTAAGTGCTTGATGGTCCTTGCCGGTCAGCACTAACTTTACTCCTTTGACAGCAAGCGCTTCTTGGGTGCAAATGCTTAGGATTCGGGCATGCGGATATGGCGACACTGCCATTCGAGCATGCAAAAAGTTAGCAGAGGTAAAGTCATCGGTATACTTAGCTTCACCCGAGACTTTCTGCCCAGCTTCTTTACGGTGCAGATCAAGTCCTATTTGCGTCATTATTTCCTCCGAAGTCTATTATATATGTAAAGGAGGATAGCGCTTGCTATCCTGCCAGCTAATCAAAATTCTATGCCATTGCCATTACTTTGGATTTAGTGCGCGCAATTTCAGTGTTATCTTGCTTACGGTCAACGAATGCTGGGATTGGGTTAGGCTTAGATTCATCGCGGTAATCCAGTCCCTTTTGCTTATTGTGACGGTTGATAATAGTATGGCTCTCAACTGCGTTCACATCATGATTGATTTTGTTTTGGTACTGAAAATAGCCATGATCAGATTCTAAACTGTTAATGTTCTTTAAGTTTTCTTTACAGGCGGCAAGTTCAATCTGGCTAACAAGTATCTGGCGCACATAATCTCTGGTATCGTGGAAATTCAATAGAGCAGGGAATTCTGCAGGTACAAACTGCTGCCACTCTTTATTCTCATATTGCTTAAGCAAATCTGCTGCTTTGTGCAAATGGGCCAGCTCCTGATTGAGATGCATTTCCCAGACTTTCTTAATATTGGCGTCCTTTTCATCTTGATAGAATGAATAATATAGATAACATTCCATATATTCATGCATCAGAAGACTCTCCAGCCAAGTGCAATTAGGATCGAGTAAAGAACCATACTGGGATACATGTTCTTCCTCGATCATTCCGATTTCAAGGTAGAGCTTGCGTCCATAATCATTGTAATAAGTGTTGCCGATGTTGTTGTAGAAATTCATGGTTTGCTGCTCGCCAGCCGTAATAATAAGGGTGCTCAATTTGGTGCGGATATCGGCGGTTTTCGCATCAATATGGTAGCGCACGGTGTCATGAGGATGGCGGTGCTCCGCTATAGTTGGACGCCCTGGGGTGATATCTACATATCTTTTGGTCAGCTGCTGAGCAGGGATATTCTCGTCAAGATCGAGCAAATTGGCATAGCGGTAAAGGTGGTCAAAATCTTCGAGAAGTGCAAAATCAAGAGTCTCTTTAACATACTGGTCAGGTTCGTTTTGTGCCAGCCAAGCAGTGAGGTCAACGGCAACATGTTCATATCCGATGGTGGTCTCTAGCTGAGTTTCATCCAATGGCTTGAGCCAGTTTATATGCTTTTGCTGCAGTTGTTCAACCCTGCGAAGCATGGCCAGCTCTCGGCGCAAGTCATTATTATTGCAATGCCGGTGAAATTGGTGGCTAAACATTGCAGCTTCAGTTTCGATACCGTTCATTAAGATGATGCGTACTTTCGTATATGGATCAGTGTCGTGCTTGGAATAAGCTCTGGGATAAACGGTGTTCCAATCCATAACTGTGTCTAATAGTGGCATAGGCTTTTGATCAAATGGTCTGAACATGAAATACCTCCAATACTGTAGTTGGGCAATACTATTTTCTTTGATTTCTTTCCAAAATCTTAAAACACAACTCGAGCACTACTGATATTCGCTGTGTTCATCATTAAGGCTGAAATCTTGGGAAAATAGCTTTATTAATTCGCGTTCAGGCAAGATTAAAAAAGCGAATTAGTTTTAGTATTCCATTGATTCGAAATGCTATACTGTTACTTAATTGAAATGATTTTTGGGAAAAAAAGTATTATTCAGCTGCTTTGAAATTATAGAGGGGCTTTAAAGTTTTTAATATTTTAGCTGTAGGTTTAATGTTTGCAATGATCTCTTCCATAGGCTTATAAGCAAAAGGAGCTTCGTCTAAGGTGCTCTTGTTTATGGTGGTTGAATAGATTCCCTGCATAGAACTTTTGAATTGGCTGAGAGTAATGCTCTTTTTAGCCGCGGATCGGCTCATCAGTCTTCCGGCACCATGGGGCGCGGAAAAATTCCAGTCCGGATTGCCTAAACCTTCGCAGATTAGGCTGCCATCGCGCATATTCATAGGAATGAGAATTCTCTCACCGTTATGCGCCGCAATTGCCCCTTTGCGCAAGATCATTTCCTTAGTATCTATGTAATTATGTATCGTGGTGAAGCTATCGACAGGCTTTACTTTTAGGGCACCAAGAATCTCCCTTACAATCGCCTGACGATTCAAATCAGCATATTTTTGGACAATACTCATGTCATGAAGGTAGTCGGAAAAAAGAGGACCCTCTAGAAAGGCTAAATTTTGGTCAACTTTTTGAATAGGGAGTTGTTTTAAATAACTTTCTATCTCTCTTTCGCGTCCTTGGCTCTTAAGAGAGTCAATAACAGCATTGATATCCTGTTTCTTTTTATGGAGTTCTTTTGCCGCGGAGTGTTGATAGTATTCGGCAACCTGCTTGCCTAGATGGCGACTGCCGGAATGGACAACCAAGTAAAGCCTTTCATCTTCATCTTGGTCGAGTTCGATAAAATGATTGCCTCCTCCCAAGGTTCCTAGGCTTAATTGCGCTCGATTAATATTGATATGCTTAAGGCATACAAGCGAGTTTAGGTTTACTTCTGACAATAAATGATGCGGCGTTTTGCGAACATTGTATCCAGCTGGAATTAGAGCATGAATAGTTTTGTCTAACTTTTGCAGTTCCAGCCTTTGTTCTGCTAAGATTGAAGTTTCCATTCCACATCCGATATCGACTCCCACCAGATTGGGTACAATTTTATCCTTAATGGTCATGGTGGTACCGATCGTGCATCCGACTCCCGCATGGGTATCGGGCATAATCCGAATTTTGCTGCCGGCAACGAATTCTTGGTTGAGCAGATTAATGATCTGCTGAGTGGCTGTACTCTCAAGACAATCGGTGAATACTCTCGCTGTATTATATTTTCCTGTCAATTCAATCATATCTAATTAGTCTTGCTATGAAATACTCCTAAATATTTTATCCTTTGAATTAAAACTTTATTACAGTTGGTTCTCCGGAGAAAGTGAAAATCGCTGCACTAGCAGCGGTCAAGTAATATACTGCGGTGTTGGAGTCGCCGGGAGTATACATTTCTTTTAACATCGGATATGCATCAAGCATGCTGGCTTGAGCTTCAGTCGATTCATCCAATACGGCTGTTGCTTCTAAGCGCAGCCACGATTCACCTAATAAAGCGCATATTTCTATTCTAGGATTAACGCTTAGCTGCTTAGATATAAGCTTGCTTTTGCCGGTCAAAAAATACAGTTTATTCTGAAAGAGATTAATTGTGCCGAATGGGCGAACTCGAGGCTGGTTATTCTCGATGGTCGCAATATAATAGGTCTCAGCCTGTTTCAAAAAATCATGTACAGTTTGCATCTGCTTCTCCTTAAGGCGCATTTTTCTAATAATTAAAACATAGTAGGAAGTTAAAAACAATCCCTTTAAAAGCAATATTGACAATGGTTGGTGTGTTGTGGATCTGCCAGGTATTATCCCTAGTTCTATAACAAGTACATCATCAACTTAGAAAAATGCTACATTGAATATGATATAATAAATCCCATATATGGGGTTTCGGATTGTTGAGCGTGGGTGCGGGCACTAATTTCTTGCCCTGCTAACCAAAGTCTACTGTTGAATATCGGTTAAATTATTATGACCTTATCATATTACAACTCAACAAGTCCATGTGATTGGGCTCCATAAAGCAAGCAATGAATACAAACTATAATGTTACAATAATCATAATCACAGCATTGATATTTGTGCTATTGGTAGTCCGAGCCAGTTATTCCAACCGTCTCCACCGCCCACAGCGGCAAATTCATAAGCCAGTCCTCGTCCTTATACTCCGCCATACTAGTGCGGATGCACATCTCCGGCTCGAACTTTTCTCGATAAACCTTGAGGCTTTTGGCCTGCAAATTGGTTTCCGCCTTGACCTCGATTGGGATGACCTGCCCCGCCTGTTGCACAACAAAATCAATTTCTGAATTGCCCGCATCATTTGTCCAGTAATACACCGGAAGGTTTTTCATCGTTTTCAGCTGCTGACAGACATATTGTTCGGTCAGAGCGCCCTTGAATTCGGTGAAGATGGTATTGCCCTTCAGCAAAGTCATCGCTTCCAGCTCCGTGACGCAGGATAGCAGGCCAACATCGAGCATGTATATCTTGAACGCCTTCATGTCCTCATAGGCTTTCAGCGGCAAATGGGGCTTGTTGACGCGGCTGATTTTATGAATCAGTCCGCAGTCGGAAAGCCACATGAGCGCCAGCTCATATTCCTTC
>JAVBKS010000064.1:0-27155 GCA_031553935.1 Syntrophomonadaceae bacterium
AAAGAAAGGAACCAAAGAAAACTGCCTGCGCAATGAAAACCCTAAACATTTACCGAAACTCGGCCTGCGCACCTTTTGGGGCGCTAAACTCGCCTGCGTCTCAAACAAGCGCCCTCTTCGTGCTCGGCTTTCGTTTGGTAATAGTAATAGCGTTTTTCAGATGCTCCGGCGTAGGGGGACCGGAAGGATTATTCGTTCCCCTAATACTTTAGCGTTTTGAAATTAAATGCTTGTAACCTGTCAAGGGGACGCTTTATTGAATTAACCATAAAACGATTTGTTTTACTAAATAATCTTTATTCATAATACTCTTTGCCCCATATGGATCATAAGACTCATATGAGGCAAGATAGTTAAAGCTAAACTGGAACTTCCTGGGTCAAAGGGCTGTTAATTAAAGCAGCGAATTGGAATAAATGCGCATGATTATCTACTTCAAAAGTTTCTGCTAATGCGAAGTGAACATGCTTGCCTTCGCCCACAATTATTTCAATAGAGCTTTGGCCGCTGAAAGGATGAAAGTGATCTTCATAGAAATCAGTATCACCAGAAACCAGATGAACATGATGGCCATCGGGCAAAATTATTGCTTGACTGCTAACTAGAGCAAAGCGATGGTTATGCCTGTCTTCACCCTCTTCTGCGTATAAAGTGCTGCCAATAACTTCATGGACATGAAATTGGATCAATTGTTCTATTTGAACATCAGTATTTTCTGACATTTTCTCACCTCCCTTGAACGATTCCATTGACTTTGATCTGCACGGAAACCATTAAATTACCAAAGATGTTGGGTCTTCAATCAAAGTCGCGAATTGGAAATCGTGATCATGCCCGTCAACAAAGCTGCTGGTTCCTTCAACAAAATGAATATGCTTACCCTCGCCCACGGGGATCTCTATTGAAGTTCTTACAACTATCCGATGGTAGTGGCCGAAAAAGTCGGTTTTGGCTTCGATTCTATGAATATGATGACCATCATTTATTAGTATGGCTTCATCAGTTATGCCAGCGAAACGATGATCATGCCTGTCTTCATTTTCTTCAGCGAGTTCTGTAGTACCAAGAAATTCATGAACATGACGCTGTATTCTAGGACGACGCTTCCGTTCGCAGCAGCAATCACAGCGGTGCCAGCTGTTTTTACAAGCATGACATTTTGAACATGCCATTCTTTTCACCCCCTATAATGGTTTTGTCAGACTGACCTTACATGTTATTCCCTCAATAGGAAAAAAGTTACATTAACATGTGCCTAGAATAAGCATCAAAGTATGGGCGGAGGCTATAATATTAGAGTCAGTTGTTTGGTACCATGCTTGGACTTTGGAAGGCTATTCAGAAAAGTGAATATAATGGGAAAGAGATTTTTTGTGTAACCCCGATGACCGTGCAATATGAATATGCATGATTATCGGGGTTATTCTATGCAACGAAGCTCTGCTAAGCATTAATCATCTCCATTTTGACATAAGGCTTGGGCAAAAACTTCAGGCGAAAAGTCGCGCAAGTCATCTAAGGTTTCACCAATTCCCACAAGTTTAACAGGAATGCTTAGTTCACCTGCCAGGGCTATAACTATACCACCTTTGGCAGTGCCATCTAATTTGGTCAGAATTATTCCGGTCACTCCGGTAACTTCTGAGAATACTTTAGCTTGACTAATAGCATTCTGACCTGTGGTAGCATCAAGTACTAACAATACTTCTTGCGGAGCACCCGGTCTTTCTCTATCAATAATTTTTCTTACCTTGCCGATTTCATTCATAAGATTGGTTTTGTTCTGCAGACGTCCGGCAGTATCTATTATCATAACATCAATTTTTCTGGGGCCGAGCGCACTCAAGGCATCAAAAACTACCGCCCCGGGATCCGATCCTTCTTGATGCTTGATCATATCCACTCCAACCCGGTCAGCCCATATTTGAAGCTGATCTATGGCCGCAGCCCGGAATGTATCCCCTGCTACCAGCATAACCTTTCGGCCTTCTTGCTTATATCGATGAGCAAGTTTTGCTATTGAAGTTGTTTTTCCAACTCCATTTACTCCAACAACCATTATAATGGTAGGCTGACTTGTATCTAAATTTACGGGCTTAGTCTCACCGCCTAAGATATCGATTACTTCATCTTGGAGAAGCCGAATAATCTCGGAAGTATCCTTTAGCTTATTATCATTGGCTCGCTTGCGCATACGTTCGACTAACTCCAGGGAGACATTTACGCCGCAATCAGCTTGAATGAGTATCTCTTCAATTTCTTCCCAAAAGTCTTCATCAATAGCTTTATACTTTTTGACTAAATCCTCGATCTTCCCGGTAATATTCTCGCGGGTTTTCGACAAGCTATTTTTCATGCGCTTGAATAAGCTTAAAACCGGCTCTTTTTTTTCCTCTTCCGCTTCAACTTCCTTCTCAGCTTGAGCCTCCGTCTCAACTTCAACCTCAGCTTCAATTTCGCTCTCAACTACCAGCTCTATTCTGGCTATATCAACTTTTTCAATAATACTCTCTTGATCAAGGGAAGTATCCTCCACCTCGACCGGCGTTTCTATCTCGCTTTCAGCTACATTCTCATTTATTTCTACATCTGCTTTTTCCGGCTTTTTTTTTCTAAATCTATCGAATATACTCACTATTACACTCCTTTGTTAAACAGCTAACCCTTCGTCTTCCGGCAATCGCAGTGAGAGTATTGATGAAATTCCTTTTTCGGGCATAGTAACACCGTAGATATAGTGCCCGGCCTCAATGCTGGCTTGACGATGGGTAATTATTATGAATTGGATTTCATGCGCCAATTTCTCAATGAAACCTGTGAATCTTCGCAAATTGCTTTCATCTAGGGCAGCATCAATTTCATCTAATATGCAAAATGGTACCGGTTTCAATCTCATTAATGAGAAAATAAAGGCTATGCAGGTCAGAGCTTTTTCTCCGCCTGATAATAGATTCAGTGTCTGGGTGCGCTTGCCCGGAAGTTTTAAATCCAAATAAAGCCCGGCTTCAAGAAGTGGCTTTTCACTTTCATGACGCAATGATCCTTCGGCGCCGCCAAATATCTCAGCACAGGTTTGTCTAAAACTGTTATTGGCTAACTCAAAAAACTCTCGATACTCTTTGTCCATAAGTTTCTCTGTTTCTTGCAGCAGGTCTTGCAAAGAAGTACGCGCCTCATCTAAGTCCTTGTATTGGCTTTCCAAAAACGAATACCTCTCTCTAATCTTTTGATATTCATCTATGGATTCCACATCAACCGGTCCGATTCTCTCAAGTTTTTCCCGAAAGTTTTCCCGCTCTTCTTTCAGTTTGGATAGTGGCCCTAAACTGCTGCCCATTTTCCTATCTATTGGTGGCGCTTCTGAAAACATTTCCCACCATTTGCTCTCTAAAGCTCGCAGATCAGTTTCTTTGCTGTAGAGATTATACTCTTTGCGTCTGAGTTCTTCTTCTATGATTATGAGTTTATTTTTTAAAGGTAAGAGCTCATTATGCTCTTTGGTAATAATATCTCGCAAACTATTTTCTAGAGCCAGCTGTGATTCAAGTTCAATTTTTAAAACTTCTGCCTCTTTCAGCTTGTCTACAGCTTTATTCTTTCGTGTATCTATTTGGGTGTAATCACACTCCAGTTCATTTTCGAGCTTATTTTTTAGTGCTGATGCCTCACTTAATGAACGCTTATACGAACTCTTAATCTGTAGAAACTGTTCCAGATTATTCTCCATAACTTGTAGTTCTTTACGTTTCATTTTTATTTGTTCCTGGCTTGAATTTATGCGCTCTTTACTTAAAAGCAAATCTCTTTTGTTGATCTCAATTTTTTCTTTTTCTGTTTCTAATTTCTCTGTTAGTATTTGGTTTTCATTATGTAATAGTTGGCTAGTTTGGAGAATATTTTGTATTTGCTGGCTCCATTCCTTCTTTTCGCTGTTTATTAATGTAAGTTCTTTGCCAAATAGGGCAATTTCATCACGTTTTCGGTTTAGCTCAGTTTGTAAACGCGCTATTTCCTTGCCAATAATCTCAGCTTTATAAGATTGCTCCAAATGAGTATTCTTTATTTCTTTAATCTTTTTTGCCAATTCATTTATTGTTTCCTCTAATTCCTTGTGTCGATTTTGCCGGTCCTCAAGTTTTGCTGCTAATTCAATAATTTCTTTTTCCAGCCTGCTTTGTTCGCCCTTTCTCAAAAGTGGACTCTGGTAGCGCTCATTCTTAACGCCTCCACTGATAGCTCCACTATTATTTATGATTTCACCGTCTAGAGTTACCAGGCGCCACGGGTACTTGATTCGCCTGAAAATTTGAAACGCGTTAGACATATTGTCGATAATAAGAACTCTCCCCAACAAATAATAAAAGGCTTCTGCATAGCGCTCATCATAAGTAACCATCTCGCTGCCGAAACCAATATATCCCGGCATTTGACGGACTTGATCGCTCACTGATTTCGGAATCAATTGGTTGCGCATTAGGTCAAGGGGGAGAAATGTTAGTCTGCCTGATTTTTTGACTTTAAGCCATGTTATCGCCTCTTGGGCACTCTGCTCACAATCAACAATTATGTTCTCGTAACTTCTGCCTATGGCAGTATCTATTGCTATCTCCAAACCGGAAGGTATTTTGATTAATTCTCCGACGATTCCAAGAATTCCAAACAATTCACGGCTTGCAGCAGCATTAATAATTTGTTTCACTCCATTTGAATAACCTGACATCTCTTTTTCTTGGTAAACTAAGTTTTGCAGGCGATTATTGAGTTTAATCAGCTCCTCATTAAGCAAGCGGACCTCATTTACGATCTGTTGCCTTAGAGCATCATTTTCTAGGTGTTCAGCTTCTATTCTGTTCAAATCATTTATTAAGACTTCGGCTTTAGCCAGTATTTCTTGGCGTTCAGCCTGTTTTTCATTGATGCTTTCATGCTCATAATCAATGTAATTCTGATTCTCTTGAAGATTATACTTTAGTTTTTCTTCTTTGTCTGAAAGACTCTGTAAATATTTTTCGCAGGTATGCAATTCATTATGCAGTGCCGTTTCTTTTTGCACAGCTTTGAACAAATGGTTCTTGCTTTCCTCAAATTCATTGACAATACTCTGCAAAAACAATTCGCTTTCATTAACATGTTTTTGAAGGCGCTCATGTTCTTTAACTTTATTGTCCAGCAGGATTTTTTCATTCGTGCAATCATCAGTTTTAAAGTTTATGTCATTATCAAAGTCTTCAATTAGACTCTGATATTTATCATGATCTACTTTCGCTTGCTGCAATCTTTCATTATTGTTCTTAATTCTTTCCTGCAGCAGCATTATTTCTGACTCTAGAGCTGCAGCTTCCTTATCTATGGTGCTGACATTATGTTGCTTGTCTCTGATTGCTTGAGCTAATTGGGCAAGCTCACTTTCGCTTTCCTGGATTTTTTCGCTTTTTAAATCGATATCCTTAGTTAATTCTTTTATTGCACTTTGTCTGTCCAAAGCTTCTTTTCTGAGATTTGTTAAACCCTGATCTAGTTGAAAAAATTCCCCGAGAAAGACTGATTTTTCGATTTCTTTTAGCTCATTTCTCGTTTGTAAAAACTGCTCTGCTTTCTCCGCCTTAAACTTAAGTTCATCCTGGCGATTGCCAATCTCAATTAAGAGATCACCGATGCGCAGCAAATGGTTCGCTGTGTTTAAAATGCGGCCAGCTACTTCATCCCTTTGCTGACGGTACTTTATTACTCCCGAAGCTTCCTCTAATATCATTCTTCTTTCTAATGGCTGTCCACTCAGAACTTGTTCAAGTTCACCTTGACCAATAATCGAAAAGCCCTTTTTGCCTATTCCTGTTCCCGAAAGCAGCGCCACTATATCCTTTAGCCTAACCGCGGACTTATTTAATTGAAATTCGCTTTCGCCAGTGCGAAAAGTCTTGCGGCTGATAGATAATTCGCTGCTCTCGATTGGCAAAGAATAATCACTATTATCAATAACAAGCTCAACGCTAGCCATGCTAAGCGCGCGCTTATTGTCAGTACCACAAAAAATTATGTCCTCACTCTTATTGCCGCGCAGATGCCTAATATTCCCTTCGCCAAGAGCCCATCTAATCGCGTCTATGAGATTGCTTTTCCCACAGCCATTAGGACCCACCACGATGTTAATCCCGGAGTGAAAAGAAATATTGGTTTGGTCGGCAAAGGTTTTGAAACCCTTTATGTAAAGACTCTTTAAATACAATTCTATCTCCTCTTAATGTATGTAAATCAGGCTATTAGTAAGTAATATTTGACAATTTGCTAATAAAACCTGCAAAAGAACGAATATATCTATAGCAATTTCCTATTATATTTCGACTATTATCTCGTTTTTCAATATATTAGGATTCGTTTTTACGATCAACTCATCTAATTGATATTCCCGACAAAGCTCTCTGATATTTGTGCGTCGATAGCCTATCATTTTTGATACGTCCTTGCTATTGACCCAAATAGTAAGCAATTTACAATTGCTATTGTTACCTAGAATTACATTAATCTTAGCTGCAGCTTTGCCCTTAAAAACTGCCTGCTCAACCAATTCTCCGAATGCCGAATGGTAGGGGCCGGCTATAACAGTATCGCCTTGCTGCAATTCTTCGCTTGGTTGAATTCCCATTCGAATAATATTGATGTTTTCTTGCTGGAAAATCATCGCCATTTCCTTACAGGTTTCTACTGCTTCTTCTAAACTCAACTCTTTATATTCCCCTTTTTCATACCATACCTCAAGTTCGGTTCCTTTAATGACTAGCGTAGGATAAATACGAACCATATCAGGTTTAAAGCTTACCACCTTTTTTGCCGTCAACAAACATTTTTCCCGGTTATCGCAAGGTAAGCCTATCATGAGCTGAATTCCCAATTGCATACCCTGAGCTTTAATCAAGTGACAGGCATTCTCCACTTGATGGTATTGGTAACCTCTTCCAGAATGAAGCAGTACCTCTTCATCTAAGCTTTGGACCCCAAGCTCGATCGTACTAACACCTTTTTCCTTTAAGAATTGTAAATTTTCTTCGCTTATGCAATCCGGACGGGTCGAAATCCTTATACCTGTTACTCTGGAATTCGATAAGTACTCCTGGACGGCATCCAAAAAATACTGCTGCTTACTTTCAGCAAGTGCAGTAAAACTTCCTCCAAAAAAAGCAATCTCAACTTCACAGTCTCGATTGCTTAGTCCAGTCAGGTATTCTTGGACTTTGTTTTTTATCTGCTTATCATCGGGTATATCGGCAATGGAACTGATTTTCTTCTGATTGCAGAACACACATTGATTCATACACCCCAAATGGGGTATAAAAATGGGTATATTAATATGTTGTTTCACTCACTCATACCTCTGCTGAACCCTCAATAAACATTCTGTCTTTTAGTGCAGTTTGCGCAGCCCTCTGTTCTGCTTCTTTCTTAGTTCGTCCATTTCCAGAAGCCAGCCACTTGCCTTTGTAGTAAACTCCCATAACGAAAGTCTTAGCATGAGCCGGTCCGTGTTCTTCTAATAATTCGTAATGAACATTTTCCTTATCCCATGCCTGCACTATTTCTTGCAGCCTTGATTTGTAGTCGTAATAATCACCATCGGCAGTTTTGCGAATAACATCATCCAGGTATTTCATGACAAAGTTCGTGGTGAAATCGATGCCTTGATCCAAATATAGGGCGCCAATAATAGCTTCAACCGTATCGGCAAGAATTGATTTGCGCTTTCTCCCCCCGGACATTTCCTCGCCTCTGCCAAGGAGCAAATAGTTACCTAGATTAAATTTTTCCGCAACTTTAACCAGTGAACTTTCACATACTACTCGAGCACGAATTTTAGTTAGTTCACCTTCATCTTTATCGGAATAATTCTTGTAAATATTCTCTGCTACGATTAAGTTGAGCACAGCATCTCCCAAAAATTCTAAGCGCTGGTTATTAGCTTCCGTATTCTTTTCTTGGTGATACGATGGATGAGTCAAGGCCGTAACTATCAATTCAGCATTATTAAAACCCAAATTATTGTCTTCAAGAAACGCCAAAGGCTCTTTCTTTTGATTAGTCATCTTCGAGTCTCCTTAGATGAACTATTTAATAATTTTCGTATGCAGCCCCACTACGATTCTAATGACTGCTTTTGTTTAAATATTATATCATTTTCAACACAATTGCATGCTGCTTGTAAACCACTGTAAACCGCTTCTTTATTCGAACTTCCATGACATACTATTGTTATGCCCTCAACCCCTAGAAGAGGTACTCCTCCGATTTTGCGGTAATCCAAATTACTAATCAAATCTGGAATCTTGCCTCCGCTCTCCATTATTGCTTTCGCAATTAATAGGGCCATTCCTTCAAGAGATTTAAGTACAATATTTCCTACAAAACCATCACATACAATCACATCACTTTTCCCCATTAAGACTTCACGGCCTTCAATAAATCCGGTAAAATTAAGATTTTTTTGCTCTGCGAGAAGTTGATACGTGTTGATGGATAAATTGTTGCCTTTGTTAGCTTCTGAGCCATTATTCAGAATGGCTATTTGGGGTTTAAGATTACCAAGTACTTGTTGACTATATACACTGCCTAATTGAGCAAAACACAAAAGTTGTTTCGGACTACAATCTACATTTGCACCGCCGTCAAGCATTAGTGTGATCTTTCCTTTTAAGTTGGGCAGTGGAATTGGCAGCGGCGGTCTCTCAACTCCCGGCAAACGGCCTAGCACGAAGAGAGCCGCCGCCATTTGTGCGCCAGTGTTTCCGCATGATAACATGGCATCAGCTTTCTTTTCTTTTACCATTGCCGTTGCAATAACTAAAGAAGAATCCTTCTTTTTTCTGATTGCACTTACCGGTGATTCATCCATTTCTATCACCTCAGTAGCAGCAGCAACCTCAACCAATGTATTATTATAATCTAAATGGGATAATTCTTCAGTAATAATATCTGATGATCCGACTAAAATAATATTCTTCTTTTGATCATTACTCCACTTAATGGCTCCAGCAATTATCTCTGCCGGGCCTAAATCGCTTCCCATTATATCTACTGCAATTTTCATGATTATTTCCCCCTTAAAAAAAGAAGTAAGCTAGAAGTCGATTAGACTACTTACCTTACTTCTTTTTTCATTAAAAACCACATTAAATAACACTTTTGCTTTTATAAAAACCACAATTCAAACAAGCACGGTGCGGCATTTTTAGTTCATGGCATTGTGGACAATCTACTAGTCCAGGCATTTCTAATTTCAGCCATTCTGATCTCCGTTTGTTCTTTTTTGAATGTGATTGTCTTCTTTTCGGTACTCCCATATGATAACCTCCTAATTATAATAGTTGCTTCAAGTTCTCCCATCGAGGGTCAATTTCCTTATCTAAGCATGAGCACTGCTTTTCATTCTTATTAACTCCACATCTAATACAAATCCCCAAACAATCTGGTTTACATAATGGTATTAATGGTATTTCAAACAGAACTGCTTCCATAATAAGGGGCTCAACATCGATGATTCCATCCCCGAATTCCACTATATCCAAGTCGCTCTGTTCGTTTAAGCTTTCTTCGCTCACTCGGAAACTAAAACTCTTGTTAATCGGATAATTAAACGGATTTAGGCATCTGGAACAGTTTAGTTCTAATACTGCTTCAATTCTAGCCTGCACACTGATTACTTCAATTTGGCCAACGGCATCTAAGTGAACATCAACCGCTTCTATTATACGGCCATTTTTGTCAGAGCTGAACAAGTTTGCTAATTTATCCGTCTTGAATAAAAAAGACTGCTTATTTTTAATTCCAGATTTAATCTGACTCAAATCCATAAACAATTTTTCTCACCTCAAAATAACAGAATAATTATAGACCGCAAAAGCTCTGCTGTCAACTTGACCATATCTTACTCTTGGTTTCTTTAATAGATTTAATGTCTCCATAAAAAATGGAGACATTAAAAATCAATAAAATACTATTTTGCCAGATTATAAGTATCGCGGGCAATAACTAGTTCTTCATTGGTTGGAATTAAGAAAATGCGAACTTTCGAGCCGTCAGTTGAAAGATCTACTGCTTTTCCTCTTACATCATTCTTGACCGGATCTAATGAAATCCCTAGATAATCAAGATTATCACAAATATTCTTACGAATATCAATGCCATTCTCGCCAACTCCAGCCGTGAATACTAAGCAATCAACCCCATTTAGTTTAGCAATGTAGTTGCCAATATATCCCTTAATCTTATTATAATAAACATCAAGTGCTAATTGAGCTTGTTCATTTCCTTCTTTGGCTGCTGCTTCAATATCGCGTAAATCATTTGATACTCCAGATAGTCCCAACATACCGGATTTTTTATTAAAGTAATTGTTGGCTTCGGAAGCATTCATGTTGAGTTTTTCCATCAAATAGAAAATGATACCAGGGTCGATATCTCCGCATCTGGTTCCCATGACAAGGCCTTCAATTGGGGTGAATCCCATAGTGGTATCGATAACTCTGCCATCTTTAATAGCTGCCATACTAGCACCATTTCCAAGATGAAGAGTAATGATCTTACATTCTTCGTAAGGCTTGCCGAGCATTTCTGCTGCCTGATGAGAAACATAATAGTGTGAGGTGCCATGATATCCGTAACGACGGACTCTATACTTATCATATACATCGTATGGAAGCGCATACATGAAATTAACCGGTTTCATGCTCTGATGGAAAGCAGTATCAAAAACGCCTATATGTTTTACATTGGGCATTAGTTTCATACATGCTTCAATACCCATTAAGTTTGGAGGGTTGTGCAAGGGAGCTACATCAAAACCATCTCTGATCGCTTTAATAACTTCATCATTAATTACTACTGAACTGGCAAACTTTTCGCCGCCATAAACAGTACGATGGCCAACTGCACCAATTTCATCCATACTCTTTAAGCATCCGTATTCCTGATTAACCAGCACATCCAGAACCAGCATCATGCCAGCAGTATGATCAGGTAAATCTTGCTTGATTAATACTTTGTCTTTGCCTTCAGGCTTATGTTCCAATGTGCTTCCTGGAATTCCAACACGATCAACTAAACCAACAGCAATTATTGATTCATCAAGCATATTAACTACTTGATACTTAATGGAAGAGCTACCACAGTTAACAACTAATACCTTCATTATTAATTATTCCTCCTCATTTTTCCTATACTTTATTATGTTTATATTAAGAACTAAGTGCAGTCATAGCTACTACATTAACTATGTCCTCAACACTGCAACCTCTAGAAAGGTCATTTACCGGCTTAGCCATTCCTTGCAAAGTAGGTCCTACAGCTTCTGCTTTTGCCAGTCTCTGCACTAATTTGTAACCAATGTTTCCGGAATTAATATCTGGGAAAATCAGAATATTGCATTTTCCAGCAATTGGACTGTCAGGAGCTTTCGAGGATCCTACACTTGGGACTATTGCCGCATCTAATTGCAATTCACCCTCAACTTTAATATCAGGATACTTTTCTTTGGCAATTCTTGTAGCTTCAATAACTTTGTCAGCCATAGCATGACTGCCGCTGCCTTTGGTTGAAAAAGACAACATACCGACTTTGGGATCTTTCATGCCACATAGATCTTGAGCAGTTTTAGAAGATGCAGCGGCAAAAGCGGCTAATTCTTCAGCGGTTGGATCAATGGTTACTGCACAATCGGCGAAAATAAAAATACCGGCATCGCCAAATTGGCAATTAGGTACGATCATAATAAATGCTCCTGATACCGCTGGGATTCCAGGAGCAGTTTTGATTATTTGTAATGCCGGCCGCAAAACATTTCCGGTAGTATTAAGAGCTCCGGCTACCTTTCCATAAGCTTTATCAAACTTGACCATCATCGATCCGAAATATAGTGGATCCGCCATGGTTTGTTTTGCTGAGTCAAGTGTAACCCCTTTTGATTTACGCATTTCATAAAAAGCTTGTACGAAATCATCGAAATATTCAGACTTAACCGGGTTAATGATCTGAGCTCCCGAAATATCGGCTCCAATTTTGCCGGCCTTGGCTTTGATCTCGCTCTCATCACCAAGTAGAATAGGGACAGCGACTTTCTCTTGAACTATTGGCTTAATGGCCTGCAGAGTGCGTTCTTCAGTTCCTTCTGGAAGAACTATAGTTCTAGTATGTTTAGCTGCCTTTTCTTTAATTTCTTGTATTAAATCCATCTAAAGACCTCCTAGTTATTACGTTTCAGATTTACATATTGATAATTTTAGCACAATCAAATTTATTATGATACAATTTAATGTAATTGTGCAAATTGGAGGGCTAAATGACCATAATCGGGATAATTGCAGAGTTTAATCCATTTCATAATGGCCACCTTCACCTCCTCCAAAGTTCACTTGCCATGCACCCAGAAGCTACAATCGTCTGTGTCATGAGTGGCAATTTCGTGCAGCGAGGTTTACCATCTATATGCGATAAATGGTCTCGCGCCAAGATGGCCGTTATGGCTGGAGTTGATCTGGTTATCGAGATTCCATTTGGTTTTGCTACGAGAAGTGCCTATTATTTTGCTCGTGGCTCTCTCGAATTACTGCAACGCACCGGGGTTGTAACCCATTTATTATTTGGCAGCGAGCATGGCCGCATCGAGGAATTAGACCAAATTGCATGTCTCCTTGAAAATGAATCTGCTGATCTCAAAAAAAGTATTCAGCACTATCTAGACATGGGTAACAGCTTTCCTAGGGCTCGTGAATTGGCTTTACGAGAAATCCATGATCTGCCAAACGCACCTGGGTCTGCCACTATATCTGAACCCAACAATATACTTGCCATTGAATACCTACGGGTTATTAAAGAACTAAAGCTAGACATTATTCCCTTAACCATAGCCCGCATCGGCTCTGCTTATCATAGTAATGAGCTCGAATTCTATTCAAGTGCTAATGCCATTCGCCAACACATAAAAAAAGATGCAACCTTAAAGTCGGTTATCGATTCCATCCCCCCTTCAAGTCATGAAGTAATAATCAATGAGATGTCAATGGGCAGAGCTCCCGTCTACTCTTCTGCTTTAGAGTTCGCCCTTTTATACAAGCTGCGCACTATCTCTGACCGCAGCTTAAGAGAAATATCCGAGGTCAATGAAGGCTTGGAATATCGCATCCTAGAAGCAGCCAATAAATGCTGTGATCTCACTTCCCTAAAGCATGCTATCAAAAACAAACGATATAACATGACCAAAATCAATCGAATTCTTATTCATACCCTTTTTTCTTTTGATAAAGACACTGCCTATGATTTTTATTCCCATGGTCCATTGTACTTACATGTTTTAGCTTTTTCGGCAAAAGGTCGAAAAATCCTGCAAATGATGAAAAACAACGCGAAAGTACCAATTTTAAGTCGGGGAAAGGATATAGCTGCTTTAGTAAAACAAAAGACGCTGGCAGCAAAAATGTTGAATTATGACATTATGGCGAGCGATTTTTATGCCCTGATGGCACCCAAAAAAGAAAACAGACATGGCGGTCGTGATTTTGCCATGCCTCCTTTCGTTGGTTTATAAAACTTATAAGTTCTTGTTATAGGCAGCAATTTTTTCTTTTATTTCTTCCACAACTGCTAGGGCTGCTTCTCTGCCTAATTCAATTAATTGTTGGGATAGTTCGAAATCACGAGGAGAAAAGTGTCCGACTATCGGTTTTATTAAAATATCAGCACTAGATTCAATCATGTTGTATTGATACTTCTGGATAATATCCAGTGAGGTTAATATCACATCGAATGTGTTATTGATAATAACATCTTTATTATGAGTATAATTAACCTCAACTGCGATTACGATCTCAGCACCTACTTCTTGAGCAACACTTATTGGAAGCCGATCGCTGACAGCTCCGTCTACCAGTATCATATTATCCATTTTAACCGGATGAAATATTCCTGGAATCGAGATACTCGCCCGAACAGCGTCAGCAATATTCCCTTTGTTCATTACAATACTTTGACCGGATAGTAAATCTGTCGCCATAACATATAAGGGTATCAAAGTATCGGAAAACTGTTTTTTATGGGTTAAGAGATCAATCAATTGTTTAATTCTATTTCCTGACATGAAACCCAAGCGCGGAACCGTAAAATCTAAGAAAATTCTGTTATCAATATTGTCTATTAGTTTTCCCAACATTTTTAGATCAGAACCACAAGCATAAGCACCACCGACCATGGCACCCATACTACAGCCGACTATCATATCAATTGGAATAGCGTGCTCTTCCAAAACCTGCAATACACCTATATGGGCCAATCCTCGCGCGCTTCCTGAGCCTAACACTAATCCCACTTTCGGCCTATTTGACATGGCTTCTCCTTTCTATCACTTGCAATCCTTCAATATATTGCTTCTAAATTTTTACTCTTAACATATAAATTATCATTATTTTATTAAGGATTTGCTATGAATATCAGAAATAAACTAATTATTGTAATACTTATAATTCTTGCCTTCTTTATGATCATAAATCCTAATGAAACGGTTAACTCAGCTAATACCGGCTTTACTCTCTGGTATAGCATATTAGTTCCTGCCTTGCTTCCTTTCTTCATAGTCAGCGACCTATTAATAAGCTCAGGAGCAATTAAGCTAATTGGCTCTGCCATCGAACCATTAATTAGAAGAGTTTTCAATCTGCCCGGCTGCGCCGCTACGGTAATCCTCATGGGCTTTTCTTCAGGTTTTCCAATTGGAGCATTAATGACTAAACGCCTTTATGAGGAAGGTTCACTAGAATTAGATGAAGCAGAGCACTTGATGTCATTCACCAACAACTCCAGCCCACTGTTTATCCTTGGAGCAGTTGGGGTAGGAATGATGTCATCTCCGGAATTGGGATATTTATTAGCAGGCTCCGTGTATTCATCAAATATAATGGTAGGGCTTCTGGGAAAACGGCGGCGTAGAGTTAGCAAACATAAGCGGGAGATGATAAATAACCGCAATAGCTATGCTACAAATATGAACACTAATAATGCTACTAATTGGGGACAAATCTTAGGTGACGCAATTAAAAATAGCATAAATAATATTTTGGCGGTTGCCGGCTTCGTGATTTTTTTCTCCGTTTTGACCAGGATGCTGACGATTTTGGGAGTACTGCCTATAATCGCATCTATCATTCATAATTGTTTTAAATTCCTTGGCTTAACTTATCAGCTTGCTCACTCAGTGGTTATGGGTGCTTTCGAGATAACGATCGGTATCAAAACCGCAACTTTATGCGAAAGCAGTTCGCTATTAATTCAATTATTAATGATAACTGCCATCTTGTCTTTTAGTGGACTAAGCATTATTTCTCAAATAATGAGTATCGTCTCTGCTACCCCCATCCGCATAAGTTATTATGTCAAACAGAGATTACTGCACATGTTGCTTGCCTGCATTTGCACTAGTATCGGTTATGCAATCTTTATTGCCAACTCCAATATAGCAACGTTCAACTTAAGCTTTAACAAGATTCTATATTCATTTGATGCTTGGAGTATTTCCTTAATGTGCCTCTTTTTCAACTTCCTCATCATGGCAAGCTTAATAATATTCACTTTAATAATGAAGATTAGAAATCGCCATCTTTAACCGCAACTCTTATTTCATCGCGGCCTACAGAAACTGCATCAAGTCCCCTTTTTAACACCATTTCTATATGGGTCAAAACCCCATCCGCATATTCATTGGCATCACGGCGAATCTCGAGCGCAATGCCCTCAGCCTTGTTAACAATATCTTCTGCCATCTTAATCGCGTGCTGGGTTATTTCGCTCTCATCTACTAAACGAGCAACTTGAGTTCGCGATACCTCCATAAATTGTTCCGCTTCTTGACAGGCTTCTTGCACGATTCTGTCCTTTTGATTTAATACAAGTTTAGCGGTTTCGATTTCTTCTGGCATGATAGCACGAATTCTATCAATTCTGTCTAATAGGCGGTTAGATTCTATCAAAACCTTCCCCCCGGATAAAGGCATCTTCGTGCCTTCCTTCACCATAGCTTCTATTTCATCAAGAATATGATAGACTTCCATCATTATTTCTCCTCTCCAGACATATGGTAGTAGCGCAAACAGGAATCTCCATATTTATTATACCGGTATTGTATCAGATTCTTAAACTTTTCAGCTAGCTCTTTACCATTCTTAGTTCTAATAATTAGCATTCCATTCTGCTTCAGAATATCTGCTTCACCCATTTTTATCATTACCAAAGAGAATATTGCCTCGTTTGTAAAAGGCGGATCAATATAGACAATATCAAAGGTCTTATTTTGACGGCTGAGTATTTCAATAGCTTTTAATACATCAGTTTCATAAATTAACGCTTTTTCGCTAAATTTGCAGTTGTTAAGATTTTCTCTAATAATAGTAACTGCTGTTCTGCTAAGCTCAACAAAGGTAGCTTGTTTAGCTCCTCTGCTTATCGCTTCTATACCCACGCTTCCGCTTCCCGCAAAAAGATCTAGGAATTGCGCATCTAAGATTCTATCGCCTATAACATTAAATAAAGCCCCTTTAATCATATCGGTTATCGGCCTAGTATCCTTTCCCGGCGGGGCTTTTATTTTTTTTCCTTTAGCAAGACCTGTTATTACTCGCACCAACAATCTCCTAGCAAAAAAAATTTCTAAATATAGCATTAATATTGTATAATTTCCTTTTTTCAAGGCAATCATAATATTACCAGCAGGTGCTGGAACAAACCCTCCCCAAACAACTTTACAAAATTCTCCTCTCCCCAAAGGGTGGCTTGTGTCACCCTTTAGTTTATTGTTGAACAGCAAATAATTCAAGTCAGAATAAACTTAAGTTCATGGAGCTTCGTAAATTTTCAATAAGACTAGTATTGAAACAGTGACTGCCGATTAGTTTTCAGCGTAAAGCATATTTCGATACCAGCCCGGTGATAATATTATACATAAATTGAATCAATTTACGGATAGGAGTGATCACAATCAATAGACTATTTGAGGAGTTTAATCTCTTTACCGACTTAGCCGTAGAAGCCAGCAGCATGGTACGGGGCGCAGAAAACCGCGAGATCAGCGGAGTAGAAGAAAAAGTTGAGAATTTGGAACACATCAAGATCAATTACATCAAGATCCTCAATAGTGACGGTGCCAAAAAAGTAGGCAAACCGGTTGGCAATTACATTACTATTCAATCGCCGCCATTAAAAATTAATGATCCCTATGTAAGAGATGAAATCATATCTGCTATCAGCAAATACCTCGGGGAAATAATTGCTCCTAGGCTCCAAACAGATGCCGGGGTTCTTTTGGTTGGATTAGGCAATTGGCACGCGGTTGCAGATTCACTAGGCCCTAAGTTCATTGAGTATAGTCCCATTACCCGGCATTATCATCAACATGCCAAAGAAGCCTTAGTACAAGGCATGCGGCCCACCAGCGGCATTGCCCCCGGAGTCCTCGGTGTCACCGGATTAGAAACCTTCGAGGTAATCAAGGGAATAGTCGAGAAGACTGGACCTCAATTAATTATAGTCGTGGATGCCCTAGCTGCGCAGCAAGTAGAAAGAATTGGAACAAGTATTCAGATCAGTGATACCGGTATTCAACCAGGCGGAGGTGTAGGAAATGCCAGACACGCCCTCACCCAAGAATCACTGGGGGTGCCTGTTATTGCAATCGGCTGCCCTACCATTGTTAATGCAGTAGTAATTGCCAATCAAGCAATTAGAGAATTCTGCCTAAACAGCGGTGCAATGTACAATGAAAATAAAGCCCTGCAGTCGATAAAAACAACCTTAGCTAATTTCGGCGGCTCGTTAGCCGTAACCCCAAAAGAAATTGACGAAATTATCGAAAATTCTGCGCGAATAATTGCCATGGGCGTTGCCCAAGCCCTATTTCCTGGAATTGAAATAGAGCAGCTAGAATTATATGCAGTTTGACCGCAGCTGAAATTACATTAGTGTAAATGAAATAACAGCAAACAAATTGGAGTCGAATACTATGCTTAATTATTTCAAATGCGCGGGCTGATAGGAATTGCCGCATTAACTTGCTGAAACATATAATATCAACTCCCAAACATGCCCTGAGGCTTAGGAACAGCAAAACCTATTAAGTCGATGACAGCCCTTATTACATTTGCACGATTTCCGGCAAACTTGGCAGTGGCAACAAACTACTTGCGGCGAACAAGGCGGACACTCCCCAAGACAAATAACCGGCGCACTGATTTGGGCTGTCAAAATATCTCTTAAAATTACCGAATTCCCCATCTGCTGCAAATCATTTGGGCTTTGGACACTGACGAAAGCAAATGGTATTGCAGCATCTGTTACAATATCTGCTACCATATTAAGGCATTGATTGGCCATAATACTTCCAGGAGGAATACGAATAAAGAAATTCTCTCCCGGGCTTACTTGAGATATTTCCATCCCGTTAATGTTTTGAATAATTATCCCTTCGACCATGGGTTCGAATCTCAGCATGATCATAAGATTTTGAAATACAGTATTAATATCGACTTCGATTCTAATAGGGCCGACTATTATAGAATTGTCTGGCAAGATAGTAGCCTGCCTTGATATCATAGCAAAAAATGCATTAAGCAATGTTTCATTGGCACCAGTAATTGAAGCATTAATTAGATAATTAATTAGCTGCACCATTTTTGAACTTTTAGGATGTAGAGTAGTATTTGCACACTGAACCATGGTTAGCGTTTGACCAGGCGGAAACAGTGGTGCCCAGATAGCGCTTTGAGTAGCTGCAAAGGCGTCCAGATCATTTAGAATCGGTGGTGTGGTTTGGTCAATTCCAGCTAGGGCAAATAATTCTGCACTGCTAATATTGGGATAGCTGTTCCTCAGCAACCATTGTATCTGATTTCTTTGAAACTCTGTGATTGCGGGCAAGGCTTCCTCAAAAGTAGCCAGCCTATAGAGATCACCGGAAATCGGTCCGACCAGATCTGAGTTTAAACAGTAAGCTAATACAGATACACTTCCTTGCGCCGTGTCAAATTGCAATACCCATTCCGCGAAACGAAAAGGTCCCAAATCCGGTTGGATATTTAGCCGATAATTGTTACCAGGGTCTGCAAGCATACAATAACTAGTTTTTTTGGATAATAGTCCCAGTTTGGCTGGTTGGATCTTCAAAGTGCTGAGAAAGTGCAGATGGAGGAGATATTGGGATTAAATCATTTTCAGGAAATATTCCTTCATGGGCAGTCATTTAAATGACCTCCTTGTTATAAAGTAATAATTGTATTCCTTTATAATATGGCAGACAACCCATAATGTTACATTTTGTTTATATTTTGTAGTAATCCAAAATTAGCGCAGTGGATAATTTCCTCATACTATATCTTTTCGGCCAAATTTTCGAATTGTAAGCATAACAAAACCCAACAAATAAATTCCAATATACACATACATCCATATGCTGGCAGGATTACCACTACCAGATAAACCGCCTGCTCCACGCATCAGATCTTCAGTAATACCAGAGCTAGGCATGAGGATCCTTTCGGCTGTGATAAATATAGTGTGAAATGGCGATATTAAACTGACAAAAATGCCCGCTGAAGTTATAGATGTGCTGTTGATGTATTTTCCAACCATTTCGGCAATACCGCCAGCATTGCCCAAAATATAAATACAGATCATAAGGATACCATTGGGCACAGTTTTTAAGCTGGCAGAGCCATATAATGTTATGGTCAAAATTGCAATCGGTACTAGAATATAAACCAGCCATCCTTTAACAATTTGGAAAAACGACAAATCAATAATGGTTGGAAGATCAAATAGTGCTCCTATTCCCAGAATAAATGTGAATAGAATAGTTGCGTAAATAGTTGCTAATATAGTTAATCCTGCTAGTTTTCCTAAAACATATTGATAGCGCGGAATAGGACGAGAAATGATGCTGTGCACAATGCCGGTTTCGAGTTCCGATGCAATAGCACCGGCACCCAACATAATAGTCAAAAGCGCAATCAGCATGGAGGAGATCTGCAGACCCATTTGGGTGATCATGCGCGAAGCAATGGTTATGAACCTGTTACCATGTTCCGCCATAGAATCGTTAAAGTAGTAGAGGAGAATAGACCAGCAAACCAAATACAGTACAGTAGCAATTCCCATAATTAAAAATGTTTTTTTGCGTAAGGCTTCATTTAACGTAGCGTTAATGATGGCAACTATGGTAGATTCTCCTTCCCGACAATGCGCAAAAATGCACTTTCCAGAGTTTCACGATGTAGTGTCATTTCGTACAAATTCACACCTTGAGAAACCAGGAAAGCCGCAATAGCAGGTATTTGCTCTTGGTTAGTCAAAACAATAGAAAATGTCCCATCAGCTTGGTACTCTAACTGGGACGCAAATACTTCTTGAATATATGATTGATGTATTTCGGTGACTCCTTCGGCACGAACGGTTAAAGTAATTTTTGCCTGCAAAAGATCACTCATGGTTGCTGATTTAGCAACTACGCCATTATGGATAATAGTTACACTGTCGCAAACCGCTTCAACTTCACTCAATAAATGACTATTGAGAAAAACAGTTTTCCCCTCTTCCTTTAAAGACAAAATAATATCGCGAACGTCTTTGCGGCCAATGGGATCAAGGGCGGATGTGGGTTCATCTAAAAAGAGCAATTTTGGATTTGGAAGTAATGCACACCCTAAGCCAATCCGCTGCTGCATTCCCTTACTATATGACCCGACTTTAAAGTTACGATGTTCGAATAAACCTACTTGTTTAAGAACTTTGTCAATACGCTCTGAATCTTTTTTCAGGCGAAACAAACGTTCATGAAATCTCAATAAATCTTTGCCTGTCATCCAATCTTGATAGCGAAATAACTCGGGTAAATATCCTAATTTTTCCCTGGCCTTCACATCACCCAGCGGTCTGCCCAAGACCATACCATTCCCCGACGTAGGAATTACTAAACCTGTTAACATCTTTATACATGTGCTCTTACCAGCACCATTAGGCCCCAAAAAACCATAAATATCGCCTTCTTTTACTTCTAAATCGATATTATTACAAGCGGTTTTTGAACCATATGTTTTCGTGAGGCCATGGGTTTCAATAATCATCAATTAACACTTTTAGCGATTCTAGTCAACTCACCATCAGCTCTGATACCAGCTAAGCCAAATATAACACCTTTTTCTGTCCAAATTAAAAGCGAAGCATTATCATAATTAGGATCCTCTAATAGAGTTACAACATCATGCGGAATTGCTTTGAACAGTTCAGCAGGCAGACTGCCCGTGAATGCCTTAATGTCTGCCATTGTGTAGAGATACCCATTAGTGCTGCCTAAATCAACCTGACGTCCAACCCCAACCATCTCCGGCAAATAGATATCGCGGGTATTAACATCAATCAAAGCTATTTGCTGACTGATGTTTTCCGGCAAAATTGGCATTTGCAATAGCAAGCCCTTGATAGCTTCTTTGGCTTCTTGGGGAGCATCTAAGTAAGGCATTTGGGTAGCAAAAAACGTCAAATCATCATAATCAGCGGTAATAGCTGCCGGCATCAGCAATGTCAAATCTGTATTAACAAGACCCCCTGGCAGTCCTTCTGATATCCCTGATTGTCTCAATAAATCATTGCTCGGCTCTTCGTTAAATTTAAAAGCAATCTCCCGTTCTTCAATTGCAGTTAGTTTTGGCGAAAATTCCTTTAGTTCACCCGGTAGTTTAAAATCAAAAGCTTTAAATTCTTCCGGGGTATTAATCTCAAGTTTCTTTGGCCTTTCCGTCATTGAAGCAATAATTGGGTGGTGCTTCGAAGCCAATTGCGGGTGGTTTTCCTTCCAGGCCTTTGAATTGTCCATAACTTCCTGGATATCTGCTATCGTAATCTTGATGGTTTTAACATCATCTACTCTAAAAATGGATAGTGCGTTCATAGCGAGTGATTGTAATGGAGGTATCACAATAAAACTCACAAGAACAAGAATGGTTACTGAAATTTTAAGCATATTTTTCTTCATAGCCATAAATCCTCCCTCGATATGTATTCATCATTATACCTCAGTTCGTTGCTAATGTATAATATTTGACTTCTCTTTAACAATTTGGGTGTTTTCACCTGTACTTTTTCGTTTAATAATGTTTCGATAGCATTTCTATTCTAATATTGGAATTTCTAGTTATGTTTTAAAAATAAGATATTGACGGCTTAATCTGCCGTTCCTTATTCTCGATCTCCTACGTATTGCTGGCTAAGATAATTCCGTCAACGATTTCCATACAAGAGAAACCACCTGTATAACAGGTGGTTTCTCTTGTTTCTATCATAGCGCTGCTATTATGATCTCAATAATTTTGATTACTCATAAAATCTATAATTAAATGTGTGACTTACCGGGGTTCTTACATTTACGAAATCATGAGATATCGGAGGCACCCTATTATAGCCTGCCTGAACCCTTGCAACTATTGTTATATCGCTGCCATAAGGAACTGGAATAATCTCTCTGACCATTTCGGTTGACGAGTCGATATTGAAGCTAATAATTGTTATATCAACCGAAATAATGGTATTTGTTATCGAATTCCCGTTCACTGTTGTCTCATACCCAGTGATACTTTCTTGAGTCACTGAGTATACATAAGGCTGACCGGCTTCGTCAAGTACCGGCAAATTTCTAAAGGCATAACTGTTCAACGAGCTGTTTACAACTGCCTGAGCGTAGAATCCTCCGTTTTGATAAAGGTTAATTGCAATTTGTGGCGGTCTTGTATCCCATTCATTGTCGCTATCAACCCAGGTTATCTGTACAGGATATGAGAACCCCATAGTTTCTCTGGTTTTTAAGAGTTCTTTCAAGCTGTTTAATTTCGCCATCAACAGCATTTCGCTGTAAGTTACAGAATTAATTGTATCTATGACGGCGCTGTTCAATACCATCAATTCATCAATTGAGACGTTTTTTCTTACCGTCTGTCCATCAAGGGTGCCCAAAAAGGACTGTATCTTTTCACCTTCTGCGTTGAGAATATGAGCAAGGCTCAGCTCCTGCAAGCCTATTGACGCAATTACTATATTTACCGCGCTATCAATATCTATATTGATATCCGGCATATTTGGCAATGACATATTGTTAACCTCCTGCTTGCATCTCAATAAATACAAGTTAATATCACTTCTTACAAACACTCATCTTCATAATTTCCACTACATACTTTGTTTTAGTAACAAGCAAATTTTCAATATTCTCAATTGCTTCAAGGGTTTTTCGTACACTTTCATTTGCTTCTAATAATTCCTCATGAGTATCACAGCGGTTAGCATGCTTGATAAATGCCTGAAGTTTTTCGCCCTCAGCATTAATTACATGCGACAATCCTATTTCCTGCAATGCAATTGATGCAAGTAAAATATCTATAATGTCGGCTCTGTTCAAATCAATTCTTGGTGTTATATCAGGTATATTTGGCATTGTCATATTCATCTCACCCTCTAATAACCTATTCCAGGATCAGTCTTTTTGATACAAACGACCCTGTCCCAGCCCCATAGACAGTAGGGTGTGATTCTTACCCTTACTTAATATCAGATTCATCCAGTCTCTTCTGGCGTACAAAACTCTGATGATAAATACGGTTTCAGTTTTCTCATTAACCATGTAAAAGACGAGGTAGTTGTCAACTATCAGTTTTCTTAAATTTCGAAGCTTCAACTGCTCGTCTCTCTCGATTGAGTGCCTCAGTGGCATATCGTCAAGATTCCGTATTTCCACTTCCATTTTATTTAATAACTTATCGGCAATATTCGGTTCTTTCAGATTACTCGATATATACTGAAGGATTTCCGAAAGTCCTGCTTTGCTCTGGTTGTAATTTCAATTTTATGTAGTCAGGGGACGTTATGATCTCAGAGGACGGGGGAATGACACTTATCACCCAAGCATATGCTCAGCATTCCCTTGTCCAGAATTTATCGGCAAAAAGGAAGAATAAGCTCTCAATAACCGTTAATGAAGGCAATTGAGAGCTTGTTTGATTTTAGTAATAAGTATAGGGAACTCTGATTCCCCGTCCCCTGACACTCCTTGTTCAGTCATTTTCCGAGAGCTCATTGATACTTCTAAATATCTGTTTAAGCAGGGGAATATTTTCGCGCCCAATTTGATTTTTAACTTGATCTTGAGCTTTTTTCCATGCAGCCAAACCATCTTTTACAATCTGTTTGCCAAGGTCTGTAGTCATAATCAAGCTTTCCCTCTGATTTTCTCCTTGACGATCTGAAACAAAGCCTTTGTCGACTAATATTTTTAAATTTCTGACAACGGTAGTCCGGTCCAGTTTTGCGAAATAAGCTAGCTCTGTTTTACTGCATTCTTTTAAATAATCAATTTCATTCAGCAGGGAAAACTGGCTGGCGCTGATATTATATGGTTCCAGTGCTTTATTATATAACTTGGTCAAGGTATTGGCAGTTTGGCGAAAATTAATGCAAAAGCAAGCTTTTTCTTGTAATTCAATGTCGCGCATATAAATATTCTCCAATATAACAATCAATTAATAAATCGGCTTTCTCTTTTCTATAAATGCTGTCATGCCTTCTTTTTGTTCGGCAGAAGCAAAGCACAGTCCAAACAGGTTTTTATCATATTCAATTGCCTTTTCTAAATCCATATCCCTTCCCATTTGCATAGCCTGCTTGGCTAAACTAGTAGCAGTAGAAGATTTCGAAAGTATTTTGCTGGCCATTTCTAGGGCTGTGTCCATTAATTTCTCAGGAGAGGTTAACTTGTTAGCAATTCCTAAAGACAAAGCTTCCTCACTTCCTATTATATCACCAGTAAAGACAAATTCATTAGCTTTTCCAACACCTATAAGTCGTTGAAGTCTTTGTACACCTCCTGCGCCTGGAATAACTCCTTGTCCAGTTTCCGGCAAACCTACTTTGGCATCAGTGGAAAAAATTCGCAAATCACATCCGAGCGCCACCTCAAACCCAGCTCCCAATGCATAGCCATTCACTGCTGCAATGAACACTTGATTCATTCTGTCCATCTCTAAAGTGGTTTTGGAAAGCGCATAACAGAATTGGGCTCCTTGTAATGGATTTAACCCTTGCATGAATTTAATATCAGCACCGCCTATAAAGCTTTTGCCTGCACCCGTAATAATCACTACCCGACAATTTTCGTTAGCTTTGATTTCCTGAATCGCACTCTTCAGTTCTTCAACAAGCTTCTGTGAAATTGCATTCATGTTTTCTGGTGTATTCAGAGTCAAAATACCTATTTTGTCCTGACAAGATAATAGTATAGTTTGATATTCCATATTTACCTCCATATATAAAATTATAGAATGAGTGTATGTACACTAGTGTACATACACTCATTCTATATGTCAAGGCTTCTAAGAAATTAGTGCAATTGACCTCTTAGACCGGCCTTTCTTTATACTCTGGTTTTTGATATTCTGTATTTGTATCATCGGCAACATCCTTTCTGCTATCCCCCTTACGTAGTGCTCATACTTAAGGGTAATGATTTTCAAGGGTGCTGGCGATGTTTTTTTCCAATTCACCGCTGTATTTTTATTCTGCCGTTTGTTGTATTATTATTTTGCCATAAACATTTATCAAATAATGAGCGAAATCTATATGTGGCAGAAGTTAAAGTAATAGAGTGAAGATTGCAATTACTGAAGCGCAGATAATAGAAATCGATATTTAAGCAAGAAAACATCGGAACGAATGGCAGCCAGTGGGTGGGCACTATGATCTATCGAAGGTATTGCTAGATCAAGGTACAAGCCCCACGAGTTGTGCTTAAGTGGGGTTACGATTTGAATAGAGTACTTGGTATGGTGATATTATTTTCCTTCATATCTGCAGGATGTTCTCCCAATTTTAATATTGGAGCAGAGAAGGCAGTGAATATTATTAAAAGTTATTTCGAGGAGCTTGATAATCGAAACTTCGATGTATCGTATCCAATCATAGTTGATAATCATAGCTGTTATAAAATAGCTGTGACAGGCAAACTTGATAGCGAAAAAACTTATCCGATTGATACATTTGCCGTATGTTTGATAAACGACACTAAGTATTTTTACAACCCGAATACTAATCAATTCGAGATATTCTATATGACACCCTCCTTTGCATGTCAAACATCACCAGATGGCAAAATGCGCATAGAAAGCGTAGGTATGCAGGTACACGGAGATGGCCCCAGCGGACTATATGCATTAAGAGAGATGCGGATCATTAATATGCAAACTGGTGATGTTCTGTGGACGGATGATAGTCATCTTAATAACAAGTTTTCCTGGTCAGAAAACAGTAGGTATGTGGCAGCCGAATGCTCTGGACGACAATGGAGCCAGTCGAGCATAATCGATACTGTTGGGTTTACTGTAGTTGTCATGCCTAATATTGATGAAATTCGAAGGATCAAGCCGGAAGCGGCAGAGCCAAACTTATTTGTAGCTATGCCTTTGATCAGAATTGTAAAATGGATTAACCCTTCTGTTCTATTGGTCCATTTTGAGTGGATGACTAATAATAGCACGCTTGTCACCGGCGAATACGAATATGATATGATTAGTAAAACAGCTAAGATTCTTAACATAGATGAAATCAACTATGGCTAAAGTGTAAGCGACAAATCCTGGGGCCTCTAGTAGCTAAAAAGACATGCTGTGAAGGATCGCTTACTGAAACCAGTTATATGAATAATGCGAAGTGGTACAAGTTTTTCCATATCGTTGAAGTGGTTTGCATTCTTCTCACAGACAAATACCATTTCGAATAATTTGTCAATTATTCGTGCCGAGGAGGCAATTAAGGTGCCCAGATAACAATCTGCAGCACCTTAGCATTCTAAGTATTATTCTAGATAATGAATTTATTTATTATGGCGTTTAATTCCTGGGCTAATGCAGCCTACTTTGGGTTTCTTTCACTATTTCCTGGATCGAGGTAGTTTGGTCCAAGGTAAGCGCGGAAACATCTTCGGATTTTTCTACGGTACTGAGGCTCACATTCTCCATATTATCAACCGCTTTAATAATATTCTCATTACCCTGGTCCAGTTCTTTTATTATGTCTGTAATTTCAGAGCTTCTGCTTACCATTTG
>JAVBKS010000050.1:0-25514 GCA_031553935.1 Syntrophomonadaceae bacterium
CTCATGTAGAAACCAAGCAAATCTACATTTTCTACGCTGGCGGAGACAGGATAGCTAGAACAGAGCAAGCTACTAGAACTGCTATAGGTGATTTCATTATTGCAACTAATTATATGCAATACAAGGGATGTAGACAAGAAATATAACAGTATTATTAGTAACTGAATTGTTAGCATAGACTGCAAGAAAACTATCTTGCAGTCTCAAAGGTTTCTATAAAATGAGCTAGGAGGTTTTATCAATAACGAATCTTTACTTCAGTGCAATTGGTTTTGTTTTCCTATCTTTTATTGGAATAATATTTTCGCATCGAAATTACAAAAAAATGAAAAAAGAAGCGGATGCACGGTCACTTTGGTATAAAAGAGGGTTGTGTTTCACGATTTTTCTAGTTTACGAAATAGTATTGTTTAATTCAACCTTGGGTGATAAAAGTGTAGCTTTTTCCTTAGATGTCTCACCACTTTATGAGTTAGAATTAACTCAAAACATTGATATAGAGAAAGTAGTGCAAATACTGCAGGAAGAGCATAGCGGTAGTTTGAGAGAGATATCAATATATGATTTTCGAAATGATACAACACCTAATAAGGATTTACTGTGTAGCTATGGTTTTCATTTATTTGAAAACGCTGAAGCGCGATCGATTAGGATAACGGGTTCAATTAGATGGTATGAAAATGCTATGATTGCAAAAAGTCAAAATGATTCTGGAAATAGCTTGGAATATCGTAACATATATAAAAACATAAAGATTAGTAAAGATGTTGAAATAGCTTGGTCAAGAGCGATGAGAGATAGGCTTGCTGATGTTTTTAATTCATTGCAGAATTATTATTATTATTTGACGTATATTAGAATTCAAAATATGGTTATTATATTCCATGAAAATAGTGGTTTAGACGAAGAACCCGGGGCTTTTACCTCTACGAATATCAAATGGCTTTGCGATGCGATTGAGAAATCACAAAAAGAATAATAACCGTCCCCATTATGTTATATACATTTTGGTACAATGGTTGGAAATAATTAAGGAGGGATTATTTTGAAAAATAGAATTTTGGCAGTTTTTTTTGTTGTTAGTTTTGTAACAGTAATTGGAGCAGCTTATTTTGCAACACCCGTCTTTTCTAATGAAGAATATCCGAGAAATGAAAAACTAAATATTATTTTACAATATTTTAAAATAGCGAATAGAAACGAAGATCTACTAAGCAAAGATGATGTAGTACTTATTATTGAAGGCAAAGAGTTTACGAAGAAAACCTTTGAAAATACCAGAGCATCCTTATCTTTGAAGGGAAATATTGCAAGCGATCAACAAGTAATTGACGATCTACTGGAAAAAGAAGTAGCATACAATGAAGCAATAAAACGTGGTTTAGAGGTTAGTCAGGAAACTGCAAAAAATTTTGCAGCAGAAACTATGAAGACAATTTTGGAACTTGGTGGTGAGAATTTAGAAATCACTATGTCATTGGCAAGAAATTACAACATGACATTGGAAGAGTATTTTGCGAGTGAGCAAACCATCAGATCGTATCAGAAAGCTCTGACAATAGGAAAACTGCGCGAGCAAGTATATAATAGTGTAAGAATCGATGAAAGTATTCCTATTGAGAAACGTTATGAACTTGAAAAAAATGCGTATGATAAATTGATAAAAGAGTTAGAAAGCAAAGCAAGTGTTATTATCAAGATGAATAAAGATTAATTAACAATTGGTGGATATTGAATTGCATTTTGTTGTTTTCATACATCTAAGGAATTCACGGAGACGGGTACCTTGAGTTGATGAAAATAAGGCAATTAATAAGTTGAAGCCGAAGCTAATATATGGAATGCAAGATGAAAGCAAATTAGCTATCATGCCGGCATCATTCATCGTTCATTCAGGTAAACCCATTAACTAAAGATACTCGTCCCCATTATGTTCCGAAATAGTGGTACTAATGGGAACTGTAATGTTATAATGAGTGCAAGGAAAAAGGCTGAACACGCCATAAAACTTTGCACTTCTTTTAATTTATCGAAAGGACAAAGCTTATGAAAAAATTGTCTTGGCTGGTGCTTATAGCTTCAATACTGATAACAGGTTGTAGTTCTGAGTTACAACAGACTGAGCTGTCACAGGGTATTGCCCAGAATGAATCTTGGCAAGTGATCAAAGTGATGAATTATTTGTTTCCTAGTGAGATTCCTGTCATTGAGGACAATGTACCTGGTTATGAAAAGTATAAGGCCTTGGCGGTTACTGAATTGATCTATGACCATTCTATCATCTCTTATATTAAGACAGAACAAGCTGCAGTTGGTCAACTAACAGCAGGAAGTAAGGCGGAAATTATTGCATTTGCCATCTTGCCAAAAGCAGGCGAATTCCCTCAAATACCATTTTTAGTGATTGATTTAGGGGATGAAGTTATCTGTCAAAAACTGCTGGAATCTACTGATGGTTTTTATGGTTCCTATGGTATGAAGTTTTCTATAGCCGATATTGATGGCGATGGTTTGGATGAAATTTTGACACAATACTCAACCGGAGGCAATGGGGGTTACGGAACATTTGTAACCTCAGTTTATAAAGTAATAAATAGTGAATTAAAAAAACTTTTCTCATACCCCCAAGATGAACACGAAGAGTCCCTTGATACGGGTTTTCAGATGACATTGGCTGACGGTTGGAATTATGTTATCAAGAATAAACACACTGGATTCACTTGTTCCGTAATCCACGGAAAACAACAAGACAATCCATATTTCGAAGAGGATGGAAAACTTACAAAAGATAGCCTAAAACATAACCAAGATAATTGGCTTGGGGTTGATCCTTTCTTCTATACATTCGAACCAATCGATATTGACAGCGATGGAAAATTCGAAATTATGACAGCTCAATACGCTTATTTCTACGGCAGATCCGACGGAATTGGTGAAGCATATTCTGTGTTAAGTTGGGATAGCGATAGTCAGAAGATGCGGATAATTAAAGCTGGTTTTTGGCCTTTTCAGGATAATGACAGTAGTCAAAGTACATATTTGGAACCGTGTGATGATTATCGACTCAATTGGTATAAAAATCAATAAAAACCTACACAAGGTTTGATAGTGCAAGAAACCACGCAATACCTAATTTTGGGAAATCCACGGTTTAAAAGAATACATGAACTGAAGAACTGAGCAAATCTTTATTCCCCGAAATTTTGACAAAGTTTTAAGAATTATGGTTCGTAATGCATTGTTTTTTGTTATCATAGGAGAAGGACAACTATGATAATGTACACAATTAGTTGGGTACATAATAGCACACTAGCATTCATTTAGTATGGAGAAATAATTTGCCGACAATTCAAGTAGCTAATCTGCGCAAAGTATTCCGAGTTGGAGAGGAGAAAATCATCGCTTTAGATGATGTTTCTTTCACTTTAGAAAAAGGGGAAATAACCTGCATTCTAGGAACCTCAGGATCAGGCAAAACTACATTGCTAAACCTTATGGCAGGACTAGAGAAGCCTACCCGCGGGAGCATCATTATTCACAAGCACGATATCGCGAAATTAAACGAAAAAGACTTAGCAAGATTTAGGCGCAAGCATGTGGGATTTGTTTTTCAGTCATACAACTTGCTGCCTTCATTGACGGCTTTGGAGAATGTTGGTTTGCCCCTGGCGTTCAGAGGCATCAAGAAGCGGCAGCGAGAAAAGGAAGCGCTGGCGATGCTTAGTTCTGTAGGCTTAAAAAAGCATGCCTTGCATAAGCCCGGCCAACTCAGTGGGGGACAGCAGCAGAGGGTTGCCATTGCTAGGGCTTTCGTCATTAAACCCCGAGTAGTTTTTGCCGATGAGCCAACCGGTACTTTAGACAGCAAAACCAGCGAAGAGGTAATGCATCTTATACTGGATATGGCGAAATCTTGGCAGCAGAATGTAATAATCGTAACTCATGATCAGCAAATCGCGAGTTATGCTGATAAGATAATTTATATTTCAGACGGGAAAATATCGAGAATCGAAGATAGGGCGGGAAGGTTAGATGAAATTGAGGAATAAAATAATTATAGGTCTGCTTTGGTGTCTATTTTGCTTAATTAACCCGGCAGTTGGTTATGGTGATGATGTTTATTCGGAAAACGATTTCGGGTTTCCTAATATTATTATCGCCGAGGGCAGATGGGTGCCGATCTTTAAAGCCGGTGAGAGCTCAGTATTATCAATACCCTTGAATAATACCGGTACTGGTAATGCCAGAGATGTGTTGGTTACAATTACTTCGGGAGACAGCGCGAATCTTAATATCGCGTCTGACAAGATGACCTTGACAAAACATTCAAATTCTTTGGGCAGCCGCCAGAGTGCGGTCTACGACTTTAATATTTTAATTCCCCCATATACTAAGCCGGGCACTTATCCGATCAATGTCAGCGTTGCTTATAATAATGCCAGTGGTGGCGGCGGCAGTGCTGCGGGTACTATATACATTAAAGTGGAAAATGAAAATCTAAAGCCGGAACTGAGATTGCTTGGAGTAGATTTTCCGGTTGAACGGATGCCGGTTGATGAAGTGTTTAACATTATTATTAAACTTCAAAATAGCGGCGCTTATCCTTTGAATAATGTTACTGCCAAGCTGGAAGGGTTTGCTCCCAACACGATTAATCTTAAGGGGAGCAAGGGAGAGTATTTGTTCACTGGTGTTAATTCCGGAGAAGAAATTAGTTTGAATTTTGATCTGATAGCTGACGCGGAATTAGCTTCCGGGGTTTATCCATTGGATCTAAAAGCAACATTTAATGATGATAATTATGCGGAACATAATAAGGATTTTAAAATATACATACCAATTGATGGTAAAGGAACAAGTAATGATAAATTAAGCCCGCGGGTTATTATTAGTAATTATTCATTCGGGGGAGAATTTGTTGAGCCGGGAATTGCCTTTCCATTACAAATTAGTTTCAAGAATACCGGCGGCACTAAGGTGCGGAATGTGAAAATAAGTCTCAACGCCGAAGATCAGGTGTTTTCTCCCGTAGGTGGGAGCAATACGGTTTATATTGACACTATCGAACCTGGAGGTATCTCTGAACAAAACCTTACTTTTAAAGCTAAAATTGATGCCGAGAATGAAAACAAAATTATTAATGCGGATATTGGCTATCAGGATGAAAAAGGCAATAAGTTCGAAGAAAAAGAAATCATTAGTATTCCCATACAGCAACCAACTAAACTGGTTATTTCTTCATTAGAGATTCCGCCTCAAGCTTTTGCTCAGATGCAGACCAATATCTCGATTGATTTTTATAATTCCGGCCGCGGCATTATTAGAAATATCATTATTTCTTCGGAGGGAAATTTCGAAGCTCAGCCGCGCACTGCTTATATAGGCAATTTGGAGTCAGGAAAAGATGATTATTTCGATATTACTATAACTCCAGATTCTGAAGGTCTTATTGAAGGCAAAGTAATTCTGCAATATGAAGATATTGCCGGAGTAGCATACACTTTGGAAGAACCTTTCAGTTTGGAAGTTTTACCTATGATGGGACCCATGGGGCCGATGGGCTATGAAATGGGAATGGAGGGTATGGGGGAAAATGGCATGGAAAACACCGCATCTTCTTCATTTCTTGCTTATGGTGCTTTTGGCTTAGGAGGCTTGATGGTACTGACCATCACCTGGTTGCTGGTTAGAAGGCGGAGAAGAATAAAAAGGGAAATTGAATTAGATGAATAGCTTAGATCTTCTTTTAATGGGTTTATCCAATCTTTTGCGTCGTAAAACGCGAACGATTCTTACGATTAGCGGTGTAACCATTGGAACCTGTTCGATTGTTGTTATGATTTCGCTTAGTATTGCAATGGATCTTAACTTCCAATCACAGCTAAAAAGGATGGGAAGCTTAACCGTTATCGATGTATACCCGGGAAGCATGTTTCAGTACGAACCGAAACGATCTAATGAGAATTCGGATGTTAAACTAAATGACCAGTTTGTCAGTCAGTTCGAAAAACTAGCAGGGGTAGAAGCGGTACTAGCTCAAAGGGAAATGAGTTATCGTTTCGCTCTAGGCAAATTAGTTGCTGACATGCAAGTGATTGGAGTGAATCCTAACAAGCTCATACCCTTTGGTTTTGAAATTGAAGAAGGCCGTTTTCCTAGTGACAACGATAAAGCAGAGATTGTCTTCGGTGCACAGACGCCTTACAATTTCTATAATCCACGGGTAGGATTCACTGGAGGGGCTTATTATATGGGACCAGGAATGGCCTGGGGAGGAGGAAATGACCAACCCAAGATGCCGCCGCCAGTTGATCTAATCTCCGACAAATTAATTATGACAACCGATTGGAATTTGGGCAACCGGCGCCAGTCGGATAGTGACGAAGATGTTAAGCCTCCACCTCATCATAGTGTCAATGGAGTTGGAATTTTGGCTCTTGCAAATGATCAAAAGGACTATTCTGCCTACATGAACATTAAGGTTTTAGATCGATTAATCGCAGAAGACGCTAAAGTTAATCGAGATGGGCCGCTTGATCGTTATGGCAACAACTCGAATAGTTCTGAGTATAGTTTGGTTAAAGTCAAATGCCTTGATATCGATAGTGTGGCCATGGTTAGAGACCAGATAAAAGCATGGGGTTTTCAGACCCAAAGTCTTACAGATATTTTGGAGAGCATGCAAGAACAATCCCGGGTCTTAAGGTTAGTACTAGGTGGCATTGGTGCGATTAGTTTGCTGGTAGCAGCAATCGGAATAACTAATACCATGATCATGAGTATCTATGAAAGAACTCGTGAAATAGGACTGATTAAGGTAATTGGAGCGGAAATTAGTGATATTAAGAAACTGTTTTTGATTGAAGCTGCGATGATCGGATTTCTAGGTGGTTTGAGCGGAGTGATATTAAGTTACGCAGTATCTTATCTGCTCAATCGCATTGCCGTTAGCTATATGGGGGGGATGGGAGGCGCTGAACTGGGTATATCAATTATTCCGCTATATCTAGCTGCTGGCGCTCTGGCTTTTGCAACTATGATTGGGATGCTGGCAGGTTACACTCCCGCCCGGCGAGCAACCAAAATGAGTGTCTTAGAAGCATTCCGAACCGAATAAGAACTTAGTGAAATCTTAGTTAAGATAATAAACTCCTCTTTTCATTCATAGGTTGGGATGAAGGGAGGAGTAATTATTTTTGATATTGATTTAGGAAAGTATAGGGTGAGTAATACTTTAATCAAGCTGTCCTTGCCCCCCATGCTCGGAATGATAGTTTATTCGATCTTAAATATTATAGACGCATATTATGTTGCCTATTTGGGCGCATTAGAGTTCGCAGCCCTAACAATGACCATTCCCTTCTCAGTATTCGTTGCTTCCTTCGCTTCAACACTTGGAATAGGCATTGCATCACTGCTAGGTCAAGCTTTAGGACGCTCCGAATACGCTAAAGCCAATAATATAGCTTGGCATGGATTGATCCTGGGTATGACTCTAGGCATTATTCTGGTTTCATTTGCAAGTGCCAATTTGGACTTGGTTTTGACATTGCTTGGGTGTAATTATGAGACCCTAAACCTGAGCAGAGCTTACCTTAGTATAATAATTATCGGCTATCTCTTTACATTTTTTATTATTATTGTTGGCAATGTTTTGCAAGCGCAAGGAAACACTTTTTTGCCCATGTTAATAGCCATAATCGGAGTAGCGATTGAAGTAATCCTTGATCGAGTACTAATTTTTGGCCTCGGTTCAATACCGGCCCTGGGATTGCCTGGAGCAGCTTGGGCTTCGGTAATTTCAGACATAGTTAGTTGTTTGGTTCTAATTTACTTCATCAAAGCGAAATCAGGGTTGGTCGCCTGGAATTGGAGAGACTTTAAAGCTGATTTTCGCATAATTATTGCTATTCATAAAATAGGTATACCATTAATGCTTATGGAAGCTGTTAGTGTTATTATGATGGTCTGGTTCAATCGTCAGATCGCAATGTATGGGTTTTTCGCTGTGACGGTATACGGTTTATTTGCTAAAATCCGCGGACTTTTTCTAACTCCGGCAATCGCCATAACTCAAGGTATGATGCCATTGGTGGCTTATGCTTATGGAGCTGGTCAGGGGGCGAGAATAAAAGAATGCTTAGTGAAGGCCTTACTATTCTCTACAGTCCTGCTAATTGGCGCCTGGTTTATTCTGCAAATATTCCCAGACATTATTATGAGCCGCTTCTCAGATGATCAATTATTAATTTCCATGAGCCGCTCTGGTCTAAAGCTTGCCACCCTTTTCTTGCCAGTGGTTGGAGTAATATGGGTATTTAATGCTACTTTGCAAGCGCTGGGGCGCGGGGTCTCTACTATGGCTTTTTCGATACTAAGGCAAATAATTATTTTCATGCCGGTGGTCTATGTTTTTAAGAACATGTTGGGTTTACCTGGTATCTGGATAGGAATTGCTTGTACTGATATAATTAGTGCAGGTTGTGCATTCATTGGTGGTGCGTGGCTTTGGAAGCATGTTGAAGCACGAAAAAAATTGCCTTGGAGCCATTGGCTAAAAGATGGCTTTATCTTAAAAAGAACAGCTGCATGGCTGCGATTGTAGCGCCTATTATTAGAGTTTACAGATTCGTGAGAGTAGCTAAGGACAATACTTGGAATTATAATTAGTTTAAGTTTTTCAGATTGTTTCCACCGGCTTTTGCCTGGGATGATTTGCGAATAACTAATGATTTGGGCTAAAATACTTGGTAGGCAGTTATTTGTTCTTTTGTCATTTCGGAGGGTTATGTATTTTTTTGCTATTTTTACAATCATTATCATTGTCGATCAGCTAACCAAGCAGATGATAGTCAACGAATTGTTTTTGGGCCAGAGCGTGGTTCTGATCGATAGTTTCCTAAAATTCACTCATATTACTAACACCGGTGCTGCTTTTGGCATTTTTCCCGGAGGAATAGTTGTTTTTGCTGCTTGCGCTATATTAGTTGTTTTTGGAGCCGCGTTTTATTCATTAGTATACAAACCGCCACGCTTTTTCCAAATCATGATTGGATTAATTGCTGGAGGTGCGGCTGGAAATCTAGTAGATCGTATTTGGCGGGATGGGGTGGTTGATTTCGTGGATCTCGGTTGGTGGCCGATTTTCAATGTGGCTGATACGGCAATATTTATTGGGGCGGGACTATTAATATGTAAGATACTACTGACGAAAAATCCTGAGGGTAATCATGGAAAATAAGATAATGCTGGAAGTTGAAATACCTTGGGATGGCGAACGCCTCGATGTGGTTCTTGCAGATCAGATTAGCTTCTTGTCGCGCTCAATTATTAAAACCTATATTAAAGAAGGCAGAGTCTTAGTAAATAAGTCTGTACGTAAAGCCAGTTATTTGCTGCATGCAGGCGAGTTGGTAGAAATCGAGGTTCCCCCGGCGCAAGAACTAACATTAATACCTCAAAACATTCCTATTGAAATTATTTATCAAGACCAAGATATTGCGATAATAAGCAAACCTCAGGGTCTAGTGGTGCATCCAGCGCATGGTAATTGGGATGGCACATTAGTTAATGCTTTGTTGTATCATTTGCATGATTTATCAGGCATTAATGGCAAATTGCGTCCTGGTATTGTTCATCGACTTGATAAAGATACTTCAGGGGTAATGGTTGTTGCTAAAAATGACTATGCTCATAATTGTCTGGCGAAGCAGATTAAGGACCATACCATTAACCGCGAGTATATGGCACTAGTCCATGGGATAATAAGAGAAGACAAAGGTTTAATAGATGCTCCGATAGGGCGCAGCAAGGATGATCGCAAGAAAATGGCAATAATTAAAGATGGTCGTCCATCGCAGAGTGAATATCAAGTGGTTGAACGCTTTCGTGACTATACTCTGGTTAGAGTCAAGTTGCTTACTGGTCGAACTCATCAAATCAGAGTTCATTTTGCCTTCATCAAACACTCAGTTGTTGGGGATCCTCTCTATGGCTCCGGAAGAGCACACTTTGGGCGGAGAACTCAAATCCTGCACGCTTGTTTATTAGGCATTAATCATCCCCGGACGGAAAAATACCTGGAATTCCGCTCAGAATTACCCGAATACTTCCAAGACATTATTTTGCAATTAAGAAGGGAATAGTATAAATAATGAAATTGCCATATGGGACCAGTTCATTTACCCATCATCTTTAGACTTTAATCTTAATAATATCCACGACAAGATATCTAAAGTAATCTCATTCAATTTCCATTGACTCCAATTCAGCCATCGACTTTGTTATCGCTTTTCCAATCTCTAGCTGAGCAAGCGATCGATCAATTGTGGCTAGATAGGAAGCGTTTTTGGCAGCTTTCATGATAGTGTTATATTTTTCCAGACTGATGATAACCACGTTCTTTTCACCTTTGCGAGTAACAATGACAGTCTCGTTTTCGTCTGTGACCTTGTCGCAATATTCTTTCAGCTTGTTTCGAATGGTCGAGTAATTTACAGCTAACAAATAATCATCTCCTCTTATAAAAGGTACAATATATTGTACCTTTTTCGGAAATAAATCGTCAAGTAAAGCTTACTGTTCGTAAATAAACGGATACTTTGGAACCCCTAGCAGCACCAAGGGATTGTCTTAAATACCGAATAATCATCCATGTTTAGCCAACCTATGCTATGGTAATTAAAGTGAATTTGGGGTATTTAATTTTGGCTTCTCCTAATTTAATTCCGACAAATCATTGATCCGTGGCTTAGCCATAATAGTCCAATAGTTTTCGTAAATTACCATGCCGGGACGGGAGTTTTTGGGTTTTTGGACATGTTTTCTGAAGGTGTAATCAACGGCAACTTTGTCGGCTTGCTGAGCTTTGCTGAAATATGCAGCTAATGCTGAGGCCTCTTCCAAAGTGCGGATAGGTATATCATCGATATTCTGGCATGTGTTAGGTGTTTTTATTATTACATGAGTTCCTGGTATGTCTTTAGTATGAAGCCACAGGTCCATTTTTCCCGCAGTTTTAAGGGTTAATACATCATTTTGACGATTGTTGCGACCGACTAAGATCTCAAAGCCATCACTGGACATAAAACGACGGGGATTGCTAATAGTTGTTGTCTTTGAGCCTTTGTTTTTTCCCTTCTTCTTGAAAAATTGTTCGTTTTCAAGTTCTAATACAATTTCCTCAATCTGCTGAATGCTTTCAGATTGTTCAACAGCAACTATGGTTGACTCCAGATAGTCAATATTTTCTTGGTTCTGCTGCATTAAAGTCTCCAAACTTTTAATGGTTTTGGTGCTTTTATTATAGATTTTAAAAAATTTCTGGGCATTTTGAATAGGAGTAAGCAATGGATCTAAGATAATAGTTATTGGTTCGTCATCATAGAAGTCGTTTAATATTATTTCTTGATCTCCTTTTTTGCTAAGAGTTGAAAATGCAGTTAGCAATTCTCCCCAGGTTCTATATTTTTTGTTTTGAAGAGCATGTTCTAGATCACCGCTCTGAAACAGCTTCTTTCTATATGAACGTTCTAGCAAGTCCTTAATTCTGCGAATAATATTAGCTTGGAAGGACTCCAGACGAAATCTGTGCAGTGATTGATTAAAATAGAGACTGCAAGTTTTGAGTATTGTCGGATAGGTTTCTGTATAGGAACTGCCGTGATCATCAATTATTGCATAAGGGGCGAAATCCTGCGCACCTTTTCTGGTCAGCAATAAACTCGATTCTACTTCCACGGATTCAACGGAGTTCAGAAGCTTTTGGATAAATTGATGCAGCTGAGTAAACTCAAACAGCCCGCAGAGAGCAACACTCATAGCAGGGTCCAAACCTGCCTGCAGGCATATTTGTTTGGCAGCAAAAGGACTGAAACCTTCAAATGATAAGAAGCAAGCTTGGGACAGACTTTTCGTTTCATCTTTCCATAAAAGGGCGCAGAAATCATCGATAGAGATGTCCTTAAAAGTAATTTTTCCTTGCGCGGGTGGCTGTAAATACTCCCTCCCGGGCAATACTTCTCGAAAGCTGCTTAACTCATGACTGTATTTCTTAATAGCATCAATAATTATTCCAGTTTCAGGGTTAACCAGAATGATATTGGAGTGCTTTCCCATAAATTCACATATTAAGGTAATGGATTGCCATTCCCGGAAATCATTTAGAGCTTCGAAGTTTATATGAACGATTCTCTCTAAACCTAATTGTCTAATGCTTATGATTTTAGCGCCCTCTAAGTACTTGCGCAGAAGCATGCAAAAGCTCGGCGGTGTTATGGGATTGTTCACTTTGGCATCTTGAAATTGAATTCTAGCCCAGCGCGCATTTGCGGATATCAATAATTTATATGATCCGATCTTCGGCTGGTGAATGGTTAATAAGAGTTCATCTTTTTCAGGCTGATGTATTTTATCAATTCTTCCGCCATTCAAAATGGCGGAGAGCTCATTACAAATTGCATGGATGGTTATACCATCAAAAGGCATAAAAATCCCCCTCTATACAAATCCGCGTCAGAGTAATGTATTATGCGAACAAGTGTTACACTCGAAAAGTATAGCATTTTCCTAATATTTAGGCAATGAAGACGATAAAACCTATACTTTAACTTGACTTGGAAAAAGAAATATATAAAACTAGTTGCTAAGAGGTTGGGAGGTTTACTGATGGCTGAACGTATAAAAGTATTAATATGTGGGGCATTAGGCAAAATGGGACGGACAACTGTTCAAGCAGTTATTGAGGATCCTGATTTTGAGCTAGTTGGCATCGTTGACAGTAATTGGAAAGATGAAACTCTTAGTGAGATTATTGGCGGAAATGATGATCTAGAGCATTCGGTAATATTTGAAAGCAATCTAGAGGAAATCTTTGGTAGAGTGGATGCCCAGGTTATGATTGATTTTACTAATCCCATAGCAGTTTTTGATAATACGCGTCTTGCTCTTAAGAATCATTTGCATTGTATTATAGGTACTACTGGTCTTAACGAGGGCGAACTGAAACAGCTGGAGAAAATCGCTATCGATAATGAATTAGGTTTAGCAGTAATACCAAACTTTGCGATTGGTGCGGTCTTGATGATGAAATTTGCACAGTTAGCGGCTAAATACTTTCCTGATGTTGAGATAATTGAACTGCATCATGATAAAAAACTTGATGCTCCTTCGGGTACTGCTATTAAAACCGCGCAATTAATTAGGCAGAACCAGAGTATTATACCGATTAAAGGAAAAGGCGAAATGGAAAAGATTTCAGGTTGCCGCGGTGGTGAAGTTGAGCAGATAAAGATTCATAGCGTTCGCTTGCCAGGCTTCATTGCCCATCAAGAAGTTATTTTTGGCGGTGCTGGTCAGAGTTTAACAATACGTCATGATTCATATGATAGATTTTCATTTATGCCCGGGGTCTTAATGGTGGCGAAAAAAATTGTCAACATTAAAGGTCTGGTTTATGGAATGGATAATCTGATATAAGACATTTATTGAGTATAGAAAAAGAGTATCTGGATAACGGGAAAACCTGTTTTTTAGATACTCTTTTTGCTGTTTTCAAGAGAAAAAAGTATTAAGCAATTCTCGCCATTTGACGGTTTCACAGAAATGAAGAAGAGCTTGATTAACTTAATCGTTTGCATTTTAGACAAGCACTTGTGGCTTAAAACATACATATAATTCAATTAGAAGCAGATATATTTTTCCCAAAAATAAGGAGGAATAGTTTTGAGCTCAGTTTTATCGGGTCTGAAAATAGCAGTCTTAGGAGGGGATGCTAGAGAGCTAGTCTTGATAGCTGAACTAGTAAACATGGGAGCCACGGTAGCTGTTGTTGGATTTCCTGAAGAGATGGTTCTGCCAGGAGCATACTGTTTGAATTCGATTGAAGAAGCATGTAGGGAAGCAGAAGTCGTAATTCTCCCCTTGCCAGGAACAAATGCTCAAGGTCACATTAGAGCGGTGTACTATGAAGGTGCATTGATACTAACGGAAAAAGCAATCAAATCTCTTGCCGAAAATGCAGTTATTATCATTGGCTCAGCCCAACAGTATCTTAAAAACTGGGCCAAAAAGTTTAGGTATAATCTACTGGAAATCATTGAAAATGATGAGCTGGCGATCTTAAATTCTATCCCCACGGCGGAAGGCGCAATCCAAATCGCGATTGCCGAAACCAAGATTACTCTGCATAAAAGTAAATCATGCGTCATTGGCTTAGGCCGGGTAGGATTGACACTAGCCAGGTTGCTAAAAGCACTAGGTTCGGAGGTAACAGTAATTTCCAGGGAAAAAGCGGAGATCGCTAGGGCATATGAGATGGGTTGTCAAGGGGAGAGTTTTGCAAGTATTGGCAGAGTATTAAGCAAGACGGAAATCGCGTTTAATACTGTTCCCGATCAAGTTTTAACCCAAGATGTTTTGGCACAGGCTTATCCGGAAATTGTGATCATTGACTTGGCAAATCAGCCAGGAGGCACAGATTTTGAAGCTGCAGACGAACTTGGTATTAAAGCGATTTTGGCGCCTGGTTTGCCTGGTAAGGTTGCACCGTTGACGGCAGGTAAAATCCTGGCCGATGTTATACCCAAAATTATCATGAATACTTTGGAAGAATCCTGTCTCAATCTGTTTTATAGGAATAAGGAGGTGCAAGGCTTGTATGGCAATCATGGAGAAGGATGAAAAAAGGCTTGCAGGAGTAAAAATCGGGGTTGTTATGACCGGTTCGCATTGCATTATCGATGAAGTGATAAAAGAAATACGTAATTTGAAAGTTGAAGGTGCGGAAATATATCCGATTTTTTCATACGCTGTTGACCAAGTTGATAATAGATTTTATCTAGCAGATGCCTTGAAAGAAACTTTAGCCGGAATAACTGATAAGCCGATTATTAAAACCATACCGGAAGCGGAGCCGATTGGGCCACAAAAACTATTAGATATCGTCGTTGTTCTTCCGGCAACCGGTAATACCATAGCAAAACTAGCGAATGGTATAACTGATACTCCAGCTCTAATGGCAATTAAGGCTCACTTGAGAAATCAAAGACCGGTATTAATTGCGGTATCAAGCAATGACGCCCTTAGCATGAACGCAAAGAACATTGGGTTACTGCTTAATGCGAAGAATATTTACTTCGTACCTTTTCAGCAGGATGATCCCATAAATAAAGGGAATTCATTAGTGGCATGTTTGCATTTGCTCGTGGATAGCATTATTAGTTCTCTGCAAGGCAAGCAGCTTCAGCCTCTTATGCTGGGACCTTCTGCTTGAGGCTAATGACTCTTTATGGTAGAATGTCAATATGATTTTTTAGGGGTGATATTAGATGGCAGGAAGCCCGAGACTGGCTATTGTTGGGGCAACAGGTGCTGTGGGCCAGGAAATACTGAAAATAATAACTGAAAGAAACATCAAGATCAGCGACTTGATACTTATGGCGGACCCAAGCGAAGCCGGGAAGAAAATTCACTTTCAAGGTGAAGAAATAATAGTCAGGGCGACCACTGCTGATGCATTTAATAATTCCGATATTGCTTTTTTCGCGGTAAGTTCGGAAGTTAGCAAAGAAATAATGCCGCTTGCAAGAGAAAACGAGTGTCTGGTTATTGATAATAGCCAGGCATTTCGTATGGATGAAAATGTTCCTTTAATTGTTCCGGAGGTAAACCCGGAAGATATAAAAAAACATCAGGGAATCATTGCTAATCCGAATTGCTCGACAATTATCATGGCGGTGGCAATTAACCCTATACACCAAGCGGTCGGCTTAAAAAGAGTAATAGTCTCGACTTATCAGGCAGTATCCGGTGCTGGGGCTGCGGGTCTACAAGAGCTTGAAAACAGCGTAGCGCATTTTAATAATAATAAAGAGTTCAAGCCGAATATTTTTCAGTATCCCATAGCTTTTAACCTTATACCACAAATTGACGTTTTTGAAGACAATGGTTATTCGCGCGAAGAAATGAAAATGGTTCATGAAACTCGCAAAATATTGCATTGCCCCGATTTACCAATTGTCGCAACAACCGTAAGAGTCCCGGTATATAGAAGTCATTCTGAGGTAATCAATCTCGATTTCGAAAAAGAGATTTCAGTAACAGAAATTAGAGATTTACTGACGAAGGCTCCCGGTATTGTAATACAGGATGATATTCAAAACTCGGTTTATCCGATGCCGCTGTATACATCCAATACCGATCCGGTCTATGTCGGGAGAATACGCAAAGATATCTCAAGTCCTAATGGAATAGTACTTTGGGCAGTCGCCGACCAGATTAGAAAAGGTGCAGCTACTAATGCTGTTCAGATTGCAGAAATCGTATTAAATGAGAGTTTATACTAATAAGTTTTATGGGTACATACCTAAATTAATTGCCATTAAGGACTTTTTCTGAGAAATATATTGGTAACATTTATTAATTTATAAATAATATAAGTGGGTGATTATAATGATAATGCCGCGATTGTGGACAGCAATGGTAACGCCATTTGATCAAAATTTTGAAGTTAATTACGGCAAAGCTGAGCAAATTGCAGAACACTTAATTGCTAATGGCAGTGAGGGATTAATTGTTACAGGGACAACGGGTGAATCCCCGGTTTTAACTACTGAAGAACAGCTCCAACTATTCACAACCATAAAGAAAAAGGTAGGCGCTAAAGCTCAGGTTTGGGGTGGCACCGGAAGTAACGACACGGCACATGTCGTCGCCTTAAGTAAGGAAGCAGAGAAAGCGGGTGTCGATGGTTTATTATTGGTTACCCCATATTATAACAAACCCAATCAAGAGGGACTTTATCAACATTTTAAAAAGGTAGCTGAGTCGGTTTCGATTCCAATTATGTTGTACAATGTACCCTCCCGTACTAATGTAAACATGTTACCTGCTACCATAGCTCGTTTGACTAAAATAGATAATATTGTTGCTGTGAAAGAGTCGAGCGGCGATTTAGATCAAGTTTCGCAGCTCAAAAACTTAATTTCCGAAGATATTTGGCTATATTCCGGTGATGATTATTTGACATTGCCGATGTTAGCTATTGGAGCATACGGGGTTGTTAGTGTAGCTTCCCATATTGTAGGCCAAGAAATACTAACCATGATCGAAGCTTTTAAGGCCGGCGAAATAGAAAAAGCTAGGGAAATTCATCTAAGACTCTATCCTATTTTCAAAGGTTTATTTGTTACCGTAAACCCGACTCCAGTTAAGGCAGCGCTTAATCTTATGGGGTTTGATGTTGGTAAGGTGCGTTTACCGCTTGCTGAAATGGAAACAGAACAGTTGGATTCGCTTAAGTCTTTATTAAAGCAATTTAACCTTATTTAATAATAAAAACAAGAAATGATTCATAGCTGTCATAGACACCCTGAAAAGCTTGCCAATATTAAATTTGGAGGCCGTTCACCAGCTCTTTGACAGCTTATTTGTTTATATAATAGTGATAAAGTTGTATCTGGACAGCATATATCATATAATGAACACAATAATTTGATCGGAAATTTTGACAATGCATAAAAAAGGTTTAGGAGGAACAAGAGTGTCTGAGGATGAGACTCGCTTGCAAATAATTCCCTTGGGCGGTTTGGGGGAAATTGGCAAGAATATGATGGCGATTAGTTACCAAGATTCAATTATAGTTATTGATGCTGGTTTAATGTTTCCTGAAGAAGAATTGTTGGGGATTGATGTAGTAATTCCCGACATATCGTTCTTGTTGGAAAGAAAGGACAAAGTTAAGGCAATCCTGCTGACTCATGGGCATGAAGACCATGTTGGAGCATTACCCTATATTTTATCAGACCTGCAGGTTCCGGTTTATGGGAGCAAACTCACTCTAGGAATTGTACAGGGCAAGCTGAAAGAAAGCAGTATTAACAATGTCAACCTCAATGTAGTTTACCCGCGCGAGAAAATAAAAATTGGCCCGTTTGAGGCCGAGTTTTTCAGGGTGAGTCACAGTATACCTGATGCTATGGGCATTGCACTTCATACACCCTTGGGAATAATTCTGCACACTGGTGACATAAAATTGGATCAAACGCCGGTTGACGGTGAAGTAGTCGATTTTCGCAAGCTAGTTGAGCTCAGTGAAAAAGGAGTATTGATTCTATTCAGTGACAGCACCAATGCTGATAAACCAGGGTTTACGATGTCGGAGAAAGTAGTAGGTAATACTTTTGATTACCTTTTTGGGGGATGCGAGGGCAGGATCATTGTAACGACTTTTGCTTCTAATGTTCACCGTTTGCAGCAAGCGATTACCACAGCTGCAAAATACGGGCGCAAAGTTGCAGTAGTTGGCAGGAGCATGGTCAATAATGTTCGAGTTTCTTATGAACTAGGATATATGACCATCCCCGAAAATACTATGATTGAAATTGAAGAAATCAACCGCTATAAAAATGATCAAATCGTTATAATCACCACCGGTTCTCAGGGAGAGCCAATGTCGGCTCTTACCAGAATGGCTACATCTGATCATCGCTGGGTTACTATTCAATCCGGAGACACCGTGATAATATCGGCAACGCCGATTCCCGGCAACGAAAAACTGGTTGCCAAAACCGTTGACCTTCTCTTCAAGCAAGGAGCAGATGTCATCTATGAAAAAAGCAGAGGTGTTCACGTGTCCGGGCATGCTGCTCAGGAAGAGCTTAAGACAATAATCAATATGATAAGGCCAAGGTATTTTATACCAGTACATGGAGAGTACCGGCAAATGATGAGTCATGCGAAATTAGCTGAGAGTCTGGGGATACCACCTTCTCGGATTTTTGTTGCCGAGAATGGCCAGGTCATAGAAGTTGGCAAGAAAAAAGCTCATATTGTCGGCAGAGTAACTGCAGGCAAAGTTCTTGTAGATGGATTTGGGGTTGGGGATGTCGGTAATATCGTACTGCGAGATCGCAAGCAATTATCACAAGATGGCATAATAATAGTTGTTATCGCTTTAGATAAAAAAATGGGCAAAGTAATATCCGGCCCGGATATAGTTACGCGCGGATTTGTTTATGTGCGCGAATCGGAAAGCCTAATCGAAGATGCCAAAGATAAGGTTAGAGAGGCAATGGATTTATGCGCGCAAAGGAATCAAGTAGAGTGGGCGATAATTAAAGCTCAAATCAGAGAGAGACTGAGCAAACATTTGTACGACAAAACCGGACGACGTCCAATGATAATGCCGATCATAATGGAAGTGTAAATGGCCAAAGGGGGAAGACTTCCCCCTTTGGCCATATCATTAGATAATTAACAAAGCATCCAATCTTGTCAGCTAACGGCAGCCAATTACTTTCAAAACGCTCAGTACTGGGAAAACGATTACATTGCTCTACTAAAACGGTCCCCTTACCGCCGAAGCATCTGAAAAACGCTATTCAATTTACCAAACGAAAGCCGAGCACGAATAGGGCGCCTGTTTGAGACGCAGTCGAGTTTTGCGCCCCAAACAGGATGCCTTTTTGTGCTCACCCTAGCGCCAGCTAACTGTTGCCAATTACTTTCAAAACGCTCAGTATTAGGGGAACGAATGAATAGCACTATGTAAAACGGTCCCCTTACCGCCGAAGCATCTGAAAAACGCTATTACAATTTACCAAACGAAAGCCGAGCACGAATAGGGCGCCTGTTTGAGGCGCAGCCGAGTTTTGCGCCCCAAAAGGTGCGCAGGCAGAGTTTCGGTAAATGTATAGGGTTATTCATTGCGCAGGCAGTTTTTTGCTTACTTTTTTTCAAAAAAGTAAGAGATAGTAATGCGATAAGGTTACTAACAAATAATAACCCTATTAAGAAAGTCAGCGAAACTGCTTCGACATATGAAATATTAACTTCAGCAATTAGATAATCCTTATTCCTCTGGTACTTTTTTCAAAAAAAGTACCCAAAAAACCTCTTCGCATGAAATCAATTGGACATTCAGCGGCTTGGCTTCGCACTTTACACGGCATCCAAACTCGGCTCTGCCTCAAACAGGATGCCTTTTTGTGCTCACCCTAGCGCCAGCTAACTGTTGCCAATTACTTTCAAAACGCTCAGTATTAGGGGAACGAATTAATCCAAACCGTTCTTCTTTCCGCAGTCTAACGGATATAATGCTGAAGACTCCCCCTGTCACCATAGGTGACATCCCCCTCGGAGAGGGGACAATGCCTCCCTTTCGAGGGAGGTGGCGCGAAGCGACGGAGGGAGTACTCTTATGCATTTTAGAATTTTTTGCATCAAAAACTAAGGCTCGGGTAAAGATAAAAAAAATGCTAAGGAGTTTATTATGAATAGGATGCAGAGTAGCGAAGAAACTGAGCCGGTCAGCACTAACGATCAAGAAGTACTAGCTAATATAAAAGAACTGGGGCAGCTTGATATCCCGAAAAATAAAAGTGATATCCATTGTTTGACTATTAGCGGTCAAATCGAAGGCCACATGGTTTTACCACCCCAGAACAAGACTACAAAATATGAACATGTGATACCACAATTAGTCGCCATTGAAGAAAATCCGGATATTAAAGGTTTACTGCTTATCCTTAACACAGTTGGAGGCGATGTTGAAGCCGGTCTGGCACTAGCCGAAATGATTGCCAGCTTATCAAAGCCAACCGTTTCAATTGTCATTGGAGGTGGTCATTCAATCGGAGCTGCGATTGCAGTAAGTACTAAGCATTCATTTATTGCTCCTTCGGCCACAATGACCATTCACCCGATTAGGCTGACCGGACTGGTTATAGGGGTTCCTCAAACCTATGAATACTTAGATAAGATGCAAGACCGAGTAGTGAATTTTATAACTTCACATTCCAAAATATCATCGCAGAATTTTCGAGAACTAATGTTTAGGACTGGTGATTTAGCTAGAGATATTGGAACAGTTTTGGTTGGCAAGGATGCAGTTGAATGCGGATTAATTGATGATATAGGTGGTTTAAAGGAAGCCCTGTGGCGCTTAAACCAGATTAAAGAATCTAAGGAGTAGACGCTCATGTTGCATTATTGGCCGGAACACATTCAACTATTGGAGCAAACAAACGAGCAGCGCGTGAAATATCGGCAGCTGCCATCGGGAGGTATATTGACCTATGAGGAAGTTGACTCGGATAGCATCAGGATCTTAGGAATCTGCAGCACTGATCTAAACGATTATCTAAGCGCAGACCTAGCGCCTGGAAATATATGTAACGCAAATAGGATTAAATAAACTAAAGCGAATCTCAGTCAAAGTGATCAAAATATTAAATACATGCCTGCAACTTAGCTTCAAATATATGCTCATATGATATAATTAACGAATTAATAGGTAAGGAGTTGAATTATGAGCGTTATTGAAGCTTTGGTTTTAGGTGCTATTCAAGGAATCACGGAGTTCCTGCCGGTTAGCAGCACCGGTCACTTAGTAATATTTCAGCATATTTTTGGCCTAAAAGAAGGAAATATGGCATTTGATGTCTTTCTTCATTTAGGCACCCTGCTTGCTGTCGTCGTTGCATTTCGTGAAGATATTATGATGATTATTAGAAAACCGTTTAACCGTTTAACATATTTGATCATAATAGGTTGCGTCCCCGCTGGTCTTATAGGGTTTTTATTTAAGTCGTATTTTGAACGCACCTTCGAATCATTACTGATTGTAGGTTTTGGGTTAGTCCTGACCGGGATTATCCTAAAAGGGTCAGAGTACCTTGCAAATAAGAATTTTGGCTTAAAAAAGGATATGCAGACCAGTTACAGGGATGTTCTATTTATTGGAATTATGCAGGCAATAGCCATAATTCCAGGAATATCGAGGTCGGGTTCCACAATTGCAGGTGGACTCATTGTCGGTTTAGAGCGGGAATTTGCAGCGCGTTATTCTTTTTTATTATCAATTCCGGTGATTCTTGGTGCAGGAATCTTGGAAATCAAAGACATCATGGTGGAAGGACTAGATAAAGCTATGTTGGTACCATACATAGTAGGACCAATTGCTGCTGCAATTTTTGGCTATTTAGCTATTAGAGTTGTCATGGGATTAGTTCGTCAAGGAAGGCTATCGATTTTTGCTTATTATTGTTGGACAGTTGCAGCTTTTGTTTTTATTAATCAGTTCTTTTTCCATTAAATCTTTAGTAGCTCGCTAGTTCGACTTAATATATTATATTATGAAAATTCGAAAAAATACTCATCTTTTGTCCTATATTATTAATACATTTAGGGAGGAAAAAGTATTTATTGGTAGAATTTAATATTGATCATGACCGTAATGGAGATTTGCAGCCCAATGAAAAAAAACACCCGAGATAATGCTTCTGTAATGAAGAAGACTAAGCCCAAAGTTAAAGCGATGCCTATGCTTGATTCCAATTTAAGCAAAGAGATTCTATCGCTTGTTTTTTTTATGTTGGCAGTTTTCATTTATATTGGTTTATTAGAGTTTTCGAACCAACCCGATGCCAATCGTTTCATTGGCATAGTGGGAACCAACTTTTTGGGCATCTTAGAGAAACTATTTGGAGAGGGAGCAGTTGGGTTTGCATTTTTTTTGTTAGCTTGTTCAATTCATTTAGGCGTACTCAAAAAGAGTTGGTCAAGTCGTATGTGGGGTGCTTTTACGCTCTATATAACGACTCTGATTTTTCTTAGTATCTGGGATATACCAGGGGGACTTAGCCCTTGGGAAGCTGGTATAAGAGGTATGGGCGGGGGCTATGTCGGTGGTATTCTGGCCTTAGCAGCCATGAAACTGATTGGCGATATAGGATGTCAGATATTAGTTGCATTATTGTTCTTTGTAGCCATGCTGTTGATAATTAATAAACCGATAATAACTTGGATTAGAGTGCTTTCAGCCGCAGGTAAAGCGATTCGGGCCGGTCTGACTAATTTCTTGATGGTTGAAGAAAAAGAACCATTAACACTGGAAATAGAAAATACTAAGGCTAAGAAGTTTGACAATGAGCCAGTTGCTGATGTAAATAGCATGGGTCAGGATTTAAGTAAAAGAGCAGCTAAGGAAAATAGCAAACTGGTTTTTGATATTGAGCCGGAAATATTTCCAAAAGCCGAGAATTTGGAAACTGAGAAGAACATACAGGCGGCAGCTGATTCTGAGTTGGTGATGATTAAGAAAGAATCAGATATCGGCTTAGTTTATAAAAAACCTTCACTTGATTTGCTAAGCAATGTAAGAAACGAGAGATCAATTGATAAGAAGAATATAAAGGCAAGTATTTCATTACTGGAAGAAACCTTTGCTAATTTTAGTATTGCCGTTAAAGTAAATCAAGTAAGCTGCGGACCAGCAGTTACTCGGTACGAATTAACTCCGGCGCCGGGGGTGAAAATAAGTCGAATTCTAGGTCTAGCTGATGATTTGCAATTGAGTTTAGCTGCACCGGGAATAAGGCTGGAAGCCCCTATTCCTGGCAAAGCTGCTATTGGGGTGGAAGTGCCGAACCAAAAAATAATGGGCGTTGGCTTGCGTCAATTAATCAGCTCAAAACAGTTTTCCAGCCTGAATTCACCGTTGGCAATTGCACTTGGAGAAGATATCACTGGTAATCCCGTGGTTGCTAAGTTAAGTGATTTTCCACATTTGCTGATTGCCGGATCCACCGGTTCCGGTAAAAGCGTTTGTTTGAATGGAATCATTATGAGTTTATTGTTTAACACAAATCCTGAAGAGATGAAGCTGGTTTTTATTGATCCCAAGATGGTGGAACTGACTGTATACAATGGGATACCGCATTTATTGACTCCAGTAGTAACTAATCCTAAGAAGGCGGCGGTTATTCTGAAATGGATGGTTGCCGAGATGGAAAAACGGTATACAATGTTTGCTGATGCCGGAGTTCGCGACATTTACAGATATAATCAAGCGAATATAGAAAAACAACTACCTATTATTGTAATAGTTATTGATGAGCTAGCTGACCTAATGATGGTTTCGCCGGTTGATGTCGAGGATTCTATATGTCGCCTGGCCCAGATGGCCAGAGCAGCCGGCATGCACTTAATAGTTGCAACCCAAAGGCCGTCTGTTGATGTTGTGACGGGAATAATTAAAGCTAATATTCCGTCAAGAATTGCTTTTGCGGTATCTTCCCAAGCTGATTCCCGAACTATATTAGATTCTGGCGGAGCAGAAAAGCTCCTGGGCAAAGGGGATATGCTGTTCTTGCCAGTGGGTGTAAACAAGCCCTTTAGGGTTCAAGGAGCCTATGTTTCTGATAATGAGATAGAGAATACGGTTGAATTCTTGCGCAATCAAAACAATTCAGAGACCGAAATGCTGGATTTCAATGAAATTGAAACCGAGAACACTGAACTTTTTGAAGAAGATGAGCTTTTTTGGGATGCAGTAACTGTCTTCGTTGAGTCGCATAAAGCTTCAGTTTCTTTACTGCAGCGAAAACTACGCGTCGGTTATTCGCGTGCGGCCCGTTTGGTTGATGTTATGGAAGAACGGGGCATAGTTTCGAGCGCCGACAATAATAAAAAAAGAGAAGTATTGATCGACAAAGAACAACTGTTAAGATTGCAAGAGCGTAGTGTTATGAGCATTTAGTTGCGGAGAGGGTAATATGAAATTAACCGTCAGAGAACAAGAAATCCTTAATTTCATAAAAAGGAATCCCATGGCTTCGCAAGACGAGATCGCCAGCACCTTTTCTATTACTCGTTCCTCTGTAGCAGTGCATATATCGAATCTCATGAAAAAGAAAGCGATACTGGGAAAAGGCTATATTTTTAACAAAGCTTCTAGAGAAAGGGTTCTGCTCTTTTCAAATCTAAAACAGATTCCTGAAAAAAAGGAGCTAAGCAGCATTAGCGATTATTGTCACGATTTAAGTCAACGCATTATTTATTCATTAGAGAATCATGGCATTGATGTAAATGTTGTTTTATTCGAAAATATTGGTGACGAAAACAATTCACCAATGGATGTAGACTATTTGCGAATTGGTGATAATTTTGTATTTTCTCTGCAGAAGGTATTTGAGAGAGATTTTATTACCGAGAAGATACATTCCCTAGCAAGCTCCGATCGAAAGCTCTGGACAATAATTGATCCGGAGCTAATTAGTTCGTCACTAATCGCTGATATTACTGATGATGAATCATCAATTATGAATTTATGCAGTGCTATGTATTGTCATGATTTAGACGAGGCTAAGGTTTTAAGCTTGCCATTGAATACTTTATTAATAATATGTGAGAATTTAATTTCAGCTGAGAAGATTTCAAGATATATTGGTCGAAAAGATGTAGCCCAAAAACTAATCGTGGGAGATAGGGAAGGTCAATTGTTTTGCATAGAGGAAAAATCTATTCAAGAAATCCCGTTTTCACTTAAGAGGAAACTTAACCTCAAAAAAAGTATGCCAGTCGTGTTTGCGGCGCTTGTCTTTGCACTTGTATCAGGTTACTCACTGCGACAAGCTGCTAGAATGGCAGTTGGTACAGCCCTAAAGAGCGAAGACGATTACCGTTAACAATATGATAAACAAGAGGTGAAAAAATATGGAATTTGGATAGCTTCT
>JAVBKS010000042.1:0-66869 GCA_031553935.1 Syntrophomonadaceae bacterium
TATCTCTTACTTTTTTGAAAAAAAGTAAGCAAAAAACAGCCTGCGCAATGAAAAACCCTATACATTTACCGAAATTCTGCCTGCGCACCTTTTGGGGCGCAAAACTCGACTGCGTCTCAAACAGGCGCCCTATTTGTGCTCGGCTTTCGTTTGGTAAAATGTAATAGTGTTTTTCAGATGCTCCGGCGAGAAGACCGGTTTTGATTCTCCCGTTCTCTGACCCACAACCTTTCATTGCCAAAATTGATTATTGTTGACAGCCCATTGTTGATAATATAATATTTAAGAATCTCACCCTTTTACAAGTATTAATCCTAGAAATTTATACTCTAATAGTTGCACTCATAAGGGCATTCTCATAAGCGCATAAGAATCAAAACTGCATATGGGTATCTAAGTAAGAAGTACTACTTGTCATTGTGTATTGTCGAGCAATATATCTGAAGTTAGCATCTTTAGGATATATATTGTTTTGGGGGGTATTAGAATGAAAAGCTTGCTATCATTTACAGAGGAACATGAAATGTATAGGGCAGCATTGGGAAGCTTCTTAGACAAAGAAGTGGTGCCAGTATATGCTGAGTGGGAAGAAGCTGGAGGACCACCAAGAGAATTATACAAAAAACTCGGAGATAATGGATATATTTGTACTTCGGTTGATGAAAAGTATGGTGGGGTCAATGGAGATTTTCTTTATGACTACATTTTTTGCCAAGAATTAGCGCTCAGGGGTATTAACTCATTAACTGCTGGAATGCATAGTGGTATTGGCGCAGTATATTTAAACAATTGTACTTCTGAAGAGCAAAAAGCGAGATGGCTGCCAGGATGTGTCAGTGGTGAAAAGATTTTGGCAGTGGCAATGACGGAACCGAGTGCTGGTTCAGATTTGATGGGGATGAGAACCAGAGCGGTAAAAGATGGTGACTATTATATTCTGAATGGCTCGAAAACTTTTATCAGCAATGGTACTATTTGTGACTATGCAATTGTTGCTTGCAAGACTGACCCTAATGCGGGGCACAAAGGAGTCAGTTTGATCATGGTAGAAAGCGGAACTGAAGGCTTTTCCAGAGGAAAACGTATTCCGAAAATAGGCTTCCACGCTGGAGATACAACGGAATTATTCTTTGAAGATTGTCGTGTTCCTGCAAACAACCTTATTGGAAAAGAAGGTGAAGGTTTTAAGATCCTAATGACTGAATTGCAGCAAGAAAGATTGTTAGGGACTGTGACATGTGTCTTTATGGCAAGACACTCTCTGAATCTCGCCCTGGAATATGTGCAGCAGAGGCAATTGTTTGGGAAAAAACTATCCGATTTTCAAAACACTCAGTTTGTATTAGCAGATATAGCTACAGAGATAGAACTAGCAGAGGCGTTTTTAGAGAAGCTAACTATAGCACATATGAAGCGTGAAAACGTAGTTTCAGAAGTTAGTATGGCAAAACTCTGGATTGCTGAAATGAGCCACAGGGTTGCAAGCCGCTGTCTACAGCTGTTCGGAGGGTATGGATACTGTACTGAGTATGAGATTTCTAGGCAGTTTATTGATACGAGAATTTTTTCCATATTTGCTGGATCATCAGAAGTTATGAAGGGTATAATAGCTAAGAGTTTAGGATTATAGGCTTTTCATAGCATTATCCGGGGATGTGAGGATCAATAGCAGCGTCCCTTCACACATTCCGTGACACGCCCTATTCGTGCTCGGCATGCGTTTGGAAAATGGTAATAATGTTTTTCGGATTCTGCGTCGTCAGGGGACCGGTTTAGTAGTGCAATGTAATCGTTTTCCCAATACTGAGCGTTTTGAAAGTAATTGGTAACAGTTAGCTGGCGTAGGGAGAGCATAAAAATGGACTCCCTGCGTCGCTCCCACCGACACTTCCCGTCAATTCAATTGGTGCTGGACGATTTAAAGTATTTTTCCAACGATTTTCTTTGGCTTTACGTAAATTAAGTAATATAATATAAATACACCAGGTAGGTGCTCAAATGAAACGCAGGGACTTAATATTGATCCTTAAAGAAAACGGTTTTTCGAAAATAAGAGACAACGGGGATCACACCATTTTCAAAGCGCCAAATAAGAGAGCGGTCCAAGTCCCTAAACACAGAGAAATTAACGAAAATACCGCCAGACGAATCCTAAAGGATGCTGGGTTAAGATAATCCTCTTACCTTATGGTAAGTCAAATAATCCATAGCTGAAAGGAGATGTTTTATTTGGAATACGTGTATCCAGCTGTTTTTGAACAGAACGATGACAATAGTTATACAATAACTTTTCCGGACTTGCCTGGCTGCATTAGTGAGGGCAAATCACTAGGAAACGCTATCTTTATGGCCCAAAGCGCTTTAACTCAGTGGATCGAATATTTAACCGACGAAAATGAAGATATTCCAACCCCTAGCGACATTAAGTCTTACATTCTTGATGATGATCAGTTTATTACTCTTATTCGTTCCGAAATGCGTAATAACCAAGCGGTTCGTCGTACCGTAAGTATTCCCGGATGGTTAGACAGTAAAGCTGCTGAAGCCAACATTAGTCTTTCCAAAGTTCTTCAGGAAGCCTTAAAAGATCGCCTTGGTCTACAGTAAATCAAAAAAGCCTTGTCACAGCAAGCAGACGACGACATCTTGAAATACAGGATTTTGACCACGCTTTCGCCTTTGTTTTCTAATGAGATACAATCTAAGCTTGGGGGCGCAAAACTCGCCTTCGTCTCAAACAGGCGCCCTATTCGTGATCGGCATTCATTTGGTAAATTGTAATAGTGTTTTTCAGATGCTTCGGCGTCAGGGGACCGGTTTAACAGAGCAATGTAATCGTTTTTCCTGTGCTGAGCTTTTTGAAAGTAATTGGTAACAGTTAGCAGGCGTAAGGTGAGCATAAATGGCATCCTGTCTGAGGCGTAGCCGAGTTTGGATGCCATGTAAAGTGCGAAGCTAAGCGGCTAAATGTCCAATTATTTTCATGCGAAGAAGTTTTTGGTTCTTTTTTTAAAAAAGAACAGAGAGAAAAGTGAGAAAAAATGACTGCTGTCATCAATGCTTGAATTATTAAACTAGAATTATTTATTGATATATGTTCTATTTCTTAACTAATAACCCAGCTGCATCACTATCTCTTACTTTTTTTAAAAAAAGTAAGCAAAAAACTGCCTTCGCAATCATGAAATACTATTATTTTGTGAAAACCCAATAATATAATATTTACTTATTTTAGCCACAAAAGCTAACTTAATAATGGCTATAATGTTTTACAAATAATACATATGTGGAGTGATATTTGTGTCTGAATTGGCTAATGATCAAGAAATCATCATAAAACCGAAGAAAAAACTGTCGTTTAAGAAAAAAGTGTTCCTTGTTGTCGGGCTGATACTTGTTTTTGCTGCGATTGGGTACTATGTTAACCTAAAGCTTAATTCCAATACCAAGATCAATTATTTGACACTGCCGGCAGAAATTGCTGATGTTACTGATGCGATTCAAGCTACTGGAACCCTAAGCCCGGTAAAAAAATCGGAGTTAGGTTTCAAGAATTCCGAAAATATTGTTGCTCTCAATGTGCAGCCGGGAGACTGGGTTGAAGAAGGACAAATCTTAGCAGCTCAGGATTCAAAAAACTTGAACTACAGTGTTCAGCAGGCTGAAAATCAGCTTAACCAAGAAAAGGTGGCCCAAGAGATAATATTGTTTAATCTTGATAAAGCTAAGACCAATCTGGATCAGCAACAAAGTTTGTTTGATGCCGGAGCCATTCCGAAAACAACGCTTGACCAGGCACAAAATGATTACAATAAGCTGCAACTTGATTTAGAGACTTCGCGCGTAAAAATGACTAATTCCCAAGCTCAGCTTGAGCAGGCAAAGGCCAATTTGAGCAACGCAGTTCTAAAAGCGCCCTTTTCTGGCCGGGTTGGATCAGTAAACGGACAAATAGGCCAAATAATAGGAGTGAACAGCAGTGGAAGCAGCTCTTTGATAACAGTAATTAGCGAGGAGCTAGAGCTGAGCGCATTAGTAAATGAGGTGGATGTTGGTAGGGTCCAAGTTGGACAAAGCGTTGAATTTACTGCCGGAGCACATCCGGGCAAGCGTTTTGCAGGCAAGGTTGAAAGGATTAATCCGGAATCAACAACTGTAAGCAATGTCCAGTTTTATTCGGTGTTAATATCATGCCAGGATCAAGAGAAATTATTGAAGCCTGGGATGTCGGTTACGGCTGACATAATTATTGCCAGAAGAGAAAACGTAATGACTATTCCAGCTTTAGCTGTTAGTTATGCGCAGAAGAATTCACAACCTGCTAGTGGGACAGAAGGAGCAGAAAAACGCACTGCAACAGCTGATGCTCAGTCAAATAACGCTAATGCAAACGAAAGCATGCCTGCTGGAGCAACCAAAGCTATGGTAATGCTTTTGGAAAACAATCAGCCGATTAAGAGAAGTGTGACTCTTGGACTTAATGATGGGCAGAACTATGAAGTCATCGAAGGGATAAGTGCAGGAGAGAGTATAGTTATTGGCGAAAGCGCTGGAACAAATGCTGCGAGAAATAATGGTACTACAGGAAACCAGGGAGGTAATAGCAACAATAATCAGAACCGAACCGGCGGCGGCCCTATGATGATTAGATAAGGAAAGTTCCGAAGGGAGTTAATGTTGTTTTGAGTGAAGTATTAATTGAATTGCAAGACATTTCCAAGACATATTATGGAGTAGGAACCCCTGTTAGGGCTTTACAAGCAGTCTCCTTAAACATATACAGACGTCAGATGACTGCCATAATGGGTCCGTCTGGATCGGGCAAATCTACCATGATGAATATTCTGGGCTGCTTAGATAAGCCTGATGATGGACGTTATATGTTCGGCAAGAACAATGTTATGGAGTTAGAGAAGGACCAACTTGCGCATTTGCGCAACAAGCTTATTGGTTTTGTATTCCAAAATTTCAATTTATTAGGAAGAGCGTCGGCTCTAGAAAATGTGGTATTACCTTTGATCTATTCCGGAATTTCCAGACGGGAAAGAGATAGAAGGGGAATGGAAATGTTGGCTTTAGTCGGGCTTAAGGGCAGAGAAGATCATAAACCAAATCAGTTATCGGGAGGACAGCAACAGAGGGTAGCCATAGCCCGAGCTTTAATTAATCGGCCTGGACTCTTGCTGGCAGATGAGCCGACCGGTGCTTTGGATACTAAGACCAGCATCGAAATAATGTCACTATTGCAGAGCCTGCATCAAAAACAAGGTTTATCGGTAGTCATTGTAACCCATGAGCCTGATATTGCGTTGCATTGTCAGCGAGTAGTGAGGCTAAGTGATGGCAAGGTAGTAAGCGATGAAATCAATCTCGAACCTTATCAAGCAGTGGCGAATCAAGTATAATATGAGGGAGTAAACTTATGGATATTATTGCTACTTTGCAGATTGCCTGGCGCAGCCTGATAGCAAACAAAATGCGGTCGATTCTTACAATGCTAGGGATTATTATTGGTGTCGGAGCAGTTATTGCCATGGTTTCATTAAGCCAAGGCGCAACCGCCGGGATCACTGATCGCATTTCCAGTATGGGATCGAATCTATTAATGGTCACCGCAGGAGGCGGTGGATTCGGACCGGTTAGAGGGACAGTTTCTAATAGTAAGCTTTCATATGAAGATGTGGAAGCGATTAAAAAACTGCCATTGGTTAAATATGTTGCTCCGGAAATTAGTTCCGGCAATATGACCGTCACCAATGGCAATAAAACTTGGACTAGTACGGTTGACGGAACCTTGCCGGAGTTGCAGAATATCAAAGACTGGCCTACGGAGCAAGGAGTATTCTTTGATGAAAATGATGTACAAAATGTCAACAGGGTTGTAGTAATTGGAAAGACAGTTGAGAGCAATCTGTTTTCTTATGGGGAGAATCCTCTTGGGAGCAAGATTAAGATCAATGGTCTTGATTTTAATATTATTGGCATTTTGACAGCTAGAGGTTCTTCGGGGATGGGATCTGATCAAGATAATACTATTTATATGCCCTTGACAACTGCTCAGCAAAGACTATTTGGAATGGGTACAATCAGACTTATTAATGTCCAAGCGCAGTCAATGGAGTCATTAACTACAGTTCAAGAGACACTGACCAGTTTGCTAAGGCATCGACACAAAATTCCCGAACAAGCCGAGAGCGATTTTCGAGTCCAAAACATGGCTGAGGTATTATCTACAATTGAAGATACTACGAGGATACTTACATATCTGCTCGGAGGTATTGCTGCTATTTCACTACTTGTCGGCGGAATCGGAATTATGAATATCATGTTGGTATCGGTTACGGAGAGAACAAGAGAAATTGGGATAAGAATGGCTATTGGAGCGACTACCAGGAATATTCTCAATCAATTTATCATTGAAGCCTTATTGTTAAGTGCAATCGGAGGTGTTTTTGGCATCTTGCTGGGCTGGGGAATTTCAAAATTTGTTGGTATGATTGCAGCATTAGAGATAGTTATGGCGCCGTGGCTGGTTGCTTTAGCCGTAGGCTTTGCGATGATGATCGGCTTATTTTTTGGCTATTACCCAGCCAGAAAAGCGGCTAATTCGGATCCGATTGAAGCATTACGTTTTGAATGATAGAAAACATTTAAGCGAATCAAAATTGCGAAAGGTTTAAGTGCTATGAGAACAATATTTGTTATTGATGATGAAGAGAATATTAGATTTCTCATTGGAGAATATTTATTGCGTGAAGGTTATATCGTAGAGACTTTTGCTTCCATTGAAGAGTTGATTCAGCGCTTAGAAGTAAACTATCCTGATATGCTAATACTTGATATAATGCTTCCTGGCCAAGATGGACTTGATTTTTGCAGAGATTTACGCAGAAAAAGCGGTGTACCAGTGATTTTCATCTCCGCCAGAGGTGAAGAAATCGATAAGGTAATTGGGCTTGAACTAGGAGGAGACGATTATTTGACTAAGCCCTTTAGCCCTAGAGAATTGGTCGCCAGGGTCAGATCGATTTTTCGCAGGACAGCAAATATTTCAGTATCGGAAACCCCTCAGTCAATTGGTAATATTAGCATATTTCCTGCTGATCGCCGGGTTGTAGTTGACCGCAAAGAAGTCCAACTGACTCCCAAAGAATATGAGCTGCTGTTGCTATTGATTCAGCAACCGCAGAGAACTTTTAATCGCCAGGAATTACTAGATAGAGTCTGGGGCTGTGATTATGTTGGCGGCGACCGGGCGGTTGATGATTTGGTTAAGCGTTTGCGCAAAAAAATGAGAGATAATGGCGCCAGCAATAATGTGAAAACAATTTGGGGGTATGGTTATAAGTTTGATGTTAAGATCTAAAAGCTTATCGACAAAAATCTTAGTGTCATATTTAGTTGTTGTAATCTGTTCAACTACTATTACTACCCTTTTTTTTCGCTCGGTATTATACAATAATCTTGCCAGGAGAGCGGAAATTGGGTTAACTCGTTATGCAAGTGACATTATTAAGTCGATAACCAGCTTTAGCTTTAGAGATAACATCGATAGTCGAAGTATTTACTATAGCAACCGCATACCTTTTGGTAGTGGCTTCCTGGAGAGTGAATATGTATTGCTAAATGGCAATGGCATCATTATTGCATCCAGCAGGCCAACAGACCTACCAGTAGGTCAAAGTTTAAATGATTCATCATTAGGCAAGCATTTAGATTCAGATAATCATGGCTTCCTAAGTAACATATTTCTCGATAATTCTTATATCAGCGTGAAAGTACTAGTTAATTCTATTGATGAACAGAGTGGTTATGTGATCGCCTTCGCTCAGGCTAATGCTCTTGCTGACTTCAATCGCGATATAATTATTATTCTCATTAAGAATATGATTTTGGCAGCTTTACTAGCCTTGCCGGTCGCGGTGTTTTTAGCTTATTACATAATAGAACCCTTACAAAAGCTGAATGATTACGCTAAAGCCATCGCCCAGAGGCGCTTTGATGTGCGTATAGATATTAAATCTGGTGATGAGCTGGCAGAATTAGCTAAAACTTTTAATGAGATGGCTGCACAATTAGAGAGTTATGATGCCGGTCAGCGCCGTTTTTTTCAGGGCGCAGCGCACGAATTGAAAACGCCTTTGATGAGTATACAAGGTTATGCTGAAGGGATTAAGGATGGGATATTTCAAGGCGAAAAGCGCGATCAGGGACTGGAAATTATCGCGGCTCAGTGTCAGCGCTTAAAAAAAATTGTTGACGAACTTATTAATATTAGCAAATTGCAAACGATCAGTGAGGACAGTGTTTTATTGCCCTGTAATCTCAAAAAGATCAGTGATGATGTGGTTAGTGTTCTCTTAGGGGTTAACAAAGACCAAAAAATAGAAATAATTAGTGATTTTGATGATGAAATTAGTATTATTGGTGACCCTGAAAAAATCAGGCGAATTATCAATAATATTTTGTCTAATGCAATAAGGCATTGTAACAGTTTTATATGGATAAAATGTTATACTGATGAGAATGATAGGGAAATCTGCTTCTCGGTTCAAGACGATGGCATGGGGTTTAGTGAAACTGATCTTGAACATGCGTTCGATTATTTTTATAAGGGATATAAGGGGAGCAGTGGACTTGGACTTTCAATTGCTCAGATATTATCGGAAGAGCACGGAGGAAGTATATCAATCACTAATCCAGAAAATGGGGGGGCTAGAGTGGAAGTAAGATTTCCACTCGCGATCAAAAAAGACCATTAAGAGGTTAATATGACATACATTTCATGGACTGCGTTCTTTTTATCAATAAGCGCGCAGATTTTCATTGCTTATAAAAAGCCCAAAGGATTTTTCATCTGGAATGCTTCTAATGTTATTTGGATTTATCTAGCTTATCTACGTCTAGATTACGCCCAAATAGCAATGTTTTCAATTTACACGATTATAAATTTCTTTGCCTGGCATAAGTGGGTAAAAAGAGATTAATAAGATTAATACATTCTGTAAAACGAATATTTGCTGACACTTAGGTTTGTGATAAGTTATCGCCCTAGCTTTTTCCTCTTCTTGATCGTCAGCAGTATTTGTTTCAATTATTATGCAGCTAGTTTTTCGAAAAGAGGTTATTTATGAATCAAGCTGAAGAAATGCGTACACAAGGAATTACCCGCCTGCTTATAAACTTCTCTATTCCCGCAATATTAGCGATGGTAGTAAACGCAGTTTATAATGTGGTTGACCGAATTTTCGTCGGAATCGGGGTTGGCCAAATTGCGATAGCAGCGACCCAAGTAGCTTTTCCGATTATGATATTAATTATGGCAGTATCGTTATTAATAAGTATCGGAGCCACTGCCTTAATCTCAATCCGCTTGGGAGAAAACAAAAAAGAAGAAGCTGAATTAATTGCCAGTAACGCCTTGTTTTTAATGATTTTACTACCGCTAGGTATGGCAGCGATTTATTATCCTTTCGCGGATGCATTGCTGACAGCTTTTGGCGCAAGCGCCGAAGTTTTGCCTTATGCTCGCGATTTTATGCATGTGATCATGATTGGGGCGGTCTTCTTTTCTGTTAGTATAGGGGTTAACAATTTTATCCGTGCTGAAGGTAATCCTAGGATGGCAATGTTTACTCAAATACTAGGTGCGGTTATTAACGTAATTCTTAATTACATTTTCATTTTTCAATTGGGAATGGGGATTAAAGGATCGGCTTTATCGACGGTTATAGCTCAATTCGTTTCAGCCTCGGTCGTCATTACCTACTTTTTTACCCCTAGAAGCGTAATAAAGTTTAAAATTAAAAACTTTAAACTACGCAAAAGCATAGTCTTAAGAGTAGCCAGCATAGGATTTGCCCCTTTTGCACTGCAAATGGCCAATAGCTTGCAAATGTATATAATTAATACGAACCTGCGCTATTATGGCGGGGATATTGCGCTGGCTGCGATTGGCATTATGCTAAGTATCTCTACTATGATATTTATGCCGATACTTGGCATCAGTCAAGGAGCCCAGCCTATAATTGGGTTTAATTATGGCGCAAAGCAAATTGAAAGAGTGAAAGAGACCATGATTAAGGCAATTATCTTTGGCAGCTGTGTGGCTCTGTTCGGTTATATTATTTTGCATGTTTGGACCATAGAAATTGTATCCTTTTTCGTAAGCAAACAAGATCAGAATTTTGATTATTTGATGCAATTAACTCCTCATGCCATCCGAATTTTCTTCGCTACATTTCCTTTTGTAGCTTTGCAGGTAATTGGCTCAACTTACTTCCAGGCAACTGGTAAAGCGATGAAAGCTACAGTTTTAAGTCTATCTCGCCAAGTATTGATTTTTATACCGTTCTTGCTGATTTTGCCGAAATATTTAGGAATTGAAGGTATCTGGTGGGCATCACCAATATCTGATATTTTGTCAGTGATGATTACGAGTAGCTTCTTGTACGTTGAATGGCGCCGTTTATCAGACCATAGTCCTGAGAGAATCAGAAACAATCCCGCGTAAATCCTGGCATCAGTAGGACTAAAGTATCAAATTCAGATTTCTTTCAACAATTCAGGAGGAATCTCGGCTTAATTAACGAAAAATATCACTTCATATACAAATTATTTAGTGCATATGGAGTGATTTTCCTCAATGTTAGCTGCAATAAGCGCTGAGCTGTCGTCGCAGGTGGTAATCTCTATTAACGATATTCGAAAATACTATCAATATTTAGGTGATAATTACAGTTACCTCAGCCACAATGAAATGGTTTCGGCAATAGCAATTGCGATCCTTAAAAACATATATAAAGAAATACCGGGAGTTAATAAAGCGCAAAAGGACGGCATTTCCTGGTTTCTAATCAACCAAGTAAATAATAGAGATGGTTTTGAGATCAAAAAGGATGATCTATTTTTGGCTGCGATTGACTATGCGGTAATAGATAGTTCATTAATATGGCCGTTAACTAAGTGGGCCAATCAGCAGCAGGGAAATAGATTACAATCATATACGATTGCATTAGTTATAGAAATCCTCAAGAATGAGCCTAAACACATCGAGCTTGAAAATGACTGCGCGATTTTTACCGAGACCTATAACCTATTAAAAAAGAAATTGCTTGCTGATAACTTGTATATTGATATAGGCAATGATGAAGAAATACTATCGGAATCTGATCTTATCGACTTTGAGGTTTCGTCTGCAAATAGCGATATATCGTGTCCGGGGAATTCTACATATCTTCCAGCTAATAACAATCATTATCATAACTTGGAGATCGCAGGGCTGAAAAGTATTGAAAGTAATAGTAGTAATAGCCCAATAACTAATCTGATTTACGAAAAGAGCTATCATGAAGATTATGCTTCAATTACAGCTCCAGAAGCACATTATAAATCGAAATTCAAACAGTTATTCATGTTTGCCATTATTACTTTGTGTTTCGTTATAGCTATAGCCCCCTTGTGGATTATCCTGCGCTGGTTTGATAACATCGGCACTAAGCCCATGACTTATAAAGCTCAAACAATGTACGTTGAAAGCTCCATGGATACAGGACTTCCCCAAGAACTGCAATACAAGGATTTTAGGGAAGAGGAATTGAGATCTTTTCTCGAAAAAAAAGCATCGGTGTTAAGTTCTGATCCGTATTATTCTGCGGTTATTAATGCCAGCCAAGCAAATAATGTTAATCCATTACTACTTTTTTCGATTGCAGGCCAAGAACAAGGATTCGTGCCCAGAGATGCGGAAGGAGCATTCTTAATCGCCAATAATCCTTTTAATGTCTACGGAAGTTGGCGCAATTATAATACGAGTATTGAAAAATCAGCGCAAATAGCAGCCATGACGGTCGTAGAGTTATCAAAGGAGCGACCGGATGAAATCGACCCCATTATTTGGATAAACCAGAGGTATGCCAAGGACAGAAACTGGAGCAATGGGGTTAGTTACTTTTTAGATGAGATGCAAGCAGAACTATCAAAAAAGTAGAATTAAATAAGGCTTGAGAAACAGAGTTTATCGGCTGCTGCCGCCACCACCAAAACCACCGCCTCCGCCAAAGCTACCGCCGCCGCCAAATCCTCCGCCTCTACCGCCACCGCGGCCTCCGAATCCAGAAAGTGCAGATAGTATAAGGGAAGTAATAAAACCATTGAAGAATATGAAGTCAGTTCCGAAGAATAAAATTACTGCAGCGAATAAAAGCAGGGTTTGCCATGGCGATGCCTCGCTGTTATCTTGTTCTTCCACCGGATAGACATAATTTGCGTCCAGAGGAACAATAACTCCGTACTCCTGTGCAATTACATTGACAACCGTCATATAAGTAGCTAAGATTCCATCATCAAAACTATTACTAGTAAATGAAGGCACGAGACACTCATCTAATATGTATCCTGCCTTGGAATCGGGAATAGCTCCTTCCAGACCATAACCAACCTCAATGCGAGCTCGGTTTCCCATGCGTTCACTGGGCGCTACTAGAATTAGCAAACCATTATTTAGCTCACTATCTCCTAATTTCCATTTTCTAGCAATAGCCAAGCCGGCATCACTAATAACTGAGCCGTTTAGACTCCCAAGAGTGACAACTGCGACTTGAGCTTTTGTTGTGCTTTGCAAGGCCTGGCTGGTTGCAATGATTTTGTTTTCCGTAGCTTCAGATAATATATCGGCCTCATCAAGCACATATAAAGCTGGCGGTGGATTTGGAGCTAGAAAATCTGCCCTGGCAGTAAGCGGATTACTTAATGCCATTATGATAATCAAGAATAGCCCCAAAATCAGCTTAAACCTATTAGTAAAAACAGGGTTACATTTGCTTCTATTTAACATATGCGCTACATCTTTTCTGTAAAATAATACTAATTACTAAAATCTACTTGAGGAGTTTCACGGTCACTGTCCGTTATTTGATAGTATTCATAAGGAGAAAAACCCATAATTCCAGCCCACAGAGAATTAGGCAGGGTTTTGATTTTGGTATTAAAAGTTCTAACTGAGTCATTGTAGTCCATCCGGGCAACAGCAATTCTATTCTCGGTTCCAGATATGTCATCCATCAATTGCCTGAATGTGGCATCAGATTTTAGATTGGGATAGTTTTCTACCACAACTAAAAGACGCGATAAGCTGGAGGTTAATTCTTCGTTGGCCTGAGCTTTTTCGGCTATGCCTTGGGCTCCCATGAGTTTACTTCTAGATTCCGCAATATTATTTAGAATGGATTGTTCCTGACTGGCAAAACCTTTGACCGTGGCAACCAAATTTGGTATCAAATCAGCCCGCCGCTTTAATTGATTATCAATCTGACTCCAATCACTTGACACTTTTTCATTTAGATTTACTAATCCATTATAAGAACTAATTCCCCATATAAGCAAGATGGCTATAATTATTCCCGCGATAATACCAGTTTTTTTCATGTCGACCTCCCCAAACAATAGTTGTGCAAATTTATTTTTCTTAATACATATTATAGCAATATAACAGCAATATAACAGGAAATCGATAAAATATTATTAGAGTATGCTTTGCATAAGTTGGACATGATAGTAAGGATCAGCATAATATGGTATTCTACAGGTAGAAACCGACTACATTAAGGAGATGATAATTATGATGAAAAAAGCATTCATGTTTTGGTTAGGTGCAATGAACCTTACTAAGGACAAAGCCGAGAAATTTATGGATGAATTAGAAGAACGCGGTGACATGTCTAAAGAAGAAATAAAGAAGTTCGTGGATGAAGCTATAGAGCGCGGAGAAGAAGAGCGCCAAGCGCTTAAGGAAATGATGAAAAAGCAATGGAATGAATACAAGGATGAGCTTCCGTTCGTCAGCCGTTCAGACTACGAACAATTGGAAGCCCGGATAAAAGAACTCGAGTCAAAGTTAAGTCAGTAAGAATTCGTTTATAAGACTTTGCTGACACTTTGATGCAACTACTGATTTGCTAATTGTAATATTCAATTCATATTCCCAATATACTGGAAGAGAAGAAGGGGGTATGAAATTTGAATAAAGTATTAACCAAATCAATATGTTGCGCGCTTTTTCTTGCGATGGCTTTCTTTTTAGCACCAACCAAGGAACTTAAGGCCGAAAAAGAAAGCAGCATTCAATACGTATTCTTAATAGTATTAGATGGTATAGATTCTGAGTTCTACACGAAGTATCCTACTTCAAATATAAGGTTTATAGCGTCAGAAGGAGCAAGTGACGTGCAATCCCTTTGCTTTCCAGCCGATACATTAGAAGCAGGAGTGGCATCGTTGCTAACCGGCTCGCTGGCAGATGACCATAAGCACTACACGGGAAGCAACCAAGTAGAAGTACAGTCAATGCTGGATATTTTTAAAGACAATGGCAGGAGTTTTGCGATAATTGACGGCTCCGGCGGCAAACTTATCAGTTGGTCTAGAAGCGAAAAAGACTATTTGAAGATCGATAATAAAGAAAATGACAATAGACTTTTTTCGAATGCTGAAGTTTTTTTTAATACCAACAAGCCGTTTTTCACACTTATCTATAGCAATGATCTTTTTGAAGCCAAGATAGCAAGAGACGAAAAAGATTATAAAAACGCTATTACTAACATTGACAGAGGGATTGGCTCTTTTTTAGATAGCTTGCGCCAGCAGAATCTGCTGGATAAATCCCTTATTATGATGACTTCCTTAAGAAGCAATACACTTCAAAACCAAGCTCCGCTAATCATCTTTGGCCCTAAAATAAAAAGAAATCAGACAATAAGCGGCACGATTGCCGGAGATATTGCTCCAACCATCGCCGAGCTGTGCGGTTTGAGCAAGCCCTATGCCAGTAGGGGTACGGCAATATATGATGCGATAGACTATTCTGAAGAAAATGTTAGAAATATGAATTTGCACTATATCAAGGAGTTAAAAGCCAGTAGAATTTTGAACTGGCAGAAGTTTTTTACACTAGATGATGAAATCAATGACGTGACTAATCAAATGGCGGCCATCAAAGCAGAAAAAGATGAAATAATCAGCTTAGCCGGAGGCAAAGAAAACTTAATTCAAACCATAAAAAAATGGCATAATTTAGAACGATTAATTGTCGGCTTCGTAATAATAATGCTGATAGCCGGCTATTTCTTCCAATACATCAGGCTAAAGAAGAAGTTTTTATTGTTTCGCTAGTAACAGGTAAGTTGGCACTTTCCTAAATAATCGAACTGCTATAATGGCTTGGTTTGCAGACAATCCGAAGATAACCGCTTAACTTTTTGCTGAGCGGTTGTTTTACATTTGACTTGTTAGCATACTTTTTGATGTCGCTGAAATGAGTATGTGGAAGAAAATAAACACTTATAGCGGAGAGGCCTTGATCGTGATTTATATCAGATCAAGGCTAATTTTGGTCATGATGCTTTCTAGGACGGTATTAAACTCTACAATTGAGTGCATTTCGGCTTGGTTGTCAAATTGCTGCGATTCTAATTCGTGAAGAGCGATTAATCTAGCGGCAAACAGTTTTTCGCGAAAATTCATATCATTTGGCTTAAAGTATGCATGAATCCGCTTGGCGATGGTTTTTTCTTTGGCAGTTAGTTTTTGATTCATTAACACTATGAGTCCTCCTAAAATAATACTGAGATAATAATATGCGAATGCAGTAAAAAAATTACTTAAAAAAGAAAAGTGGAAATTAGTCTTCCAGTTTCGGATTATTTGTCGAAGAATGCAAATTTCTCCTCTGTTCGGGTTTATTATGGTCAATATTGATAAAATCAAGTAATATAGCACTATAAGATGAAAGCAGGACGAATTAATAATGGTAGTTATTGGAGTTGATCCTGGTACAGCAATTAGTGGCTATGCTGTTATTGAAAGCCAGGCCGGCAATAAAAAACTTAGAGAATATGGAACTATCCAAACAAGTCCTGATATTTCCATGGCGGAAAGATTGGTTAAGGTAAATCTAGGATTAAATGAGATTATTTCGCGGTACCACCCCCAGGTTATGGCGATAGAGCAGATATTCTTTCATAAGAATAACAAAACTGTAATAACTGTTGCTCAAAGCAGAGGGGTTTTAATTATGACTGCTGCTGCTGCTGGTTTAGATGTAGCTGAGTATACTCCATTACAAGTAAAACAAGCTGTGGTAGGCTATGGGGGAGCAGATAAAAAGCAGGTACAATTCATGGTGCAAAGAATTCTTGGTCTGCGTGAGATACCTAAACCTGATGATGCCGCCGATGCTATAGCTATAGCTTTATGTCACCTGCATTCATATAGAATAAATAGTTTTGCAGAGGAAAAAAAATGATATCGTTTATTAAAGGGAAATTGTATGCCATAAATGGCGATTATATAGATGTTGAAGTTGGTGGCATGGGCTACCAAATCGCAGTGACGGAAAAGACAATTAATAGATTGCCCTTAATTGGCGCGGAGGTCTTTCTTCATACCCATTTGCAGGTTTTGGAAAACGAATTCAAACTCTATGGATTTCTTAATAAAGAAGAATTGAATTTGTTTTTGAAAATTACTGCTGTATCTGGAATGGGTGCTCGTGCCGGATTGAATATTATTGGCACTCTATCGCCGGAAGAGTTTTATCAAGCAATAATTGCAAAAGACGAAAAAACATTGACTAGGATTCAAGGTATTGGTAAAAAAAGTGCCCAACGCCTATTATTTGAATTTAAAGATAAAGTGGATGCAGTGGTAAGTGCTATTAATGTCGAAGAGTATGATAAACATGCATTTGGTGAAATCCTTGATGCCATGGAAGCGCTAGGTTACGAAAGAAATGAAATCATGCCCTTTTTGCTTAAAATGCAAGCCAACAACGAATTGCATCCTCGCATTGAGGATAATATAAAGACTCTTTTGCGCTATTTTGCAAAGACGATTCAGTGAACTAGTGGAGGGTAATTAAGTGACAGATAGAATTGTCTCGGCGCATGTTATTGGCGAAGAAGGTCCGGACATAAACTTGCGGCCGCTTCGTCTAGAAGATTACGTCGGACAAGATAAGGTTAAGAATTCCATAGCAATTTTTGTTCAAGCTGCTTGCAAGAGAAGTGAAAGCTTGGATCATGTGCTTTTAAGCGGGCCGCCAGGGCTTGGTAAAACTACTCTTGCCAGTATAATTGCCAATGAAATTGGTAAACCTATCCGGAAAACTTCAGGTCCGGCAATTGAGCGCCCAGGTGATTTAGCGGCAATTCTGACTAACTTAGAAGCGGGTGAGATACTGTTTATTGATGAGATTCACCGGCTGCACCGGACTATCGAAGAAATAATGTATCCGGCAATGGAAGATAATGTGATCGATATCATTATAGGCAAAGGCCCGGCCGCGCGAACTCTGCGCTTAGATTTACCGCCATTTACGCTTATTGGGGCCACGACCAGGCCGGGAATGCTTAGTTCGCCACTGCGAGATCGTTTCGGTATTAACTGCCGCTTGGACTTCTATAATGATAGTGATCTGGCGGTAATAATTGCACGGGCTGCCCGGATAATGCAAATAGATATTGAAGAACAAGGCGCTAGTGAGATTGCACGCCGTTCACGGGGCACACCCCGAATTGCAAACCGCCTTCTGCGAAGAGTCAGAGATTATGCTATGGTCAAAGCAGAAGGGAAAATTACCTATGAGGTTGCAAAACAGGCTTTGAATATGCTGGAAGTGGATGACAGTGGTTTAGATAATTTAGATAGAATGATCTTGGAAGCAATTATCTTTAAATTCGGTGGAGGGCCGGTTGGTTTAGATACTTTAGCAGCGGCAGTATCCGAAGAGGGTGACTCGATCACTGATGTTTACGAGCCCTATTTGCTCAAACTTGGTTTCATTAACAAAACCCCCCGGGGGAGAGTTGCAACTGCATTAGCTTACCAGCATTTAGGTTTAAAACCGATAGAAACCGCTTATGAAAGTGATCTCTTTACAAATATTGAGGATAGTTAGCATGATTTGCTAGATACTAATAAGGAATTTTTTGCCGTGAAAAAGCTATTATTACACATTTGTTGTGGTCCGTGTGCCGCTTTTCCAATCAAGTACTTACAAGAACAAAATATGAATATCATGGGTTTATTCTATAATCCTAATATTCATCCATATCAAGAATACCGGCAGCGTCTCGCCGGAGTTAAACAATTGGCAGATCATTTTGAAATCAAGTTGATTCCAGCTGACAAATATGATCCCTTACTATACTTCAATACCATTGCCTTCCGAGAGCATAAACGCTGTTTTCTATGCTATCAGATCAGATTGGAACAAACTGCCCATATGGCGAAAAAAGGAAAATTTGATTGCTTTTCAACCAGTCTACTCTTAAGCAAGAGGCAGAACCATGCACTTATTAAGCAAATCGGCGAAGAGGTGGGTAATAAATATGGGATCAAGTTTTGGTATGAAGACTTTCGCTTGGGTTTTGGAGAAAGCCAAGAAATTGCCAACAAATTAGGGATTTATCGCCAGCAATACTGTGGGTGTCTGTACAGCGAATATGAAAGGTTTGCTGGCAAGGATAAAACAGAGATAAACAAGTAATGGTTTGAATCAAAAAGATTAATGCAATAATTGATAAGAGGATAGAACAATAATAGTCTAATCCTAGGGAGCAAGAATTGGAGCACAATATTTACAGCAAGGAAAGTTACAAGTTCGATTTACCGGAAGAACTGATTGCCAAATATCCGGCTAATCCGCGTGACGCAGCCAAACTCCTGGTGCTTGACAAAAATACAGGATCACATAAAACTGAATGCTTTGGCAATATAGTCAATTATCTGGATCCGGATGATGTTTTGGTAATAAATGAAACCAGAGTAATTCCAGCAAGACTTGGTGGCTTCAAAAGCAGTGGAGCCCGAATTGAATTACTCTTGCTCAAAAAAAACGGGACTTACTGGGAAGCTCTGGTTAAGCCGGCCCGGCGCTTGAAGAAAGGTGATATGATATTATTTCCTGAAAGTCAGGTAAGCGTTCAAATTATTGCTGACTTGCCAATTGATGGCGGTCGTTTAATTAGTTTTAATAACTGTGAAGATGAGCTAAACTTTATCAATCAATACGGACAAGTACCTTTACCGCCGTACATTGGCAGAGAGGCGGAAGTAAATGACCGAAATCGGTACCAGACAGTATTTGCTAAAGAATTTGGCTCGGTAGCCGCACCAACTGCTGGATTACACTTTACTGAAGAACTGATTGCCCAAATATCTGCCAAGGGGGTTCGGATCGTAAAGCTGGTATTGCATGTCGGTGTCGGAACTTTTAGGCCGGTTGCTTGCTCGGATATCAGAGAGCATAAAATGCACAAAGAGTATTACAGTCTTGATAAAGAAGCAGCTGCCACACTAAATAATGCTAAGCTGAGGAAGAATAAGATAGTTGCTGTGGGAACTACGGTAGTCAGAACCTTAGAAACAGTATATAATGATGAATGTGGTTTCGAGGCCCAGGAGGGAGAAACCGAGATCTTTATCTTTCCAGGTTACGAATTCAGAGCCATAGATTGTATGATTACGAATTTTCATCTGCCGGAATCCTCACTTCTTATGCTAGTAACAGCTTTTGCAGGATTTCGCCAGGTAATTGATGCATATTCATATGCAATAAATAATAAGTTCCGTTTTTACAGCTATGGAGATGCAATGTTTGTTAAATAGGAGTAATGATGTTCGTATTTGAAGTCGAGGGAAAAGATGTTAATTCCTTTGCCCGCTGCGGAAAAATAGTGACTGGGCATGGTGTGATACAGACCCCAGTTTTTATGCCGGTAGGCACCCAGGCAACAGTTAAAGCCCTAACACCTGATGATCTTTATGAATTAAATATTAATGTCATTCTTGCTAATACCTATCACTTATATCTGCGTCCCGGAGCGGACCTAATCAGCAAAGCCAGGGGTTTGCATTCATTTATGAATTGGAATAAATCACTGCTTACAGACAGCGGCGGCTTTCAAGTATTCAGTCTAAGCAGGTTACGGCAAATAACTGATGAAGGGGTTTATTTTCGTTCCCATATCGATGGGTCTAGGCATTTTCTAACTCCGGAAATGGTAATGAATGTCCAGCAACAGCTAGGCGCAGATATCATTATGTGTTTTGATGAATGTTGCGCTTACGATTGCTCGTACGAGGAAGCCCACAATGCTGTCACGAGAACAACGAAATGGGCTGAGCGCTGCCTAAGTGCGCATGAGCCGGAGGGCCAAGCATTGTTTGGAATAGTGCAAGGCGGAATGTTTGAGGAATTGAGAAGCAAAAGCATGGATCAGCTAATTCCATTAGACTTTCCTGGCTATGCTATCGGTGGTCTAAGTGTTGGGGAATCAAAAGACGATATGTATAGAGTGCTATCGTTTACGGCTCCAAAGCTACCTGATGATAAGCCTAGGTATTTAATGGGAGTAGGTTCACCTGAAGATCTATTACAAGGTGTGAAAAATGGTATCGATATGTTTGATTGTGTGTTGCCTACGCGTTTAGCCAGGCATGGATCAGCCTTTACCAGTAAAGGACGTATAACGGTACGCAATTTCACTTTTGCTGAGGACTTTTCTCCCCTTGATGATGAATGTGACTGTTATGTATGTAAAAACTATAGTCGCGCATATATCAGGCATTTAATTAAAGCAGGTGAACTATTGGTTCATCGCTTGCTCAGTATTCACAATCTTTATTTTTTAGAAAATTTGATGAAAAATATAAGAAATTCGATAAAAATTCAAAAGTTTAATGAATTTCACCACGATTTTTTGGTAAAATATAACTCGTCCAGTAATGCACGTAACTAAGAATTTGGAAGTGCATTAAATTGGGTTTAGAAAAAGAAATGGAGTGATAATTCTATGGGTGGAGAACAGAACTGGGTTGGAATTGCAGTATACTTTGCTGCGTTCATTGCCTTGTTTTATGTGCTAATTATTATGCCACGCAAAAAACAAGAAAAGAAGCAAAAAGAATTAGTTGAAAGTTTGGCCAAAGGCGATAAGGTCGTGACAATTGGCGGGATAAAAGGCGAGATTTCAAAACTAAAAGAAGACAGTGTTTTCTTGAAGATTAATAAAGAAATTGAAATCGAAATTCTGCGCAAAGCCATTGCCTTCAGATCTGAGGAGTAAATATTTGGATTTACATGCAGTCAGAACAGATCCATTGATAAATACTTTTATTCAACGCGGAAATGAAGCTTTAGCTACAATCGGGTATACCGATCATGGGGTTAAGCATGTAGTTTTAGTATCTACGCGCGCCCAGGATGTACTATTGCAGCTCGGGTACCCGGAAAGAGAAGCAGAACTGGCAGGCATTGCAGGTTATATGCACGATATTGGCAATGTTATTAACCGAATCGGCCATAGTCAAAGTGGGGCTTTACTGGCTTACGAAATTCTCAAGAGGTTAAATTTCCCGGCAGATGAAATCGCTATTATTTGTTCGGCAATCGGCAATCATGATGAAGAGAATGGCAATCCGGTCAATACTGTGGCGGCGGCATTAATCCTAGCTGATAAATCGCATGTGCATAGAAAGCGGGTAAGGAATACTGATATTGCCACATTTGATATACATGACCGAGTTAACTATGCCGTTGAGTCTGCCTTGATATCGGTAAATAATGAAAAGAAAAATATTGGTCTTAATATCATAATTGATATTAATATATGTCCAGTATTAGAGTATTTCGAGATATTTTTATCGCGGATGCTGATGTGCCGTCAAGCTGCATTATTTTTAGGTTGTGATTTTTCCTTGTACATTAATGATGCCAAACTCTTGTAGAGGGAAAATATCAGCAATAAATTTGTGGGAGGAGTAGGTTTTGAATCGAAAAGTTTTAGGTATCGTAATTGTAGTGGCAGTAGTCATTGCAACCATAGGGGCAGCTTATTACCTCTATATGCCCTTAAAAAACAATATTAAGCTGGGATTAGACCTCAGCGGAGGTCTGCGCGTAGTATTACAAGCGCAAGAAAAAGAAGGAAACCCAGTATCTGAGGATACTATTAACAAAGCAGTAGGGATTCTAAGGGATAGGGTAGACAGCCTAGGGGTAAAAGAGACGGCGCTATATCCTCAAGGAACGGATAGGGTTGTAGTCGAAATTGCAGGAGAAAAAGACCCTGAAGCAGCTGTTGATATACTTAAAAATACTGCTCAGTTAGAGTTCTGGGACGAAAGCGGTACAGTGCTTCTGACTGGTGAACACTTAAAAAATGCCCAAGCACAGATAAATCCTCAAACCCAAAAAGGTGAAGTTCATATCGAGTTTGATGCTGAGGGAACAGAACTGTTTAAGCAAGCCACCACTGCTAATGTGAATAAAACATTGGCAATAGTAATCGATGACAGAATTGTAAGTGCCCCCAGGGTTGATGAACCAATTCCCAGTGGAAGTGCATCGATAACTGGTCAGTTTACGGCTGAAGAAGCACAAAACCTAGCCGTGCTGCTCCGCTCCGGAGCTTTGCCGGTGAGCCTGCAAGTGGTTGAAAAGCGCTCGATTGGGCCTTCATTAGGTGCAGATTCGCTGAATAAAAGCTTAAAAGCCGGATTATTAGGCTTAATTGCCATATTAGTTTTTATGTTTGGCTATTACAGGCTGCCGGGAGCAATTGCTGATATATCATTGATTGTCTATGCGATTTTAGTTTTGGGAACTACTTGGTTTTTGGGGTCAGTGCTAACAGTACCTGGAATTGCTGGTTTCGTCTTATCTATAGGTATGGCAGTTGATGCCAATATTATTATTTACGAGCGTATCAAAGAAGAATTGCGCAACGGCAAGACATTACTGGCAGGAATTGAAGCAGGTTTTAGGCGCGGTTTTTGGACGATTTTTGATTCCAATTTGACAACTCTGCTTACCGCCGGAGTATTAATGTATTTTGGAACCGGTCCGGTAAAAGGTTTCGCTGTAACTCTATCTATAGGTCTTGTTGCCAGCATAATAGTACTTTTGACCTTTACAAGATTTCTATTGATTCAATGCGCTCATTTTGTTAAGAACAAAAAATTATATGGCATATAAGGAGGGAAGCATATGAAAATCGTTGAAAGAAGAAAGATTTATTATTTAATTTCTATTATAGTATTGCTGCCCGGTCTTATATCGCTGTTTATTAATGGACTGAACTTAGGGATTGATTTCCGGGGGGGTTCAGAAATAACCGTTAAGATTGCAAGTGAACCTAGCATAGTAGAAGTACGGACTATCCTCACCGAAATAGGCTTTGACAAAGCTGAAATTCAAGTAAGTGGTGATCATTACATCATTAGGACTCCTGAACTATCCCAAGAAGAGTCACGCGCCATATTAACAACCCTATCAGAAAAGTATGAATCATATGAATTCTTAGGAAATGATACGGTAGGAGCAATTATTGGTAAGGAATTAGTTCGCAATGCAATAATAGCTACGATCCTTGCAGCAATTCTAATGGGAATATATATCGCAATTCGCTTTGAATGGCGTTTTGGAATTGCAGCCATAGTTTCGGAGGTTCACGACATCCTTTTCGTCCTGGGGATATTTTCGATTTTCCAATGGGAAGTAAATACACCGTTTATTGCTGCGATACTGACAGTTGTTGGTTTCTCCTTAAACGACACTATTGTTATTTTCGACCGCATCAGAGAAAACCTACGTAACAAACGTAAAGAGGATTATGCCGGGCTTATTAATAAGAGTATTATGCAGTCCTTGAATCGCTCGATCAATACGGTTTTAACTTGTGTATTTGCTTTGGTTGCTTTGTATATTTGGGGTGGAGCTTCACTGCAAGTCTTCGTGCTGGCAATGCTAATTGGATTCGTGGTCGGAGCATGTTCCTCCATATTTATCGCTAGTCCGATATGGTATGAGATCAGAACCAGAACCTAATTTCTATTAATCTTTGGGGAAACTAATGGTCTGCAGCTTTAAATAGAAGCATATAATAGATTGTTTAATAGGTGGCATTGTATGCAGCCAATTTCCCAGGGTTAATGATAAGTAACCATTGTACCCGAGTGTACGCAGCATTTTATTTGATTTAGATTCGTTCTCTTATAAAGTGATCGAAAACATGGTTGCAGTTATCTGCGAAGGATGAACGCCAAAATGACGTATTGCTTGCGGTAACGTCGAGTTCCTGGGCCAAATGAGATGCCCAGCCCTAGCAGCTAACTGCTCAAGTTTATCTTGCCAAAGAGTTGTACTTTTTTATATTTACATGAGAAACTGCCATCACATACCACCAAAGAGGGATCGCAAATGGATGAAAGAGTTAAGGCCGGACTTGTTTCTGTCGCGGGAAATACAATTCTTACCATATCGAAATTGATTGTTGGCATAATTATTGGCTCCGTCAGCATAATTTCAGAAGCAATCCATTCGGCAAATGATCTGGTCGCTTCAATATTAACTGTAATTGCTGTAAAAGTTTCATCCAAGCCTCCCGATAAATTTCATCAATATGGACATGGGAAAATTGAAAACATTTCTGGAATCATTGAAGCGCTTTTGATAGTACTGGCAGCGGCTTTGATTATTAACGAAGCTTGGCAAAAATTAATAACAAAGACGGTAATCAGTCATCTTTCATTAGGAATTATCGTTATGCTTATTGCTAGCATAGTGAACTATTTCGTTTCTCGGTACTTATTCGCCGTGGCTAAAAAGCATGATTCCATTGCTTTGGAAGCTGATGGCTTGCATTTACGCACGGATGTGTATACTTCTGCGGGAATTGCTGTCGGTTTGATTATTATTAAGTTTACTGGATATTATTGGATAGATCCTGTGGCAGCCATCATTGTCAGTCTGTTTATACTTCATGCTGCAATTAAGCTAATAATTAAAGCGCTTAGGCCTTTGATGGATTCAGCAATTGATGAAGAAGATTTAAAGAGAATTGAAGATATACTAGACAAGTATAATGACCAATACTATAATTATCATGCCTTACGTACAAGAAAATCTGGCCGCGATACTCATATCGATTTGCATCTTTTAATTAAACCGGAAACAAGTGTTAAATCAGCTCACGATTTATGTGAAGAAATTGAAGCTTCAATAAAGGAAGTTATTCCATTTTCAGTGGTATTAATTCACGTCGAGCCGGTAGCTGGGCCGCAACTTCAATAGATTACTAATTCTAATTCCAGGTAGTATTTATTTGGTTATATGGCAGGAGATTATCCACCCGAGATCAATCTCTGATTCGTGATGCAAAGAAATATTGTATGCAAGCCCTAGCTTCATTGACGCCTATAAAAAACAAGTGTTACAATAACCACGACTAACTTTTCTTTTTATTCTCGTAACCTAAAAAAACAAGTAATTTTTAGTGGTCAGATCGTTTATAGGAGTGGATGTTTTTGCATTATACAGGTACAATGCGAATCAGTGATAAAGGTCATTTGGAGATAGGCGGCATAGATTCTGTTGATTTGGCAAAAAAGTTTGGGACGCCATTATGGGTAATAGATGAGAACGGACTAAGAGATAACTGCAGGCGCGTAAAAAATGCTTTTGATTCTCACGGAGACGCGCTAGTGATATATGCCAGCAAAACCCTCAGTAATATGGCGATCCTTAAGATTGTTGCCTCTCACGGATTAGGTCTTGATGTGGTATCCGGCGGCGAAATCTATACAGCACATAAAGCTGGTTTTCCCATGGAGAAAGTTTTTTTTCACGGTAATAATAAAAGCGTAGAAGAGCTGATTCTAGCGTTAACAGTAAATGTTGGCCGAATCGTAATTGATAATTTCTATGAACTCAACTTACTGGAAGAAATTTGCGAAAAACTAAATATTCATGGGCAAGAAGTATATTTGAGGATTACTCCTGGGGTTGATGCCCATACCCATGATTTTGTAAAGACGGGGTTAATAGATTCGAAATTTGGCTTTACTTTAACCGATGGGCAAGCTTTAAAAGGAGTCAAGACAGCCTTAGAAAAAGAGCATTTGATCTTGGCTGGGCTTCATTGTCACATTGGCTCACAGATATTCACGCTCGAACCTTTTCAGCATACTGCAGCTATAATGATGAAATTTCTATATGATATCAAGCAAGATCTTGGCTTCGAAATCAGAGAACTTGACCTTGGCGGTGGTTTGGGAATATATTATTTTGCTGGTGATGAACCGAGCACCTATGAAAAATGGGCAGAAACAATTATGAATGAAGTAGCTAAACAAGCACTAGAACTAGGCATTACTAAGCCAAAAGTAATTGTCGAACCAGGGCGATCAATTGCCGGCCCGGTTGGCACAACCCTATATACTGTTGGTTCGCATAAAGTTGTTGAAGGAATAAGAAAGTATATTGCCGTTGATGGCGGCATGGCAGATAATCCTCGTCCGGCTTTGTATGGCTCAAAATATTCTGCAATAATTGCCAATAAGGCAAATCAAACCGCAGATGAACTGGTGTCTGTCGCAGGAAAATGCTGTGAATCTGGTGATATGCTGGCATGGAATGTCAATCTTCCTCAACCTGAAGCCGGTGATATTTTGGCGGTATTTGCAACAGGTGCTTATAACTATTCAATGTCCAGTAATTACAATCGTCTCCCTAGACCGGCGATGGTTCTGGTTGCGGATGGACAAGCTGATGTTATTGTAGCGCGGGAGAGCTATGATGATATTATACGCAATGACCGTTTGCCTGCCAGGCTAGAATAGGAAGTATTGCCGCCATATACCTTAATTGAAGATTATTAGTTGCCCATGGCCAATTGTAGTTGGTCATGGGTTTCTATTAATAATAAGAGTAGAAATAAAGCGAAAAGATACGACAAATTATGTTGATTATATTGGTAAGTGTCGAATTAATAAAAGGCCATACTATTGACGCTTTCTTGCCATCAATGGTACACTCACCTGAGGATAAGGTTCTAGGAAATCTAAGTATATATTGCTTATTGGAGTTTAATTGTGGAAGTTATAACCTCTCATAATTCGCTGGATTTTGACGGACTTGCTGCAATGGTTGCAGCTGGAAAAGTTTATCCATCAGCAGTAAAAGTGTTTTCCGGTACACTGTCTAAAAATGTAAAACAGTTTTTAGCATTGTATAAGGATTCTTTAGCTATCAAATTTGTCAAAGATATCGAAGTACAAGATATTGAGAGGCTAATTATTGTAGATACAGCCAATGCAGCTCGTTTAGGACAACTAGCAGATATTGCCCGAAGTCCAAACATTGATCTTCATATTTATGATCATCATCCGTCAATGCCGGACGACTTGAGGGGAAGCATAAACGAGATTCATTATACTGGGGCCGGAACCACAATTCTAGTTGAAAAAATAATGGCAAGCGGCCTTTTTCTCTCAGCATTTGATGCAACCATTTTGGCACTGGGAATATACGAGGACACTGGTAGTCTCTCTTTTAGTACTACGACCGTAAGAGATGCTGCTGCGGTTACATTTTTATTAGGCATGGGTGCTAATCTATCAGTTATTAGCAAGTTTATTGACAGGCCTTTTAATGAAGAGCAGCGGCTCTTGCTGCAGGAACTGTTAAGATCAACGCGCCATTACAACATTCATAATAGGGAAGTGGTTTTTGCATTTTCGAAAAGCGAAGGCTTTGTAGCTGATTTGGATGCGGTGGCTTTTAGGCTTTTTGAATTAGAAAATTGTGACGCGATTTTCGTAATTGCAGAAATGGAAGGGAAATTGAATGTAGTCTCGAGGTCGCGATCCAATCAATTAAAAGTGAATCAAATTATGAGTGCGGTCGGAGGCAGGGGGCATGAAAAAGCTGCATCAGCAGTAGTTAGGGAAAAAAGTCAAGCTGAAGTATTATCATTGCTTCTTGATTCATTACAAGTAGCAATTGATCCAGGACTCACAGCCAGAGACGTAATGTCTACCCCGGTGAAAACTGTGTCTTCACAGACTTCAATGAAGGAAGCCGGCAAGATATTACTTCGCTATGGACATTCAGGAATGCCGGTTACTGATGGTGAAAAAATGGTAGGAGTAATATCAAGAAGAGATATTGACAAAGCAATTATTCATAAACTAGCCCACGCCCCGGTTAAAGGCTTTATGAGCCGGGCAGTCAAGTATATTGAACCTGATACCCCCATTGAAGAAGTGCAGAAGAAACTGATCGAATATGATATTGGCAGGCTTCCAGTGCTTGAAGATGGCAAACTAATGGGCATAATTTCGCGTACCGATATATTGAAAATTTTGCATGGTGATGAAATTCCCGAAGACCATGCATTGTTGTATACCAGGTTTGAAGATGAGCACGATAATGTCCAAAACCTCATGAAAGAACGGCTGCCCGCAAAGTTTCTAAAGATTTTGCGGATAGCTGGAGAATTAGCTGACCATATGGGTTTGCAGGTCTATTGTGTTGGTGGTTTCGTAAGAGATTTAATCCTTTATGTTCCCAATTTTGATATTGATATTGTAGTTGTTGGTGAAGGTGAAGCCTATACTGAAAAGCTAGCGGAAAGACTGAATGGAAGATTTCGGATTCATGAAAGATTTAAGACCGGAGTTGTGATTTTGGATGATGGCAGTAAAATTGATGTCGCCACGTCACGTAAAGAGTATTATGAGTTTCCAGCGGCATTGCCTCAAATCGAAAAATCGGTCTTGCATGATGATTTGTTCAGACGAGACTTCACAATAAATACCTTGGCGATCGCAATCAATCATTTAGAATTTGGTAATCTGATCGATTACTTTGGAGGCAGCAAAGACCTCGAAAAGGGTTTAATTAGGATTCTCTATAATTTCAGCTTTTTTGAAGATCCAACCCGTATTTTTAGGGCTATTCGCTTTGAACAGCGTTATGGTTTCACGATTGAGCAGGATACTTTGCGGTTTGCAAAAGACGCTGCTGCTCAAGGCTTATTAGCCAAGCTCTCATCTAAGCGAGTGCTCAATGAATTAATTCTGATTCTGAATGAAAAGTCACCTTTGCCGTCTTTAGAAAGGATTCTGCAAATTGGCGTATGGGACTATGTTTTGCCTGGGGTTGGCAGGGAAGTTCTGCAAAAAACATCCTTAAAACGTATACCCTTAATAATTGCATGGTGTGATGAAAGATATTCTCTGCAAGGGATTAAGACCTGGTTAGTATTTATTCTTGAACTGGTATCCGAACTAGATAATGAGCAATTGGAAAACTTCATTAATTATTATCAGTTTGATCGTTATGTAATCAGATGTCTGCGCGAGAGCCGGGAAGTAAAACAAGTACTGCCCTTGCTCAAAAACAAAAAACTACTAGCAAGTGATTTACATGCAGTGGTTGAAGAATGGTGTACAGAAAACCTTATCCTGCTGCTGCTGGCAATAAGGGACGAGGGCGAGTGGACGATAATGAATAATTATTTGTTCTGCCGCGAAAGGACTAAGGTCGAAATAACAGGCCGCGATCTTATTAAATTAGGAATAAAAACCGGACCCATTTACAGTCTGATTTTAAGAGAATTATACTATCATAAATTAGATGGCTTTATTAATAATAAACGTGAAGAGATTTCTCAAGTAAAGAGATGGATTGAGGAGGGCTATTTCATTGGATATTGAAGGGATTCTAAAAAGTTTTGGCATGTTGTTGCCGGGAATTGTTATCGGTTTAACTTTTCATGAATTTGCTCATGCAAAAGTTGCCGATTTATTGGGTGATCCAACTCCGGGAGATCAAGGCAGACTAACTTTAAACCCATTGCCTCATATAGATTGGATTGGATTTATTATGTTGGCATTATTTCATTTCGGCTGGGCTAAACCAGTTCAAGTCAGCCCATGGCGTTTTACTCACAAGGTGACAATGAAAACGGGTATGCTTTTAGTAGCTTTAGCTGGTCCAGCCATGAATTTTTTCTTAGCGATTCTGGGTGCTATAGTTTATCATATTTTGTTTCCAACCACGGGATTATTAGAGGGAACCGAGTTGCTCTTTTTATACTTTATCCAGATAAATGTTTTACTAGGAGTCTTTAACCTCATACCAATACCTCCATTAGATGGGTCGAAAATTTTGGCAGGTTTGCTTCCGGAGGCTGGGAGTAAATTTATTTATTCGCTAGAACAATACGGTCCGATAATTCTGATTGTCTTGATTGCCAGCAGAGCGACAAATTATATCATTTTACCGGCGGTATTAGCAATTTTCAACCTACTGGTTTAGAGTGATACTATGGGTTATGTAGTTGACATTGATTCTTTTCATGGGCCGTTGGATTTATTATTATATCTGCTTGATAAGAATCAGATTGATATATATGATATTCCTATTGCCAAAATCAGCGATCAATTCATTTATTATATTGACCGTTTCGAAACCAGGGATTTAGAAATAATTGGTGAATTCTTGCTAATGGCATCATATTTGCTCCAGCTTAAATCTAAAATGCTTTTGCCACAATACCAGAAGGGCGACCAAGAGCAGGAATTATATGAAGAAGATCCGCGCGAAGAATTAGTTACGAAACTCTTAGTATACAAACAGATTAAGATCGCTACAGAATTTTTGGAGAATAGTTACAAAGGAGAGATTGAGAGGACCTTTTACCGGGGTGGGGGTTTAATCCAGGATGAGAAGGTTGAGTTTTTAGTAGACTATAAATCGCTTTTTTCTGCTTTCCAAAAAGTCATGGAATCTATGCCGGCAGCTCGCGTAGAAAGCATAAATTTCGAAAAAGACATCGATATAAGCGAAAAAATACAGGATTTATTAAGGATTCTTCAAGCACATGAGAAGGGCATCAGTTTAAGAGAAGTATTATTGTTAGCTGAAACTCGCCGCGAAGCAATTGTTATTTTTTTGGCGTTGCTTGAGCTTGTTAGGCTTAGTAAGGTTAAAACCTCTCAGGAATGTGAGTTTGGTCCCATTATAATTACGAGAGTGGTGGATTAGCTTGTTAATGAGAGAAGAGATAAAAGCAGCTTTTGAAGCAGTTCTTTTTGTTAGTGGGCAGGCCTTAACTATTGATGAATTAGTTGAAATCCTTGATGTTCCTTTGTTGGATCTGCAGCCGATAATTAAAGAACTAATACTTGAGTATAATATAGATAGCCGAGGTCTACAGATTGTATCAACTAAGGGGGGATACCTCTTATGTACTAACCCCAAGTTTACAGAAATATTAACACGAATGACCAAAACCAGCCGCCGAAAACTATCTACAGCTGCCCTGGAAACCTTGGCGATAATTGCATATAAACAGCCAATTACAAAAAATGAAATTGAGCGCATTAGGGGCGTAAAATCAGACAAGGTATTGAATAATCTGATCGAGCAAAAGTTTATTGAAGGAGTCAGCACAAAAAATGTATTAGGGAAACCGGTAATGTATGCAACTTCAAATGAATTTCTGCGGGTTTTCGGTTTAACCAAGATTGAAGACTTACCAGTCTGGCAGGAAGAGGAGCAATGAAAGAAAAGTCGATTGAAGAACAGATATTTTCCAAAGCTCAAGCAGCTAAAAGACTTGCACGCTATATGAGCAGCACTGCTGACTTAGTGGAAAACCAAATTGAAAAAGCAAGATCAAAGGGTGCATTTGATAATCTTCCAGGTGCTGGCAAACCGCTAAACATTGAAGAAAATCCTTATGTAGATCCAGAAATGCGCATGGCACTAAAGATATTAAAGGATAATGATTTCGCGCCTTACTGGATTGAATTAGGCAAAGAAATTGAGGCTGACTGGATTGAGATAAGGAGAAAAACAGATTATTTCAAACGTTCAGCAAAGCAGACATTATCAAAAGACATAATCGCGGCCAAAAAAGAGCGCTTTGAGAAACGCAAAGAATTATTCTATCATGAAATCAGAGAGAAAATTAATGCGACTCATATGAAAATAATTGATTATAACCTGCATTGTCCGACCTATAAGCAAGGCCGTTCTAATATTAATCCTGAATTCGAAATAGAAAAATTAATAAAAGAAATTGAAGAAGCAGTCAATAATTCTCTTAACAATAAATAATTGCATAAATACCATATATTAGGGCACAATATGGGAAAATTGGAGAATTGCTTTGCTGCTTATAATAGCTTTAATTTCTGTTTTATTGCTTCTCATAATTCTATTTGTAATAAAATTGAGACTTGAATTCGTACTTGATTATAGTAGCCTGGGAGTAATAAAAATCGACATTGGCAATTCATGCAGATTTCTTGCGGCGAGTATGGAACTAAACCATCAAGACGTATTTAAGCTAATTAGTGATCGATTCTTGGCAAATAAGCCACAACGGCAGATTAAGATAAATGCTCCCAAATTTCTCAAGAAAGTAGCCGGTCAAATAGTATTTACGAGCATTAGTTGCCAAGCTAAAATCGGTACTTCTAATGCCATGCATACCGCTTTGTTAACTGGTCTATCATATAGTATCTCCTATACAGTTTTAGCTTTTATTCAAAGAAAAAGAGCCCTAAAAATTGGAGAAATGCGCTTCATTCCTGATTTCAATCGTTCAGTAATAGAATGCCGTATAGTTTGCATATTCAAAGTAAACTTGGTACATATTATTCTTATAATATTTTTTGCAAAACAGTTAAAACATAAGCTAGATGAGGCAATATAGGAGGTATATAGTATTGGATATGTCAGCTGAAAATAAAGCCCACCCGATCGAAAATTTAATGAAAACCGCGATGGAAAGCATTAAGCAAATGGTGGATGTGAACACTGTTGTCGGCGATGCGGTTGAAACTAATGATGGGAGTGTCATAATTCCTATTTCCCAAGTTGCTTGTGGTTTTGCTGCCGGCGGCGGAGAATATGATATGGGTGGTAGCAACAAAACGCAAGAAATTCCATTCGGAGGTGGAAGCGGTGCTGGTGTCTCCGTTAAACCGATCGGATTTTTGGTCTGCCGAATGAATGATGTACGCCTGATATCAGTTCAAGGGAATCATATCGCCGAACGAATCGTCGATCTAGCCCCGCAAATATTTGATAAGATTGAATTAATGATGAGTAAAAGATGTAGTAATCATTCTAGTGGTTTTAATGACTAACAATAAAATATCATAGGGACGGCGAGAATATGTGCATTAGATAATGTTATCATCTGTTCAACCTGTCTCTTTGATATAGTTGAAATTAAAGCATGCCAGAGTAATTTTTTCGGCATAGTAGCCATATCACAACTGTGTAAGATTTCATTGGAAAGTTCTTTTCCTAGTTTATTTTTCTTATCATCTAGTTCAAAATGTAACAGCAAATGCCCAGCTTGTTTCTGCCAATTTTTCAATTTGTAAGCTCGGGCAATAAACTCCAAATGCTCATAAGCGGTGAGCATATCATACATTGAAGACATTTCCGGTATATCCTAATAACTCCTTTGTAGCAAAGATCGATTCTCATGGTCATAATACTAATCTAACCTTCAAATCGCAGCAAGCCGCAAATCGACTTAATAAGTGTAGATTTACCCGCCCCGTTAGGTCCTAAGAGTACTGCTAATTCTCCCGGATAAACAGTCCTTGGAATCCCGTCATTAGCTAAAACTTTGCCGTAACGTTTGCTCACATCCTTTATACTTATCATGTTTTGCTCCAATTCTTCAAAAGTTAATAAACTAATCCAGAATATCCGTTAATAATAATACTTAGTTCGAATGGTATTATTGCAGGAAGCTAGCTTTCAAAAACAATAGCTGGCATTTTGAAATCCGGTTAGAGGATGCTGATATCAATTCATTTATGGTATATTAAAATTGGTCTTTATCGAAAACTCTAACTTTGTTGTTATTGTGTTTTGCCGTTAATATACTTTGCGCTGAGGGGCAAAGATTCATCCGAGGTGAAAAAATCTGAACAAGTTTATTGATAAAAATGAGTTTAGCAATGAAAACGACTATGTGGAATACGTCAATGTATACTTAGTAACCCTATTAGCTGCATTACTATACATGGGTTATTTTGTATTCTTCGTCCTGTATGCATATAGTGATTTCCTTATTATTACTCAAATTATCAACATCTTCGTGTGCGTGGGGGCATTTTTAATAAACCAGCATCGTAAACCCCGTATTGCCACGATAATAATGGTTGTTCTGGTTTGTCAATCAATTAATACTTATTCGTATACGATGAATGTCGGTCACGATCTGCGCTGGTATGCGATTCTAGCCTTATTTCCATTATATTTCTATTCCAGTCTAAAACTGCGTGACAAAATTTTGCTAACTGCTTTGGTAATGATTTCTTTCCTTACAGCTACAATTATTTGCTATTATTGTGAACCCTTGGTTATATTGAAAAATTCAGATTTGTTTAATCTTATCAGCAGTTTTATTCTGCTTTCTTCAATTGCCTTTGAGCTGATCATATATAAGTATTTTAACAACAAAAAAGATGATGAGCTTAGACGAATTGAAACCATCCTGGAGAATATCGAGTGCGGCATAATTATGGTTGATGCAATGACTCATGAGATTATTGATGTAAATCCGGTGGCCGCACGGCTATATGGGAGTAATAAACAAGATATCATCGGAAAGGTTTGCCACCAACTTGTATGCCCGGCTGAAAAAGGTGCATGCCCAATAATGGATAAAAACCAGGAAATCAATCGCTCGGAAAGACAATTTGTGAAAGCAAACGGAGAAACAGTTCCCATAATTAAATCGGTTTCGAAGATTTGGTATAGAGATCGTCTGGCTCTTTTGGAAAGTTTTACTGATATAAGTGCACTCAAACAAGCTGAAGAAAAACTGCGATTGATGGAAATAACGGAACGGGCTAATCGGGCCAAAAGTGAATTCTTGTCGCGGATGAGCCACGAAATGCGCACCCCTATGAATGCTATTATCGGCATGACTAAGATTGCAGAAAAAACTGAAGATGTTGCCCGCCTAAAATATTGTCTATCAACCATTGAGGTTTCCTCGAACCATTTGCTCAGCATCATCAATGATGTATTAGACATGTCAAAAATTGAAGCAGGAAAATTAGATCTTGAAAATGCACCCTTTAATATAGAAAAGATGCTAATGACTGTATGTAATCTGATAATTGAACAAATTGAACGGAAAAAGTTAAGGTTTAATGTATTCATGAAAATGGGAATAGATGCTATATATTTTGGTGATGAACTGCGTCTTTCTCAAGTTATTGCCAATCTCATGTCCAATGCCGTAAAATTCACTCCTGAAGGCGGATCGATTGAGCTGACAGTTGAAGAAGTTCGTAAAGAAGATGATATTATTATTCTGCGGTTTACAGTTAGTGATACCGGAATCGGAATGACAGAAGCTCAGGTTGATAAGCTGTTTAACGCTTTTGAACAGGCAGACGGCAGTATCACCAGACGTTTTGGGGGCACCGGACTTGGGCTTGCAATATCTAAGAGTCTCATTGAAAAAATGAAAGGGAAGATCTGGGTTGAATCTCTGCTGGGCAAAGGCTCGGTTTTTGCCTTTGAAGTTAGTCTGGGTTTTAGTGAACATTCAAGAGAAAGGTTAGCTTTTATAGAGACCGACCCGTCGCAGATAAAAATTCTAGTTGTGGAAAATGACACCGAAACAAGAAAATACTTCAAAACCATAGCCGAGGAATACCCCATAAGAATTGATGAAGCGGAAACCCTAGAAGAAGCAACTGAATATTTAGAGGCATCAAGAAAAAGGCAGCAAGCATACAATGCAGTATTTGTTTCTTATGACTGGCAGCCAGATAACAGAAATAAATGGCTGAAAGATCTTTTCGGGTTTATTGATAAAAACAAAGCGGTAATTATGACCTCCATTCTAAATTGGAGCAAAAATGAAGCAGCGCTTCGAGATGCGGGAATCAACATGTTTGTTTCCAAACCGCTGTTTCCTTCTGAAGTGCTGGCAATGATAGAAAATGCGGTCGAAAAGCCAAATTCCAGACTTGTTCAAGAAGAAGCTGCGATTATTGACACGCCTGATTATTCAGGGATTAAGTTGTTGTTAGCTGATGATATGGAAATAAATCGAGAAATATTTATAGCCTTGATGGAAGATACCAAGATCGAAATTGAAACCGCGGATAATGGCAGAAAAGCCTTGCAGATGTTTACTGATAACCCTGACCGTTACGATGTAATTATTATGGACTTGCAAATGCCGGAAATGAACGGATTCGAAGCAACCAGTCTCATTCGCTCTTTAGATTTTGACAAAGCCAAAAACATACCGATTATTGCGATGTCAGCCGATGCCTTTAAAGAAGATATAGAAAAATGCATAGCTTTCGGAATGAACGATCACTTAAAAAAGCCGATTGAGGTGGATGTGGTTTTGCAAAAAATCTCCCAACAATTAGCGAAGGCCGCAAAGTTCTAGCGCACTTTGCTTGCTGATTCATCCGATTTTTTGAACAACAGGGCTGCGGGTGACAAAGGGGGACGGTTCTGTTGGAACATTAAAGGAGTATATTAAAATGGGTTTAACTATCAGCGTTGAGATGATAATAAAACAAGCCATTGAGCGGGGCGAACTTGATAATTTACCCGGAGAAGGCAAGCCAATAGAGCTAAGAAATATTAACCCATTTGAAACCAAAGAGGATAGAATGCTCAATTGGATTATTGCTGCAGCAGGAGAACTCCCAATAGAAATAATGATTCTTAAAGAAATTGAAAGCCTCAAACAGAAACTGGAAGGATGCACATCAGATAGTGAAAAGCAAATTCTCCAAAGCAAACTAGATGAAATGAATTGGAAATATGAGATTCAAAGAGAGGCGCGGCTTGCTTTTTATAAAGACTGAGTTTCTGCTTGAAAACAGGCTATCAACATAAGAGTTCCTTCGAAACCTTCGTTTCCTCAATTGATTCCTGTGGGTCTATTAAATAATTAGAGAGGGGGGCGCCGCCAAAAGCGTTCCCCTTGACATATTTTGCCTTTGCCTTTATTATCTTCATTTCACTCACCTTCAAAAGTTCTATTTTTTTTTGCCTTAACATAGGTTTCATAAATGGCTTATAGGAGGCAGAACTTGTGTTAAATACTATCTGGCTGGCATTATTGGTTATTGGTATCATAACCGCAGCAATAAACGGAAATATTGAGCTGGTGACCTCAGCTGCCCTGGATGCTGCGAAGGGCGCAGTTGACATATGTTTTGAATTAGTTGGAATCATGGCTTTGTGGTTGGGGATAATGAAGATTGCAGAAAAAGGAGGACTAATCCAAGCCATTGGCCGCATTATGAGGCCGGTGTTAATAAGACTGTTTCCAACAGTGCCTCCGGAGCACCCGGCAATGGGCGCAATGATACTCAATATCAGTGCTAATATTTTAGGATTAGGCAGTGCAGCAACTCCCTTCGGGATGAAAGCCATGCAGGGATTGCAGGAATTAAACAATAATTCCACTAGAGCATCAACTGCTATGTGTACTTTTTTGGCAATTAATACTTCCTGCATAACAATTATTCCAGCAACGATTATTGGCGTGCGATTGGCACTAAATTCGACCGATCCCACTTCAATAGTGGGTCCATGTATAATGGCTACTTCAATCGCTATGATTTGTGCTGTAACTTTGGATTACTGGTTGCGGCGGTTCTCCCGGCTTAGAAGCAGGTGATAAATGTTTTATCAAGGCTTAGATTTAGTATCGAAATGGGTTATTCCGATGCTTCTTTTGGCAATACCGTTATATGGATATTTTAAAAAAGTGCCGGTTTATGAGACCTTTGTTGAAGGTGCGGAAGAAGGTTTTTTTACCGCCATTAAAATAATTCCATTTTTAGTCGGCATGATGGTAGCCATTTCCGTTTTCAGGGCATCAGGAGCAATGGATATTTTGGGTATAGTCTTTGCCCCTATCGCAGCATTTTTTGGAGCTCCGACTGAAGTTTTGCCCTTAGCGATAATGCGCCCCTTATCGGGCAGTGCTGTCTTAGGAATGGCTTCTGAGCTCATGCGGGTTTACGGCCCAGATTCTTATATAGGAAAAATTGCTTCGGTAATGCAAGGCACCACTGACACTACTTTTTTTGTTTTAACCGTTTACTTTGGTTCAGTGGGGATTAAGAATTTTCGCTATGCTCTTGTCACTGGACTCACTGCAGATATTACCGGCTTCATAGCCTCCCTAGTAATATGTCAGCATTTCTTCAAATAATTCTCTAGATCAATTAATAATGAAATTTAATAACTTAATGGCTATAATAATATACTATGATGGGAGGCGAAGATATGCTAAGTGACATTGATATTGCGCAAGCAGCACATATGAAGCCAATAATTGATATCGCAAGTGATTTGGGTATAGAACCTGACTATGTTGAACCTTATGGCAAATACAAAGCCAAAATATCATTAAAGTGTTTTCAAGACCTGGAAACAAAAAAAAGCGGCAAACTAATTTTAGTAACCGCAATTAACCCTACTCCAGCAGGGGAAGGCAAAACCACAACCACGGTAGGCCTAGGACAAGCGTTAAATCGCTTGGGTAAAAAAGCGATTATTGCCCTACGAGAACCTTCGCTGGGCCCTAGCTTCGGTATTAAAGGCGGAGCCGCCGGGGGGGGATACTCTCAGGTTGTGCCTATGGATGACATTAATTTGCATTTCACCGGGGATATACATGCAGTAAGTACAGCTCATAATCTTTTGGCAGCTCTGATAGACAATCATATTCATCACGGTAACGCACTAGAAATCGATAACCATCAAATTAATTGGCGCCGTGTCATTGATTTGAATGATAGAGCTCTAAGAAGTGTTATAGTAGCCCTGGGGGGGAAATTAAATGGATTTCCCAGGGAAACCGGATTCGACATAAGTGTTGCTTCTGAAGTTATGGCAGCTCTATGTCTATCGAATAGTTTGTCGGATTTAAAAGACCGTTTCAAAAAAATTGTGGTTGCCTATGACAGGCAAGGAAATGAAATTACGGCTGAGCATCTTAATGCTGCCGGTTCAATGGCCTTATTAATGAAAGATGCAATAAAACCAAATTTGGTGCAAACCTTAGAAAACACCCCGGCTTTTATTCATGGCGGACCCTTTGCTAATATTGCCCATGGAGCTAATTCCATTCTGGCTACCCGCTTAGGTCTGAAGTTAGCAGATTATTTGGTAACTGAAGCAGGCTTTGGCGCCGATTTAGGTGCTGAAAAATTCTTCGATATCGTCTGTCGGTACGGAAATTTTAGACCTAGTGCCGTCGTTTTAGTTGCAACGGTAAGAGCATTAAAAAACCATGCCGGATTAAAGGGTGAGCAGCTGTCAATTCCTAATGTGGAAAAGTTGGCAGAGGGATTTGCCAACTTGGAAAAACACTTGCAGAATCTTCAGAAATACGGAGTTCCAGTAGTAGTTGCAATTAATGAATTTCCGTCTGACAGTAAAGAAGAGCTGGAATTTCTGCAAAGCAGATGCCAGGATTTAAATGCAGAAATGGCAATTTCTAGAGTGTGGGCAGACGGGGGTAAAGGGGGCGAAGAACTAGCCCGCAAAGTAATGGCGGCAGCTGATTGCCCAGCTGATTTTAAATACCTCTATCCACTAGAAATGGGTTTGGTTGAAAAGATTAAGACCATTTGCATGCAGATATATGGTGCTGCAAAAGTTGAGTTTTCTGATAATGCGCTCAAAATGCTCAAAAAATTTGAGGAGCAAGGACATAGAGAATTGCCGGTTTGTATTGCTAAGACTCAATACTCATTAAGTGATGATCAAAGCAAGATTGGAGTACCAAGCGGATTCACAATTAACATAAGAGAAGTAAGATTATCGGCGGGAGCAGGCTTCGTAGTAGCTTTGGCAGGAAATATTATGACTCTTCCCGGTCTCGGCAAAGTTCCATCTGCTGAAAAAATTGACATTATGGATGATGGAACTATTCTGGGGTTATTCTAAACTAAAACCTCCTCGTTAAATTGCATAATAATTTTTTCTTTACAGATAATTAGTTTAAGAGAAAACAGCATGTGATTTGGAGGAAACAATATGGATAACAAGTCAGTAAATATTGCTTTATTTAGTGGAGATTTTGATAAAGCATTAGCTGCGTTAATCATCGCCAATGGTGCAAAAGATCTGGATATGAAAGTATCCATTTTTTTTGCTTTCTGGGGGTTATTATTATTAAGAGATCCAGACAAAATGAATTTAGAAGATAAGACGCTATTCGAAAAATTATTTACAATAATGACTCCGGTTGGCGCCGAAGATCTCAATTTGTCAAAAATGAATATGGCCGGAATTGGAAAATACATGCTAAAGGACATGATGGAAGAAAATAAGACGCCTTCAATTTCTGATTTTTTGCAGGGGGCACGACGAAAAGGAGTAAATTTTTACGCTTGCAAAATGTCGTTAGAAATAATGGGTTTTGATTTAGACGAACTCTTGCCAGAAGTACAAATCCGGGATGTTCATGAATATCTTGAGGAGGCGATTGATTCTAATCTACAGCTATTTATCTGACAATATTTGTCTCATTAGTTGATACTAATTGCACAATAAACGCCTTAAGCTCATATATTAATCTAGTCAATATTATCCTTAGATTACCAATGATTCTACGAGTTGCATGGTCTTTATGGCCTGTATATACAGACTTTAATTATGAGTTGAGGTGGCGCGTAATGGAACATATGTTCTTTAGACAACGCTTTCGTAACGATATTATGGGAGCAGAAGAACAAGTGCCAATAATGAAAAATAAGAAAACCACATTTATTAATTTTGATAATGCAGCAAGTACGCCAGCTCTAAGACCTGTATGGCATATGATGGAAAAATTCTTATGTTATTATTCAGGTGTTCACCGCGGGACTGGTTACAAATCGATGGTTTCATCAAACCTATATGATGATGTTCATACGATAATTGGCAATTTTGTCAAAGCAGATATGGATAAGAATGTTGTTATTTTGGTGAAAAACACTACTGAAGCCATTAATAAATTATCGGCTCGATTGAATCTTAAAGCATCAGATGTAGTACTCACGACCGATATGGAACATAATTCAAATGATTTGCCATGGCGTCGTTTTTCTAAGATCGATTGGGTAAAAGTTGATTGCAATGGGCGTTTAGATCTATTCGACTTAGAAATGAAACTGAAGAAGTATTACCCTAATGTCAAACTATTGACGGTTACCGGAGCATCTAATGTTACAGGGTATATCAATGATATACACCATATTGCAGCGCTAGCGCATGGGTATGGAAGCCGGATATTAGTAGATGCAGCCCAGTTGGCAGCTCATCGTTCAATTGATATGAAACCTAATCATGATTCAAACCATATCGATTTTCTAGCTTTTTCAGGGCACAAAATGTATGCTCCTTTTGGTTGCGGAGTTCTAATTGGTCCGCGGGAGTGCTTTGCCAATAGCCCTCCAGATCATGTAGGTGGGGGAACGATTAAGGTTATCTCATACCGAAAAATTTCGTGGGCTGAGCTTCCTGACAAGGAAGAAGCAGGGTCACCCAACGTATTGGGAGCATTTGCTTTAGCTGAAGCCATAAAATATTTGGAGAAATTCGGTTTGGAACGAATCGCGCAATATGAGCACGATCTTTGTAATTATGCATACCAAAAAATAAAAAAGATTCCAGGAATAATGGTTTATGGCAATATGCCTCGCTTGGGTGTAATTAGTTTGAATCTAGACGGGTTTACTCATTCTAAGCTGGGAGCGATACTTGGCGCAGAAGGAGGAATCGGAGTTCGCACAGGATGTTTTTGCGCGCAAAATTATGTAAGAACTTTGCTAGGAATATCTGATCCAGTTGATTTATCCACTTATGAAAAGCCAAATGCACTTTTGCCTGGTATGGTCAGGATTAGTCTAGCTCCATATAATATGCCGGAAGAAGTTGACAGGTTCTGCAATCTGCTGAGTCGAATCACCAGCAACCGCGATTACTACCAGCAGGCTTATATTTATTCTCCGCAGCAAGAGCAATATGTATTGAAATAAATGTATATAGTAACTATTGGGAGCCGAGCCCTTTTTCTTGAAGGCAACAATCTTTCTTATTCGCTAAACCCCTTTAGGAAAGAGGGAGCTCCCCTTATAGTTTATTACTTTATCAATGAGAGAAACTCGGCTCTGGTTTCTGACCTAGTTTCAAAAATACCGCGAACGGCTGAAGTAATTGTTAATGTCCCCGGTTTATGAACCCCACGCATGGTCATGCACATGTGCTCGGCCTCTATGATCACTGCTACTCCATGCGGATTTAGGGTTTCTTTAATGCAATCTGCAATTTGTGAGGTAAGCCGTTCCTGGAGTTGAGGCCTTCTAGAGAATCCGTCGACTACACGTGCGAGTTTACTTATGCCCACGACTTTACCATCCCGGGGTATATAGGCGACATGGGCTTTGCCATAAAAAGGGAGCAAATGATGTTCACACATCGAGTATAAAGGAATATCTTTAAGTAAAACTAGTTCGTCATGAAATTCAGTGAAAGAAACTTGTAATTGTTCCCGCGGATCAGTTTGCAAACCGGAAAAAACCTCAGCATACATATTTGCGACCCGACTAGGCGTCTTTAATAAACCTTCACGATTTATATCCTCACCGATTGCCTCTAGTATCATGGTTACTGCTTCTTGAATTTTCTCTTTATTTATAGGTGCCATGGTTTTCTCCTTCGTTACACTAATTATTGACTATATGGTTATTATAATATCAAAAAAAGCACTGCCCATGGAAATACAACTTTATTCGTCAAGGCTATTATAAAAGGAAAAAGAATTTATTGTGTAGAATTGTGTAAAATGCACCCATTAAGTCATCACTAAGTCATTTTAACTACTGGAGGACAATATGCGTCTTGCGAAATTCCTTGCCGAGGCCGGAATTGCTTCACGAAGAAAAGCCGAAGAGCTCATTTCTGCGGGAAGAATAACAGTTAATGGTGAAAAAGTAACATCACAAGGGTTCAAGATTTTACCCGAGCAAGATAGAGTGTTTTTTGATGACAAAGAAGTCTTGAGTGACAAGAAAGTTTATTTTATCTTAAATAAGCCTAAAGGCTATATCTGTAGCTTAAAAGATGAGTTTTCTCGCCCTTTGGTAATCGAATTAGTAAAGGATTGTCCTGAAAAGATATTTCCAGTTGGCAGACTAGATCTAGATACTGAAGGATTACTATTACTAACCAATGATGGTGATTTTGCGCAGATGATAATTCATCCGCGTAATGGTATAGTCAGAAAATATGAAGCATTAGTGGCTGGACAATTAACTGAAGGCGCTATGGATGAATTAGAAACTGGCATCGAATTAGAGGATGGATTTGCCAAAGCAAAAGCAATCAAGCTAATAAAGCAATACAAAGGTAAGTCGAGATTAATAATTGAAATTCATATCGGAAAAAAGAGAATTGTCCGAAGGATGCTGAAAAAGGTTGGTTTTCCAGTCCTAACTCTAAAAAGAATTGGCTTGGGAAAATTGACCCTAGCTGGTCTTAGGCCAGGCGAATACAGGGAATTAACCCCTGCTGAAATTGAGAGTCTAAGAATTCTTGCAAGTTTAAGGCCAGATAAGGAAAGTTAATCCAGGCATACATTAACTAAAGTCAGAGAAATTGGAGTCAAGTAAATAAAAATTTTTCCGATATATAAAAATGATGAAGGACTTGACTCCAATTTTGTACTTATGAATACAGGTATAATGAGGAGGGCAAGCATGTCAAGGTTAAAATTCCGTATCAGATACGATTACGAGGGACGAAGCAAATCTGGTTGGCACTTTGGTAAGAAAAGTTGCCTTGAAGCAGCAGAAGACAACAGACAAAAAAAAGTTGCTCTAATGAGGAACATACCAAATCAAGGCATAATAATTGACGAAATCGAGATGGGCTCTGAAGTTTACACGATATTTGATGAATACGAAGAAACGAGTATTAGCTTTGCACCGGTTACTTTTACTTTGCAGGCTGATTCTTTGGATTCAATAATTAAATATGTAATGAAAGAAGAATTCAGAACGATCGAAATCATTGAGCCTAGTGAAGTATCATTGTCAAAGCTTGATCTTGAGAGATTAATGCGGCGTGTTAATGAAGAACTATTGACATATAAGCATTTTATGCAAAGAAAAAGGGATAATTGGAAATAGAAAGGTGCGAAAGATGCCTAAATTATCATTAGACGATATCATATCTGGTGTTAACGAGATCCCCGCATTGCCACATGTTGTGGTAACCGTTATGCAAATGACAGAGGATCCCAACTCAACGGTGCAAGACATCAACAATGCTTTGAACAAAGACCAAGCCATGACAGCTCGAGTATTAAGATTAGCAAATTCCGCTTTTTATGGTTTTGCCCGTCGGATCGGAAGTGTTACTGAAGCCGTGGTTTTTCTGGGCTTTAAGACCATCAGAGGAATTGTATTGGCGGCTGCGGTCAGTGATATAATGAATCGCAAGCTGGATGGGTATGCCTTAGAAAAAGGGGAACTCTGGAAACATTCTCAAGCTTGTGCGATTGCCGCCCGGACTATTGCTCGCCGCGCCAAATATAGCAATATTGATCTTGCTTTCACCGTTGGATTGTTACATGATATCGGCAAGTTAATACTAAACCAAACTCTTAAAGAAGCATATATCGAGGTTGTTGAAAAAGTTGAAAATGAAGATAAAACTTTCCTGCAGGCTGAAGACGAAGTCTTAGGTTTTAACCACGCAATTGTAGGCGGGAAAATTGTGGAAAAGTGGAAGCTGCCTAATCAATTAGTTGAGGCAATTCTATACCATCATGAACCTGACTTAGCACCCAATGACAAAGCTTTAGTGGCAATAGTTCACATCGCCGACGTTTTGTGTGTATCTTTAGGGATAGGTATAGGGATTGATGGAATGCTATATCAATTACATTCTGATTGCCTGAGTATTCTAGGGCTAAATGAAGAAGACTTTGATGAAATTGCATCTGAATTAACTGATCTATACGCTGATCTATAAAGATAGTAGGCAAAACTTAATATTATTTCGTGAATTAAGTATTTTCTTTTTTAGAAATTTCTCTTAGTGAGCGCGTCATTTCATCGACATGCCCCTCAAAGAAGATTGCATATCCTTTTACATTATCGTATTCCAATGAAATCATTCTAATAAATGTAAAGCCCATTTCTTTTAGAGTATCTCTATCAACCGATCGAATGATATCTATTTGCTTATCGCTTACTTTTCGGGCGGCACAATAGATGCCGTTTCCCTTGCCGTTTTCTAAAACGGTTGCTATTAGTGTTCGCATAATATCCTCTTTTCTAAATTCTAATATCTGAAAACAACCAGGTGAAATAATGCTATACTATTTTCCCTTAAGATGACAACAAGGTCGCAATTAAGGATGATTTGCGTCGCCATAGATAAATTTATCGTCTGTATTTTTGCGTGCTAATAGTATAATCTTAAATATAATCTAGTGCTGAGGAGTAAAAATGATATATTTTATTTTTATACTAATTCTTGCCTTAATTGCTGCCTCTTATAAGATGATTGGAACCGCAATAATAAAAATTTCTGAGTTTATTGCTTTTGGAGGCAATAAAGATGAAAAGGCAGCCCAAAGACCAAAACTAGTATTCGTCTACGAAATATTTAACTACACTTTTTTAGCGACATTGTTTGCCGAGATTTTTTACTATTCTAGTATCTACGCAATAAATAATTATAGTATTAATAAGAGTTTTTGCATAGTCTTGACAGTCATTTGGGTGGGGGTATTGGGATATACTTATCGTCATTATAGAACTATTATGGTCGGCACTTGTTCGGCAGTAATGCTCTATAATTGGTTGGCATTGCCTTCTTGGGGGATTATAATTATTTGGTTTCTGTTCGTAATTATCGGCAGTATTTATCATAGAAAAGAAATAATAATTGACAGTGAACATCTTGCCGGCCGGCGAAATCGTAAAGAGAGAAGAAATGATAAAGGAAAAACAGGTAATCGTAAAAAGGAAAAACCTTCACAGAAGTAATTAAATTGATTTCGATGCATTTTTGATGCTTTTTAGTTTTGCGCTCAAAAGCAGGATCAGGGGTACGCCAAATTCAAGCGGATAGGCAATCATACCGAATTTTTTCCAATACATGAAAGAACGAAGTTCTTCATAAGATTGAAAGAGAAATAGGGATAGGGAATAAACAAGAGCTACTATAGGAAAAATCAGCGAATTCAAGCTTTTTATTTGCAAGCACTGCTTGGCTGACTGTATCGCGCACCAAGAAAACACTGTTACTATAGCAAAACCGCTAATCATCCAAGCGAACAAAAATATAGGTTCGAATCTTTGCAGGAAGGTACTAATACTAATTTGGGCAAAAGACAAATATAAATGAAAATTATTTATGATAGGAAGATAAGGACCAAAATTAGAAAGAACTACATAGACAACTAAAGATGTAGAGATACTTACTATCAGCAGGCAAACTGCTAAATCTCTAGAAATGGAATTCTTATTTTCAATAATGGGTACGAACATAAACCAGCAAACTATCATGCCGACAAAAGGTAAGTGAGTCAATAGATCATTGCTTGAATTAGTAATATCGAGAAAACTGACGGAATTGAATAAGGAAACAGTGTTTATTGGGATACTTACGCAAGTAATGAATATAATGGAAATGAATAAGAACGGAGCAATCATCGCTAAGCTTATACTTGCTCGATGCAAACCTTGTCTAAGACCATACGCTACGATGAAACTCATAATAATTGCAATTATTGGTAAGGGTATATGGATTAGTGGGAAATGCAGCCAGAGCTCGGAAAAATCGCGTAGAGCACTGCTGGCTACAATAATAAAAAATACGCAATAAAGCAACCCCAGCATTTTTCCCCAAAAACTACCAAGAGTCAGTTGAAAATATTCAATTATGGTTTTTTCACCCAGAAGTTTAATAAACTTTGCAGCTATTAGTCCCCAAATTACGCTTAACGGGATCAACAAGAGTGATAATACAAATGAATGATGTTTAGCACCGCCAAACGAAATCATCGGCAGTGTTCAGATTATGGGCAGCATTATCGCGGATGTGGTTAAAAGTACTAATTGATAACTACTTAGTTTTTCTTTGGTTTTCATATGACTCCTTTTATATTAGTTATTGCAATATGGAGCAATAATATTCCCAGTTTGGAAAACAATTCGCTATTTATTGCTAAAATGAATACTTGACCAATAAATAACGTATGAAAAATATCCTGATTTGATATAGAATAGAGTATAAATACCTAAGGAGCGGAAATTGCTTAATTTATTAATAAAAAGAAGAAGTATTAGAAGATATAAGAGTCAGAAGGTAAGTTCCGAGAACATCAATGAATTAGTACAGGCAGCCTTGCTTTCCCCGACTTCAAGAAATCTGAAATCATGCTGTTTCATTGCGATTGATGATGAGGAAACACTTGTTGAATTAGCCAAAAGCAAAGCACATGGTTCTAGCTTTTTAGCAAATGCGCCGCTTGGCATAGTTATTCTGGGGGATACAAATAAAACTGATGTTTGGATAGAAGATGCAGCAATTGCAGCAACTGTAATCCATTTAACTGCTGCCTCAATGGGACTAGGCTCATGTTGGATTCAGATAAGAGGGCGCCAAAATAGTCAAGGCGAGGATTCGGAAGCTGTAGTGAGAAGGATGCTTAACATACCAGATAACTATAGTGTGGAAGCAATAATTTCCTGCGGTCATCCCGACGAAGTGAAGGCACCTTCAGAGATTCCAACTTTGTCGAATAATAGAGTATTTAAGAACTATTTTGGCTCAATGTATTAATAAACACCTGAAAGGATTTAACTTAATTTAATTAGCTATGTGATCATTTACCACAGTATTATTCCGAGGGGAGGGTAGGCAGCTTTTGCTGTAAATTTTATGAGCGGAATTTTACGAATGGGTTTAGACGTGGGATCTACAACCGTTAAGTTAGTGTTTTTAGATGATAATAATAACCTGGTCTTTAGTGATTATAAAAGACATTTTTCAAATATTAAGAATACAGCCGCTGAATTATTAACTTCTGCATATAGTTTTTTGAAAAATCAGTTTATTACTGCTAGTATTTCAGGTTCTGCAGGGATATCATTTTCGAGCAACCTGCAATTGAATTTTGTACAAGAAGTTATTGCTGCTAATTGTGCTGTCGAGAGCTTTGTTGATGAGGTTGATGTAGCCATCGAGCTTGGTGGTGAAGATGCTAAGATAACTTATTTTAGCAATGGCATTGATCAGAGAATGAACGGCATTTGTGCTGGCGGTACCGGTGCTTTCATTGATCAAATGGCGGCTTTGTTAGAGACTGATGCTCTTGGTCTTAATGAACTAGCCAAAAACTTCAAAGTTATTTATCCGATCGCCGCACGCTGTGGCGTGTTTGCTAAAACCGATATCCAAACTTTATTAAATGACGGAGCCTCCAAAGAAGACTTGGCGGCGTCTGTTTTTCAGTCCGTAGTGAATCAAACCATAAGCGGTTTGTCATGTGGGCGTCCAATTCGCGGTAAGGTGGCTTTTTTGGGGGGGCCATTGTTCTTCTTATCAGAATTAAGAAAACGGTTCATTGAAACCTTAAAACTTGAAGGCGATGATGTGGTATTTCCTCCTGATGCTCATTATTTCGTGGCTCTCGGAGCTGCCTTGGCATCTAAAAACGACCAACCCTTAAGTTTTAAATCAATTCTGGACCGATTACCGGAATTGAATCGAATCAATGTTGATACCAGTTGGTGTCTGGACCCCTTATTTAATAATGAGAATCAATTCGAAAGTTTTGTAAACAGGCATAAAATGGCCTGTGTAAAACGCAAGGACTTGCGCCTGCACGAAGGACCTTGCTTTTTTGGCATTGATGCAGGATCAACAACCACTAAAGCAGCCCTAATTGATGAGGATGGATGCCTATTATATTCTTACTATGGTAGTAATGAAGGGAGTCCACTCTTATCTGCTATCAAAATTCTCAATGACCTTTATGAAAAAATGCCGCCAGAAGCTTTCATAGCTCATTCAACGGTAACCGGGTATGGTGAAAACCTAATTAAGGTTGGTTTGAATGTTGATTCTGGGCACATCGAGACCATTGCTCACTATCGGGCAGCTGAGTTTTTTATGCCCGGAGTTGAATGTATATTAGATATTGGCGGCCAGGATATGAAATGCCTGTTCATCAGAAATAATGTAATCGAGAGCATTATGCTTAATGAAGCCTGTTCATCCGGGTGTGGCTCATTTTTAGAGTCTTTTGCTCGTTCACTTGATTACGAAGTTGCCGATTTTGCCAAATTAGCATTGAGTGCTCAAAATCCGGTTGATTTGGGTTCAAGATGTACAGTCTTCATGAATTCAAAAGTTAAGCAAGCCCAAAAAGAAGGAGCTACGGTAAGCGATATTTCAGCCGGACTCTCTTATTCAGTCATTAAAAATGCTCTCTTTAAAGTTATCAAAGTACAAGATTACGAACAATTAGGGCAGAAAATAGTTGTCCAAGGCGGTACATTTTATAATGATGCTGTTCTGCGGGCCTTCGAGCTGATAACTGAGCGTGAAGTTGTGCGGCCAGATATATCTGGACTGATGGGCGCCTTTGGTTCAGCTTTAATTGCAAAAAGGCTTTACATTAAAGGGGAGACGAGTTCAATAATCGGACCGGAGAAACTAAAGAATTTTTCCATCAAAAATACTAACCGAAGATGTAAAGGCTGCGATAATCAATGCCTTTTGACAATCAATCATTTTGAAGGCGGAAAAAAATACATTACCGGGAATCGATGTGACCGCTTTCAAGACAAAGCTGAAAATGAAGAAGCGAGTCCCAACTTGTTTGACTACAAATTGGAAAGGCTATTTCAGTATAAGCCCTTGTCGGCAGAACAGGCCTTTCGCGGTACAATTGGAATACCGCGAGTATTGAATATTTATGAAAACTACCCCTTTTGGTTTACTTTTTTTACTGAGTTGGGATTTCGGGTGGCGCTTTCCCCAATATCTTCCAAAGAGATTTATAATTTGGGAAATGAAACTATCCCCTCGGAGTCTGCCTGCTACCCTGCTAAAATAGTACACGGCCATATAACGACTCTTATTAATGATGGAATCAAAACTATTTTCTATCCCTGTGTTACACACGAAAAAAAGGAGAGCTTTAAATCCGACAATACTTATAATTGTCCGATGGTGATATCTTATCCAGAAGTTATTAAAAATAATTTAGACGATATTCGTAATTACGATATAAAATACCTTTGCCCATTTTTGCCTTACGATAACCAAACAAAGCTTCTAGACAGACTTCTTGTTGAATTTGAATCTTATGGTATCAAGCGTAAAGAGATGAGTGCTGCCCTCAACAAAGCATATGCCGAAGATAGTTCCTTCAAAAAAGACATTCGCAAAAAAGGCGAAGAGGTCATTGAATATTTGCGCCAGAGCGGCAAAAAAGGAATCGTATTGGCTGGACGTCCATACCATTTAGATCCAGAGATAAATCATGGTATTCCGAATATTATTAGCTCTTTTGGAATTGCAGTTCTTACCGAAGATGCAATAGCTCATTTGAGCAAAGATGATCTTAAACTTAGAGTGGTTAATCAGTGGTTGTACCATTCCCGGCTATATGCTGCTGCTAATTTTGTAAGTAATAACCCAAATCTTGAAATGATTCAATTGAATTCTTTTGGCTGCGGGTTAGATGCTATTACTGCTGAACAAGTAAAAGAAATTCTTGCGCAGCGCGGTAAAATTCACACTTTATTAAAAATTGATGAAGGTACTAATCTCGGAGCGGCTAGAATAAGAATTAGATCTTTACTGGCAGCAATTGAAGAACGAGAGAACAAAGAGTTTGTTTTGCCTGAGGCTAAGAAAGTTATAAAAATTCCTTTTACTAAGAAAATGAAAAAGGAACATATTATTTTATGTCCGCAAATGTCCCCGCCTCATTTTGAATTAATGCAAGCAGCTTTGCAGTCTGAGGGCTTTAATCTCAAAATACTGCCTACGGTAGATAAGGCTGCTGTTGATATGGGGCTTAAATATGTAAACAATGACGCATGTTTTCCGGCAGTTATTGTTATTGGACAACTGCTGCAAGCACTTAAATCAGGTGAATATGATCTTAATAATACCTCAGTGATGATTTCCCAGACCGGTGGGGGATGCCGGGCAACCAACTATATAGCTTTGCTGCGCAAAGCTTTATTTGATGCCAAGTTGGCAAATGTTCCGGTGATATCTGCGAATGTAAGTAGTCTTGAAAAAAACCCTGGATTTAAAATAACAGGCAAGCTCTTGAAAAAGGCTGTCATTGCCACGATATATGGTGATCTATTATCAAGAGTACTGCATAGAATTAGACCTTATGAAAAGATTCCCGGCTCAGCAAATCTCCTATACCGAACTTGGATGGAAATGCTAAAATCGCAGTTAGAAGCAGGAAACTATAAGCATTATGATCAAAGAATAATGGAAGTAGTGCGTGATTTTGATTATCTGGCAATAAATGATCATCCCAAGCCACGTGTTGGGGTAGTGGGTGAAATACTAGTCAAATATCACCCTGATGCCAACAATAATGTGGTATCGGTATTGGAAAACGAAGGTGCCGAGGTAATTATTCCTGATATGTTGGACTTCTTTTCATACTGCTTATATGATAATATTTACAGCTATTACCATACTGGTGGTACTTGGAGAGCTAAAGCGATTGGAAGATGGTGTATTGATTACTTAGACAAGTGCCGTAAGCCAGCCAAAGTTGCCCTGAAAAACAGCTCGCGTTTCTCTGAGCCTCATAGCATTGATCAATTAGCCAATTTGGCAACATCGGTTATTTCTCTGGGACACCACACTGGCGAGGGATGGTTCTTGACTGCTGAGATGATCGACATGATAAAAAGTGGTATTCCTAATATTGTATGTTTACAGCCATTTGGATGCTTGCCAAACCATGTTACGGGCAAGGGGATGGTCAAGGAACTGAAAAGGCAGTACCCCCAGGCTAATATAACCGCGATTGACTATGATCCCGGTGCCAGCGAAGTTAACCAGTTGAATCGAATTAAACTTATGCTAGCGGTTGCCTTTAAGAACTTTCAGAACCCAGATGCGAAATTGTTTTTGAATCAAGAAAAAATGATGGAAATAATTCTAGGTTGATAGCAAGTGTCTGGTTGGATAAGACCACCAAGATATTTGCTCAAGATTAACGATTATTAGTAATGTAACAGCAATGGAGTTTTTATTAAATAAACAGAATGAACAAAGCATATGGACTAAAAATTTCGTCTTAGTGGTAATCGCTAATTTGATGACGTTTTCTATCCATTTTATAACCTTGGCAACTCTGCCGCTTTATGCAATAGTTCTTGGTGGCGATAATCTAGGTATGGGTTTAGTGACCAGCATGTACTTTGTAGCCGCTCTGCTGGTTCGCCCCTTTTCAGGCAAAGCACTTGACCAGCATGGGCGAAGGGGAGTACTCATTCTAGGTATGATTGTTACGATTATCTCGCACTTACTATTATTTCTTAGTGAAAGCGTTAGTATGCTATTGTTGTTGAGGCTAGTGAATGGCGCTGGCTATAGTCTGGTTTCAACTGCAACGGGAACATTTGTCACTGATATTGTCCCTAAAAAAAGATTGGCTGAAGGAATTGGGTATTATAGCGGTTCGCTTACAATTGCTATTGCTTTTGGACCGGCTATTGGTTTAAATGTGCTGGCTTGGTTTGGATACCAAGCTTTGTTTTCTATAATTGCGTTATTAGGTCTCGCAGCTCTAATTATCGTATTAAATATCGATTTTAAAAGTAATTCTGGTAACATACCCCCAATTTATCATGCAAATACTGCTGCGCATTATTATGAAAAAAAGGCGCTTCCTTTTGGATTTATAATGTTTCTTATTTCCATTAGTGTTAGCGGGATAATTACCTTTCTGCCGGTATTTGCTGTGGAACGTGGCATAGCCAACGTTAGTTTCTTCTTTTTTGTTTATGCTTTTGCACTATTTCTGCCGCGAGTATTGATGGGGAAAATCGTGGAGAGATTCGGAAATAAAATCATTGTGTTTTCAGGAATGCTAGCTACCATGTTATGCTTGGTCTTCTTAATTAAAGCCCATGATCTTCGTACAGTTTTATTATCTGCCGTGTTGTTTGGCCTGGGATATGGACTTTTGCAACCGATATTTAATTCGATAGTAATATGGATATCACCGGAGGATTCGAAGGGGGCAGCCAATGCAACGTATTTTGCCATGCTAGATATCGGATTCTGCTTGGGAACAGCTTTATGGGGTTATGTGTCTGAAGCCCATGGATTTGGGATCGTATATCTATTGTCTGCAATTATTGTTGGCTTAACATACCTTATTTATTTACTCCTAACCCGCAAAGCAAGAGTTGCGCATAAGTTTTCGTAGAAGAATTCTATAAGTTATTACATATAATTTTGCAAAAAATGCCGGTAATTGAGACCAATGTTTTAAGAAACTGAACGAAAACACAATTTTTACTGTAATTATTGGTTTTAATATGTTATTATTTTAAATCAAAATCATTATAAAAAATTAGTGGTTTTGTTTATACAAGAGGAGATGTGTTAAAATGCCGATGGAAATCAAGATCAATCAAAATCCAACTCCAAAAGCCAAACCAGATCAAACAAAACTAGGTTTTGGACATTATTTTTCGGATCATATGTTTATTATGGATTATACAACCGGCAAGGGTTGGCATGACCCCAGGATTGTTCCTTATGGACCATTGACCCTAGATCCTGCTACCATGGTTTTTCACTATGGCCAAGGCATTTTCGAAGGCTTAAAAGCCTATAAATCCTCTTCTGGGGAAGTATTACTCTTTAGACCCCAAGCGAATGCTGCTCGCATTAACACCTCCAATGAGAGATTATGCATACCGTGTATTGATACCGAACTTGTAGTTCAGGCGATCAGAGAATTGATTAAAGTTGACAAGGATTGGATTCCTACATTAGAGGGTACATCATTATATATCAGACCATTTATCATTTCTACAGATGTGCATTTAGGGGTAAAACCTTCGGATACTTACTTGTTCATTATAATTCTTTCTCCGGTTGGCGCATATTATGCTGAAGGAATAAACCCTGTCAAAATCTATGTAGAAAGCAAATACGCGAGAGCAGTAAAGGGCGGAATGGGACATGCCAAGACCGCAGGCAACTATGCCGCCAGTTTAATCGCACAAGTTGAAGCTCAAAATAAAGGCTACACTCAGGTTCTATGGTTAGATGCCGTAGAGAAAAAATACATTGAAGAAGTTGGGACCATGAATGTTTTCTTCAAGATCAAAGGGGATGTAATTACCCCGGCATTAGAAGAAGGAAGTTTTTTAGCCGGTATAACCCGTGACTCAACTATGAAGCTTCTAACTAGCTGGGGATATAATGTCATAGAAAGAAGAATTTCTATTGATGAATTATTCGATGCCCATAAAGCCGGAGATCTAGAAGAAGCATTTGGAACTGGAACCGCTGCCGTGATATCGCCGATTGGAGAACTCAATTGGAATGGAAGGCAAATCACCATAAATAATGGAGAAACCGGAGAGCTATCCAAAAGGATTTATGATACCATCACTGGAATTCAATCTGGAGCGATAAATGATACCTTTGGATGGATCATGAAAGTAGAATAACTCTATTGAAAATGAACATAACGAAATCTCGTATTAAGTATTCTTACAATTAAGAAAAACATTTTACTTGCTTTTTTTCTAATCATGTTTAACTGAGAATGTTTTTTAATTCAAGTGTTAAAGCTACGGCCAAGCTGTTAATCAGCGTTTCGCGCCGTAGCTTTTTGGCAGTCTGCGTAAATCATGCTATGGCGATCGCAATAACTTAAACCAAACAGTGCAAACCATTATGAAATTTGACTTGAATAATAATTGACTTCATTCAGTATAATGATAATAATTTCATTTTCGGGTTATTATTTTCTTATAGAAAGGGGATTTGCATGTTTCAAAGGCAAGTCTTTCGGCAATACGATATTAGAGGTCAGGTTGGTGTGGAAATAAATAATGATCTAGTAATTAAGATTGCATATGCGTTTGCCAAACAGGCTTTTATATTTGGAGAAAATCGCATAATTGTTGGCAGAGACAATAGATCATCGTCAATCCATTTTCGCGACTTAGTTATTGAAGCTCTGCGTTCTTCGGGAATGGATGTAATCGACATTGGCGAAGTAATAACCCCAATGTTTTATTTTGCGGCTCATCATTACAAAATTAAAGCCGGAATCATGATTACCGCGAGCCACAATCCCGGGTCAGATAATGGATTCAAACTATTGCTAGATAATTCTACAATTTATGGCGATAAAATACAAGAATTAGCTCATATGGTTGAACATGGTGAAAAGCTTATGTCTTCTCGAATTGGATCTATAGCTTATAGAAGCATTGAAAAGGATTATGTAACAATGCTTATGCAGCGGATAGAGTTAGGTGAGCGCAAATTAAAAGTCGTAGTTGATTGCGGTAATGGAACTGCCAGCAGCATCGCGCCGCAAGTTTTAGAAAAATGGGGCTGTGAAGTAATTAGATTGTATTGTGAGTCAGATCCCAGCTTTCCCAATCATCATCCTGACCCGATAAAGGTCGAAAATTGCGCAGATCTAATAAAGGAAGTTCTGAGAACAAATGCTGATTTGGGCATAGGATTTGATGGTGACGGTGATAGGTTAGGTGTTGTCGGGCCTGACGGGAGCTTAATATGGGGTGATCTCTTAATGATACTATTTTGGCGGGAGATTCTGCCAAAGTATCCGGGAACCAATTGCATTGTTGAAGTAAAGTGTTCGCAATCATTGATAGATGAGATTGAAAAACTGGGAGGCAAAGTCCAAATCTATAAAACCGGTCATTCGCTAATTAAGGCGCGCATGAAAGAAATTAGTGCAGTTTTTACCGGTGAAATGTCTGGGCATATGTTTTTTGCAGATGAGTTTTTTGGCTTTGATGACGCGATTTACGCGGCAGGAAGACTTCTAAGGATATTATCTAATTCAGCCCAAAGTATTACTGATATGTTAGCTAGTATTCCCAAATATTATTCGACTCCCGAGCTTCGAATTAAAAGTAATGATAATGAAAAGTTTAATGTAGTTAAGAAAGTAAATAAGCATTTCCAAGATTTATACCCAATAATTGATATTGATGGTGCTCGGATAGTTTTTCCTAATGGATGGGGATTAGTTAGAGCATCGAACACTGGTCCTGAGCTAATAGCTCGCTGTGAAGGAAACAGTCCCACTGCATTGGCTGCAATCGAAAAAGAAATGTTTGAATATTTGGACTCCATCGGTTTGCAGCAATAACAATTCGAAAATCATATATAAACGCAAAACAAAGCACCCTAATTCAATGTTCATAGGGTGCTTATACTATTGCTATTATGTTAAATACTGCTTAGATATGCTTTATTCCTGAACTGACCGAAGATAAAGCAGGCTTTTGAGCACTGTCGAGTTCACTTTCCAAAGCGGGGATTGCTCCGTCACTATCTTCAATAGTATTAATAGATATTCCACGATGATGCATGGTGTGTGCCCAAACGCTCTGATCTTTATGTTTAATTAGTCCCCACAAAGTAACCGGGAACCAAGTTAGTCCATAAAAAATATAAGTAATGTAATAGAAATAAGACCGCTTAGGTGCTCCCTCAAGAATTAGCCCGAGCATGGGATACAGATAACCCAGGAACCCAAACATATACCAAAATACAGGAGCAATCTCGATGAATGGACTGGCAAATAGTGGGGTATCAGATATAAGATTCGCCATTCCTAAAATAAAATTAAATAACATACACATGATCAAGACGGGCTGAAACAAATATATGGCTCCATCTATAGGATACCAGGTTTTTTCGTTAATGCCTTTTTTTATCAAGGGGATACAATAGCGAAAAGCAACGTCCCAATGGCCCTGGAGCCAGCGTGTTCTTTGTTTCCAGGTCTGAGAAAAATAAACCGGCTTTTCATCATAGACTTTGGCATCATGTGCCCAGGAAGTTTTAATGCCATTTAGCAAGAGTTTCATTGTAAATTCTAAATCTTCGGTAAGGCAGGTTGCTCCCCAGCCATATTCTTTTAATAAATTGTATTCCAAACATACTCCGGTACCGCCTAGAGCATTCGAAAGTCCGCGGTTGTACCTTGCAAGCTGCCACATGCGGTTCATCGACCAGTAGGCAGTCGCATAGCAAGCAGTTACCCATGAATCATTAGGATTTTTTGTATCCAAATAGCCCTGTATAGATTTATGTCCTTGTTTTAATTTAGAATTCATTTCAGATAAGAAATTCGAAGAGACTACATTATCGGCATCAAACAAGCAGATTGCGTCATACTTTTCTTCCATATTAAAGAGTTGTTCGAACATCCATTCCAATGCATATCCTTTTCCTCTTTGCTCAGAAAAGCGCTCATAGACTTTTACACCTTCAAATCTTGCAATAGCGGCAGTATTGTCATCGCAATTATCGGCAATTACATAGATGTCATACAACTCTCGAGGGTAGTTAATTTTTTTAAGACTCTCCAAATGATAACGAATAACTTGCTCCTCATTATGAGCAGCGGTAACTAAGGCAAATCTCTTTTCCGGTTCTAAATACTTTTCCTCTTTGTGTTTCCACCATCCGGCAACCGATACAAAATAATAGTAGAATAGAATTACTAGAATCAAAAACTCAGAAAAAGTGGCAACGACCGTAAGTGTGTTAAATAGCCAGCCGTCAAACAAAACTAAGACCCCTTTCGATAAATGTTCAAGATTATTATTCATAGATTGTAAACTCTTGCTAAATCAAACCTATTAAAGATTAACAGAAAACTAGCCCTCAAACAACAAATAAATGAGATTTTGTGATCGAAAAAATCCTACAAATAATTACACTGCCTGCCTATTATTAACTATTAACTTATATACTATGAAAATATTTAATAATTTCATCGATTTAAAAATTTAAGCATAAAAGTATTCTTAGTGACATTTATTAGAATTTAGTTCGTCTATTATTAAAAGAATAAAAACTCCATGGAAAAGAGTTCGGGGAAGCAGTATAAAAATTTTTAATATTTATTTATTTATATATATTATTGTTATACAAGTATTAAGACCGACTAATTGATTTTTTGCTTGACAGGCTCAGCTTTTTAGCAAATTTGAGCAACTATTATTTAATTGCATTTTATTTAAGTTATAAGAGATTGATTTCGATAATATATTGAAGCTGGTGCGAATAATAAGAGAAAATGCCGAAAGATAAGCTCCTTAATAAGATAAAATATGGTATAATATAGACAGAGGATAAAAGAATGGGGGGAATAATTTGATGAATAATGACAACTTAGAGAAGAGCTTTAGTGTGGTTGAGTCGAGTATGGAAAAATTCTGGGATATGTGGCTTTTAGCTTTGGGGAGTTTTTCCTGGTCACAAGAACAAATGGAGAGTGCGATACATCAATACTTAGGTCAACGAAAAATGGAACGTCAAGAAGCGCTAAAACTGAGTGAAGAGTTGATTAAGCAATCAAAGAAAAATCAGCAGCAATTCCAAAACTTAATTAAGGAAGCAGTTGCTAGCGCTGTTGAGAGTGTGAATTTTCCTACCTTTAACTATATTGCTGAATTGGGGAAAAAAGTTGATGATTTGAGTAAGAAGGTTAAAGAATAGCAATTATGAATTCGGAGCGATTATGACCTTCTGGTTATAATCGCTTTTTCATTAATTATACTATTCCCGATTTCATTTCGTTCCAAATCTTTGGATCGATCTAAAGAAAATAGTATTTACTAGTCCGCTTTCATGATATTTTTAGTGCGAATTAGTATTTAGAAAGAAGTGAAATACTTTGAATAAAAAGAAGAACAAGAACAATGTGAATAGCAACTCGAATCTAAATCACGATGATGTTTCTATTATCCCCGATGTAGTAGAATTATGGAAAAACATGTATTTTCAATCTGAGGAGATGTGGGGTAAGGTTGTCAAAGAATATATAACTACTTCCAGTTTCCTCAATTCAATTGAAAAAACGCGCAATCAATTGTTAGCAACCTATCAAATGAACAATGAAACTTTGGATAAACTTGTTGAAAACAACCCCTTTGCAAGCAAGAAAGATATTGCCGGAATTGCAGAATTAGTAATCAGTGTTGAAGATAAAGTAGACAACTTAGATTACCAGCTTTTAACGCAGATGCAAAGTATGGCAGCAAGTATAATGAAACTAGTAGATTTTCAATTGCAGATTGTTGATGATATAAATAGCATAAAAACTAAGGTGGATGAATTATTAATAAAAGTAGATCACAATGATGTGCCTCGTCCGAAGAGAACCCAAGTTCAGAAAAAAAACAAAGTGAACATCACAGATACGAATTCATAGGAGGGTAATATTTATGGAAGAGCATATCTACAGCGAATTGCAGGTAGGGGAGAGCGCGTATTTCGAAAAAACTATAACCGAAACTGATGTATATATGTACGCAGGGATAACCGGCGATCTGAATTGGCTCCATGTGAATAAAGTTCGCGCTGAAAACAGCAGATTTAAGCAGCGCATAGCCCATGGAATGTTGTTAATTGGTTTAGTTTCTAATGTAATAGGAAATCAATTGCCTGGTTCCGGTACCGTTTATGTGGAGCAAAACATGAAGTTTGTCAGGCCTTGCTATATTAACGATACGGTAAAGGCATATGTTGAAGTACTCGAAATACTACCAAAAGGGAGAGTTAAATTAGCCACCCGATGCTACAATCAAAATGATGAGATATTAATTGATGGCGAAGCTATAGTAATGCCGCCGCGGGAGAGGGCTAATTAGTATTTGTTTCATGGTTTGATTAAGGAGGATAAATCCATGTCGAAAATGAAAGTGCTGACTGGGTCTCCCCAGGAAGTGGGAGAGAAGTTGCAAGAAAATCTGGATAAAGTAATGGATAATACTGCCAAGTGGGCTGAAATATTGGCATTTGATCCTTTTCCCCAAACCGGACTGACTCCAAAGGAAACTGTTTGGAGAAAAAACAAATCCAAACTATATAGATATATTTCACCTGATGGAATTAAACATAGGGTGCCAATACTATTTGTTTATGCTCTGATTAATAAAGCATATATTTTAGATTTAACTCCTGGAATGAGCATGATTGAATCATTAGTTAACCGTGGATTCGATGTATATATGTTGGAATGGGGTGAATTCCAATGGGAAGATCGCAATCTTGGCTTCGGAGATTTAGTTTTTGATTATATTGCTCATGCGGTTCGAAAAGTGTGTCAATTCTCGCGAATTGATGAATTAACCATGATTGGTTATTGTATGGGGGGAACAATGACCACTATGTACGCTTCATTATTTGATACTCCCAAAATCAAAAACATGGTGTTAATGGCAGCTCCTATTAATTTCGCTAATTCCGGTATAGCGAATTTGTGGATAAGTGATCCCAGCTTCGATGTTGATAAATTGGTTGATGTTTTTAAACTAGTGCCAAAACTATTTGTCGATACTGGCGTTAAAATGTTAAATCCAGTTAATAATTTTATAGGGACTTATACCAGGCTTTGGAAGTTGATTGATGAAGGAGTATCGCCCCATAATTGGAAGGTTCTGAATAAATGGGTTAACGACAATATTAATTTCCCCGGTGAAGCCTACCGCCAATGGATGAGAGATATTTATCAAGAAAACAAAATAGTTAACCGCCGCTTCCGTATCCGGGAACAGCTGGTTCAACTTGATAAAATTGACTGTCCTTTGTTGGTTATGTCAGGGAAAAACGATCATTTAGTGCTACCGCATCAAGCCAATGCTGTGCTTGATTTAGTGTCTTCAGCAGACAAAAGATACAAAGAATTCAATATCGGCCATGGAGGACTAGTATTCGGGTCAATCGCGAGGAGTAAGGTTTACCCATATTTAGGCAATTGGTTGGAAGAACGAAGCTCTTGATAATAAGTGAATGTAAATAAACCGACAGATGGCTGTATGAAATTAATCATAGAGCCATCTGTTTTATTATGGCTTTAGTCAGTTGAGTACGCGAAGCGTAAGAAACAAAAAACCACCCGCTATGCGGGTGCGCGTCGGAAGTTATACTAAAAAAACCACCGATCCTTCTATAATAGAGAATGTTCAGGACTCTAATGAAAAGAAGGAAAGGTGATTAAATGGCCAAAAAGGAACATAGTTTATCGCACACAAAATGGTTATGCAAATATCATATAGTATTTACACCTAAGTATAGGCGGAAAGCGATATTCAATCAATATAGAAAGAGCATACGCGAAATACTTATACAATTGTGTAAATACAAGGGAGTCGAGATAATTGAAGGGAAATTGATGGTAGACCATGTCCATATATTAGTAAGCATTCCGCCCAAAATAAGTGTATCAAGTTTTATGGGGTATCTGAAAGGGAAAAGTGCTCTAATAATTGATAGACATGCAAATTTGAAATACAAATACGGAAACCGAAGATTTTGGGCAGAAGGTTATTATGTTAGCACAGTTGGTCTTAATGAAGCTACAATTGCAAAGTATATCCGAGAACAAGATCAGCATGATATAGCATTAGACAAATTGAGTGTGAAAGAGTATGAAGACCCCTTTAGGGGTTAGTAGGTAGTACAAATGCCCTTTCAAGGGCTTGTAAAAGAGGCAAAGGCAATAGAGGCTTGAACGAAGTGAAAGCCAGCGTCTTTAGGCGCTGGCCGGTAACAAGCCCTTACAGGGCAAGAGCAAACCACCCGTTGGACGGGTGGTGCTGATTTGCAAGCAAATCTATTATAATGAACCCAACAAGAGAGACACAAAAAAACAGAAAATAAGCTAAAATAGTGACATGGAAAAAAGAAATCGCTATACAGCAGAATTCAAAGCCAAAGTAGTAATTGAATTACTCAAAGAAGAATCAACATTAAATCAACTGGCATTAAAATACGAAATTAGTCCGCAAATGCTAAGCCAGTGGAAAGGCGACTTCATAAAAAATGCGGCGATGATATTTGAACGATCTAAGGATGAGAGTACAAAACTCAAAAAAACGTTAGAAGAAAAAGAAACTCGCTACCAGCAGATTATTGGACAGATGTCCTATGAAATCGACTGGCTCAAAAAAAATCTGGCCTTAAATAACAGCAGCGAGGTTAGAAAAAAGATGGCTGAGTTTGATAATAAGAAAATAAACCTGACTAGGCAGGCAAACTTGCTTAGTGTTAATGGAACCAGCTTATATAGGCAGCCATCCAAAACAAACTGGAGCCAAATAGATTTAGAAGATATGCGCCTAATAGATGAAATATACACCAAGTGTCCTTTTTATGGCTATCGTCGTATAACAGCCCCATGCATACAAGAGGGCGCAAAATTAATCGGAAACGAGTGCAAAGGCTAATGCGAGTTATGGGGCTTAGCGGTATTTGCCCTGCTCCAAATCTTAGCAAAAGACTTCATGCCAAATACGTCCACCCCTACTTACTTAGAGGATTAACGATTAATCGTTCTGATAGGGTCTGGGCAATAGATCTTACCTACATTCGAATGAGACAAGGATTCATCTATCTATTTGTAATAATTGATATATACAGCCGTTACATAGTGGATTATGAGATTAGCACTACATTGGACCGGAGATGGATAATAGAATGCTTAAAACGGGCAATCAAGAACAAGAAGCCGGAAATAATTAACAGTGATCAAGGGTCGCAATTCACCAATCCCGAGTATTTAGGACTCCTTAAAGAAGAAGGCATCCAAATCTCCATGAACGGGAAAGGTAGAGCCTTAGACAACATTTATGTGGAGCGGTTTTTCCGCAGTTTAAAATATGAAGACATTTATATTAGTGAATATGATAATCCCCGATCCCTGCGCAGAGGAATAAATAACTACATGTCATTTTATAATGAGCAGCGGCTTCATGAGTCGCTCGGTTATAGAGTGCCTGTTGAATTCTACAACCAGGCCAAGATGGAATTAGTATCTTAAGCAAAATAATACGGAGGTTGATTAGCTTATTATTTTTATTTTTTTGTCTTGACATCGGGGGTCACTATAGTTTTTCAAAGCTCGAAATTGACAGTAGATCTTATCTGTTAAAAAACAAACCCACCGAAACTGCAAAAAGGATCTTAAAATTATATAAGTTCCCAGCCTTACCTAACATGATCCCCGAAGAGGATTTTACATCTTATATCAACAATAATCTCGGCTAGTAGTGGCAAAAAATACCCTTGTGAAAAATGTATCATTAATTTATTGCTGCATTTACCGTTTCAACTGATAAAGTCAGGAAATATTAATGGATATACAATCCCACTAGATGATCAAACCGCTCAAAACTATCTTAGGAATTGTAGGCGTATCATTGAAGTGAATCTAAAAATAGCGATAGAATGCACAAAGAAGATTGTTGGTGGCGGTTTTTTATTCAAAGATTAAATGAAAAATATTAAACACATATTTGTATCGCTATGAACATCACATTATCCTGAGATAACTTAGTTTTTATGGATAAAGTTGATTGTTATAGTAAAGTTTGTGGAATTCTGTTTAGGGTGAGAGATTTCATTTCAATGAAGCTTTCAATAGCCAAGTCAATTTACCAGACAGTGCCTGGCAAATTGATTGACAGTTTATACTCACCAAGGCTCTCTTTTGACCTTAGGAGACAGTGCTTGCCGGATCTATCTATTATTATAAAAATAGGCATATCGTTGCTTTTTGGGGATTTTGAATTCTGACTTTAGTCTTTGTTCGGATTTCAGCAATGCTGCCTGGACTTCTTCTTCAGATCGACCTTCCAGTAACATCATAATTCTGATTACATTTTGAGCACCTTTTTTATAAAGAGCCACAATGACAAATTGTCGTCATCATCGAAAACAGCCTAATTCCAAGAGCCTTTCCATCTTTCATATCGCAAAATGTAGTCCCCCTTTCAAAAGTATGGCCGCACCATCTTGAAAGGGCATCTTAGCACATGGTAAGATATTTATGCCTTCTGCCTTTTTAAGGTGGTTGCGCTTTGGGAAACGGCGAGTTCTTTGCGGGATTGTGCCGTTTCCTGCTATCTTGGGAGCGCTTCAAATATCTTCTCAATCCCTTTTCTCACTACATCAGAACGAGTCATATTCAGTTTTTGCCTGCAAGCATCCATTTTCTCAATGATTACCGCATCAACCCGGACTTTCAAAAACAGGTTCTTGGGATTATCGGATAGTGGTCGTCCCATTTTCTTGGCTGGCATCAATTCACATCGCTTTCTGAGAGCCGTGTCTATGTTAAAATCGTGGGAACAAGAAGTCAAATAGATAATGGCTTATTCTAGCTTCAGGCCAATCCTTTTTTTCGACTATCCACATTATGGAATGTTCACGATATAATAAAAAATAAGACTTTATCCTGAAAAATGGTATAAAGCCTTATTCTTTTGAAGGGAAAAAGGAGTGATTTGTTTGCCAAGCTCTTTCAAATCGAATGATATAGAGGTTTCGGCTATTCTAAAAGCTATCTCGACTGGAGAAAACCAGTTACCGGATTTTCAGCGTGGCTGGGTTTGGGATGATGACCATATTATATCCTTAATTGCTAGCATATCTAATGCTTACCCAGTCGGAGCATTAATGTTTTTGGAATACGGCGCCGAGTCAGTCCGATTCAAATACCGTGCTTTTGAAGGAGCGACAAGTACTGCTGCAAAACCTGAAGTATTGGTTCTGGATGGCCAACAAAGACTCACTTCTATTTTCGGTGCACTGTACTGTCGTAATGCAGTGAATACACGAACCAACAAAAACAAAGATATTAAACGATTTTATTATCTTGATATTGATAAGTGCCTCAACAGTGAATTTGACCGTGAAGAAGCAGTGTTATCCATTCCAGAAGATAAGACAGTGCGTTCGGATTTTGGCCGTCAGATTGATTTGGACTTAAGCGCAAAAGAAAAAGAATTTGAAAATCACATGTTCCCGCTCAACATAGTTTATGATTTAATTGCCTGTAATAATTGGCAGAACGAATATCAGGCTTTTCATCAATATGATCCAAACATTCTGCAGAGATATGCTAAGTTTAGCGTAGAAGTTTTGCATACTATTCAAACCTATAAAGTACCGGTCATTACCTTAGATAAGGACACTCCTAAAGATGCAGTTTGCCAAGTCTTTGAAAATGTGAATACGGGAGGGGTTTCGCTGACAGTATTTGAGTTGGTGACTGCAATTTATGCTGCAGATAACTTTGTATTGCGTCAAGATTGGGAGGCGAGAAGAAGTGAATTTGTTGCTAAGTCTGCTTTAACCCCTAATAATACTGATGCTGCAATCCTGGCAGGAGTATCTGCTACCGACTTTCTCACTGCGACTACTTTATATAGTCGATATATGATCAAGCAAATGGGTGGTGAGGCGGTGAGCTGCAAACGTAAAGATGTATTGCGTTTGCCATTGGAAGAATATAAAAAATATGCGGATATAGTATCGAAAGGATTTTTGAAAGCAGCAGTTTTTTTAAAAGAACAACGGATTTTTTCTGCGCGTGATTTGCCATATAGCACACAATTGATCCCTCTATCAGTAATCTTTGCCTTGCTTGAAAAAAAAGCCCAAGATATTACTATAAAAGGTAAAATTGCACGTTGGTATTGGTGTGGCGTTCTAGGGGAGTTATATGGAGGAGCAAATGAAACACGCTATGCCAATGATGTAACCGGCTTTATGTTATGGATTGAAGATGATTTGCAAGTACCAGATACGGTTAGACGTGCTTTCTTTAATCCGCAACGCCTATTGACTCTACAGACCAGAATAAGTGCAGCATATAAAGGGATTATGGCCTTGATTTTGGCTGCGGGGGCACAAGATTTTATTAGTGGAAGTGCCATGGATTTCACAGTATTTTTAGATGAAAATACGGACATCCATCACATATTCCCCAAAGATTACTGTGAAAAACAAAATCTCAAAAAAGAAAAATGGAACTCCATTGTAAACAAGACCCCTATTTTTGCCCGAACCAATAGGATTATTGGGGGTAAAGCTCCAAGTGATTATTTAGACCAAATGTGTAGAAATAATCATGTTTCTTTTGAGCAGCTTAAAACTTACGTATCCAGTCATAAAATTAATTTTGAAGCTATGTATAGCGATGCGTTTGATGAATTTTTTGTTGATCGGGCTAAAGCCTTGTTGGATTTAATTAGCAATGCGATGGGACGCCCTATTGCTGAACGTGGAAGTGAAGAAGTGATTAAAGCATTTGGAGCTAGCTTGGCTTAATATATCAGATGTGAATAATAAAAAAGTTACGCAACTGACTGATAAAAAATGATAGTCTTATACAATGTAGAAGTTTTCTAGAATGAATAAATAACATAACCCAGGCATTTCAATCTATATTTAGACGGAGTATTTTAAAATGGCGATTAAGAAAAGTGAGATTTATAGCCAAATATGGGCGGCTTGTGATAAACTGCGCGGAGGTGTTGAGCCTGCACGTTATAAAGATTATATCCTGACACTGTTATTCGTTAAATATGTTTCTGACCGCTTTAAGAGCAACGATATGTGGGATATCGAAGTCCCGCCGGGCGGCAGTTTTGATGATATAGTTAAGCTCAAGGGTACGAAAAATATTGGTGAGGGCATCAATATTGCCATTGGTGCACTCGCAGAAGCAAACGAATTAAAAGGCATTATTGATATTGCCGACTTTAACAGCGAGGAACTTGGCACTGATAAAGAGGCCGTGGACAAGCTCTCCGGCTTGATAGAGATATTTCAGAAGCCTGAGCTTGATTTTACATACAACCGCGCAGGTGGAGATGATATTCTTGGCGATGCCTATGAA
>JAVBKS010000020.1:0-3031 GCA_031553935.1 Syntrophomonadaceae bacterium
GAAAATATTTTAGATTGGAAAGCGATCTGGATCTTACAGGTTACGAATGGGTTCCCATCGGCAGCTCTGCTCATCCCTTTACGGGAAAAATGTTTGACGGCAACTTTAAAACTATAAACAACCTGACCATTAATGCCCCCACTAGTGATTACCAAGGGTTATTTGGCTGTATAGATGGAAGTAATTCCTGGTCATCGGTAGAGTCATTATATCTCATCAATACCAATATTACAGGACGGAGCTATGTTGGCAGTATTGCCGGGAAAATTAGTAATCGTACCAATATAATGTATTCTTCTAACAACGGCCAGGTAAATGGCTACAGCAATGTAGGCGGATTAATTGGATTTGTACAAAATAACTGCGTTATTTACGCATGCTTTAATAGGAGTCAGGTAACGGGAAGCGACTCGATGGTAGGCGGAATAGTCGGTTCAGTAATGACTTCTTCCACAATCCAATTGGCTTATAGCACTGGAGCGATCAGTGGTGGTAGTGTGGTTGGGGGCATTGCGGGGTATCTTTATGCTGACAATAAAGTGCAATGGTCTTACAGCACCAGCTTAATTATGGCGACAGATCCAGGCATGATAAGCTTTGCCGGCGGACTAGTTGGAATTATTAAGGGTGAAAGAAACAGGATATTTAGATGCTTACCTTTAAACTCGGCAATACTGTCAATTGGTAGGGAAAGACATTGTGGACGAGTAGTTGGGCACATTGATTATTATTATAGCCAAGGATCTACGGAGCTTAACAATCGTTCTTTGAAATCAATATTGGGAAGCTTTCCTCCAGATCAAGGGTGGGGCACGATCAACGGTGAACCTACTAGTGGTTACTTCTTTTTTGAAGCGAATGCATGGAGTGACTACTTCATTATTGATGATGCTTGGTCTTATGGGGATGTGCAGTTGCCATTATTAAAACTCGGAAATAAGATACTTCCCTATCAAGATTCATCTTTTCCTCCTCATTTGCTCAATCCATTACCATGATTATGCCATAAACAAGGGGGCTGTCTCAAAAGAAAGAGGCAGCCCCGCTAGCATAATAATATTTCTTAAGATAATTGACAATTACACGGGTATGCTATATCTCAAGTTTTGCAGGAAAAGCGAGAATAAAAAGGTCTAAGATCGCTGTAAAATATGGAGATTAAAGACCTTTAAACTTTGGAATAATTCCCTTGTACAATATCCTTATTTTGTATATTTCAAAATATTTTTTATTTCCGACGTGGAAAGAATTTTGTTGCTAAAATCGAATCCAAAAACTTGCTCTATTGACTTCAGAATATCATCCCTCAAATCAAATACATTGTAATTCTCGTCAATATGGCTACAACCGTAGCTAATCAAGGACTCGCGGATTTTTCCAACGGAATGCCGGGTATCATAAGCTTTCTTCTTAGACGAAGAGAACAAGAATCTGTTAAAAACCAGAAGGTTAAAAATATTGTTCAAATTATATTTAATATCCAAGTGCTTTTACTTATTCTGCAGGAAAGTATGAATGCCTAGCATTAAGTAGATTCGTTTAGGCACACAATAGCCAACATTATACAACATAAATATCCAAAAGTATTGACAAAAAAATTGCCCTCACTGTGGGCTTTGTAACACTTTTTCACTTCATCATTACTGCAAAACTCGGTAATGATACTGTTTTATATAGCAATTCTCAGGATGAAAGCGAAAAATTTTCTCGAATTTTAGCTATAATAAGGACCACTACCCCCCTGAGCGGGGGGTGCAATATAAAAATCCAACCTTTACAATAATAATGATATCATATCAAGACAAAACTAAAGGAGTGATCTAATGAAACTATCACATAGCAAAAAAAAAGGTTTAAGCTTAGTATTAATGGTAGTTTTCCTCTTAAGCTTCATTTTCACGCCCAATGCCCTGCCATTAAATGCGCGCTCAGAACCTGCCGACTCTGCCTTTGTCTTTAAGGAATTTGAAAAAATTTGGAGCTATCTAAGTGAGCAAGAAAAAAGTGACCTCGAAAATGCCCGATACCAATTGAACGATGATTCTGAGTTAAAATATCTAAAGCTATATTTTCTAAAACCGCTTTTCGAAGGTCCGCTAAGCACGATAATGACAAATAATAATCTAACTCAAGACGACCTGTATCATGCTCTTCAGGCTTTGGCTAATATCGGCTACCAAGACCCTAACCAACGCCCGGAGCAACTACTTAGTTTTCAGCTCCAACATGGGGCAGCGGCTCGGGCTATCTTCGGTCCTAATGTTTCCCTGGAGGAAATGCTGGAATTAGTGCTTACTGTTTTTAGCGGTTTGCCCGCTCAAATGAACAATGATCCCGAAGTTAATGAAACCTTGCTTGAGATGATGCAAATGAGTGACCAAGAACTTTGGAAAACCGGAAGCCACGTTGACCCAATTCTGCTGGATCTGGGCATGAGCAAACTAAGAACTAAGCATAGTGCCTTAGATGAACGTCTTAATTACCTGGGATGGGACAACGCCAAACTGATAGGTTCATACCAATCTTTCGAAATGTTTTGTGACCGGGAGCATAAATCATTTAAGGCCATAATGATGACCCACCTGCGCAGTCAGATTAGCCTCGGCGGCAGCGACGGACTTAAGCTGCAACCTAACGGCGGCAGCGATCCTAAAGATATGGGAACCATAAGCGTGGAATATAGCAATACTCCTTTGGACATTAAAGTTTTGTTAGGAGAGCAAGATATTAGCTCCTATATCACTTGGCAAATAAATAACCCTTCCCGTGCGGTGGTACAAGCGGAGCAAAACCAATTGGTGATAAGATCCCCGGGAACAGCGGAGGTTACTATATGCAACCGCAACAACTCTGGCTCGTTAGTCCGCCACTTCACCATAACCGTGACAAGAACAACCCAAAATGACTTCGACGGCAGTGGCACAATAGATGATCCTTTTCAAATATACACAGTAGCGGCGCTGAAAAATATGAAAAATTATGTGAATAGTGCCGATCCTAATTTCGGTAAACCCGGGCAGTATTATGAACT
>JAVBKS010000022.1:0-80712 GCA_031553935.1 Syntrophomonadaceae bacterium
TTGTGAACCCCGGTCGGTATGGAATATCATTCCATGTGCATTATGTCGGCGACAAGCTTGTTCAAAGGCTTCAATGCACAGTTCTTTTCTCATATTATCAGCCATCGTTAGCCCTACAATTTGCCCATCAAAGCAGTCCAATATCGGTGATATGTATAGTTTTCCATCTGCTGTAGGCACTTCCGATATATCAGACAGCCATTTGCTGTTGGGTTCGCAAGCATAAAAGTCTTGATTAATCAGGTTTTCGCTCTTTTGTGCCGCGTAATTTTCTCTTGTCAGGCTACCCGGCCTTCGTTTTTTCTTCTGTAATAAACTATTGAACTTCATAACACGGTATATTGTTGAATAGCTGCCAGTGTAACTGTATTCTGGCTGCGATAATCTCAAGAATACCCTGTGCGCACCATAATTCTCTTTGTTTTCTGGATCTTCCGCCAATACCTTTTTAATGTTAGCCAAAAGATCGGCATATTTATATGGCTTATTCCGAGAGCGTAGCCATTTATAGTAGCCTTGTTTTGTGACCCCCAGTACATGGCATTTACCTTTAATTGAATACATGTGCAATCGGGTTCGAATAAACTCATATATCTGGCTTGCTTCTACTTCTTTTGGCTCGATGCGAAAAAACCGAGGGCCTCCTTTAGAATTTCGTTTGCACGTTTTAGCTCTCTGTTTTCTTTCATTAATGCTACTTTTTCAGCATCTTGCGCTGGTATGTATTTTCTACCGCTGCCGATAAAAGTATTATCCGGCCTTTCTCTAGTATTCTTGACCCATTTCCTAAGAGTGTTTTCATGAATTCCTAAACTACGAGCAGCACTATTCACATTGGTTTCTTCTGCAAGCTTTACCGCTTCTTCCTTGAAGCTTTTGTCGTATGATTTCTTGTTAGCCATTTTTCGACTCCTTTTTATGTTGCTTTTATCATACCACCCATTTTAGGAGTCAAGCAAAACCATAGCACTTCAATCAGCTTTTGGTCCTTTTAGGTTGGCTAAAACACTATACTTTTCCAACACCAGTGCTTTAACCCAAAGGGTTTCAACTTTGCAACGACCGTACATAATCAGCTTAATGATGCGACCATTATGACCAAAATTCATCGCAGTCATAGCCCTTATGAAATATAACATGAAATAACAACAGAAAAACGAACTGTTTTGACCGGATAGCATATCTCTGTTATTATGAATTAGGATATTTTTTGCGCCCGTAGCTCAGTGGATAGAGCACCGGCCTCCGGAGCCGGGAGCGGAGGTTCGATTCCTCTCGGGCGTACCATTTTGCAAACATTAATATAATTATTATCCTTTTTTACTAACCTTAATTATTACCATAGTTTAATAGTAAGGTTTATTTGTAGTAGATATCATTTGCGAATCTTGAGTCGAATAAAGTATTATTAATTGTGATAATTGTTTTCGATGTTTTAAATTGTTTGTTTTAATCTAATGAACTTTCAAATTTGACTTTCTTACATTAATAATATTAATAATGCGTGTAATCTTTTATGAAAACTTTATCGATATTAATAGATACAAATCATCTTAACTTTATATTTGGCTAATAGTGCATGACTAGAATAGAATTACTTGAAGAGGTTTTTTGAAAGTATTTCGATAACTTTATTAAAAACTAGTGTGCTATCTGCATCAAATTGAAATAACAAATAGAGGATATCTATAGTGCGTGAATTAAGTAGCATTAATTATGTGAATTCAATCTTTCAACAACCTTGGTGGTTGGATGCAGTTGCGAAAGGTCAATGGGATGAAATAATTATTAAGAATAATGATCATATAGTTGCAAGAATGCCCTATGTTAAGTATAGAAAAATGGGTTTGGACTTTATCAATATGCCACCATTAACGCAGACATTGGGACCATGGATTAGAGAATCTAATGCCAAGTATCATAACATACTGTCTTTTCAAATTCGCATATTTAACGAATTAATTGACCAATTACCTCATTTTGACTATTTTAATCAAAACTTTTCCACTGATATTACAAACTGGTTGCCATTCTATTGGCGAGGCTTTGAGCAAACAACTCGTTATACATACAGAATTGAATGTTTGCAAGACACAGATAAAATATGGCATAATTTCTCAAGAAATCTAAGGACTGAAATTAGAAAAGCCCAGAAAAAGCTTATTGTTAGATCAGATTTGGGAATTGATGATTTTCTAAGTATTAATAACCTATCTTTCAGCAGACAGGGTATTAATTTTCCTTACTCAAAAGAATTTATCAAGAACTTAGATAAAGTATGTTCGTCAAATAATTCGCGAATTATACTGCATGCACAGGATGCAAAAGAAATAGTACATTCGGCAATCTATCTTGTGGGTGATTCGAAAACAACATACTGTATTATGGCTGGCTCTAACCCTGATTTGAGAACAAGTGGAGCAAATGCACTACTAATTTGGGAAGCTTTAAAGATGCTATCAAACCATACTGACATATTTGATTTCGAAGGCACTATGATGAAAAATGTAGAGAGATTTTTCCGCTCGTTTGGCTCAATCCAAAGACCATATTTTCAAATTACAAAAATGAGTCGCAAAATGAAGATTTACAGTCATAGCAAAGCAATAATCAAGGCACTAGCTGGTTACTGATTTATAGATTTCATTTCCATCACTTGCAATTGCAAAATTTATAAAAACAGTGCTCGGTTCAGTGAAATGTTGTTACATTAATAACTACTATTTATAAAGAAATTTTTTCGATTTTCGAAGGTGATAAATTGAAATATTATTTTTACACTTTATTTCTTACAACATTTTTTTTATTCAGTTATAATAGCCAAAATGATCAAAAAACAAGTGCTTACGTTTGCAATCAGTTCACGAAAGAAACAACTGAATTTTATGATTCAAGCAAGATTTTAACAAAAGTACACTATATCAATGTAGGTCATGGAGATTGCATCTTAATTAGTGTCGGTAATCATTGGATATTAATAGATAGTGGTAAAAATAGTGATGGTGAGGTTATTGTTGACTATTTGAAGCACTTAAATGTAAAAATTATCGACTTATTTATATTAACTCACCAGCATGGAGATCATATTGGCGGAGCGCCAGCTGTTTTTGAAAATTTTCTTGTTAAACGAGTCATAGATACTGGCGACTCTACTGGTTCTATTTTAAAAAAGCATAAGGATATATTGACCAATAATGGTGGCATATGGACATCCGACTTTAAACAAAAGTATTCATTTGATGGTGTCAATCTAGAAGTACTTACAGATTTTAACACTAGTGACAATCCAAATAGCAATTCAATAGTAATTAAACTAGTACATAATGAAATCAGTTTTCTTTTCACAGGAGATATTGAAATCGACAAAGAAAATGAACTAGATGGGGACTTAAGAGCGCAGATTATGAAAGTTTCACATCATGGTTTAAAAACTTCGACTTCTCGCAATTTTATTAATAAAGTTGGTCCAGAAGTAGCAATAATTAGTTGCGGAAAAGGACTAGAAAACTTTTATTCAGATGTCAGACCTAGTAAGGAAGTATTGAAGTTATTGGTAGAGAATAATGTGAAAGTACTTAGAACCGATGAATTAGGTTCTATTATGATTTCAACTGATGGTACTAATTATATGATAAATAATTTTCATAGGTTTTAATTAAGATTTAACTTCTACTAAATTTTGATATGGAATTATAAGTAAAATAAGGTGCCAATTAAATAATTTAGACAAACCACTCATAATAATATTATTCACAAACGAATTTCGATATCCAAAGAATATGAAGATATTATACAATTTAGCTTTTTGCTATTTAGGAGTCCCAATTATTTTTTCTAGAGGTGTTATTAACATTAGTATTATGCTAGATTTAATTAAGAGTTTTTTATTAAAAGTAATACTCGAAATCAGATCATTTTTGATACATGTTTTCAATATAATAAAGTATGAAAAAAACTTTGTATTAACTCATGTTTTTCATGGTGTTGATCTTGATACAACAACTTCAAATTCTATAGAGATTAAGAAAGTTACAATTGATAACTTGATGGATGCTTCTATTTATGAGCCAGCAAGAAAAATCAATATTTTTATTGAATTCTTGAATTCTGGCGATTTAGGTTATTATGCATATTACTCTGGTCAATTTGCTCATAGAATTTGGGTTACTTTTGGACCGAACAAAGTTGCACGATGGAAACGATACGCAGTAATAAATCTTAATGAAAAGGAGTGTTGTATTCATTGGGGCGAAACTATGCCTAGATTCCGAAACAAGGGCATACTTCAGGCAGTGCTTAATAAAATAGGGAACGATTTAATAAAGGACGGCTTTACCGTTTATGCTTCAACAACCATTGACAATAAGTCATCTCGTCAAAGTATTCTAAAATCCGGGTATAAACTTGTTGAAGTCGTTAGTGTTAAGAATATATTCGGCTTTAGAATTGAAAAATCTATTCCCGAGATTTGTTGGGATAAATACATATGAAATATTGGAATTATTAATACAGTATTAGTTTATTGTATTACTTTTCTACTCTTTTAGATTATTCAGAAATTATTTGTTGTATTTTTTTTATTCTACGAAAAGGTTGTATAATTATGCATAAATTTATTTATCTTTCACCTCCACATATGAATGGATTTGAACAGAACTACATTGATGAAGTTTTTGAATCTAATTGGATAGCACCACTTGGACCTCAAGTAACCGCGTTTGAAAAAGAAATGGCAAGTTATATTGGGATAAATGGTGCGTTGGCTGTCAACTCTGGAACTTCAGCAATTCATCTTGCTTTGAAACTATTAAATGTAACAAATAACGATATCGTTTTTTGTTCTTCCTTGACTTTTATTGGAAGTGTAAATCCGGTTTTATATGAAGGAGCTATACCTGTTTTTATTGATGCCGATCCATTTACATGGAATATGTCGCCTGTAGCACTTGAAAAAGCATTTTCTTGGGCAGAAAAAAACAATAGGATCCCTAAAGCAACCATAATAGTTGACCTTTATGGTCATAGCGCTGATTATGACGAATTGTTGAAAATTTGTGCTAGATATGGTGTCCCAGTAATTGAAGATTCAGCTGAAGCTTTAGGCTCTACTTATAAAGATAAAAAATGCGGAGCATTTGGAAACTATTCTATTCTATCATTTAATGGTAATAAGATTATTACAACTTCAGGAGGGGGTATGCTTTTATCTAGAGATGGTGACTCTTTGAAAAAGGCTCTTTTCTGGGCTACTCAATCAAGAGATGAGGCTCTATGGTATCAACATTCTGAAGCAGGCTACAACTACAGAATGAGCAACATGCTCGCTGCTATTGGAAGAGCACAATTAATTAGTTTAGATGAACGAGTAAATGCAAGAAGAAAGGTATTCGAAATCTACAAACGAGAACTTGAAAGCTTACATGATATTACTTTTATGCCTGAATCAGATTATGGAAAAAGTAATAGATGGTTGACAGTATTACAGTTGCAGCAAAAGAATGGAAAAAGCCCAATTGATTTAATCAACTATTTATCGAGCCAAAACATAGAATCGAGGCCAGTATGGAAGCCAATGCATTTACAACCTTTATTTTCTGAATGTACATACTTTACTCATTTTGACTTTAGTGTTAGTGATGATATTTTCTTAAATGGAATATGTTTACCTTCTGGTTCAAGCCTGACAGAGATGGATCAAAGTCGAGTTACAAGTGCAATTAAATACTTTTTTAGATAAAAACAGCTTTTGCTCTTCTTCATTAAGTATTCCAATAATTAATCTCTTTGGGGAACATGTTAGGTTCCAAGTTTATCCTTATTCTACTTTATACCTTTAAATTCAGTCGGATTACCATAATAAACTGAATTATCTTCAAGATTTTTAACGACAACCGAGCCGAAACCTACTATAGAGTTACTGCCAATATTAATTCCATTTCTGGCTGTTATTGAAATTAAACGTGTATTCTTACCAACACTTACACTGCCAGCTAACATTGTATTTGCGGCTAAGAAGACGCCATTTTCAAGAATGCAATTATGTGCGACGTGACAGAGGTTATCTATTTTCACGTTGTCTCCGATAATTGTATCATCTAACGCTCCCCTATCTATACAGGTATTTGCTCCAATTTCAACATTATTGCCGATTGCTACACCGCCAAGATGTACAATTCTATGAAGAATACCAGATTTATCTACTAAATGACCGTGGCCTTCCTCTCCAATAATTGCACCAGACTTAACTAAGCAATTAACACCAATCTTTACATTATTAGCTATTACAACGTTATTGTATATTCTCGTACCTTTTCCAATCACTACATTTTCACCAATCGTACAATTATTGCCGATGACAACACCATCTGAAATTGTTGCAGTTTTACTAATGTAATTATTATTGCCGGAACAGATTCTTTCAGGAGTATAAAAAAACTCTCTTAATACTAAAAAAAATGCCCTATGTGGGTCATCTGATATAATACAATTAACAATTCTAGAATCTAGTTCAAAATTTGGCGGTAAAAATATCAAATTAATTGGATGTTTATGCTTGTACTTTTCTAAATAGAAACTGTGATTTCTTACCCATGTAAGTGTGCCATTGACATAATTAGTTAAGCTTGAATATCCGCTTATTGTATCGTTTTCATCGCCAATAAACTCGAAATCTTCTGACATTTCCGCCATGTATTGCAATATGTTGCTGATTTTTATCTTTTTCATACAATGTTGATGACCCTTTCACTAATTTTTGATCTCCCTAATCAGACAGAAAGCTTCAGCAGCTAGCAATCCGACATTTAGGCCATTATTTTCATCCCAGTGCTTTACTCTTTTAATAGATCTAGGATGTGGAAATTCTCTAATCTCCGTTCTATAGAGTTCAATTGCTTCATATTTTAAATTTGCATATATAGAAATGTCTTCGTATATACTAGGAATGAACGATTCATCAACTGCGATTCCTGCCCATTCAGTTGAAGATGGAACCTGATATGACATTAGTTTTTTAACAGTTTGTCCTGGCACTGGCCTTGTTGCTACTAATGTAGATTCATATATCAATCTGTGATCTTTATTAACATCACCTTTATGATGAGTGTAAACAATCTCGGGTTTCAGTTTTTTAATAGTCTTCTCAATAATTAGATTTATTTCTACATGAGGTATTGTATCTAATTTCATATCTGGTAACTCGCCAAAAACAACCTTTCTTACACCTAATAAATGGTTACATGCAAGTGCTTCATCTTTTTTAACTTGAATTATATGCGAATCGCCATTGTATTGTGAAGTACAACCTTCCGTAACAATCAGCGTATAAACTTCGTTTTCTTTAGCTAGTTTTGCAATTGTACCGCCCATTCCATAGACTTCATCATCCGGGTGTGCAGCAATTACCAATATTCTCAAGATTCCACCTCACTTGAAAACGTTTTCAAAATTATTCTTTCTAATTATCCTTGCAGGATTCCCATAAACTATAGAATTATCTGGTATATCTTTCATAACTACTGATCCCATACCAATAATAGAATTATTCCCTATCGAAATACCATCTCTAACGTTAACACCGCTCCCCATATATACGTTGTTACCTATTTTTACTCCTCCAGAAATATTACACCCAGGAGAAATAGTTGAATGCTTTCCCAAATGAACATCATGACCAATTGTAGAATTTATATTGATTATGACACCCTTACTTAATTGAATATTAGTTGTTAATACTACACCTTCAGTAATAATAACCCCTTGTTCAAGTCGAATATCGAGATCTTCTATTTTGTTTTGATTAATAGATTTATGTATAATTCTAGTTATCATAATACAATATTGCTCTAGTTTGTGATAAATCTGTTCTTTGATTATTGGATCTCCATTTGCTACAACAACTTCGATGACTTCACTTGGGTATTTACTAATAACTTCTTCTAGCAAATATATTTTGTTTGTCGATATACTTTCTGTGTCAACTTTATCATCAATAAAACTTATTGTACTCCATTTATTGTCAACACTATTAATCTCTTTTGCTAAGGCAAAAACCTCTCGCCCAAATCCACCAGCACAATAAATAAACAAATTTTTAGTCATTAAATCTTTCTCCACTAAAACAATACTCTAACTCAATCTTCTAATCCAAACGCTTTACAGGTTGCTTCACCTGCGCTATTTATGCCTTCCCCTTTTATTGCTATAACTATAGTCTTTAAAATAATAGAAATATCTAATGATAAGCAAATCATATTAATATATTCATTATCGCAATTAAACTTCTCATCCCATGACAAAGCATTTCTTCCATTAACAGCTGCCAAAGATGTTAATCCCGGTCTAACTGAATGTCTTTTTCTTTGTTGTTCATTGTACAAAGGAAGGTAATCGGCTAATAGCGGTCTAGGACCTACAAACGACATATCACCTTTCAGAATATTTAGTAATTCCGGTAATTCATCTAAACTTGTTGATCTTAACTTTGCGCCGAATTCAGTTAAGCGCAATTCATCAGATAATAATATGCCCTTCTCATCGCATTCATTCGTCATCGTTCTAAACTTATATAGTCGGAATATCTCTTCATTTTTTCCTGGTCTTAGTTGTGTAAAAAAAACAGGTCTTCCTAGTTTTTTTCTTACTAGCAAATATATTATTAGAAGTACTGGCGAGAAAATCAATAGAGAAATAAAAGAAAAGAATACATCAAAAGGCCGTTTAAAAAATTTTCTGTACATTCTAATCACCTTGTTCATAGTATTTCATGAAAGATTCTATCAATCTGGGTATTATTCAAAATTACTGGATTGTTTGAGAGTCGCTGGCTATCTGGTCCTACAGAATCTACAAGGCCACTTATATCTTTTGCGCTAATATTGAAGTTAGACAATCGTAAGTCCAAGATATCTCTAGAAGCATATTCTATGAAGCCTCTTATATTACCAAAATTGTCAAATTGCTCTAATAATTCGCTTTCATATGAATAATTATTATTGTTAATATTAGCAATAGGTTGTAATAGCATCGCAACAGCCAAGCCATGCGAAACACCATACTTTAATGTCAAAGGGTACGATAAAGCATGACATGCAGTTGTTCTTGTCTGTGAAAAAGCAAGTGCAGACATAATTGACCCTCGAAACAGTTGTACGCGAAAATAAATGTTATGTGGCTCTTCAATCGCCTTCCGTAGGTATCCAATGATCCTATGGATTGCTTGAATTGCAATATCTTTAACAATCACAGATGATGATATTGCCCAATATGACTCAATTGCATGCGCTAGAGCATCGAGACCAGTAGATAGTGTTACTAGGGATGGCAAGGTCAATGTTAGTTCAGGAACTATTATCGCTTTTTTAGGATACAATCCAATACTCTCTATTGAGTGTTTTTCTAGTCCCTTCTCATCCCAAATAGTGGCCCAATTGGTTAATTCCGAACCGGTTCCAGCAGTTGACGGTATAGCTATAATATTAATAAAACCATCTTTTCTAGTATATTTCTTATTAATGATTAAATCAGTAACGAAATCTATCTCCATTTTTTTGCTGATAAAAAGTATTGGATAAATTGCACTAATTGATTTAGCTAAGTCTATGCAACTGCCTCCACCAATTGCAATAATTTGATCAATCCTATCGAGATTTCTATTCCTAATAATGTTACAAACATTGAGAATGTCTCTCTGCGTTGGGTTAGGATGTATTTTTCGCACCCATGTAATTTTCTCTGTCAATTCAAGGTTTTCTAGAATATCGGTCAAACCCCATAAATCCGTACAGGTTTCATCAGCAATAAGCAAGGTAATTCCAGAAAGACAACTAATAACAATATCTTTAATCTTTTTATTCATTTTAAAATCGATTTCTACGGGACAAAACATATTCATGAGAACACCCCATTAGTAAACATCAGGAATTAAGGTTATAATATCATTAATCGGCATGCACATTTCGTCTGCCTCAAAGGCACGCTGGTTTCTCAAAATAGTTTCAGAAATTCTTTGCATTGCAGGAAAAGAACTTCTTGTTAATTGATTCGCGTATATTACAATGTTGACTCCATGTTCAGAAAATTCTTCTTCTGTCACTCTATTAAATGTTGTTGGCACTACAACAATAGGAGTTTCAGCATTAATGCTCCTAAAATGGTTGCAAAACTGAAAAATTTCATCAGGGTCTTTCTTTCTTGAATGAATCATTATTCCATCAGCACCTGCATCGACATACGCTATTGCCCTATTAATAGCATCCTCCATCCCTTTTTCAAGAATTAGACTCTCTATTCTAGCAATAATCATAAAATCTTTTGTCCTAAGGGCTGCTTTCCCCGCACTAATCTTTGAAGAAAAGTTCTCGATACTGTCTTGAGTTTGTGGGACTTCGTTTCCGAATAATGAATTCTTTTTTAGTCCAGTTTTGTCTTCAATTATTACAGCTGATACTCCAATTCGCTCTAAGGTTCTGACATTATATTGGAAATGTTCAACTTGTCCTCCCGTATCACCATCTAATATAATTGGCTTAGTAGTAACTTCCATAATATCTTCAATAGTTCTAATCCTGGAAGACATATCTACAAGTTCTATGTCAGGCTTTCCTTTTGCGGTTGAATCACAAAGACTGGAAACCCACATGGCATCAAATTGCCTTACCTTGCCACTAACCTCGACTTTAGTCTTCTCAGCTAATAAACCTGTCAAGCCGCTATGTGCTTCAATTACACTAATCGTTTTCTTTAAGTTTAATAAATGTCTTAATCTTGGCCTCCTAAATTCAGGCATCGCAACTTGTTCCGAAAACTTGTTTTCCAATCTAATGATGGTCTCATTATATGTATAAGGATATTCAATTAGCTCTCCTCCAAATTCTTTTAATACTTTTAATGCATTTTCACGAACTATACTCTGGTAGCCAGTTTTCCAATCATCTCCGTGGACAACATAGTCTGGCTTTAGTATCCTAAGATTCTCATCATACTCTAAACTGGCTTGTCCAACTACATGCGATACTCCTTGAATATTTCTTATTATCTCCATTCTTTCTTCAAAAGGGACAACTGGAAACCTCTTATAGGTTGCAATAACTTCATCATGCAAAACTCCGATTGTAAGTTCACCAAGCTCAGCAGCTCTTTTGATAATGTTAATATGACCAATATGAATAATGTCAGTACTAAAACTCATGTATACTTTTTTCATTATTAACCTCACTTTCAGAAGCAATTTCTTTTCTAATTCTACTCAGATCATCTAGATCATCCACTTCACTACATAACAAATTTTTATAATCCACAGGATATAGAAGCAATCTATTTGTTACCATATTTAGCGCCTTTTCTGCATAACAGTTCTTTATTCCATTTTCGCAGAATTCAATAATTTTCTCAAGCCAAATGAGCCAATCGGCATTCCTTAGCTTATATAAGGGTTGAGCTGAAATTGCGTTTCGATAATTATCTACACTAATTGTTTCAACTCGATAAAATTTATTTATTCCGGCTTTAAAATCTTTTTCGGACAACGGAGTAGTACTACTGACTGCAACACAGCTTACATTGGATTCTATTAGTCTTCTTAACACTTCTAAATCAAATACTAAATCCCCGTGCAAAAGCAATAAATCATCTTTCACCAAAAACTCTCTAGCCAAGTAAATAGAGTATATATAATTTGTAGTTGAGTATTCAGGATTATAAATAAACTTTATTTTTAGTTCAGGAAACTCTCTTTTAGTATAAGCAATTATACTTTCAGCATTGTGACCAGTTGTAACAACTATTTCTTTTCCATATCCCAGTTCAGAAAGAAAACTTAGCTGCCTTCCATAAATTGTCTGCTTATTGCCAATGTCCAATAAACTCTTGTGGCTACCAATTGTAAAACTACCTAGTCTACTTCCTAATCCAGAATTCAGTATGAGAACTCTCATTACAGCACATCCTTATTCGAAAGTAATAACCTCATCAAATCTGCCTTGTTTTGGATAGGAGTCTTTGTCGGTCTACCTAGATTTTCTCGTGCGCCTATCTTAACCTTTATTTCAAACATAATCGGACCAGCTTCAATTGTGATATTTCGTAAAATATCCTTAATTTGCTTAAGCGTAGATGCACTATACGTTTTTTTGTAACCACAAGCCCTAGCTATATCTACAATATCAATTTTATCTGATATAGTGGGCATGCCACCAACACTTTCATGAGCATGGTTATTCATTAGTACATGAACGAAATTTTTTGGCCGTTTGGCTCCGATTAATGCTAAAGACCCTAAATGCATTAATACTGCACCGTCTCCATCAAAACACCAAACTCTTTTTTCTTCAGTGTTTAAAGCTATTCCTAAAGCAATCATTGAACAATGACCCATAGACCCAACTGTCAAAAAATCATTCGCATGCCCTTGTTGCCTTTTCTCTCGAATTTCGAACAACTCTCTTGAGGTTTTTCCTGTAGTCGAAACAATCACATCATCAAGACTTATGCAATCAATTAAAGTATCAATTGCTTCCTCCCTTAATACAGTATAATCATTCGAATATTCGACTTTGGGAGAACCACTAAAAGCTTCTTTTCTCACAACTATTGCTGCGCTATTTCCTTGCTCCAGAAGATTTTTACATTTAGAAAGTTCATCTATTAACTCATCTTCATTAGTTTCACCATCAAGAACAAAAAAGTCTATACCTAAACATTCTAAAAGCGGTAGCGTTATTTTGCCTTGAAATAAATGCTGTGGCTCGTCCTTAACATCTGGTTCACCTCGCCACCCGATAATAAATAATACGGGAATTTTATAAACTAATGAATGAATCAAAGATGTATAGGGATTGACTACGTTACCAATTCCGCTATTTTGCATATAAACACATCCAACTTTTCCAGTAGAAATATGATATCCAGCAGCAATTCCCACACAATTGCCCTCATTAGGTGCAATAATATGCTGAACCTGATTGTTTGTAAAAAGGAAATCACTCAGTTCTCTCAACTGCGAATCAGGAACACCTGTGAAAAAATCTATTCCAATACTATTAATATGCTCAACGAATCTATCAATTTGCATAAATCTATTCCTCCAAAAATACTAAAAGTTCAAATCATCAATATTTTCATACCCAGGCTCAATGCTTAAATACTTCGTGTAATCATTTTGAATATCATAGAAATCTACATGTAGGTTTTTCAAAATTTGATTTTTTGAAGGTATTCTCATAAAATCACCAAAATATATTGTGAGGTAACCAATTACATCAGATGGTGCAGGCAATATCAATTTATCGAATTTAATACTCTGAGGGTTATCAAACATCTTCTTGGGATACACACTCTTCTTAAAAGGAAAATTAATAAAAAATTGCCCACAAAAATCGGTGGATCTGTCATTGTATTTATATATCTGCTTCATTGCATATTTTAATAGAAAATCTTTCGGAAAAACTCTAAATACTCTTAACAAAAATTGAATCAACTTTCCCCCTTTCGTTTCTTTTCGATTCGATGCTCTTTTGGCTGTTATATATTTACTCCACATGTATTGAATATATCGTCTATGTAAATTGTTCGGAACATTATGCAATATAATAATGTCAATTAAAATCCCATGATGAATCAATTTATTCTTCCAATGTTCTTGTAAATAGGTAGTATTATTCATTCTAACCTTAGCCAAGGCAATCATATCTTCAATTCTACCCCATTCCTGCAAATGGTATTTTTCTTTAGGCAATGAATTAAAACAACTTTTGAATTTGTAGTAATTCTCAGGAGTCATCATAATATCTAAATCATCGTCCCAAGGAATAAAACCTCCATGTCGCACTGCACCGAGTGCAGTACCTCCCATGATATAGTAGACTATTCCATTATTTCTACACACAGTATCAATATCTCTAATTATCTCCAAAAGTTTTTGATGCAATAATGAAAATCCGTACTCATCATTCCCATTCATATTTAGCTCCAAATTATAATAATTTCTTATAGAACTCAATTAGCTTTTTTTCCTCCGATGCCCAAGAATAATAGTTAAGTACAGCTTTTTGACCATTATGCCCCATTTCCTCCATTAGCTGAGGATTGTTAAGAAGTTCACTAATGATGGTGGCAATTTCCTTTGGTACTAGTGTCTTAATTAGAATACCACACTTAAATTTCTCGATAACTTCTTTAGATGAAGGTATTTCCGATATAACAACAGGTAGGCCTCCTAGCATATACTCGAATAGTTTAGTAGAAATCCCATTTATCGCATTTAAAGAAGGATTAAAAATGAATAATCCGATTTTCGACTCACTGATTACCTCTATTGCCTTTTGTGGAGTAATGTAACCCAGGTATTCAGTTTTTTTCCATCCAGGATTCGTAACGAGTTTTTTCTTTATTTCATCATCCAATCGACCAGCTAAAACTAATTTGCAATCAATATAATTCATGGCATCAACTATTTCAAATATTGCCCTTTCTTTTGCTAGTTGCGAGCTTATGTATAATATTTGATGCTTTTTTTTCGAATTCGCAACAGGTAGAATTTTTGAATCATCAATAATTGGATAATTATACAAAATAACTGTGTTTTTATTTACCTTGCTAAATCGATTCGCTATATGTGTTGTAACAGTAACAATTCCATCAACCCGAGCCGCTACATAGTCTTCAATCTTCTCAACAATATAAGCAATAATTTTTCTAAATTGCTTGGGAATCCATTCTTTACCCAATATTTGCCTAGGCACATCTTCATGCACATCATATATAACAACCTTATTTTTTAATTTTAGCATATACGCATAAGGTAAAAGTTCAGGGTCATGAATATGATAAACATCAGCTTGTAAACGCAGTGCCTGTTTATAGGTATCAAACGTAGATAACAGCATTCGTTTATAACGCTCTTTTCTATTTTTAACTGCAACTATTTTAATACCTTGAAAAATTTCATCATTGTTTTTTCTTACAACGTAGCTTACATCATAACCGACCTTAGATAAAGAAACACACTCTTTTAAAAGTATTCTCGGTTCACTATCTGGATGTTGCGAACTCATATGGCAAATTTTATACATTGTATAGTTCCCTTCATCGAAGAAAATTTTCTACTTTATCGAAGTATTCTCTAATTTTTTGAATTCACTAAATGCCATAGTCATAGAAACGCCATACCAGATCCATAAATTGCCGTTCAAGTCGCCGCTAAACATAGCATTAGTGATTCCCAAAGATAGAATAGAAAATGAATACTTCATTTCATTAGTATTATATTTGACAATACTTACACTCGACTTCGTCAATGCATATATCCAAATAATAAGACAGAATAAAACTAAAATAGCTCCATTTTCATATAAAATTTCCAATAAAATATTATGCGGATACCGCCTTTCATCCTTTTGTCCAAGCAAATAGGAAAAAGAACCTGTTCCTTCACCGATAATTTGATTTCCATTCACCCAACCATTAAAGGCTGACTCGATTAATTCCTCACGAATTGAAAAACTTCTGGCATCTTCTACAGTATCATCAACGTCAAATCTTGGCATGTAAACCGGGAGAACCGAAATAGCTAATACAACTAATACCGTTACCAAAGAAACACCTGCAAAGTTCGAAATAAAAGCCTTCAAGGAATTTACGTTAAACATTTTCAAAACCATAATAGCAATTAAACTAACTATCATCGAAATAATAGGACCCTTGCTATTGGTAAGCATAAGTCCTATAAGTAATATCGCAAATACTATCGATTTAATAAGTGTCTGCTTAAAATCCCATTTATTCCAATAATAAAAAGCAGAGAAAATTGATAAAGTTATAATTCTAGCGGCCCAAATCGGATTAATACTATACGGATTTATTCTTGCTTCACCAATAATTCCGTCTATTAAAATAAATTTATTGACACATTCAATTGAAAGAAGCAATCCACAAAAAACTATTAATAACATAAATTTTTTTAGCCTCTCTGGATTACATCTAAAGTGCACCAAAATAATTATAGAAGGTAATACAGCATAAAAAAAGAAAAGCATAGTTTTATTGAAACCGTAATTTGGCGATTTACTATAAAGTAGGCCAAATAACATTATGAAAAAAACTATAAGAGGAAAACCAGCAATTGCATAATCAAACATTCGTATACTTCTAATAATTTGCACATTTGTTTTATTGCTAATATTTTTTACTAATACAATAACACTACCAACAAAAAACATAATTGCTTGCACTTTTGCTGATGCCATATATGGTATTACAGATAGCAATTTACTAAAATAAATCGTCAGCATTATCTCCGGTATATAATATATGGTAATAATATAAATAGACATAAAGATAATTAAAATTGCGAAAGAAAGTCTATACTCTAAAAATATAGCCAAATTAAGACTCATAAGTAGAAAGATACAACTTGCAATAGCAAAAAATTTGTTTCTCATTAATATTTCCTTAATAAAACCCTTTTGATTACTAATTCTGTATAATACTTTGATAGAAATCCCATTTTTCGCAAGACTCCAAATTACTGTTATGCCATAAAATTGTAAAATTACCATTATTTTTATGTACTTCTTTTTTTAATCCCATTACATAATTAAAAGCTTCAGCACAATCAGTAAAACCCATATATTCAGTTCCAAAAACACTTTTGTCCATAATAATTAAAGGTCGCTCTATGATATCCAACTGCTTTCGAATTTCAAGGTCATAAACATAAAAGTCAAAACATATACCACATCTGAAACCAGCAAAGTCTGGATAGGATAGAGAAGAATCATAGTTCAATCCTACTTTTTCAAGATTACGCCAGGTTATAGGATTTTTAAATCTTAGAAAATGTTGTCTACTTCCCCATTTATCTTGTTTAATATTCTCAAATTGGCAAATGTTCATTAAACGCTCAAATTCTGATTTAGTTTGGTTCAGGTTCGTATAAGTTTCGAAACTTGGGTGCAATCCAATTTCATGGCCCCTTTGGTAAATATTCCGTAATAGTTTTCTTATTGCTTCATTTTCTATAGAATAATTTTCATCATATTTTTTGTTTGTGCAAGCAGTTTTAAAAAAGAAAACACTTTTTAGAGAATTTGCTTCGCTAATTTTCATAATCCTATCAAAATTGAAAAAACTATCTTCTGATTTATTACTTTTAACTTCTATCCAGTTTTTCAAGTAACTTATTGACTTTTTATAATTTCTACGCTTAACGATTTCTGCTGCAGTTCTTTTAGCTAAATAAATTGCGCTCTTATTCGTATATTCCCATGGATGGTCAACATCATGTGATATATGTTTTTGAAAAGTCATTTTTTTTCTTTTAAAATCTGGCCACAAATAATTAATGGCAACCCACAAAATTTCTATATATTCATTAATAATGGGTTTAGTTAAGTAGGTGTTATTCTGAAAAATAGAGTATGAATGAAGAAATCTGTCAAACATATCTCTTTTAATACTCACATATTCCTCATAGCAAGTCATCAAAAAAAAGGCAGATCCGAATATATCCAATCCTAATGAAAGATTATTCTCATTGATTTTAATCAGATTATTATTTTCAAAGAAGCCACCGTAAATTATTGGAATATAACTTTTAATAGAAAATAATTCAACTAAACCTTCTTGCAACGGCAATTTTGGCAAACTTTCTAGATTCAGCCAATGGTTATTATTCATAGAAAAGAATTTATCTGAAACAAACATTGTCTTATTATTATAAGATATTTGTATAATGTCACTCATATTTTCAGTAAAACTGATACTAATCTCTATTCCAAAGAATTCTTTGAATATTTGATTATATATATAAGTACGTTCATTAATAAAATTCGCCGCGCAAAAAATTTGAAGCAAAAAATCACCCTTTCATTAAATTCTATTTCTTTATTATCGCCTTAATTGCTTCTCTAATATGATAAATAGTTTTGAATTTTCTGTTCATATAATTAATATTGAAGTATTGGTATTGCATAGTAGCGAATTGTTTAAAAGAATTTTCTACTCCTTCAATCATACTACCTTCAAAATCAAAATGTTTTGTTTTTGCAGCAACATATTTTATTATTTCTCTTATAAGCAGTGAAACAGAGCCACTATCTCTATAGTCCGGATCGATTGCACTTATAAGATCATAGGCACTATTTTCATCCCAGATAATGAATAAAGCTGAATGTATACAATTATTTTCATCTCTAGCGTATATTATTTGGCCTGAGTCATGAGCTATTACAGCATTATATATTTTTTCAAAAGTATCAAAAGTATAACTAATTTTTTCGTTTTGTTGTCTTAGTGTCCGAGAGTGAAATTCATAGAATTCTCTTGCGTTCATACCATATGCTGTTTCAACTATTGTTTCAGCTCGTTTAATATTTTTTCTTTTAGCTCGCGAAAATTTCGAGAATAAATCTTCAAGATCAATAGAATCAATATTTGGAATAATATATGTATATCTTGTGGTTTGACCAAATCCTCTCCAATAGAAAGGCAACCAATTAGTAATATTATATTTAAAGTTCTGGGAAAAATAGTCTATATCAAGATTCAAAATTTGATCTATAATTGAATTCATAACGTTTTTTTCAAAAGATAATTTTTTCTCAATACTTTGATTCTTAGGATACTTAATCCATATTCCATTCGTTTGAGTTAATGGAGGTTGCTTTATTGATTTAATGCTTTTGCTTTTGTAAATACAATAAGGTAACGAAGCAATAATATTGCTATCCTTTTCTACTAAAAGCACATCCCAATTCTCGCATACTGCATCCAACCACCAGTCTCTAGAAAATATTGGTATTTCTTTTTCTGTTCCCAACAATTCTGAGTATTTTTCTTTGTTACTTAACATGACATCTCCTTACAAGTTAATTCTTCTGGTCGCGAATATTTGATGCAATAAAAATACTATTCCAGATACAAAAGTAACACTAACCGTTATAATTGGTGATGTAAATAATACTTGAGTAATAATAGGTATAGCAATATATTTAATGCTATAAAACGCTTCCAAAAATATGGATTTGATTATTGTGAAAAACCTTATATTCGTTATTGATAAGATATATGTACAATTAATAAAATAAAAAATAAAGGCTGAAACTCCAAATATTTTAATAGTTAGAATATCATTTCCTGTCAAACCGCCTACTATTAAACTAAGTGTAAATATAAGGATTTTTAATATACTTATATACATTCCTTGTTTTTGTTTTTCATTTACTGCATATAAAACAGATAATGGTGCAAACACGAAATTAATAAACATCCATAACCCCATCCATTGTACGTAAACGCCAGCAGTATACCAATTTGAACCAAATATGAACCTGAAAAGTATTGGGCTCACTATTACTAATAAGATTATTGGTGTAAACGATATTCTCACTAAACCTTCAAACAGTTTTAAAGTAATTATATCTAACTCGTTTTTTCTTTTCGCTTCAACTGCTTTTGGCAAGAATACTTGTCCAATGGAGGATCCAATTAGACTCATTGGCAGAGCTAGAACTCTATGTCCTAATGCAAAATAACCAGCAATCAAAGGATTATAAAAAACTCCAAGCAATAAAATAGGTATGGAATTTGACATTGTCGTGAATAATCCAGACCAAGAAGAATATATCGGAAAGTCTTTATAACGAACTATCATCTTCTTTATTTTTTCCCTACTTATTGACTCTTTTATAAACTTACCCTCTTCGCTAAGTGTTTGTTTTGATATATAAATAGTTGCAATAAGCTGTCCGATTATGCTACCACCAATCAGACCCCCTGCAGTTGGCGTTGTCGAGCTAATTCCAAATACTAATTGGCTTATACTATTAGTCGAACTATTAATTACTTGTCTTTTTGATAATCTTGAAAACTGTTTCCTTCTTGTGCACCAATAGTTGATTGCTTGAAATATACCTGTAAAAAGAATACTCAAAGGTAGCAATACTAACCAACTTGATAACTCAGGAGCTTCTAACGCAAGCGCAATTTTATTTTTAAATAAGCTGACCAATAAAACGCATAGAATTGATATGAAAATACAAATACTGATAGAGATTACAAGTAGATTTGCAGCATCTTCGTCATCTTCAGGCAATACAATTGTCAACTCATATCTCAGACAAGAAATAACTACGATTATCATTAAAATACTCGAATAAAAACTTTGTATTCCAAAAGATTCCGGTTGATATAATCTCGTTAAAACCGGAGCAACTAATAATGAAATAATTTGCGAAATGATCGAACCAGTAGCTACTATTGCTACACTATTAATAAAGCTAGTGCCTAAAATTCTATTTTTGATTTTGCATAATCTATTTTTCAAATACGACTCCAAACTTATACTTAAATTTTATCAAAGTTTTTATGATATTAGTCGGAAGTATTCTTTTTAAAATAATACTTGTATAAGATTTCCTTTTTATATATTTACTCAATATATTAATTATTGGTTTTCTGCCGAATTCGATAAAAAAATCATTTCTATTTTTATTTTCAGCTGTGGGATACAATAATACACTATTTCCTTTTATTGCTTCATTTATTGACAATTTGTATAGCATCATATAATCTACTAATCTATGAATTATTTCAAATCCCTTTTCGGTTATTGGAATTATTAATGAAACACCTTTACGTGAAACAAGTTCTGGATGATTTTCTTCTAATTTCCAGAAGTCACCTATTACAATGTCACCTACCCTATTTTCGCAAGCATATTGGCACCTAATACAACATTTTCTATTAAAAAGACTTTGAAGAAATCCTAATGTATACAAATCACTTTTAGACTTAATATTTCGCCCATTGCTGAATTCCAATTCTGTCAGATAGTCTTTCCACATACCCTTTTGAGCATCTTTTTTTCTGAAAATAAATTTAGTCAATTTGCTTTTATATTTTTTCTCTAAATTATCCTTGTATTCACTAAATACTCCGGGACTTGCTACTCCATGGCATAATAATTCTACACAAAACAAATTCCCTTTATTTTTCACGAAAGATTTTAGACCAGCTATCTGGCATGGCGTTCCAGAGAAAACCACTTCAGTCCCATTCAATAAATGCTCTTTTATATGGATATATGTATCTTTAAGATTACTTTGTACGTATTTTGATTTCATGAGTTTATCATAACTCTCATCGCCTGATATTCCACAATGAATCACGTTTAACTCTTCATCATATCTTGCACCAAAAATATGTGTTTCTTTGTCAAAACACTGAACTATACCTGAAAAAGCACCTCCTGATGAGCTATCCATAAGAATACTATCATCTTTATGCATCGCTGCATAGCAAATATTTGGCAATTGATGTCTACTTTCCATATTTTGAACATTTTCGGGGCACACATAGAAGCATAAATTACAATTATTGCACCTATTTGCATCAACTTCAGGGTATAAAAATCCTTCCACATCATAATTCATGTGAATACATTTTCTGGGGCAAACATGTTGGCAAGCTGTGCAACCTGTGCAAGAATCTCTATTGTTCTTAGCTACAAAATACATTTCTTCCTCATATCAAGTCGAGCGAGGACTCAAGAAATTTTATCGAGTTCTCGCGTTTATTATCTAGAACAGCATTTGTATTAGTGAAGTCAGGTAAGGTAATTTCTATATCACCTTCAGGACAGACAGTCATAAGTCTTTTTTCCAGCCCAACCATCTCGAGAAAATCAGCAATTCTTGAATTAGTAGAATCATATCTATTCCCTTTGATAAATGAAAATAGGTTGCGGTTAAAATTCGTAGAAAAAGCTGTTCCATGGAATGAATTTGTAACTACAAATGACGCATTTAAGAATAGTTTAACAAATTCTAGTGGAGATGGTAATGCAGTTGCTTTTTCCGAGTACATAGGACGTAGTCCTCTAGAAATCCCAATGACTTTTAACCCTGTTTGCTTTTTTAATTTAGAAATAAATTTTTGCATCTCACTATTCGGGGACAAGCAGTAAGTTAATATGTATGGTCTTTCTATTGAGCTTATCTCATCGGTGACGTTTCTCCACTCCGCGATAGTCATTAATAAGGTTGGATCTAAGACTAATTCTGCTTCAATACCAGCACAATCCGCTACTATATTTTGTGCACTAGACTCTCTAACAGAAATTTTAGAAAAGTTTTTCAAATTTTTTTCGTAAAAATCTTTATCAACTTTCGTCAAACTATTTCTTCCGAAACTAGCTGCGTAGGCTATTTTTTTATCTTCGTGGCTAACAAAATCAAGAAAGTATGATGAGTCAAATCTAATCATGGTAGCATTCCATATCTGATCACTTCCACATATGAAATAGTCATATCTATCAGAAATAGCTTTTAAATCAGTGTTACTAATGAATTGCGGAGACAAGACATTTAGGTACTTATTCGAAAATGCTACGAATTTTCGTTTTTTAACATAGTTATATACTAAAGAAAATACCTTAACTATATAACTTCTTGTACTTAATTCTGTGTTTTTTCCAAATAGAGAATCATATTTTAGTTTCTCTGGATTCGAATAATCAATGATATCGTAATCAAATCCCAACATCTTAACCTTTTGCTGAAGTGCAAACGCCTGTAATGCAGAACCATAATTCGATGAATTATGAAATGTCAAACAAGCTACTTTACTCATATTTAGACCTCTTGTTTTATTGTCCATAATTTACCTACTCTCTTTCGCATTAATCTCTCGAAATTTCTTTACTCCAAAATAACAAGTATAGTGTAAATATTTATTTGCTCTAAATCCTGCCTTTTCAACACCTCGAATAGCGTAAGGTTTCTTTGACGATACAATAAGATATAAGTTCTTATTTGGGTTTTCTTCACATAAATACCTCAGGACTGAAGGATAAATATTTAGCCCTTTTGCTTTTTCACTAGTTGCGCAATTAAATATGTATATATCATCCTCATAAAAAGTCATAAAGTAATTATGGATTACTCTCCTAATCTGCGGCCCCTTCGTATACCATGAACGGTGCACGCACACATTATCTAAATAAGCGTAATATCCAACATCCCCACTTTCTAATAACTCTCTGTATTTTTGTATTTTACTCTTAGAATTAAAAGAGAGAGCATCATCAATAATATCAAAATTAACTTTTCTTATTAAAGCATTAGAATAAATATTTTCTATTGATTCGTATTTATACAAAATATATGTTTCTTTTCTATATAAGAAATTCTTGAGTCTTTCCATAATCCGGTGAATTTTACTTATCATTTATATATATTTTTTCTAATACTTTTAGTGAGTTGCGACCTTCGTATCCATCACTAATCGGCTCAGTATTCCCCTTCAAGCTATCTATAGTATTCTTATAAAACAAACTATGTCCGAAACCATAAACATTCGGAGGCTCATTATTTGCTGTTACTATATCTTGATCATATTCCTTTTTATCAGCAAATTCCCATTTCTCAATCATATTCATGGAAACACCTCCGACTCTAACTGTCCCATTTTCTCCTTGAATTGTAATTGATCCCTCAAGGTTTTTCGGAAAAGTCAGCATCGTGACATTAATACTGCCAATAGCACCACTATTAAAGCGAATAATAGCTGAACCGGTATCCTCGGCCTCAATTGTTCGAGCTAGTGTAGCTGTAAGTGCTTTAACTTCAGATATGGGACCTCCAAACCACTGCACCATATCCACATAATGTGAAGCTTGATTCATAAAAGCTCCTCCATCTAATCTCCATGTCCCACGCCAAGGTGCCATATCATAATAATCCTGCGGTCGGGTCCAGAATACATTAGAAGTAATCATATATATTTTTCCAAAACGGCCTTCGTCGAAGGCACGTCTCACTAATTGAATTGCTGGATTAAGACGGTTTTGCAAAACAACAAAAAGTTTTACACCAGCCAAATCGCAAGCCTCTATTAGCTTTTCGCCTTCATCAAGTCTACATGCCATAGGTTTTTCAGTAATGACGTGTTTTTTAAATTTGGCAGCAAGAATTCCATGTTCAGGATGCAACCCTGAAGGCGTACAAATAGAGATAATATCTATATCGTCTCTGAGAAGCATTTGTTCGTAATCTGTTGTCCAATAAGGAATACCATAATCTATAGCAGATTTCTTTGCACGGTCTTCGATAATATCGCAGCACGCGACACACTTTGCATTTGGAAGCTGTGCTATTGCTTCAAAATGATTCTTAGATATTCGTCCGCAACCAATTAATCCAATATTAAGCATATATAACCTCTCTGCTATTTAAAATATTTAATAATACTCGAAACAATATAATTTACCTGATCAATGCTAAGCATAGGATCAATCGGAATTGCCAGAACTTCGTTACAAACCTTTTCTGCCACAGGTAGATCGCCGGTTTTGTAATCAAGAAACGAAAAACAATCTTGCAGATGTAGTGATTGCGGATAATATACCGCCGTACTGATTCCTTCAGCATCTAAATGCGTTTGCATTTCATCTCTTCTATCAACTTCAATTACGAATTGATGATAAACGTGGCCTGGATAAACATTTGGCCATTTCATTTTTCCCTTTAGTCCGGCCTTTTTGAACTCATCAGCATACAACGAAGCTATACTTCTTCGTTTATTCGTCCATTCAGGTAGATGCTTTAGTTTAACGTCAAGTATTGCCGCTTGAATTGTATCCAATCTGCTATTGTATCCAATAATGCTATGATAGTACTTTGGTTTTGCGCCATGCACCCTAAGCAGCCTTATTTCGTCTGCAAGTTTATCATCATTTGTAGTTATTAAACCGCCATCACCAAAACAACTAAGATTCTTAGATGGAAAGAAGCTAAAACATCCGGTATGACCTACTACACCTGCCTTAAGATTATTACAATTAGTCTCCGCATCAATTGCTTGACAAGCATCTTCAACTATAGCTACCTTATGTTCTTCAGCAAGTTGCATCAATCTCTTCATATCAACTGGTAATCCAAACAAATGTACTGGGATTATTGCTTTGATATTTCTATCTGATTTTAGCAGCTTCTCGACTTGATTAAGATCAATATTATAGTTAACCGGGTCGATATCTACAAAAACCGGAATTGCTCCTAATCTACTTACTGCTCCCGCAGTTGCGAAGAAAGTAAAAGTGGGCACAATAACTTTGTCTCCTGACCCAATACCGAGTGCATCCAGAGATAAAAGTAATGCATCAGATCCGGATGCCACACCTATTGCATGTTTAGCTCCTAAGTATTCCGCAATATTCTTCTCGAATTCAGCAACTTGTGGTCCCATAATATAATTTCCTGATGACAAAACCTCTGAAATCGCCAGGTCAATATCATCTTTCAATGAATTATACTGATTCACCAAATCAAGTAATTGAACTTTCATTTTTTCCCTCCAGAAACAAGTTCTATGATAACCGAACTTCATTGTTAACATTAATAAACTCCGATTTACACAAATTGCAAATTGCTTTTCCATGGTAAAAAGTGAGCTTTTCTCCACATTTGCATACCCAACCTGTTACTCTAGCCGGATTACCAATAACCAATGCAAAATCCGGAATATCTTTGCTCACTACTGCACCTGCTCCAACTAAAGCATATGAACCAATAGTATTGCCACAGATTATTGTGGCATTCGCACCAATAGAGGCTCCCTTTTTAATCATGGTCTTTTTGTACTCATCCTTTTTTTCAATAAAAGCTCTTGGGTTAATAACATTTGTAAAAACCATTGATGGACCTAAGAAAACATCATTTTCACATATTACTCCAGAATATACGGAAACATTGTTTTGTATTTTAACCCCATCACCGAGAATTACCCCTGGTGAAATAACAACATTTTGTCCGATATTGCATTTGTTTCCTATTACTGCTCCAGTCATTATGTGCGAAAAATGCCATATCTTGGTGTCTTCGCCTATATGTACATCTTCATCAATATAAGCAGATTCATGTGCAAAATAATCCAAAATAAGAATACCTCTCGTAAGTATTAAGAAAGTGCTTTAAAGTAATGTAATTTTTTCTCTTCCTGAATTTATACCCTTGGTTGCATTGCGAGTATCAAAGATACGTTTTGCATGGTCTACCACCAATTGATAGTCTACATCCGTATGATCAGTTAGTATTAAAACTAAATCCGCCTTATTAAGAATTTCAGCAGATAAATCAACGGATTCCATCTCCATGCCGTGTTCACTAAATCTCGGAATCATCGGGTCATAATAACTCAAATTGGCTTTCTCTTTAGATAATAGTTTCATAACTTCGATTGATGGGGATTCACGCTCATCTTCAATATCTTTTTTATAAGCAACTCCTAACACTAGTATATTAGCATTGGCAGAAGCAATCCCTGCGTGCCCCAAAATTCTAAGCGCCTTATCACGGACAAACTCAGGCATTTTCCGATTTATCTCACCAGCAAGATTAATAAAATGAGTATTAAAATTAAATTCTTTAGCTTTCCATTCAAGATAATGTGGATCGAGCGGTATGCAGTGGCCTCCGACGCCTGGCCCAGGGTAGAATGGCATAATACCAAATGGTTTACTATAGGAGCCATCTAGAACTTCCCATACATTAAGTTCCATTCGATCACAAAGCATTGTGATCTCATTTACTAGGGCAATATTTACCGCCCTAAAAGTATTTTCGAATACTTTAGTAAGTTCTGCAGCTTTCGCTGAAGAAACGGCCACAACCTTATCTATGGTTTGCTTGTAGAATTCGTAAGCTACTTCCAAAGAGTCTTTGCCAACTCCACCAACAACCTTAGTAGTATTTTTTGTAGTGTAGCGCTGGTTACCGGGATCCACTCTCTCTGGTGAGTGTGCTAAGAAATAGTCTATTTCAACTGCTAAGCCAGATTTTTTTAAGATCGGCAGCATAATTTCTTCAGTTGTTCCCGGGTAAGTAGTTGATTCTAAGGTTACCAATTGCCCTGCACGCAAATATGGAGTGATAGCTTCTGTAACTGCTTCTATGTACTGCAAATCTGGAGCTAAATTAATATTAAGCGGTGTTGGTACTGCAATAACAATAACATCCATTAAAGGTACCGACGAAAAATCCATGTATGCTTTTATTAAACCTTTTTGGACAATATCGTGTAACTCTTCATCATTAACATCCAATATATAATTTTTGCCCTGCTGCAACATCGAAACCCTTTCAGGATTGCGGTCAATTCCGATTACCGTATATCCAACCTTGGCTTTCTCAACTGCAAAAGGTAATCCTACATAACCCAGACCTATTACCCCTACAATCGCACTATGATCATTAATTTTCTGTAGTAATCCAGCTTTTGGATTCATATTATGTATTCCACTCCTTATATTATTAAACAGATTATCAAACTGCTATGGTTCTTTCTCCTTGGTATTCAGGAATTAATGTTATTATGAGATTAATAATTTCATTTTGACTGATTTGCTTTTGCTTGGTTATATTAATGACCGTTGAACCTATATTAACATAGTTGCTGTCAATTTCTTTTCGAGAGATGAAAATTCTTTGATGCTTAGTCGCGGCCATTTCTTCTTTGTCAGTAAAAAGTTCTTCAAACAGCTTCTCACCTGGCCTAATTCCAGAGTAGATTATCTCTATTTCAGTACCTGGTTCAAATCCAGCTAAGCGTATTAGGTCCTTAGCAAGATCCTCAATCACAACCGGTTCACCCATATCTAGAACAAATATTTCGCCACCTTCCGCCATTGCTCCTGCTTGAATCATTAATTGGACTGCTTCGGGAATGGTCATAAAATACCTCTTCATTTCAGGATGAGTAATCGTTACCGGCCCTCCGGAATTAATCTGCCTCATAAATATTGGTATAACACTACCTCTGCTGCCTAGAACATTTCCGAATCTCACCGAGGCAAACTTGGTATCGCTGATTCTATTGATATCCTTAACTATTAATTCAGCGATTCTCTTACTTGCTCCCATAATGCTGGTTGGATTTACTGCTTTATCAGTAGATACTTGAATAAATGTCTGCACTTTATACTTATCAGCCAAATCGGCAACATTTCTGGTACCAATAATATTGTTGGTAAAAGCCTCTTCCGGGTATCTTTCCATCATCGGTACATGCTTGAATGCAGCTGCGTGAAATACCAGCTGTGGTCTATAATTAATGAAAACAGACTCCATTTTGCTATAGTCTCTGATGTCAGCAAGAACAGGGATCACTGGGGCTGTATTTTTACTCACTAGCTCAATTTCGATTTCATACAGATTGTTTTCGCTACTATCTAGAAGTATTAGCTGCCTTGGTGAAAAATTTGCTAATTGCCTGCACAGCTCTGATCCTATTGATCCGCCTGCTCCGGTTACTAACACGGTTTTGTTCCCCACATATTTTGCCATCTCATCTAAATCAACTTGCACCGCTTCTCTTCTAAGTAAATCTTCCATCTGAATATCTCTAAGACTATGCACGAGCCCCTTTTTGCTGAGATCATATATACCCGGCAAAATCCGTATCCGTGCCGATGTTTGCTTACATGTTTCTATTATCTCTCGCAGTTCCTTGCCGGTTATTGAAGGCATTGCGATGATTATTTCGTCAATATGAAGATCAATTACTAACCCAGGTATCTTCGCGCAATTGCCTAGAACAGGTATTCCGCCTAAGATCATATTGTTTTTCGACGGATCATCATCAACAAGTCCAATAACTTTCATCTTCAGCTGTGGATTGTTATGCATCTCTCGCACCAGAACTGCGCCGGCATCGCCAGCTCCGACTATTAATACCCAATGACTATGCTTTGATTCCCTCAAGTGCAAATAGTAGTCATGGGCGAAGCGCCAAAACAAACGCGGAATTCCGACAAATATTGTCATAAACACCCAGGCAATAATATAAATGCTTAGCGGATATTCAAGCAAAGAAAACAATTGCGTAATCAATACTATCAGAAGACAGCTAATTGTTGTTGACTTTACAATCAGCAATAACTCATCAAGACTTGCGTATTCCCATATACGATGATATAACTTGCTTATAATAAAAACTAAGAGGGGAATAAATGTGCATATCGGCACCATATGCAGTGCCCCGGTTTCTAATACCGCTGGTATTTGGCCTTCGTATTTAAGTAATAGTGCTATAATAAAAGCTAAGTTAACTGAAACAGCATCTATAATTAGTAAGATTACTGCTCTTCGTATGCTGCTCAATTCCTTACCTCCAAACTACTTCAGGTTCCCAAAAACACTCTCTGCTTCATCGATATAAGGTTCATGGTAGAACTTATTCTCACTCGTTACCTTATTGAGAATCACTCCCAGGATATTGGCATTTGCTCGCTCCAATTGCTCTATGGTCGCCTTTGCTAGTTTTGTCTTAGTAGAGGTAGCGGTAATCATCAAGATGACTCCATCAGCTTGTGAGGCCAATAGAGACGTATCCGCTACTGCCAGAACCGGAGGCGCATCAATAAATACATAATCATATTCATCTAAAACTGCCTTAAAGAAGGCCTTCGTATAAACATTTCCCAACAATTCTGAAGGGTTAGGCGGAATCGGACCACTGGTAACAACTAAAAGATTCTCTATTACTTCTCTGTGCCCAACTTCTTCAATTGTGATCTTTTCTAATAAGCAGTTTGTAAGGCCTTGATGGTTAGGGATTCCAAATATATGATGCAAAACCGGCTTACGTAGATCACAGTCGAATAGGACTGTCTTGTTTCCCGCTAAGGCAAAGGAAACTGCAATATTTGCTATTGAAGTCGATTTTCCATCTTGGGGACTGCAGCTGGTCATTAGTATTGATCTGCAATTACCCTGAGCTGCTGCAAAACCGATATTCGTGCGTAGAGTTCTATATGCTTCTGCTACTTGAGAATTCGGGCTAATATTCGTGATCAATACATCATCATAGTATTGGTCACTAACTTTATTCTTTTTCTTATTTCGAAGCACTATCTTCAACTCCTTGATTCATAATGGTAGACATTGCAAGTTTTGGCATAACTCCGATTACCGGTAGTCCCAATCTATTTTCTATATCCTCAGGAGTTTTTAACGTATTGTCATAGAGCTCAATTACAAATGCAAGCATTGTAAATGATACAAACCCCAACACGATTGACAATGCAATATTTAGTTTTTTATTCGGTTTTACCGGAGAGGTAGGTACAGAAGCTTCTGAAAGCACTACTATGCTTGTATCACCAAAATCAATTGACTTCGTAATCTGGGTCTCCATACTTTTCTTCCCGAGTGTATCTGAGGTTTCTTGTAATCGATTTAATTCTCTTTGAAAAGTTTCTTGTTGAGTTCGTTTGCCAGTTAATTCTGCTTGTAATTGGGCAACTTCCGGATCAAGTTTGTTTACAAGTGTTACTAATGAATCATATTCTCCTTGCTTTTCGGCTAAGGTCGCTTTGCGATTGGCAATCTGCTCCGAAAGTGTTAAATAAACCCTATTGGTCTCTTGAGCTTCTTCTGTTGATCCACTATAATTCTTTCTTTCGATAGTATTGAATTGCGGCGTTTCCGACAATTCTTTCTGCATTATTTCCAACCCATTATTAAGTTGCTTAATCTCCACCTCAATCATTTGCAGCCTGGCATCATATTTAATTAAGTCCGCCGATTTACTCTTGAGTTCAACATCAAGAATTGCTACCCCCCGAGGTTGGCTTTGGAAATCTTGCATTGCTGCATTTGCTTTCGCCAACTCCGCATCGGTTTTTTCTTTTTGCTGATCTAAAAATGTTACTGATCTTGCCAGTTGCTCTTGATTTTGCTCAGTAGTCATTTTAAGATATTCTGCCGTGATTGTGTTGGCAATTTCCGCCACCATTGTTTGATTAGTGTGATTAACTACAATATCTATTAGATTCGTATCCTTTAAAGCAGTTGCTGATATCATTCCTGAAAGCCCACTTACATTAGTTCCACCCTGACCTAGTTTCTCACCAACTCTTTTTAACAGGGTCGGACTCTTAAGTTGATTAACATAAGTATTCATCGTCCACACAGGAATACTCGTCACATTATTTACAACTGTTTCTAGATTACCGCTGAATGACGGCCTTGTTCCCAGTGTTTGGGAGGCTTGATTTATCATTATCGTTGTTTTAGCCTGATACACTGGAGTCACGAAATATGTAGTAACTAGCCACACTGTTACTACAGTAAGCACTGTCATAATAATTATGAGTGTACTCCATTTCCTCAAAATATAGAATATCTCATTGAGATCTATGCTCACTTCATCTTCATTAGTCTTAGTGTTGAAATTATTCTGAGACAATTCGTTTCTCCTTCCTAATCCAGTTAACCCATAAAATAATATCGTATATTATTCAAAACTGTAGAGTATTTTTCAATTGTATTCGCTTGCGTTAACTTGCCTTATCAAAATATCAAATTTAAAATTTCTACAACTTAGATCATAATTCCTGCAACTATTGAAATATTTTATGGATTATTGTCCTATAAAACGAAATATTGGCAATAATTTCCTTATATTTGTCTAAGCATATCTCTTCTTCTTTTCCGTAATTTTATTCCTAACGCCACATTAGCAAATATCAGAAAACCAATGAGGTCAACGAATACATCTTCAATAATACCCGTTCTGCCCCCGGTTGAACTTTGCATGTATTCGTCCAAACATGCCACCAGAAATAACAGCCCGCCGCTGAATAGAACCGCATATGTTATCTTGAATCTGAATTCCGAAAACATAATTATCAGACTCAGTCCAAATATCCCATATAGAATTACATGGGCTGCCTTTCTCAGCATAAATTGGATAAACCTGGTTGTGTCTGCTCTGTTATCTATAACCCTATTGTGATATATAAACTTCATATGTGGCATATCTCTAACTAAGGACAAAACCTGGGGGTACTTATTAATAACAGGTGCAAGATCCTGCTTATCAGAGGTTTGATTGGAAAATATAGTTATCGCAATTAATAGAAGTAATGGCGAGAGTACTCTCAGATCAAGTTTCATAAAACATTCCTTACTGGCTTATCGGTTATAGTGAGATATTCTTGCCATATTTGCTGCCCATTTCTTTTAAGGCTTCCAAGTCCTCTGGGGTTAACCTGGATTGAAGAAGTTCCTTGGCTTTCTTGACTTCTTCTGGATCCTTTTTGGGACTGTTGCCAACTTTGTATAACCAGTTTATTTCTTGCATACTCAGGCGCTTCATTAATATTGCTCCAGCTGAGAGCATGTCTTTCTTTTCTACTGGCTTTTGGACGCTCTCATTTATTTGCTGCACTGCTTGTTCTTTTTCAGCTTCTGTCATATTTTCTAGTGGCGGCAGTTCAGCAGAATTGGAGGATAAGATTCCGGTTGAGCTAGGATTATTCTTATTGCCAGTATTTGTACCCGCAACATTATTGCTGCCAATTGGCTGGTTAGTTCCGCTTTGTTGTTGCTCGACTTGCTCAACCAAGTCATAGAGCATTGCCATTTTATCAAAATTCTCAGTTGCTGTTGTGAGCATTTTATTAATAAACAAACCGCCAAACAATAAGAGATTAATTGATACTCCGATGATGATAAACAGCTTAGTCCTACTCATCTATTGGCACCCCCTTGCTAATAACAAACATTTACTATTTTATGTTGCAGCGCACCAACATTGCTACTGCTTCTGCTCTGGTAGCATAATCCCTAGGGTCGAAGTTACCATTAGTCCTACCATTAATTATCCCAAGGCCTGACATAATACTTACCGATGGCTGTGCCCATACTGCTATATCGTCTTTATCCTTAAATCTTTCTAAATTATTAGTTGTGGATTGCGAACTCATATTAATGCCTTTGTATTTCAGGGCTCTGTCCAGCATTACGGCCATTTGTTCTCTGGTTATGTTACTTTCCGGTTCCATTTTACTTGGGCTTAAGCCGCTAATAAGACCAATATTTACGGCCCTTTGCAAGCTATCATAGTACCAGGAACCCTTTACAACATCTTGATGCTTTAGGACTACTCCATAAGCTGGTGGAATTTCTAAGGCTCTAACTAGAATGGCAGCAAATTCTGCTCGCTTTATACTACGGTCAGGGGCGAAGATACTTGCACTAATACCACTTATCCATCCCCATTCAGAAACTTGCCTAATATCTTGCTCTGCCCAATGTCCTATTATATCAGTGAATCTCGAACTATTAACTGGATTTTGTTTAGCTAATTCGGCGACAACAGTAAATTTGCCCAATTCCTGACTTGATGACAATAGGCTATAGTTGTTTACATTAGAAGAAGACTCCTTAATTTCCCATTTTTTGGACATTTCGTTAAATGCAAATACTGAAAGTGTTTTTTCATTTACACCCCTAAGACTGTCTGGGTTATAAAAGATGCTTACATTTGCAGCCTTCAATAGACTTACTGCTTTATTGTCTTTGTCTTTAATTGTAATATCGACGAACGGACTTATGACCCTTTGTTCAGTTATTACTTTGAAGTTCTGGTCTTGGCTTGCGCCTGCAACAGTAATTGTCAAATAGTTGCCATTGGCAATCTTGGGTATTGCCAGCTCTGGAAAGGTTATTACTGCTAGTCCGAATTTTAATTCTAGAACTTTCGCGGCATCATTGATCTTATTAATAGCAGTGTCTAGTAATGTAAAAGAGGATCCGGTTGTCATTAATTTGATCACTGTTGAACCTGAGCGTATTTGTTTATCAACTTCATCAATTTCCTGGTTGTTCGAATCAGATCCGCCCTTGGGTGAATTCTCGGTATTTTTTGGCGGCTCAGGTTTGCCTAAAACAATGGCTTTTACGGAATTGTATATAGGTACGAGTTCGGAAGGAAATACTTCGTTTCGTAAGTCAGAAACAATGTTCGGAAAAGTAGCGCCTATAATTATTGCTAAATCCATATGATCAGCTACATTATCTTTAAGTGCTGCGAGCATAATTACATCGAAATTATTTTCATTTATACCCTTAGCAGTCGCGTCCGCTTCAATATCCGTTAAGAAAGCTTTTATCTGAGCTTCAGTTGCCCCAGCAGCTCTAAGCTCATTGATAAAACCGGGATAATCATTCACTAATACATCATAACTAGTTCTTGTTGCCGCCTTTAGTGGTTCTATGTATGTTGATAACAATGACATTATCATTGCCAAAATCAGCGCGAATCCCAAAAATCGTCTAAAGTGTTTTAATCGTAGAGACATATTACCTTTTCCCTTTCAGTCAATTCAATCTTAACAAACCAATAATAGTTTATCATAATCTAGCTGGGAAAAGAACCGCTATTAAATTTAATAGCCTCCCTCATTAGTAAACTATCAAGGGAGGCTAAAAATCAACTATTTAATTCTTAAGGCTTATTACACACCTGCAATTTTTGTCCAAGTTTCAATTTGAGCAGTATCCTCTTTGGTATACTCATGAGTGTTTGCTGCTTCCATAATATCAGCATAGGCCCAATGTGAATCCTGGAGGTCTGCGAATTGATGAATACCTTCAGTAATCAAACTTGATCTGTCAACTTTACGATCCAGCAAACGGTTAACAATAACTATAGTTTCAGCTCTAGTTATATTATTATCCGGCATAAATCTGGTGTCATTAGGATAACCAACAATCCAGCCTTGACCAACTGCTGCTAAGATATAATTAGCTGCCCAGAAGGAACTATCAAAATCGCTGAATTGGTTCTCCGGTAAGTTGGTTAAATCTAATCCGGCATATTTTGATGCCAGAACAGTAAGTTCGGCTCTGGTAATAAATTTGTCCGGCATGAATGTTCCGTCACTGTAGCCAGTTATTACTCCTCTATTCACTAGATTAGTAACAGCTTGAGCATACCAGGCATTGACATCGACATCAGAGAATAAGCCCGCTTGTGCAGGTGCAGCATTTGTTCTGTCGCTGGTATTGAAGAATATCATAGCTGCCTCAGCCCTGGTGATATTGGCATCCGGTTCAACTCTGTTGCCGTCACGACCGCTTATATAGCGGATATGCTCAGTACCTGCTAATGGTAGTCTAGTCATTTCTACACTAACATCTACTGTTGTAGCATCAACGGTGAAATTAGCAATTGCGTCGGTATATCCTGTCATGGTTACAGTAGCATCGTAGCTCGAATTACGGGTTAAACCTGATATTGTAGCAATTCCTGATGCATCAGTGGTTGCTGTACGGGTATCAACACTTACTGTAGCACCATTAATCGGAGTTTGGTCAGCAGCATCAACTACAGTAAATCTAGCGGCATAAGAGGTACTACTGCCTCCGCCACCACCGCCGGTGCCGGTTCTGACAGTCAGGCGAACACTATATGACTCATTTGCTGCCGGCATGGTAAAATCAGCTGCAGCATTATTATATCCGGATGCACTAACAGAATATCGATGAGGACCAGCTGTGATTTTTACTGTTGCGTTTCCAAGGGCATCAGTTAAAACAGCTGCTCCAGAATCAACAGAAACGCTCGCTTGGTTTATTGGCAAGCCAGTTGCATCCGCTACAACATTAAATGTTGCATCATAGGTAGGCGCAACTCCTGTAACTTCAATTTTGAATTTATACAGCCAAGGCTCATTTGCAGGATTAGCTGTAGGTGTCCGTTCAAAGCGATTTAGAGTAATAACAGCTGTACCAGCCTTCAGAGGAACTAGCTTTCCATTAACAACATTAACAACCGATGGATCAGAACTTTCCCAAGTAGCAAATTTTCTGTTTGCCAACAATTGTGCGAAATCCGGGTCAAGTGCAGCAATAGAAGAACTGGCAGTGCTGATTCTAGCCTCAATATCAACAATGCTTATGCCGCCTAATAGAACACCAATGTCCAAAGGACTATTTATTCTTGTATTGGGCACATTTAGAGTTCCGCTAATAAAATTATTATCAATTGCTTGCTTAGTAATATTCAGTCCATCAGCGCCAGCCAGTTCAATTTCGGAACGCAAAAATATCAACATAGCAGCAATTTGAGCATCTCCAGAAGAATCTATAAGCTTGGCAAACTTCTCCCCTTCGCCGGTCAAGAAGTCTTTTTTATCCCAGCCTAAATCCTCTAACACCTTTTTGAAATCTGCATCTTTATTCTCGGTTGCAGTTAGTGCAATTTGCACAATGCCCGGTAGAGCTTTAACTATTTCATTATTTGTGCCGCCAATAAGTGGCAGAAGCGCTTCAACATCTTCTATTCTTTTCATCATCTCTGGTACAGTTGATAAAAAGATATTCTTAATTTCATTAGGCAACTCAGTCTGCATCATCTGAGCAATAACCCAAAGTTCTTCTGGGGTTATGGGAGCCATCATGTTACCAAAAAACAATTTATTGTCATCATAGTAACTTTGCATAGCAGCTCTCTTGCCGACTGCGCTATAAATCTCATCAAACTCCAATACTAACTTAGTAAGAGAATTTTTGATCTCTTGCTGAGTAAGGTGAGTTTTCGTTGCTGCTTCAGTCGTAGCTAATGCTGTGGCAATAGCATCAATATCATTTGCATCTAAAGAAGCCCAAGCCGCAAAAGCGTCATCAAACGCCTGTTTGTTATCATCATCTGCATATGCTTTCATAGAGTTCAATTTTGCAATTATCAAGTCACTGGTTCCTGCTGCCTGCGCATTCCCACTCATTAACGGTGATAACACAAAACTAACCATTACTGCTAATAAAAGCACCCAAGTTAAAAATTTGTTTTTATGTAGTGCCATTTGCATACAAATCTCTCCTCTCCATTATGTTAATCTCTTAAGTTTACGATAATACTAACAGCTAATAAGTGTTTCATTAAGATAAACTACTCACTTCCCTTCGTTAATAGCTTCGAGAAAACCAATTACCACAATGCCATAAATTACTAATAGCAGTGATGCCACTGCAAACATTTTCCCAATTAGCTATATTCTTCTTTATAGTGCAATATTCCTGCCTACAAAAACGAGAAAATCGTATTTTTTTGAAGAAATTACTGCCATAAACTCTGAATATTAGCATTCAACCATAACAAAATATTGTTATTCTATGAGATTAATCCTCAATATTTTGACATTTATTGAATTGTTGGCTAATTGATCACGATTTAATTATAAGACCACTTAATCATTTAAACAACCACATTGTTCTAAGTCTTTGGTCCTAAATTGTTTCAGCTGTCATAATTAGACTCTTATGTCGCGCAGATCACCCTCTGGCATTTCCGGGGAATCAGGGGTTTGTTTTTTATCATCGCTCTCAATTTCGGGCTGGATTGATTGTGTTTTCTTATCAGTGCTGTTCTCATTATTCTGCTCGCTATTATTATCTTGCTGTTCAATCAATTCTTTTATATCTTGGGGAATCCCACTTTGATTTCCATCAGTTCGCATTTCTGAACCCTCACTGGAATTATTATCGGCATCCACTGCTGGTTCTTGCTTCACGGCAACCGGTAATTTACTGGTCCATTGCGGAGGGTCGTGTATAACATCAAATCTTTTATCTGCCATTAGATCGTCGATAATTCCCGAAGCAATGTTTTTATCAGCTTCCCAATAGCTGCCCCCATCTGTAGCCGTAAAAGAATATCCTGGCAAAGTCTGAGTAACAATTGAATTAGTATTAAAATCCTTGCCAATAGAAGCTAAATAAACTAACTCTGTTAAAGGGATATTGGAGTGGATATTTTCAGTTATTTGAGGAATTAATTCCGGCAGCTTCAAAATGGTTTTGCTTTGCAAAGCTTGTTCGATGATAGCGTTAATGAATTTTGCCTGTCTCTGAGTTCTGCCGATATCTGCGGTGGGGCCACCTCTATAGCGCATGTAGTTTAATGCGTTATAGCCACTCAAATGCTGCATGCCTTTAGGAATATTAATATTTAGCTCCGGATAATCCGGGTCATAATGTGTCATATGCGTTTCAACTTCGATGTCAACACCCCCCAGGGTATCGATGATTTCGCTAAAACCTCTGAAATTGGTAATAACATAGTAATCCACAGTAGTTCCAAGCAGTTTTCCTACGGCTTTACATGCACTTTCCGGTCCTTCCAGCAGATTAATACTATTGATCTTTTCATTCCTGGTTGCGCTAACTGCTATGCGCGTGTCTCTTGGGATCCAAACTAAGGCAGCTTTTTTCTTGCCGGTATCTATGCTCGCCAAAACCATAGTATCACTGCGCGAGTTTTCTTTCGCCGACCTAGCATCAATTCCCATTAAGAGAATATTCAGCTGCCGGCCTTTGGCAATTTTCGTTTTAATGTCTTCATTTCTTTCCAATACATTACCCAAAACGGCACCGCTAATAAAGGCGATAAAAAAAACCACTAAAAATAGGGCAATGTTCTTCTGGTAATTCGATAGAAATTTCATTTGTATGTACTCCCAAAAGGTTATTTGAAATAATAAGGCAATATTATTAAACACTGCGACTGGCAATAGCAGACTATAAAAACACTATACCTGTTTTTAGCATAAGTCAAGACATGACAAATTAAGCAAGCAAACGAAAGCGATTCCTATATATTATACTCACAGCTAAGAGCTAAGCTTGCATGAATTTTTCAAATTTGTGTTCTGCTATCAATTGTAATAGATCCTCAATGCCCCTATTATCTTTAGCCGAAATGAAGACCTCGTTTTGCGACAAACAATCAATATCATCTTCAATCAGATCCACTTTATTAAAAACATTAATGATCTTTTCTTTATCCGCACCTAAATCTCGAAGGTACTCCTCTACTGTAACCATTTTATTAAGATACAGTGGATCAGAAAAATCAATGACATGTAGGATCAAGTCGGCATTAATCGCTTCTTCCAAAGTCGACCTGAAAGCCATAATCAGCGCAGGCGGCAGGTTTTGAATAAAGCCGACTGTGTCACTCAAAAGGAATTCATACCCGGAATCAAGCCTTACCTTCCTAATCGAAGTTTCAAGGGTTTGGAATAATCTGTCATCAGCATCAACTTGCATTGTCCCGCTTTTATGTTTAGTCGAGCATATGGTATTAAATAACGTAGATTTGCCGGCATTTGTATAGCCGACCATAGAAACTAAGGGCAAACTGCTTTTGGTTCTTTTTTTGCTCTGTTGTGATCTTATACTGGCAGCTTTTTTCAGAGAAAACTTAATATCGATTATTCTTTTGCGCAGTCTCCGCCGATCCATTTCTAACTTCTGCTCACCAGCACCCCTTGTGCTTAGCCCGCTTCCAGAACCAATTCTACTCAGTCCCCGCCCGCTTCCGCTTAATCGAGGCAAATTGTATTCAAGTCTTGCTAATTCTACTTGCAGTTTCCCTTCTTTCGAGAATGCCCGCTGGCGAAAAATATCTAAAATTAGCATCGTCCTATCAATTAAAGGCAAATCCAGTTCTTTCTCCAAGTTGCGAATCTGTGCCGGGCTTAATTCGTGCGCAAAAATTAAAACATCCGGGTTTAAGTGTTCTACCAGCCCCTTTAATTCTTCAAGTTTGCCTTTGCCGATATATGTTGAGCCACTTAGGCTGTTGCGGTTTTGTTGAACAGAGGCGACAACATTTCTACCTGATGCATTTACTAGCTGCTCTAGCTCTGCAAAATAAGATTCTGCATCATATTCCGAATTAGGACTATTGATTCCAACAATAATTGCTTTTTCCTCGGTTTTTTTGTACTTTTCCATAAATACCTTCCATCTAAAATAATTAATTATTGAATACTACTTTACCATATAATCCACCGCCACCAGGCTTGATATCGAAATCTCCGCTGCGAATTCTCATAATCGCGTTAGACTTTTCCTCCCCAATCACTTTCCTCAGCTCTTCTGCGGCGACATTTTCCATAATCTCGATCTCATTAGAAAATTTTTTCCGTAGTTTAGCCACAGTCTTGATCCCGAATCCAGGCAAACTCAACAAGGGAATCCGGTAGAGGTATTGCGCTCTATTAATAGGATGGTGTGCTTGCTCTCGATCGGCAATAGCTGCAATTCTCTGGCAAACTCCCTTAACAACTCCGCTCGTATTACAAGCAGGGCATACTGAATCAGATAATGATTTTTCGAAATTACTGTGGCAGCTAGGGCAGTAATTATTATAGTATTTACCTAGTCGCGGGTCGATTCCATAATTGTTTATTACCCGGCGTCCGTCAGTGTTCTCTAACGCCATTTTTACTTCTTTAAAGCTTAATTCCTTTAGGCGAAGCGCATTATATTCACGACCAATATTAGGTCCCGAGTGAGCGTCGGAATTGCTTATAAATGTCAAATTACGAAGTTCGCTAATATGATCAGCCATTTCAGTGTCCGCACTTAATCCCAGTTCAATCGCCTTAATATATGCAAAAGTTCTGCCCAGAGATACGCTGAGTTTGTCGCTCCAGCTGCCATAAATGCCTTTATATGGAGTAAACACATGTGCTGGACATATTATTCCGTCAATTAAGTAACTTAAATTGATCAATTCTGTTATGGTTGCATTCGTGCTCTGAGTAGATAAAACGGTATTTTTAACTCTTCCCTTTAAGAACTTGCGCATTTTTTCCAGAGCATTTATCGTAGGGACATAAATGATTAAATGAACGCCTTCCTTGCTTTCAATCTCACTGCCTAAAAGAACACATAAACCCTTCGAGGTTATTATGCCACCATTGGGGTGTTCATACACTTCATTATTAATCAGCATCTCACATAGCTCAGAAAACACCGGATCACTGCCGCAATCGACAATGCCGACGATAGCAAGACCCTTTATGATTGCAAAATCATCGATAATACTGCGCAAGGTGAGTTTGGTTGATGCTGTGATTTTGACTCTTTTGCCTTGCGCCGAACCAATGTGGATATGCAGATCAGCGTAAACTCTTCTCATTCTTGCCGTATCGCTGCTGAAAGGCATACTGGATGCCGATGATACTCTTACCATCACATATTTCCCCATTTCGAACTTTTTCAAAGGCAATAGTTAAAGGCATAGTTATAACTTCTAAGAACTCATCATTATCTAGTTTAGCTTTACCAGGCACAAGTTCTTTAGCTAGAAAAATGACCAGTTTCTCATCACAAAAACCCGGGGCACTATAATAAGTAAATATTTCTTCCCAGGTTCCACCAATAAGACCCGTTTCCTCCTCTAATTCTCTTTGTGCTGCTATAATACTACTTTCGCCAGGATCGATTCCCCCCGCCGGGATTTCGACCAATGTTTTCTTAACCGCCTGACGGAATTGTTTTACCAAAATAATATTTTCTTCCTGATCGATTGCCACTATAGCTACTGCACCTTGGTGCTCAACAATTTCCCTTTGGCTTTGTTTGCCATCAGGCAACAAAACCGTATCGACTCTTAGATTAATAATTCTGCCGGAAAATATTTTTTCTGTACTAGTTGTTATTTCTTCAAGTCTCATAATAACTCCTTGGTATAATTTATTTCCATATGCATAAACTTACAGCAGAGGTGATAATATGAATTACGCAACAACTGAGAGTTCATTAATAGTTATTGGCAGTATTAACAGCATAATTTCCTATTTGGATTCATTACCTTTACACATGACTTTGCTTGATTTTATTAAAGAAAACCTTCATTAATCGAAAACTAATGGTTCAGTTCGTATCTCATAAGCGAAACCACTATACGGGTCGTATCAATCAAACTCTTCAAGGAAATTGACTCTTTAGTCGTGTGAACTTCATTCATACCAACTCCAAGGTTAAGGCAAGGTATCCCTTTAGCATTAATAATGCTGGCATCACTTCCTCCTCCAGTTCCGATGAGAAAAGGCTCAATATCGAGCGACCTTATAGTTTCGACACAATGCTTGACAATTTCTGATTCCGGGCTTAATTCTATTTCCGGGTACAGCTGCTCAACTTTTACATCTGGAACTGCTCCTTTAAGTCTCACTGCATCAATAAAACTATTCGTTAGTTCAGTTGTTAAAGCAGCAAGCTCTTTGCCGGATAGGCTTCGCGCTTCACCAATCATCAAGCAAGAATCCGCCACTATATTCCTAGCTACCCCACCACGAATCATCCCAATATTACAAGTTGTCTGTTCGTTTATCCTGCCATTGGGCATATTTGCCAGAGCGTGGGCAGCTACTGTTATGGCATTAATTCCGGCTTCTGGATTGATCCCGGCATGTGCAGCTACTCCCTTTACTAAAAATTCAAAAGAATTAATTGCTGGTGATTTAACAACGATAGCACCCGGCTTATCGCCGGCATCCAACACATATCCCCATTTAGCTTGTGTTTTGTTAAAGTCAAAAGCTCTAATCCCTAATAACCCCTGTTCTTCACATACTGTAAACAAGAATTCTAATGGGGGGTGTGGAATCTTATGCTCTCGAATATAATTATATGCTTCCAATAGCGCTGCAATTCCGGCTTTATCATCTCCTCCTAAGATGGTGTCACCGCGGCTTACAAAATTCCCATTTTCATTTAAACAAGCCTTAATCCTCTCACCTGGCTGCACTGTATCCATATGAGCAGAAAATAAGCGAGTCGGCCCCGGGATTGTTCCGGAAATCCTTACATGCAAATTCCCCGTTGTGCCACCGATTATTTCTCCAGCATTATCAACGCTAAACTCTTGATTAATCGAGCAAAAATAATCGCAGAGGAAATCACAAATCAAGTTTTCCTGTTTCGAAGGCGAATCTATTTCCACTAGCTTAACAAACAAGTCATGAATTCGTTTCTTATCAATCATTTATTCATCCTATCTTCTCATACTGTATCTTATAATAACCCCATGATTTCAATATAACAATAATAGCAAAAACTAATGCCAAAACAATCTTGCTGTCAAGGCATTAGTTTAATATTCTCTAACTTATGAATTCGCTCTAGCAGCTACTCAGGCCCCTTCAGGTATCCTAATTTGACCTTCAGCTGACTTTACTTTCAAGTCTTAACCTATCGGCTATAATCGCAATGAACTCCGAATTAGTCGGCTTTCCTTTATCTAGATTAACAGTATAACCAAAGAAACGATTTATTCTGTCAAGGTCGCCGCGATCCCAAGCAAGTTCAATAGCATGCCTAATAGCTCTTTCTACTCGACTAGGGGTAGTATCATATTTCAAAGCAATAGTGGGGTATAATTCTTTTGTTACAGCACCTAAAAAATTAATTTCTTCAACTACCAGCATAATAGCATCACGCAGATACTGATATCCCTTTACATGAGCCGGAACTCCAACTTCATGAATGACCCTGGTAACTTCCATTTCTAGATTCTTGGGGTTCGGTTGGATAACTAATGTAGAAGTGCTTGCTCCTGTTCTATATTCCTGATTAGTTTTAATATTTCTGGATATCTGTCTGGCTCTTTCTGCTAATAGCCTGAGATTAAATGGTTTTAAAATATAATAGTCCGCTCCTAATTCAACTGCCTTAAGAGTAATACTTTCTTGTCCGAATGCGGTTAATATAATCACTTTTGGGCGTTCCTCAGCAGCATATTCATTAAGCTTCTCCAGAACTCCGATCCCATCCATATATGGCATGATTAAATCGAGAATAAGTATCTCGACTTGCTTTTTTTCTAGAACACTTATTGCATCCAGACCATTCGAACAGACATCCACCACTTCAAAATCATTTTCGCTATCAAAAAAATCCCGGAGTATTCCGCAAAATTCTCGATTATCATCTGCAATTAGAATTTTTATTCTATCATGTTCATTAAATATCAAATTAATTCCCCCCGCATTTTATTCTCGCTATTTATAGATCAATTTTTCGACGACAAGGTAAGTATTACCTTTATTCTTCACTCAGCAAATATACTTAGAATTCTGATCATATCAACAATATTCGACAATTATTTACATGGCGCTTTGTTATCAATAGATGCGAAATACTACTTAATCCTAAGCTATATAGAAGAAATACTAATACATATTAATCGACTCACCATTGTTTTATTCTTCTTTGATCTTGTATATTTGATGATTTTGCTGTGAATTTGAGATTATTCTTAATTTAACTTGTATTCAAAAAAAAGTTTGAAATGAATACATATTTTGGAATCTGTGAAATTACTAAATTAACTTATAATTTGTAATTTTTGAAATTTGTCGAAATATTCTTGGCGGTCACCGGATCCGACATTTCTTGTAGCATATTGTCCATATAAACACCATATCCTCTGCTGGGATCGTTAAGGAAAACATGAGTAACTGCCCCAATCAGTTTATTGTTTTGAATTATTGGGCTTCCGCTCATGCCTTGAATTATTCCTCCAGTTGTATTGAGAAGTCTCTCATCAGTAATATGGATCTCCATATTTTTAATGTTATTAGTTCTTGAGTTACACTTTTCAATTTCGATTTTAAATGACTCTATCGTTTCGCCATTAATCACCGTCAAGATTTCTGCTGGGCCGATTTCTACCTGATGGGCATAACCCACCTCGAGTCTGGTGACTTGCGGATTAGTTATAGTATTTGTACTTGAGCCAAAAATACCATAGTCTGTGTTCTTCGAAATAGTTCCTATTATTTCGCCATTGCCGTCAAATACTCCAATTTTCTCACCTGGTCGCCCTGGGTAACCTGGCTTCACACTCTTGATCTCTGCCCCAACAATTTGACCATCACTAACTGCAATTTCTTGTTTGGTATCATTGTCTAGAATTATATGGCCAAGAGCTGCAAATTGAGATGAGGAGGGATCCCAATAGCTAAGAGTCCCAACACCTACAACCCCATCACGCACGAATAAACCTATGCGATACCTATTGGTTTCAGAGCAGAATACAGGATTAATCTTTTTATAAAATAGTTCTTCATTTCTAGAAAACTCGATTTCAATACTTTGGCCATGATTTTGATCAATTATTTGAGCTAATTCCTCTTCGCTCTTAATGGGAACTCCATTTATTTTTTTTACCAGATCCCCAAGCTGAATGCCTTCATCTTTCGCAGGATATACCTTTTCTCCATTATCATTAACAATCGGGGCATAACCTACAATCATTATTCCTACAGATTGTAGAATAACTCCAATCGAGTGTCCTCCCGGAACTAGCCATCGCGGCTGCAAGGCTTCAATAGAAATTGATTTTAGCGGAAAAAGACCTAACAGGGTAAGCTCCAGGTTAGCAACTCCAGGTTTTAAGGCAGCAATCTCATATTCACTGCCTTTTTTTTGCAAGCTTATAGTGGGGTTCGCTTCTTGGTGCATTACACTTAGAGACGGAGAGCTGATTTCGAATTTTATCTTGTCTTCCAAAAATACCGGTAAATTTATTTTCAGAGAACTCGTCTGTCCAACCAATATGCTTTGTTGCTTAGGTAGATTAAAAAGCTCTCTCATTTGCGGAGTTGCGCATAATCCAATTATCGATATAATTAGTATCGCTGCCACCCAATGTTTGATATTTCGCACCGAAGTCCTCCAAAACTGATTTTGAATAATATATCCTCAGGAAAACCACCCGGTAAGAAGCACCTTCTAGCCGATATATAACTCATTCAGTATTGTTCCCAAAAACATTTAATTAATAACATTAGCTATAAACCATCACCATTTTTAACATTGCTGGATATTATATAATGAAAATTTTGATAGGCAGGTGGAATGCATGGCAGGCAGATCAATAATAAAAGCCAGGCTGGAGTCAAGTCCGTTAGCTCCCAATCTTCGCGGTGAAGTAGTATTTAGGCCGATGAAAAACGGAACTCAAGTAACTGTAGATGTCAGCGGCCTTCCAAATTATCAACCGGCAACTGATACTCTACCGCCGATTGGTCCGTTTGGATTCCATATTCATGAAGGCCCTAACTGTGACATAATTGACCCCTATGATCCCTTCATATCGGCAATGGGCCATTGGAACCCAGATAATGAACCGCATGGTAACCATGCCGGTGATTTTCCGGTATTGTTTTCCAACAATGGCAGAGCTTTAATGTCGTTTTATACCAATCGCTTTAAACCACAGGATGTAATTGGGAAAACGGTAATGATTCATCAGAATCCCGACGACTATAGAACCCAACCATCGGGAAACTCGGGAAGAAGACTGGGCTGCGGAAGGATAAAAAAATACTTTTTGCGTTGATAATTATTGTCCGGGTGTTTCAACTTGAAAGCTGTGTTAGGTGCTCGCACTATTAATCATTAAATTCCAATGTATTTTGATCTAACATTTCCCACGCATGTTTCAAGGTAAGCGGAGAATAATTTTCACCAGATAACATGCGAGCTATTTCATGAGCTCGCTCTTCTTTATTTAGAGACTTTACTACGATTTCAGTATTACTATCAACTGTGATTTTTTCGATAAGATGGTGATTATTGGCATAACAGGCCACTTGAGGTGCGTGAGTTACTAAAATGATCTGGTGAGATCTTGCGATTTGCTGAATCTTTTGGGCCATAATTGCAAGGGAGGTGCCTCCAACTCCCATATCAATTTCGTCAAAAACTAGAGTTGGTACTTGATAGTTTTGCGCCAACGCCGTTTTTAAGGCTAGTACAAATCTTGACACTTCTCCCCCAGAGGCAATCTGAGCAATAGGGCGAAGCCCCTCGCCAAGATTGGCTGAAAACAAAAACTCTACTTGATCATTGCCATTCTCATTAATTTGAGCTGAAGTCTTAACCACGACCTCCAATTTCAGATTGGGAAGATTCAACTCCGAAAGCTCGGCCAGAACCCGCTTTTCCAAAAACGATGCGGCTTTTTTGCGCGCCTCGGTTAATTGCTGGGCATTACTGTTCAATTCGTCTTGATATTTCACCCTCAAAAGTAACAAATCATCAATATAGCGCTTGTTATTAAGCAGCTCTTCTCTTTCAAATTCAGCTTTGGCCAAATAGTTCAGCACTTCATCAACAGTTTCTCCATATCGTTTTTTTAATTTGGTGATTTTATGAAGTCTTTCTTCAATCGAGTCTAGTTCTTCGGGAAGAAAATCCAAACCATCCCTAAAGCTTAACAAACCCTGAGTAATATCCTGCAATTCGTAGTAAATACTGCTTAAGCTCTTTTGAAACGAAAAATAAAACTCGTCATTTTTGACCGTGTCAGCAATACTCAGCGCTTTACCAATCTGGTCCAGAGCACTGGGGAATTTATCACCTTGATATACTAACTGCTCAATACTTGCAGCGCACTCAGTCAGCTTCTTACTAGAATGTATCCTCTCCTTAACATTTAATAACTCTTCTTCTTCGCCAGGTTTCAAATGCACACTTTTGATTTCCTCGATCTGATAATTTAATAGGCTAATTTCATCCTCGCGGTTTTTCTCCTTGTCTAAATGTGCGGTAATTTCTTTTTCATTCTGCTTAAACTCTTTAAAAAGCACTCTTAGCTTTGGCAGGAGTTCCGATTCTTCATTAAGCATACCATCGATTATTTTCAGCTGCCGCTCCGGTATTAAAAACTTCAAGCTATCATGCTGCAGATGTATATCAACCAGCATAGGAGCTAAATCACGAATAATAGTAAGATTTACACTGCGATTATTGATCCTTTGACTGCTCTTTCCAGTGGCTGTTATTTCTCTTCTAATTATTGCAGCCATGCTTTCTTCATCTAACAATTCCAGTTCATTCAAATAATTGATAGCGGAAGTATTGCCCTTAAGATCAAATACCGCCTCAACTATTGCCTTGTTTCCAGGGTTTTTTACGAATTCTGCATTACTGCGCTCCCCTAATATCAATCCCAAGGCATCAATAATGATTGATTTACCCGCCCCGGTCTCGCCGGTTAAGACATTTAGTCCAGCGTGAAAATCAATTCGCAGTTCATCAATCAGAATAAAATTACTAATATAGATTTCTTGGAGCATACAATCCTCCCCAACGAAGCAACCCGTGTTCTTTATTTATCCGGCAATTAAGGAATGGAATTTATTTAAAATCCTCTTCATGGCTTTTCGATTTTGCAGAGCCACGAAAATCGTATCATCACCAGCCACGGTACCGATAATATCTTTTTCCGAACTGGCGTCAATCAGTGATCCCACTGCCTGAGCGCTGCCCGGCAGGGTTTTTATGACGATCAAGCTATCATTGTGTTTTATGTCTAGGACAGCATCACTAAAAATTCTCTTCATACGTTCACTAACACTGCTTGAAGTGCTACTGGGCAAGCCATACTTGTAACCGTCATCATCAGGAATTTTAATCAATTGCATTTCTTTTATATCACGGGAAATGGTCGCTTGAGTAACATCAAATCCGCGATTTTTCAGCTCTTGGCATAGACTATCCTGAGTCGTAACCCTTGAGTTACTAAGGATTTCGCGGATAACAAAATGGCGTGCTTTTTTCATGTTGTCCTCCTAGACTTGGACTAAATGGAGAGATACTTATTCTTCTGCAATTCTCCCCATCCTTTTATTGATCTTACTCCAAAAATCAATAGTATCCAACTTAATCATTTTCAGACCTAGCAGGGATTTAGCAATTTCAATACGGTCTCCTGCCTGTAAATCTATGCTGTTTTGTCCATCCAAACACATTAACACTTGGCTGCCAAAAACGATTTCTATTTGAATTGTTTTCGAAGCTTCTAACACCATAGGCCGATGAGACAAAAAATGTGATGCCAGCGGCGTAACCAATAAGACTTTGAGATCCGCGTCAATAATTGGCCCTCCTGCCGACAGTGAATAAGCTGTTGAACCGGTCGGGGTCGCAATAATCACTCCATCGCCCCGAAATGAACTCAAATGTTGATTATTCACCAGCATATTAAATCTTATCATCCGTGAAATACTCGATTTGATTGCAGCTTCATTAGTTGCGACAAAATCACCGCAGTGTTCGTCATTTCTAAAAAGTGAAACCTTAAGCAGCATTCTTTCCTCGATCAAATAGTCGCTATTGATTATTCGATCTATGTTTTCCTCAAGTTGATTAGCCTTAATATTACACAAAAAACCTATTGTCCCCATATTTACTCCCAGCAAAGGAATCCCCAAACGGGAGTATCGCCTGGCCGCCCTAATAATTGTGCCATCTCCGCCCAATACTATGATTAAGTCCAGGTCTGAATCATCACAAGGCTCTTCGCCATTATCAATGTAGACCTGCACGAACTTATCGGCCATCAGGGTTGCAACTCTTTGAGCCATTGCTTGCGCTGGTTGCTTATGAGGATTATGGAGCAATAATACTTTCATTTCTGACTCCCCCGGTTTAATAACTCATGGGCTCTGGTCACAACACTTGTTATTTCATCATTTATGTCAAAACAGTTGTTTTCTTCTTTTGTCAAACGTATGAAAAATTCAATATTGCCTTGGGGTCCCTTAATCGGGGAGTTAGTTATACCGCAAACAAACAGGCTTTGAAGTTTCGCGTCTTCAATCGCGTTTTTTAAAACCAATTCATGAACCTTAGGATCACGAACAACGCCTTTTTTTCCCACCAACTCGCGGCCGGCTTCAAATTGAGGTTTTATTAAACATATTATCTGACCTTCAGGTTGCAGAAAAGAGTAGATAACTGGAAATATTTTTTTCGTGGAAATGAAAGAAACATCAATGAGAATAAAGTCAAATTTCTCTGGAAAAGCCTCATCGGTTACATATCTGATATTAGTTTTTTCCATATTTACAACTTTTTCATGGTTTCGAAGCGACCAATCGAGCTGCCCATAGCCAACATCAACGGCATAGACTCTTTGGGCTCCATGTTTCAGAGCACAATCGGTGTATCCGCCGGTAGATGCCCCAATGTCAAGAACGACTTTTCCCTCGAAATCCAAGGACCAATTATGAATTGCATGTTCAAGCTTAATACCGCCTCGACTGACATAGCGAGGGATTTTGCTCTTTATGGTAACTATCGCAGTTTCATGGACATTGGTTCCCGGCTTATCAATAATTTTGCCATCAACTAGTACTTCTCCGGCTAAAACCATAGCCCTGGCCTTTTCTCGGCTCATGGCAAGCCCATTATTTAAGAGCAATAAATCCAATCTAATTTTTCCTGACACTTAGCAACTCCAGCGTCTGCTTGGGACGATTGAAATCATCCCAATGCTTAATAATGGCATCAACAATGCCCTCTGCATCTAAGTTCATGTTCGCCAATAGCTGATTGGTATTACCGTGTTCAATGAAAGCATCCGGTACTCCAAGCCGAAGAACATTGGGAAAATAACTGCTTTCTTGCCATTTTTCTAAACAGGCACTGCTAAAACCGCCGGCAAGACACCCCTCTTCAATCAAAACAATTTTCTCAAATTCTTTCGGTAAATCATTAATTAGATCACTGTCTATAGGTTTGACGAATCGGGCATCAATTAGGGCCGCATCTATACCTCGCTTTTCAAGGATTAAACATGCATCAAAGCCTAGATTAACACCTCTGCCTATCGCTAACACAGCTAAATCTTTTCCTTCTCTAAGAACGCGGGCACTTCCTAGTTCAATAATTTTCCTAACTTCATTAATAGCATTTCCTGGACCGGCCCCGCGGGGATATCTTATTACTGAAGGTCCATTTATGCTAATACTTGTGAAGAGCATATCTAATAATTCATTCTCATCCGAAGGCGACATAATTGTCAAATTAGGTATAATGCGCAGGAATGCCATGTCGAACAAGCCATGATGAGTAGGGCCGTCTTCCCCTACTAAGCCGGCTCTGTCAACCGCGAATACTACTGGCAGGTTCTGTAATGCTACATCGTGGAGAATTTGGTCAAACGCTCTTTGCAAAAAAGTTGAGTAAATGGCTACAATCGGTCGCATACCTGCTTTGGCCATTCCTGCGGCCATAGTAACTGCATGTTGTTCACATATTCCAACATCATAAAAGCGTTCTGGATATTCTTTAGAAAACTTAGCGAGCCCAGTTCCGCTAGTCATTGCTGCCGTAATCCCAACAATTCGAGGATCCACTTTGGCTTGCTGCATCATGAATTCACCAAATATTTCAGTGTATGACTTTGATTGACCTGAAATAATCGATCCGGTCTTAATATCGAATGGCCCGATTCCATGAAAAAGCGAAGGGTTATTGGAAGCAGGTTCATAACCTCTGCCTTTTTGAGTAATTGCATGCAATAGAATCGGACCTTTCATATGTCTGGAATTATTTAGTACCCCCGTCAGCTCCGGCACGCTATGACCATCAACCGGACCAATATAAGTAAATCCCAGTTCTTCGAATATTATTCCTGGAACCATGAGATACTTAATCTTCTCTTTCATCCAGCTTGCGCAGCGGGCAATCTTATCGCCAATGAGCGGCACTTTATGTAGAACCGATTCAATTTCTCCTTTGGTTCGCGAATACGTCGGTTCAGTACGTAATTTACTAAGGTAGGCGGATAGTGCGCCCACGTTTTTAGAAATCGACATTTCATTATCGTTTAGTATAACAATGAGATCCAATGCTTCATGGCCGGCATGATTTAAAGCTTCAAAAGCCATCCCTCCGGTTAAAGCACCATCTCCAATTACAGCTACAACTGAATGATCTAAATTATCTAAGTCCCTGGCCAATGCCAAACCAACCGCAGCAGAAATTGAAGTGCTACTGTGGCCGGTATCAAATGCATCGTGGATGGATTCGTTAGATTTAGGAAAACCGCTTAATCCTCCCCATTGACGAAGTGTATTCATTTTTTCATAGCGGCCGGTCAATATCTTATGCACATAACTCTGATGTCCAACATCCCAAATAATTCTATCATTCTGAGAATCAAAAACCGTATGTAGTGCTATGGTCAACTCCACAACTCCTAAATTAGCCGCTAAGTGACCCCCATATTCGGCAACACTAGTTACTAAAAGCTTACGGATATCCTCTGCAAGTTTAGTCTTTTGATCTATATCAAGTTTCTTAATCCCTTGGGGAAGATCTATTTTGTCTAATATCGAATAATTGATTTTCTCACCTTCTCTTCTTAACCAATCCCCAACCGGTAATATTTTCTATCCATGTGAGTAATAAGGCGACTCTTAGTATAATTTCATTCGCGTTGTTTAAGGCAATCTTTTTACCAATTGCTTTGCCGCCAACAGTAAGCCCTGCAATTAGGCTTGTCATTACCGCACTAGCTAAAACCACATCAACAAAGGCAAACATTTGAGAAAATCCTATTACAATGCCTGCCCCCAGTGCTCCACTCAATGTACCGGCAATATCTCCCACAACATCATTACAAAAATTTGCTACTACATCAGCTTTAAAAACTATCTGCACAGCTTGGGGTGCACCATTTATCTTCTTAGCTGCCATAGCATTAAAAGGTGCAATATCGGCTGCGGTCACCGCAGTTCCAATTAAATCAAATAAAATTCCCAAAAGAATAATAAAGAACAACAAAATTAAGGCTATTGCCAAATTGTTGATGGCGTTAACTAACAATTGCGATCCAACACTCATAACTAACGCAATAAAGAAGGTTATGAATGCTACTATTATTCCTGCTAAAAAGTGTTCTTTTTTTAAGAATCCTTGCAACGACTTGCGCCTCCAAGGAGATAATATTTTTACAAATCAAACAAAAGGCTGTTCAACGAGTAAACGCTGCGACTTAGGTCCAGCAGGTTTTCCCAATAGGACTCCCAATTGTTACCACATGGGCGGTTTCCCTTTACGCCTATTTCATCGAGTCGCCTCCAATGAGGCTGGATTACCACTTAGTACACACTTTAATCCTCGTTCAACTGCGCCGAAACGCTCAGTCTAGGAGTTTTCCTCAACAACCCACACCAGCACTAGCCTCTTTTGCAGCGACGGTTTCAAAGTAAACACTAAAAATCTTGGCCGAGATTCTCAGGTTCTTAATACTCATCCGCCGCAACCACTCAAGGCAGGCTACACTGCACCCAGCTTTTACCAAATGCAGGTTTTCAAATTACTTAAATATAATTTGCCTCCACGGTTGAAGGGGTCATGTCTGCATGCCATTGCAGGATGCCCCAACTACCTTAACTCCCAGCAACAACCCCTGACTGGGCGTCAAAAGCTGACACCAGAAGCTTCATCGCTGTGCCCTTAACGGATTTTTAGGCCCGTCCTTGATACTGATAGGATTGACTAGAATACTGCAGCCTTTTGTCTGCAAAAGTCTTAACCATTTTTTCACTTATAAGGTCTTAACAATTTATTCACTTATAAACTAAAAGCTCTAGCTGCAAGGCGGCGAGAATACTGCGGGCGAAGATGTATTTATATACTTCGAGATCGCAGGAGCCGATGCCAACACAGCAGATGGACTTTTTAGACAGTCTAAACCTTTTGTCTGCCAAAGCCGTAGGCTATAAATCCACAGACTAGGATAAAAAGCTCTAGCTGCAAGGCGGCGAGAATACTGCGGGCGAAGATGTATTTATATACTTCGAGATCGCAGGAGCCGATGCCAACACAGCAGATGGACTTTTTAGACAGTCTGAGCCTTTTGTTTGCAAAAGGTAATATAATACTATAATATATCAAATATCTAATCTCAATACTATATATAATCGATTGAGATCACTATATTCTCTAGAATTAATAATATCAAAGCATACATAATAAGCTATAGCAAAATGTTAACCTATTTGAATAAAATGCTTATATAACTATATAATTATTTATTGATAATCCTTTCATTGGTAATTCATACTTTTATGCTTTTACTAATTTAGAAAAACCAATGAAAATTTCTTCATCATTATTGATAACTCCAAAATCGAAAGGCTTGATTATTGATGTATAGTAATATTTTGGAAACCATCGGCAATACTCCTTTAGTAAAAATAAACCATATGTTTAAACATCCTCAGGTAGAAATATTTGCCAAATTGGAGGGTTTTAATCCCACCGGTAGTATTAAAGACCGTATTGCCCTTAAAATGATTGAGCAAGCCGAAGATGAAGGTCGGCTAAAACCGGGCATGACAATTATTGAACCAACATCAGGTAATACTGGCATATCATTAGCTATGATCGGGCGAGTAAAAAACTATGAAGTAATAATTTATATGAGTGAAGCCGTTTCCATTGAACGTCAGAAAATGATTCAGTCATTTGGCGGAAAAGTAGTTTTAACGCCTGCAGAAGAGGGTACTGATGGTGCGATAAGACGAGTAAGAGAACTCGTAAATCAAGATAATGGCAAATACTTTAATCCAGATCAGTTCTCAAATATTTACAATAAATTGGCTCATTATAAAACTACTGCCAATGAAATCTGGGAGCAAACTGAGGGAAAAATTACCCATTTCGTCTCCTCTCTTGGAACTTCAGGTACAATTATGGGTATTGGCCAAGGTCTAAAAGAAAAAAACCAAGCTATTCAAATAATTGAAGCTCAGCCAGTGAAGGGGCACTATATTCAGGGCCTGAAAAATATGGAAGAAGCTATAGTTCCTAGTATCTATAATCCCGATGCCATTGATCATCATATCATGATTGAAACTGAGGAAGCATTTACTACAGCCAGACGTATCGTACGTGAAGAGGGTATTTTTGTTGGCATGAGCAGCGGGGCTGCTATGCTTGCCGCATTAAAGGTAGCAAACGATCTGGAAAAGGGCGTAATTATTGTTGTATTTCCTGACCGCGGCGAAAAGTATTTGAGTACTGATCTCTTTATTTAATCAGAAGTTTTTCACCCGTCGGCATGATTAATTGTCTCTAACTAAAAGGTACTGGGCTAGATTTCTCAAAAAATCAGCTTCACTGCCAAAAGTGCAAAGGCTCTGCATGCACGAGTCGATACACTCTCGCGCTCTAGCTTTTGCATTATCTATGCCTAATAAAGTTGCATAGGTTGATTTTTGCTTGGCAATATCACTGCCGATGGTCTTACCTAACAGCATTTCATCACCAGTAACGTCAAGGATATCGTCAGTAATCTGAAATGCCAGGCCGAAATTCTCAGCATAAGAATCCAAAGCCATTAATTTGTCTGCACTCATGCCCCCCAAAATAGCCCCGGCTCTTAAGGAGCCTTTGAACAGACATCCAGTTTTCAGATCATGTATCTTCTTTAATAAATCAAAATCGATCTCTTTGCCTTCCGCCTCAAGATCGATCACCTGTCCACCTATCATTCCCATGGAACCAGCAGATTTGGCAATTTCATTAATAGCTTGGAGCATACACTTATTATCCAATTTCATTTGGTTTTCCAGCGAACTCATAAGTTCGAACGCATATGTCAATAAACCGTCTCCAGCTAATATGGCAATTGCTTCCCCGTAAACTATATGGCAGGTAGGTTTTCCCCGTCTTAGATCATCATCGTCCATTGCCGGTAAATCGTCATGAACTAAGGAATAAGTGTGGATGAGTTCAACTGCGCAAGCAAAAGGCGCAGCATTTTCCTGAGCCAAATTAGCAAGCCGTGCTCCTTCCAGCAAGAGTATCGGCCTAATTCTTTTACCACCATTAGTAACCGTATAAGCAATCGCTTTATGGATTAGCTCTGGGAAAGCACTTTCCGGTATTAAATACTTAGACAGCCACTTGTTAACCGATTCCGCGCGCTCACCCAATTCTTTTTTAAAGCTATCCTTTTCCAAACTTAGTTTAATATGTTCTCTATTCATCCTACTTTTCCCACGTAACTAATTCGAGCTGACCATTGGCATTTCGGGATAGCAATTGAATGGTCCCTTCAGCTCTTTCTAATTCTTCCCGACAAAATTTTGATAAATTCATACCTTCTTCGAATAAAACAATACTCTCATCAAGAGGTATGCTCCCACTTTCCAATCTCGCACTAATGTCTTCCAACTTCTCCAGGGCGTCTTCAAAAGTCAGCTTTTTTTTAGACTTGGCCATCGCTCAACTAGCTCCTTTCCATTCACATTAACCCTCAAATCAGCATCAGCCATTTTTATAGTTAATTGATCTCCTACAGCAATTTTGCTGCTATCATTGACAACGATTTCATTCTTCTCTATCAGTGCAAAACCTCGCATGAGTACCTTTAGTGGACTTAGGCTGTCCAGCTTACTCATCAGCAATTGAATTGCATTTCTTTTTTCCTGCATTGCACTTTGCCACGATTTTTCTAAGCTGCTATACCGCTCTAATAGTTTGTCCTCTTGAAATTTTACTAATAATGCTGGGTTTTGCCAAACGCTGCTTGCCATTAATCTATCTAGCTGCAAAACATTATTTGCTAAAATTCTTTCAAAAGAACGGAATACATGGGCATTTAACTTACGCAAGCTATCATCAACTTGATTCATTTCTGCTACTGCCAAGTGCGCCGCCTGGGAAGGCGTTGAGGCGCGTATATCGGCAGCCAGATCGGAAAGAGTGAAATCCACCTCATGACCAACAGCAGAAATGACAGGAATATGAGCATCAAATATTGATTTTACTACTTGCTCATGATTAAAAGCCATCAGGTCTTCATATGAGCCTCCCCCACGTCCAACAATAATCACTTCGACTTGGTTGTGTTCACACAAAAGCCTAATAGCGGCCACTATCTCATCTGGTGCCTCTATTCCTTGCACTGCACAATGCGCAACAACAACTTCCACTTGCGGATGCCTCTGTTTAAGAATTCTCAGAATATCTTGCAGGGCAGCTCCTTCAGTTGAGGTTGCAACTCCAACTTTGTTTACTATTCTGGGAATTGGTTTTTTTCTATCCTGGTCAAAATACCCCTTCTCGCTTAAACGCTGCTTGAGTTCATCTAAGTATTGCAACAATGCTCCCTGGCCGAAAATGTCCAACCCTTGAACATATAGCTGGTATTTGCCTTGTTGAGCAAAAATAGATACTCTGCCGAAGGCGATAACTTCCATTCCATCTGTCGGCTTAAATTTTAGATTGCGGTTGTTTTGTCTAAACATTACGCAGCTGATGGTGCTGGTTTCATCTTTTAGAGAAAAATATATATGCCCCGACTGCTGATAGAATTTGAAACCCGATATCTCACCCTTTATCGAGCAGGACGCGGTAATAATGTGGTTTTCCAAAAGCTCAGCTACATAATTATTGATTTGGCTTACTGTAAAAAATTTATTCATATAGATTCACAACAGGCTTTGCCAATGTTTTCAATGAGTTTCGCTATAAGTATGGGTCCTAAGCCCCCAGGAACAGGCAATACGGCACCTTGATAGTCGGCGATAGCCGTTAGATCAATATTGCCGATAGTCTTGCCGTCAACAAAGAAAAACCCAGCATCAATTAATAATTTCGTCTGGTGTAAGCTACTATTTTCATTAATCATTCCCGGTCTGCCTTTCTCGAAAAGTGCAAAATCACAGGTCTCCAGCAAATCATTATCTACATCACTAGTAATAATAACATCACAACCGGCTTTAATTAGAAGCAAGCTTAATGACTGGATAAGATCAAATGAATCCCCAACCAGCAGCGCTCTCAGCTTACTGATGGAGGTAAATCTCGAGGCAATTACAGCATATGCAGCTTCTGCCGCGCAACTGACGAATTTGGGGACTCCCCCCATAATTAATCCTCGGTTTAGGGGGTGGAACCCGTCCACGTCCTTTTCAACTGCGATTGCGCTCAGAAAACTATCACGGAGATGATTTAGTTTGCTGGGCAATGGTAATTGTAAAATTATTCCGTTAATATCCTTTTGTTGATTGAAAGCCTCAATTAATTCAAAAATAGTTGCTGGAGACGCGTTTTCGGGAAGTACCTGAATATGCGCTTTTCCTCCGATATCATTTAATGCCTTCGCTTTCAGTCTCATGTAGACTGCGCTCTCTTCTGATTCCCCAATCTTAATAATTGCTAATTGGGGGCATAATCCCAGTCTTTTAATACTCGACCGCACATTAGAAATAATCTGATCAGCGAATGCTTTGCCATCGATTAGTTCCATCTTCGCCCTCGTCTATTGTTTATCATTTGATTCTGTATTCTGTATTCTTACCGCCGTCACCACGTTTTTCATTAAATAGGCCACAGTTACTGCTCCTACACCCCCGGGAACCGGTGTAATAAATGCTGCTCTTTTTTTGGCTTCCGCATATTCAACATCTCCTACAATTTGGTTCCCAACTGAATTGATGCCGGCATCAATTACAATCGCTCCCTCTTTAATCCATTCACCTTTTATTAATCCTGGCTTGCCGGCGGCGACCACAAGAATTTCGGCTCGGCGGACATGTTCTTCCAAATGCCCCCTCATATTAGTTGCACTATGGCATATAGTCAAGGTTGCTTTTTCCTGCAAAAGTAAAATCGAGGCCGGTTTGCCAACTATCTCACTGTTTCCAACAACAGTTACTTCTTTGCCCGCTAGCTCGATTCCAGTTGCTTTGATCATGGCGACAATAGCCTGGGCAGTGCATGGCATCAGGCCAGGTACACCCAGGAATAGGCGCCCCAAATTATATGGAGTAACCCCTTCTACATCTTTGGAGGTGGCAATGCTCCACTGTATCATCTTGGTATCTAAATGAACGGGCAGTGGAAGTTGGAGAATAACGCCGCTTATGAAAGGATCATCATTAATGTTCTGAATAACACCAAATAGTCTTTCCTGCGAAATGCTGGGCGCAAGTCTAATCGACTCAAAATTTATTCCCACTATGTCGGCAATACGCTGTTGGGAAGAAACATAGACTTTAGACGCCGGGTCGCTTCCAACTTCCACGGTCATCAGCAAAGGTGATAATCCTAAAGCTTTTAGTCCAGCAACATCTTGACTTACTTCATTCAAAACTTCGTCGGCTATAGACTTTCCATATAATACATTACTCATTAATACACATCCTAAAGTTTACTATTCAAAATATAAGCTTGCTAGTTGGGCAATGCCAACCGCATTGTCACTACATAAATTCGGCTCTGCAAAGAATAGTTTCATTCCCGCAGCTCTATGCTCTAGTCTGAACTTTAAGCGCTCTTTGATTATTTGATTGGACATTACTCCACCCACTAATAAAACTTTATGTATTCCAGTGTGTTTGCAGGCATTTAATAAAACTGTTTCCAGGGTTTTGGCAATTACTCTTAATATTGCAAATGCCAATTCCTCTTTAGATGCTCCCGCTTGCAGCAATCTTCGCGCGCTGGCTTCCGCTCCAGAAAATGAAAAATTCAGTCCATTAACAGCTATTGGAATTGTGCACTTAAGCTGGCTGCCCTGAAAACTCTCGGCTAATTTTTCTAATTGCTGTCCGGCTGGAAAGTCAAATCCCATAGCGACGCCTAATCTGTCAATGAATTGACCAACATGTAAATCAGCTGATTTGCCCAGATCAACTATACTAAAGCGACCATTAATCTGGGGTTCAATTCGCAAAACGTCAGATGTACCCCCGGAAAAGTGAATCGCTAAAAAAGGTTCATTTATTAACGATTGGTTGTTTTTTCCGAGGCCTGCCATTATATGCCCTTCTTGGTGACTCAGCTTATATAGGGGCAACCCCATTGATAACGATAGTATTTCTGCCACGGATGAGCCTGCTTTGAATACAGGCATATAGCTTTCTTGACGTGGTCGGGGACTTATGCTTACCCCAATCGCTTTTAGATTATGGAATATTTCCTGATCTAGTAAAGCAAACAGTTCAGGAAGAAATTTGAAATGTTGAAAAAATGCTTTTGACTGTCTAAGTCCTCGCTCACCCGCAGGAACTGCAAGTAATCTGCGCAAATCATACTTTCTATTGCCTTCATCATCAACAACAGCTAATGAAGTTGTGTATGCGCTGGTATCAATCCCCAAAAAGCAGTTCACTCTTGGTCTCCAAGAAATTTATCCAGAATAGCATTAATAAAACTGCTTGAAGTCTCATCACCATACTTTTTTGCAATTTCAATAGCTTCATCAATAGCAACAATAGAGTATGAAGGCTTGACATAAAGGATTTCGTATCCTGCCACTCTCATAATACTTCTATCAATAGCTGAGATTCTATCTAATGGCCAATGGGTGGAATGCTTTGTTATACTGTCATCAATCTCCTGACTATGAGAAAAATACCCATTTATTAATTCCCAAGCAAATATTCTATCCTTTTCAAGCAAATGGTTTTCCTCTAACAAATAATTAAATGCTTGCTGCGGATCTGTTGACCCTTGATCAACCTGAAATAAAACCTTAAAAGCAAATTCTCTTGCTTTTCTCCTACTCAAACCCTAATACCTACCAATTAATAGTTTTTTCTAAAAAAATCCTTCAGTTTATCTCTGATATTGCCCTGATCATCAATGGTTTTGCCCAAGTAAATCCCAATAAAGCAGCAAAACAAAACGAATACTGTTTTCAAAAACCCATAATGAATTATTAGCAGGCTGAAAACTAAGGCAATAAATAATCCAATAATTTTTCCCATATTATTCTGAACCCAATACCAAATACTTTCCCAATCCCACATGACAATGCCCCCCTTATTAACGGTTAGTTTTCTCGTTTGGAGAATAATTGTCAATCAATACACTAATGGAAGAAACAGTAACTCCGCCGATTCTATCCAAGTGTTCCTTTACTGCATTTTGAACATCCATACTCATAGACGGCATATTGAATTCAGGATTGATAAGCATGTATAGATTGATTATTAAACCATCCTTGCCAAATCTTACTTTGGGCTTAACTTCTCGAACCCCTTGTATAGATTTAACTGCCTTGTTAATTATCACTATAATCGCAGGTATTGTGATACTAATATCTCCCACCGATGAGCCCCCGATTGGGAATGAATCTTTTCTTTTGCTCTCACCGCTCAGTGCTTTCACAATTCCAATTAATGCTAACAAAATTACTATAACACTTATTAATATGATCAACATTCTGCTCTGAGTATTATTCATGGCATATTCTAAATAAGGAGTAATCTTAACTTGTCCAATCATAATTGATAATACTGATCCTGTTATCGCAAGTATTATTAAATTATATATAATCAAAAGAAATCTATAGCCTGCACTCATCTAATCACCTCAGCATTCTAAAGCTATTAACTATGTACAATTACTCAATAATAAGTTATCAGTATTACCGATAAAAAAGAACTCATAACAAAGTCTTAAGGGAAGCTTTGCTTCCCTTATTGCTATCCCTCTGAATCTACTAAGATTTCAGCGCTATTCTCTTTTTTCAATAGTACACCAACAACATGGACGTTCACTGCAACAACTTCCAAGCCGGTCATATTCTGAACCGCAGTTTTTACTTCCTTCTGAACCATATCCGCAACGCTAGGTATAGTATATCCATATTCAACAACTAAGAATATATCTATCTTGGTTTGCTGTTCGTTAACTTCGACTTTAATGCCCTTGCCAAAATTCTTCTTCCCCAGCTTCTCTACAAGCTCGGTTCCCCAACCGCCGCTCATGGACGCAACTCCTGCAACTTCCATTGCTGCTAATCCTGCCACTGTAGTTACTACTTCGTCAGCGATCCGCACAACACCTAAAGCTGTTTTATTCTCATTCATATTTTCCAACAGTTAACACCTCCAATAATAAACTAACACTTGCTGGTATTATACCATTCAATCCCATCAGCAATCAAATCATGGTAATGTTTGTTTACAGAGCAAAGAAACACTTGTAATCTTATATCTGCGGCATACGTCGTTGAATAAAATTAGTGTAAACTTCACCTTTTTTAAAAAATGCATTATCCAGGACTTCTAAATGAAAAGGAATCGTTGTCTTAACTCCTTCGATCTCGAATTCCTGTAGTGCCCTTTTCATTCTAAGTATTGCTTCTTCTCGATCTTTTCCCCATACGATCAGCTTGGCTAATAGCGAATCATAATATGGCGGAATAGTATATCCTGTATAAGCAGCCGAATCAACTCTAACTCCCGGTCCTCCCGGTGGGCAGAATTTTGTTATGGTACCCGGCGAAGGGGCGAAATCTCTAAACGGATCTTCCGCATTAACTCGACACTCAATCGCCCAACCATTAATTTTGACTTCATGCTGACTAATGCTCAGTTGTTCTCCGCTAGCTATTTTTATTTGTTCCTTTAAAATGTCAATTCCTGTTACCACTTCAGTCACAGGATGTTCGACTTGAATTCTGGTGTTCATCTCAATAAAATAAAAGTTTTTATCTTTGTCTACTAGAAATTCTACGGTACCGGCACTAAAATAATCGGCCGCTTTTGCTGCCAGCAAGGCTGCGCTGCCCATTCTCTCACGGAGATCATCATCTAAAAATGACGATGGGGCTTCCTCTAAGAGCTTCTGATGTCTCCTTTGCAAAGAACAATCACGCTCCCCCAAATATAAGAGTTTGCCCTTCTCGTCTCCTAAAATTTGTATTTCTATGTGCCGTGGTTCCACAATGTACTTTTCTACATAAACTTCTTGATTTCCAAAAGCTGCACCCGCTTCGATCCTTGCCATTTCCAAGGCTTCGGGCAAAGCCTCTTTGTTATGTGCTAAACGCATGCCCCTGCCGCCGCCGCCCGCAGAAGCTTTGATAATCACAGGGTAGCCTATTTCTTCAGCAATCTTTTCAGCTTCCTTGTAATCAGTTACTCCTCCAGCGCTGCCTGGAACTAACCGCACTCCCACTTGACCAACCAATTCCCTGGCACTAACCTTATCGCCCATTGCTTCAATCACGCTTGACTTAGGGCCAATAAACTTGAGTTTGTTAACTTCGCAAAGATTAGCAAAATATGCGTTCTCCGCCAAGAATCCATATCCGGGATGGATGGCGTTAGCTCCCTTTGAAATAGCGGCATGAATAATATTTGATATATTAAGATAGCTTTCTCGTGCTTGCGCTGGGCCAATACAAACCGATTCATCCGCTAATCTCACGTGTTTGCTGCTCTTATCAGCTGTAGAATAAACAGCAACAGTTTTGATTCCTAATTCTTTGCAGGCTCTTATAATTCGAACAGCAATTTCACCTCGGTTGGCTATTAAGACCTTGCTAAACAAACGCATCCTCCTAATCTTGTTGAATTAAAAATAAAACCTGCCCATATTCAACTGCTTCATTATTTTCAACCATTATTTTTACGATTGTGCCTCTTGCTTCTGCCTTGATCTCATTCATAAGTTTCATAGCTTCAAGAATACAAAGAGTTTGCCCCTGCTCTACGACATCTCCGACTTTAACGAAGCTTTCGGCTTCAGGAGAGGGCGCGGCATAGAATGTGCCAACCATGGGAGCAATTATTTCTGTTAAGTCTAACTGCTCTTCAACCACCGGTGGTTTTTCTTCCGCTGTTACAACTACATTAGAGTATTCCCTAGGTCTTTCAGGCACAACCGTATTACTTTTAGACAAATACAAGCGGCAATTGTTTTTTTGTAAGTCTAGTTGCTCAATGCTAGAATTATCTAGCGCTTTAATTATTTGTTCGATTTCCTCAATTCTCATTTCCTCATCCCCTTCAACAATCGAGACAGCTTTTTTCTCATTTATAGCTTTTTTACCACTAACCGCAACATCTGTCCCTTTCTTATCAGCAGGATGGGTACTATCTTCATTAGTTAGATTCGTCTTCAGTTCTCTTGCTTCAAAAAACTTCAAGGCAACTTGCGGGAAAAGTGCATATGTCAAAACGTCTTCATCGTTTTTAGCAAAATTTCTTGTCTCATTTCTGCATTTATCTAAAATCGGCTCTAATAAATCAGCTGGTCTTACAGTAATAATCGCTTCGTCGCCGATTATTTTCTTCTTTATTTCATCGGTTATTGCTACTGGCGGCCTGCCGTACAAACCTTTTACATAGTCTTTCACTTCAGCTGGACATAGCTTATAGCGATCTTCCATTAATACATTTAAAACCGCTTGAATTACGATTATTTGGCTTGTCGGTGTAACTAATGGCGGAAAACCAAGGTCTGCACGAACTTTGGGGATTTCATCCAGAACTTCGCCGATACGATCCGAAGCTTTTTGCTCTTCAAGCTGAGAATATAGGTTACTAATCATTCCGCCTGGAATTTGGTGTTCAAAAACCTGCATATCACTGATGCTGGTAACTCCGCGTTCAAAACCTCTGCTAAGCCTCATTTTTTCAAAATAATTAGCTACGTCAAAGAGTTTGTGCAAATCTAAACCGGTGTCCCAGTCAGATTCCTGCAGCGCTCTTACTATCGTTTCAACCGGCGGTTGTGAAGATCCAAAGGCCATGGGAACACTAGCCGTATCAATAACGTCTACCCCAGCCTCAGCTGCTTTTAACAAGGTTGCAATAGCTAAGCCCCCAATATAATGGGTGTGAAGTTGAACCGGAACTCTTAAGTTTTCCTTTAAACTCTTCACTAAATCATACGATGCATAAGGAGCAAGCAAACCTGCCATGTCCTTGATACAGATTGAATCTGCACCCATATCTTGAAGTTTTAGTGCCGTGTCCAAAAAATGATTGAGCGAATGCACTGGACTTATCGTATATACCACACATGCTTGCGCATGAAGACCGGTCTTCTTAATGGTTTTCATTACTGTTTCCAGATTGCGCAGGTCATTTAAGGCATCAAATACCCTAAATATTTCGATTCCGTTTTCTGCAGCCTTTTCGATAAATCTCTCAGCAACATCATCGGGATAATGAGTGTAGCCCACAAGTGACTGACCTCTTACCAACATTTGTAGTTTTGTATTCTTAACATGCTGTCTAATTAGCTTTAATCTAGTCCATGGGTCTTCATTCAGGTAGCGTATACAGACATCAAATGTCGCTCCGCCCCACACTTCTAAGGAGTGGTAGCCAACTTGATCTAGGTCTTCTAGAATTGGCAGCATATCTTTAGTAGTCATTCGAGTCGCCCAAAGACTCTGATGACCATCTCTTAAGCTAGTGTCAGTTATTTTGATTTTACTCATACATAATCCTCCTGCATTGAGCCACTATAGAAACATCAGATATAAATACGCTCAGGACCTGCCTGAGCAAAATAGCTTATTTAACTATATTTATCAATACTATTATATGAATAATAGTTTCTTATTTCAATGCATTTTGAATTGTATACATTCTTATTATGACTATTAAATTATGGCAAATCTTGATGTACATAACATCGCAGCCATTTAACATTGACTACTCAAATAATTATCCCAGCAGCTTTGAGCTTTTTGCTCTCCAAAGCTATCAATTAATAATAGTAATATTTAATGATCCATTTTTCTTAGGATCATTGAGACCAAGCATGTTCTTGATATTCTTTTCGTCTTGGGCATTTACTTGCTTGGCCGGTATAACAACATTAGTAACCTGATCATGGTTAATAACTACGCAGTCGCTAAAACCCAATGACTTTATTAAACTTTCGGCTTTCACTTCTTTATCGATTTCTGCCGAGAGATTGATCATTTGCAATGACGCTGCTTCGCGGGCTGCCTTTTCGATATTTCGATCATTTAGTATGGTTTGCAGCATTTCAATCTGCTGACCTCTAACCCTCTCCCGTTCAATTCTATAAGAGGCAAAAAAACTGTGCTGTGCCTCATTTTGTTGATTATCCAGCGCGCTTTTGCTGTCGCCAATAATCGGCTGTTCCGGATTTTTCAATGGTTGATTATCGTTATTCGCGAATAATCCCTTGCATAAATATGCAATCGCAATTATTGATAGCACGATAATTATGGGTTTAACTCTTTTCTTTACATTTAGAACCACTATTATATCCCTCCTTGCTTAGATACAACTTCAACTTTGTGAAAAGGCAAATTCAGCAAGGTTGCGGCTGCTTTTATTAATTCTTCCTTAACCCTCATGTTTGCAGCTCCTTCAGCCACTACTAATACCCCGGTTACTTGAGGAGTCTTGTTTTCGACCAAGAGCGGATTGCCACTGCTTACGGTAATATCTTGGTTCATGGTTTCCTCAACCGTTTTTTTATTTACTTGATTTGGCGCTTGCTCCTGGGTATCCCTTTTTTCCTCTCTGATGTTGGCAGCGTAAGTCTTTAATCCATCTGATGCTAGGGTTAAGCTTACCTTTACCACTCCAGCCCCTTCAATACTCGAAAGAATACTTTCTAGCTCTGCCGTCGTCTGCGCTTTATAATTATTCTGTGAACTTACGTCGTTTCGCGGCAAATTTTCCGCCACTTTCTCGGTACTAGAAGTTGAAGGCCACAACAATGCAATGAGACCTATAGAGACAATTAGAATTAATAAATACTTGCTCTTTTCACCACTACCAAAAACTAACCCCTTGTCCTTTTGTTCTTTGATTTTCTTAATCCACTCCTCCAGCATGATCACTCCTCCTTAATCCTGATATTCATTTCAACATCTTTGAATCCATATAGATTCGAAATTATTTGCTTAGTTTTGTTAATCAGTTCTTCCTGATTGTCTGCATTACTGCTATCACCAACCTCTTCATCATTTGTATTTTTACTGCTGGCACTCTTTTGCAAGGCGATTTCCATATCAAGCTTAGTTACATTTCCGTTTTTATCTACTACAGCTTCAGTTTTGACAGCATTAACACCCGGCACCAACAAAGCCATGGCACTTATTTGGCCTTCAAGTTTGTTCTGTAAATCCTGGGTTGCAGTTTTTACCACTTTCTCATTAAGCACCTTGGCTTCATCTGGTAACTTACGATCATCGGTTGATGGCATACGACTTTCCCACCAGTTAATCTGCAGCTCTTGATCAAAACCCGCCAAAACTGAAAACTGATTGATTACGCTAATAATTATAAATAAGCCGATGGCAAAGCGAACGAATGGCTTTATAGCCCCATTAGGCAACAGCAATTCTAAAAAGCTGGTTACAATTATTATGACCAGAACATTTCTCACAATGTCAGACAAAACACTCATTTAAACTCTCCTAAATCATGACTTGTACTCATCGCAGTGACGCAAAGCCGCTGGCAAACCCTACCATTATAGCTATCATGACAAGAAACATGAGACCAACCGCTGCCATCGCCGAAAGCAGCAGAAAAAGATGATTACTCATACTCTCGAGCAAAGTTGCGGTTCTGGCATCTCCTAGAGGCTCTGTAATTGCACTCGACAATTTATAAATTAGTGCAACCGCGCCAATCTTTAATACTGGAAGCAAGATTATCCCTATAACAATTAACGCACCTAAAATACCTAACCCCTGTTTAAGCATTACGATATACCCGGCCGCAACTTCAATAGTATCCGAGAACATTTTCCCCACAACCGGAATAGCATTGTCAGTTACGAATTTCGTCGTCCTAAGGGTAACCTTGTCTAAAACCGAAGCATAAACAGCTTGTAATGTTACTATTCCAACGAAGACAGTTACTATTAACGCCAGTGATAATTGTGCTATTTGCGTAAAGAACTTGCTCATTTTCTCAACTTGAATACTATCTGATAAATGATTAACTAGCTTCAACACCGCTGAAAGTATTATTAATGGAAAAACGATAGTTTTAATCGCCGCTGAAAATGCGGTTGCCGCACTCATCAGCAAAGGAAAAAGCAATAGCGAGGAGTTAACCTGTCCCAAACCTGCAGTAAGAACTAACATCTGCGGCAGCATTCCCATCATAAAGCCAACTAGAGTATCAATGGTTTCTGTTGCTAAAGCAATTACCATATTAAAGGATCCCAGAGCTAATGCGGCAATTCCTAAGAAACAAACCCAATATGAAAGTTTGCCCACCCCGGAGGCAAAGGAGGTCTGCAGGTTCACTAGCAAAGCAGTAATAACTGACAGTAGAATCAGTTTTCCTAACAAGTCAAGATTGACCTTGACCTCCCTAAAGAAAGTATTGCTTAGGTAGTTCATAATAGTTTTGATACTAAATTGCCATTCACCATTAACGAAGTCGGTTATCCATTGGACAACTGAAGTATTGCCAAAATAATCTCCGATTTCGTTGTCAATTTTGACTTTGTATTCTTCCAGGTAATTAATATCAACTTGGTCAATGGCCTCAGACCAAGAAAATACAGGTTGATAGTTCTCTCCGTCTTCTTCAATTCCGTAAGCTAAACCGTTTCCTAATAACAGAAACAATGCTAAAACTACTAGTATCTTGCAGCGAAATATCATCACAACCTTTCTCATATTTAACCCGGTAATAATTGCAATAAGGATTCTAAAATGGCCACCATTATCGGCAGAGCTAAAAGAGCAATCAGTATTTTGATAGCAAATTCAATTTTTCTTGCAACTGCTTGTTCCCCTGCATCTTGACAAATCGCAACCGCAAATTCTCCTAGATAGGCTATTCCCAATACTTTTAACAATGTAGAGAGGAAGAAATAGTTAACTTCCGCTCTTTTGGTCAATTCTTCCATCACTTGAAGAATCGTTCCCATTCTACCCATCATCATGGTGAAGACAACTACACTAAAGACAATGCTAACAACAACTGCCATCACCGGCTTTTCTTGCCTTAAAATCAAAAGCATAATCGTCGTAACCAGAGCCAGTCCTACAATTTGACTTATTTCCAAAACCATCTCCCCTTTGAACAGCTAAAGGTTGAAAACGGACCTCACGACTACAAAAAGTTGATTTAACAATTGAACAACGATGATTAAGACAACCACAACTCCAGCAAGAGTCAGCATCTCGGCCTGTTCTTCTTTCTTAGCTTGCTTCAGAACAATTGATAGTACTGAAATCAATATACCTATCCCAGCAATCCTAAAAATAATATCAATATTCATCCCTAACCACCTCCCGGTCAAAAAACTCTAAATCAGTAATAAAACCATTATTGCGCCGAGTATAAAACCTCCATAAGTCCACAGTTTTTGCGAAGAATCCATATTCGTCTGACATTTCTCCTCGATTATTTTCAATTGCTCCGAAATTAGATCAAGGCATTTCTGCTGCTCTTTACTATTTGAGGCGCCTATTTGTCCACTCAGGCTTTCTAGAAATTGAAGCTCCTCATCTTTAAGCTGTGCCGCCTGGCGAAGCTTAGTAATACCAAATTGCCACGCTTCAGCCGCTACCATGCCGCCCTCATTTTTTAAGGATTCGGCAACGGTGCCAAAAAAAACACAAACGGGGTATCTAGTGTAGCCAGCCGTGTTTTTCATTGCTAATGATAATGGCGTATACATACAAGTTATTTCTTTCTCTAAATAATTTAGACCCAGCCTTAAATCCTTAATCTGCTCTATTCTCTGCCGAACCCTTCGCGAACCTATCAGTCCCCAGGAACCGCAACTCCCAATTACGAAAACCACGCCGATTAATTTAAGCCACATTTAATCCCACCTCTTTACCTCTTCAATCGAACCTGGGCCATTTCTGCGAGATAATAGAATCCCTACCCTGAATGCATTTACGCTAAGCAGGGGTTTTAAAACTGCACGGTTGTAAACTTCTTCAAAACTCCCGGCATGGATAGTGCTAATAACGCTAACACCGGCATTCAGACATTCAAAGATCGCTGCCACATCTGCATTGCTGCCAATTTCATCAGTAACAATAATTTGCGGTGCCAATGATCTTAAAGCCATCATCATTCCGCTGGCTTTCGGGCAGCTGTCCAGTACATCGGCATGAATTCCGATATCTAGCTGGGGCTGCCCATTATAGCTTCCTGCAAGCTCAGACCGTTCATCAATGATTGCTACATTCATGGCTTTCTTACCGGAAGAACCATTGGCAATAATTCGCGCTAAATCTCGCAAGATTGTAGTTTTGCCGCATCGTGGCGGAGATATGATCAGAGTATTATTTATGCTTTTGTTCTCTTTGTATATATAAGGAATTATTGCTTTGGAGCACCCTTGAACTTCTTTAGCTATCCTAAAACAAAGGCTATTGATGTTCTTCATGGTCAGGACTTGTCCTCGCTCATCAATCACAACTTGACCGGCTAAACCGACTCTGTGGCCTCCAGATATAGTTATATAGCCTCTCTTGATATCTTCTTCAAAAGCATAATAGGAATTATCACTTATTGCTGCCAAAGTTCTTATGACATCATCAGCAGTAACTATATAGGCTGATTCAAAGCTGTTACTGATTTTTCCGTTCTCACCCAGAACCAACAAGTTGTCATTAATAATTAACACTAAGGGCTTATAAGCTCTAATCCTTAATTCTTCCAGGCCCATGAGCTCAGTAGCCTCACAATTCAAAAGCAGTTGTTTAATTTTTGGTGAAAGAAAGTGTATTACTTGGTTTTTCATATCCAAATATTTGTTCATATTAACACCACCCAATATCATTGATATGGTATTATTATCAAAATATTCCAGATGCAAAGACCAAAGTAAGAAAAGTAATGTAGTAGATATTTGAGGTAGGTTTAGGGTTTTATGTAAGGTGCAAATCTTTCGCGCAATAGCTCTTCATTAAGACCGGTAACTTCAATGGTCTTATGGCGATTTTGGGTTCCATAAATGATATTAATATTCTGCTTCGGGATGCCAATAATCTCTGATAAAAAACTTATCAGGGCTTTGTTAGCTTCACCGTCTACCGGGGGAGCATTAAGTTTGATTTTAATTGCTTCGGCTTCAATGCCTGCGACATAACTCTTAGCTGATCTTGGAATGACTTTAACATTAAATCTTAATTTGCCATTTTTATTATTAATAATCATGGCTCATTCCAAGATTTGTGTCACTTCTATTTTTTCCAATTTCTCCATTATGCTTTTCATATCGCTGCTATAAAAGAAATCAGTTAATTCATCAATACGAAGGCTGTTTTTTTCAATTATTTCTAAATGGCCGCTAAATTGGGCTTTCAACTCACTATTAAAAATATTGAGCCTCTTAATGATCTCCTGATAAATAGAAAGTATCTCGGCAATTCTTTTTTTTGCCTCATCCATCATATTGGCCGCTTCACGTCTGGCTTGCTCTTTTACCGCTTCCGCCGTTTGCTGCGCTAGAATCAGGCTATTATTCATGGTTGCTTCCAAAAGCTTATACTTGGCTAAATCCTCTTCTAATTTGCGGACATTTTCCAGTAATTTTGCATTATCACTATAAACAATTTCGTAATCCTGAGCTACATAGTTTAAAAACTCCTTAACTTCGTCTTCCTTAAAACCTCGCATACCTTTACTAAAGCTCTGGTTTCGAATTTCCATAGCGGTTAGCATAGTTGTCCTCCTTTATACTTATCAGGTAATTCTTTTGCTTTCCCTTTTTATACTTGCAAAACCATCCGGAAATAAATCCTTAAGATTTTGCAGCCCCTGCTTAGCAGTTTCAGCTATATCATTAATATTCTTGAAATAGCCAAAATAAATTTTGACCACAGCCGTCAATAATGGAACATCATAGAATTCCGCATCAATTCTAGCAAACCTCAATCCTTTTGCAACGAACTCATGTAATACTGGTAGCATCGAAAGCTCCATGGCATGATAAACATAATTTCTGCAATTCTCATCACCTCTAATCCGGTAATTCACTCCACTCTCAGTGGTGAGAAAGTTGTCTTGCAGAGCGCATTGCCTCTGGCAGGAGCTATGATCTTTGCCTAGATGATTAGAAATAATGCAAGTATCAGATATCATTCCACACAAGGGGCCTTGTATCAGCAATTCCAAATATTCGGTCTCTTCAGCCATTTTCAACATTTGGGCTAAATTAAGCTCAAGCGCCGGATTCATCAGTGTTACATTTAGGTCTTTCAGCAGCTTGACAGCGAAGCTGTTAGCAATCTTAAGACCGTAACCGGCATGTATTTCTAATCCAAGCCGCGGTGCCATACTTACAGCACCAAGATCATTAGCGATAATCCCTTTTATATATGGAGCAACCCGTTCTATTTCCTGATATGTGCTCTCTACATCTTTCTCTGCCATAATTCTTGGTACTTCCCAAAACAGCTGCTCTTTTTTGGTATTGCCGTTTACAATCCATTCCATGAGTTCAGCATACTTGGATTCACCATTGCTCTTAAACTTGGTAGAATTGACAATGATCCCATCAACCGGCATTTCCTGCAGAGCCTTCAGCTGATCCAAATTCGATATGCTAACCCTAAGGGCTACCTTATCACTCACATTGATAGGGGTATTAATCGATGTAATTTCTGACTGCTCAGAGAAAGGTACGAATTCATTAAAAATTAAAGGTTCCCTAATCCCACTGATATCAACAATATTTATATCAGTTTTACCATGCAAATTAGCAACCGTAAAATCGCGAACTCGATTTGCGTTCAAGACTGAACCGTAATCTGGTATACTTTCTTTTCCGTGAACGCTGTTTTGCTTGCGATTTTCATAAACACTGTCCAAAGCCTCACGGTATGATTTTACCAGATAGGCCAAATACTGGCCGTCTCTCATGCGTCCTTCAATTTTTAATGAAGTAATACCTGCATTAATAATTTCTTCTAGATGATTGATCAAACACAGATCTTTACTGGCTAAATAGTAACCCCGCTTATCTTGTTGAATTGAACCATTTTTCAGATAATAGGGCCAGCGGCATGGTTTAATACAACGTCCTTGATTGCCACTGTCGGAGTTGATAAAACTGCTCATAAAGCATTGACCGGCATGGGCTATACATAAATCGCCATGAACGAAAAACTCCAGCCCAATTGCGCAGTTTTGGCGTACCATTGCAATTTCTTCTACTGAAAGGTTTTTTGATAGAATTGCTCTAGTGCACCCCAGCTGCTGTAATTGGGAGGCACAAAAAGCATTAGCTACCCCCATTTGAACACTGGCATGCAAAGGAATTCCTAATTCTAATTCTTTACAAAGCTGTAGCAATCCTATATCTTGAATAATTAAAGCATCAACTTTTAGAGAGGCCAAATAGAAAAGATAGTCTTTTATTGCATCGATTTCATCTTGATAGTATAGATTGTTGACTGTTATATAAATCTTCTTGTTTTTTGAATGAAGATACGAAACTGCCATTTCTATTTCTTGCTCAGAAAAATTCAAATCCGAGCGAAGCAATCGCATGTTAAAGCTCTTGCCTCCTAGATATACCGCATCAGCACCTGCGGAAACTACACTCTCCAACACCTCCCATCGCCCGGCTGGAGCTAATAGTTCAATGTCCTCAACTGCTGTATGCATTTTCAAAACTCCTCACAACTTTATAAAATATATTGAATGAAGTAGATTAGCGCAAAAACTAGCAACGGCGAAAAATCAATGCCTCCAACCGCAGGTAGTAATCGGCGTACAGGTGATAAAACCGGTTCGGTAATATCATAAATAAATTTGATAAAAGGTTGATAGGGGTTATGGTTTACCCAAGAAAGAAGTATCCTAATTAATAGAATCCAACTGTAAATTTCCAATAATATCTTAATGAGATTAAAAATCCCTATTATTCTCACCGCCTAAAACATTTTTCCCAATTCAATAGATCTTCTGGTAGCGCTTTCAACGGCTTCAATAAAAGCTGCCCGAACTCTCTTTTGCTCCAGAACTGTTATGCCTTCTATCGTAGTTCCAGCCGGCGAACTGACTTGCTCCCTAAGAACGGCTGGATGATCGCTGGTTGCAACTAATAATTGCATGCTGCCAAGTATAGTATTCACTACTAAGTCACGGGATAAACCAGCTGTTAATCCAACTTTTATTCCAGCATCAATCATGGCTTCAACCACCAAAAACGCAAAAGCAGGGCCACTGCCTGCCAATGCAGTAATGGCATCCATCTCTTTTTCTTTAACGTGTATAGCCATTCCGACCGAAGCAAAAATCTTCTGAGCCATTTCTAAATCATTAGGCCCAGCAAAACTGCCTGCCGCTAGTGACGACACTCCCTTGCCCACCATACAGGGCGTATTAGGCATCACTCTAATTACCGGAATACTAGATAGCATCCGTTCGATTGACTCGATCTTAATCCCTGCCGCAATCGAAATTACTAATTGGTCTGCAGATAAAACCTTTGCCCCTATAGCAATAATTTCTTGTATTTGGGCGGGTTTCACAGCTAGAATAATAATGCTGGAGTTTTTAAACAAGCTAAGTAAATCAATCGATATAGTATCGAATTCTTTCGCAAACAGATCTAAGCGATCACTATCGATATCACAGCAATAAACTTCGCTGAACATTAAATCAGATCTTGTTTTTAGGCCTTTTAAAATTGCATAAGCCATTTTACCGCAACCAACAATCCCTAGGGACATTGACACTATCTGTTTCCTCCAGAATTGGTTGCGAAACCATGCTTTCTCATCAAGGAATGATGTTCTCTGCTGAATTCCATATTATTGGGCGCAAACACATAAATATAAGTCCCCAACTGCTGGAATTGTCCATCAAGAGCATATATTGTTCCACAGAGAAAATCTGCTAAACGCTGGGCGACATCAGGAGGAGTCTTTTCAAAATTCAAAATCAATTGTTTTCTATTCTTCAAATGGTCGGCCAAATCTTGAACTTCCTCAAACTTTGTCGGCTCGCTGATAACAACTTTCATCATTTTGTTGCTGTGGATACTTACAACATTATTAGTGGTTGCAGGTTTTCCGGACTGACTTGGAGTCGCTATAAAATCGTCCCCATCATCTTCTTCAACAACGCCTAAAAAAGACCAGATTTTGTCAACAACACTCATCTTTTCGCCTCCTAATAATAGTTTCAATTATACTTATCGGCATAAAAGATGCTCCTATTTAAGAAAAGAGCACGCTTCCTATCCGAATAATATCAGCGCCTTCTTCAATCGCAACCTTATAGTCCTGTGACATCCCCATAGAAAGGTGTTTTAGATTAACATTGGCATATATACTTTTTTTATACAGACGATAAAGTTCGGCCAGTTTTCTAAAAATTGGCCTTGCTTCTTCTTCATCAGCAACGATTGGTGCAATAGTCATAAAACCAACTATTTTCAAGCTTTTCATTGCCGCCATAGACTCAAAAAAATCTCTGATTTCTGTGGGCGCAATTCCAGCTTTTTGACTTTCGCCGGCAATGTTTATTTGTAATAAGGCATTAACATCTACTCCCAGTGCCTGTCCCCTGGAGTCCAATGCCAAAGCTAATGGCCATCTATCTAATGAATGAATCAATGAAACCGAACCCACAACATCTTTAACTTTATTGGTCTGTAAACGACCTATAAAGTGCCACTTAGCTTCAGGAAAAGTATCTTTTTTAGCAATTAGACTCTGAGCTTTATTCTCTCCAAAATCTCTTAAGCCGAGACTTATTGCTGTTTTAATCTCGACAATACCAACAGTCTTAGTGACAGCTACAATCGTAATGTCTTCAGGCGCGCGTTTACTTACGAGCGCCGCTGTTGCTATATTAGATTTTACTGTATATAAGTTTTGCTCTAACACTCTAACCCCTAACAAAAACATCAGACTGATTTCAAGTACATATATTATACAATATATAGATATCATGTAAATATAAACTTGAGTATTTTATCGAATTGTGTCCATCCGTCTCCTTAAATCGTACTTGTCTTCTCTATCGTAATCCAATAATTGCAGCCATTCTACCCGTTATCCCATTATCTCGACGATAAGAAAAAAAATAGTCAGGACAGCAGGATGTACAAAGCTCGCAATTACTGACATTTTCCATATTTATTCCTGATGCCGACAACAACTGCATAATAGTTAGCGGCAGATCCCACTTAATACTACCTGCTTCTAAAGTCAAAATTTTAGGGTTATTAAACTTGCTTTCTACTGATCTTGCTAAGTCCTCAGCGATTTCAAAACAGCACGATTGGATTCCCGGTCCAATAAAAACTTCTATGTCACTGACTCTGCAGCCGCAGGATTTTTTCATTTCTTCAATAGTTGCCTCAACAATTCCAGCATATACACCTTGCCAACCACAATGAGCTATGGCAACAGCCTGGACGACCGGATCAAAGAAATAAACCGGAAAACAATCGGCATAACAGGTCAACAAGAATAAATCTTTGGAATTAGTAACCAGAGCATCACACTTTGTAATTGCACTCTCATAATCTGTCGATCCTTTACCGGCATGTTCACTGCCAACCATTTGCACATTCGCAGAATGTACTTGCTCGCAAGAAACCAGGTTTTCTATATTCACTTCTAAAGCTTGCAAGAACTCAACCCGGTTTTTGATAACACTTTCTTTTACATCACCATTATGAAAAGCAAGATTGAGTGAGGCATAATTCCCGCTGCTATAGCCATTGTGCCTAGTTGAAAACGCCATTAAAGCACCCTTAGGAAGCCAGGAATCGATAGTAATGAATTTATTATTATTTCGTCTTTCCCATTTCCATTCCAATTGCTTGTCCTCCTATATCTTGTTAAAATGAATAAGTAGTAATGTGCTCTTGGTCGTAAAGGATGGTTTGATATGATATGCATTAACTGTAATGAAGAATTGGAGGAAAATACATTATATTGCCAGCATTGCTCAATAAATTGGGCACTATTTGCTTGGAAAGAGGTTGCCGTCGTCACCAGCACCGCAGAGCAAATGATTATGAATCTTTTTGATTTGTATGGTATACCTTCACAAATACTTCGCAAAAGTATTGATCAATTCCCTTTTTCGTTTGGCCCCATGGGTGAAGCTATTATCAAAGTCCCTGAACCCTACTATGAGCTTGCAATGGATATAATTAACTCCAAAGATCAGATAAACTAATCTGGTTTTTTGCGATCGCCCTTTTTCATTTGCTCAATAGTTTTGATAAAACTATCTATATCCTGAAACTGCCTATAAACTGAGGCAAAGCGAACGTAAGCAACCTCGTCCATTTCGCTTAGTCTGTCCATGACTTTTTCCCCGATGACAATTGATTTGACCTCGCGGTCGAATTCGTCTCTAAGCTCCCTTTCAATTTCCGCAACTTGCCTCTCAATTACCTCTGCACTAATTGGTCTTTTTTCACAGGCTCTGGTTAAACCATTAAAGAGTTTTTCCCGGCTGAACAGTTCTCGGTAGCCACTCTTTTTAACCACTAGTAATGGTCTCTCTTCACGCCTCTCATAAGTTGTGAATCTTCTTTTGCAGGCATTACACTCTCTTCTTCTTCTAATAACCATGAATTCTTCACTAGCACGAGAATCCAGCACACGGCTCTCAATCTCTTGGCAAAATGGGCAGCGCATGAACAATCACTCCAAGTGCAATCTTATGCACTCATTATGACTAATAGTGCACTCTAGTTCAAGTCCTTGTTTTTAATGTTCGTCATCTAAGAAAAAAGTTCGCCTATATTCACTGCTGTCTTGTGCGTTCGCTGCTTCTACTAAAATTACATCGTGGCCTATGCGAACAATCTTATCCCATGGCACAGTTATGTCCTCGCGTTTAGAAAAAAAGCCAAAGCCTTTCTGCCTGCCGGGCAGAACTATAGCAACGATTCTACCATTATTCAAATCTAGATCAATATCGATTATATTGCCTAATCTTTTGCCATCAAGAACATTAACAACATCCCGCGATCTAAGTTCAGAAATTTTTATCATTTTACTCACCCCAGTCTATTTCTATGATCAATTTTCGAAAAATAGACGCTTGCTTTGAGATTATCAAAATTCAACCCCTACCCATTGAAATTCCATATTAATAGTATGTAATCATTATGGTTGGAAACCCTTTTCTAATTATCAATTCATAAAAAAACTGCTATACCGATAATGGTATAGCAGCATCGCCATGAATTATTAAGATACCTAAGGTTAATGTATTACCAAACAATGAAAAGAAACTTTTTAAGAACCGAAACCAAACCCATTATTTATAACTTCCCCAACCCGGTATGGCTCTGATAGGGAGCGATTAAGGTTAATCTCAATTTGCTCAGCAGTAGAATGAAATAGTGCTAAATCACCGGCAACATCCGATACAAGACTATTGCTAAATAGCAGCGGAGCAGGCTGTGCTAATGGTATAGGAACCGGTTGGGCTAATGGTAAATTCGTTACTTGAACATTCCTTATGCCGTTTGTTATATTTGTTCTATTCGTTCTGTTATTGTTTCTATGCAAACAGCAATTATTAAAACAGGTCATCATATCATCTCCAAAACATAATTATATATATTATGATACTGCCTATCCTAATGACACTTATTTCGAAGAAAGTCACTCAGTTAATCGCCCTGGGTACATTCGCCAAACACTGTACAAAACTATGCCGGTCGAGGGTCTCTTCTTCAAGTAAAAGCTTTGCAATTCTTTCTAAGGTATTAATATGGGCTTTTAACATGTCTTTAGTTTTAGACTCAATAGCTGCAATGATGCTTTGGCATTCAGCAAACAACAATTCTTGGGGAACACTTGCTGCTGAAACTATTCCCAACTTAGATATTCCTGATTCGATCAATTCCTGTGCTAATGACCATGCTTGAACAAAGTCGTTCTTTGCTCCGGTACTGCGATCTCCTAGCATTACTTCTTCCGCAATTGAACCAGCCAATGCCACCATTATTTGCTTCTCTAAATGCTCCTGAGTGAAAATCATCTGATCTTCTCCCAAGTTTTTGCGTATAAATCCCAGGGCATTTCCGCGCGGAACGATAGTTAGAGTGGATACGGATCCGGGATCAGTTAGTTCGCTCAAAAGTGCATGACCGCTCTCATGCCATGCAATACGAACTTTTTCTTCATCTCGAGCTTGCCTTTCGGCGATTTCACCTAATAGCACTTTATCAATTGCTTGCGAAAAATGCTGTTTTTCAATTGTGCCGACATTTTCCCGCAAAGCAATTATTGCTGCCTCATTGGCCAGACTCTCAAGATGTGCCCCCGAAAATCCATATGTCTCACTGCTGATATCATCAATTACTTGCAGATTGCTTACCGGCTTATTGCGAGTATGCAGTTTTAATATCTTAGCTCTGCCTTGTTTGTCGGGCAAATTAACCTGAACCAGTCTGTCAAAGCGACCTGGTCTTATTAGTGCCGGATCCAGCATATCATAACGATTCGTCGCCCCCATCAAAAGAATGTGGACATTCTCATCAACACTAATTCCATCCATCTCAACCAACAGCTGATTTAAAGTTTGATCATACTCCAAATGGCTGGAATGAGTCCCTCTCTTGGTCCCCAAAATATCTAGTTCATCAATAAAAATAATCGCACTTCTGTTTTTACTGTTACAGGCCAACCGGCGGGCCTCAGCGAATATTTTTCTAACTCTTTTCGCGCCAAGACCGGCATAAATCTCAATAAACTCACTCCCAGAAGTCGCCAAGAAAGAAGATGAAGTATAATTTGCAGCTGCTTTTGCCATCAAAGTTTTACCGGTACCAGGTGGACCTACTAACAAGATGCCCTTGAGTGGACGTATTCCCATGTTTTTCACATAGTCAGGATGAATTAGGAATTCCAGAGCTTCTTGCAATTCATTAATTGCTCGATCTTGACCTCCGATGGAATCAAAGCTGAAATTTTCGATACTATCTTTTGTTTTGCCTACACTCGCAAACTGTTTGCCATTAGCGTTATTCTTGTTGTAAAAATACAACAAGCCAGCGATGGCAAATACTAAAAATGCGAGTGGAAAAATATTGTAGCCGATTATTGCCAAAAAGACCAACAATCCGGCACCACTGCCAACTAGCGCTTCCTTCATGATAACTACCTTTCCCAAACCTTATATAAATACCTTAAATATTCCCAATTTAATTGCGCATCAAATTTCATTATTATCCAATTCGCTCTGAGGTATGAAATTAAACGCAAATTAGTATTACCACAATTATTTGCGGCTAAAAACCTCGTACAATGCCGAGTCCTCATCTATTAGCTCCAAAAAAACGTGTTCATCATCTATGCTAATTTTGGCGCTTATGCCATTGGCTCGACTTAAACTTTCTAATTCCTGACTCAACCAGACATATTTATTCCCGGCTATGGCTTCATAAATAAATGGTTGTAAGCGCACATAAAAATCCTGCAATTTTGTACATCTAGAGTCATTAAATACTAACTGGTAATCAGCATCACTAAGCTGAGAATTCAGCTGGTTCTTAATAAGGTAATACGTTGACTGCAAGTCTTTAATCCCACTTATATGCGTCTTAACCAAAAAGGATTTGTCAATCTTTTGAATTTCTATATTATCGACTCCATCAATCGCGGTTATACTATCTTGCAAAGGGTCGATAATAACATACTGTTTATAGCCATAATATCCCAAGCTAGCACATGCCAATATCACAAAAAATGCCAAAATGGCCAACCAGCTTTTAAAATCATTGAAATTCGCCAAAATTCTGCCTCCTTTTGCCTACATTATAGCACAGCTATGTGTATACAAAGATCAGCAAATATTGGTAGTGAGGTGTAACTAATTATTTTCGTGCGAAGAAGTTTTTGGTTCTTTTTTGAAAAAAGAACAGAGAGAAAAGTTAGAATAATTGACTGTTGTCACCAAGCTTCAATTATTAAACTAGTATTATTTATTGATATATGTTCTGTATATTAACAAATAACCAATCTGCATTGCTATCTCTTACTTTTTTGAAAAAAAGTAAGCAAAAAACAGCCTGCGCAATGAATAACCCTAAACATTTACCGAAACTCTGCCTGCGCACCTTTTGAGGCGTTAAACTCGGCTCCGCCTCAGACAAACGCCTACTTTGTGCTCGGCTTTCGTTTGGTAAATTGTAATAGTGTTTTCCAGATGCTCCGGCGTTAGGGGACCGGTTTAGATAGTGCTATTCATTCGTTCCCCTAATACTTAAGCGTTTTGAAAATAATTGGCTACAGTTAGCTGGCGTAAGGCTGAGCACGAAAAGGCATCCTGTTTGAGGCAGAGCCGAGTTTGGATGCCGTGAAAGGTGCGAAGCGCGAGCCGCTAAATGTCCAATTATTATCACGCGAAGAGATTTTTGGTTCTTTTTTTAAAAAAGAACAGAGCGAAAAGTGAAAAAAATCGACTGCTGTCATCAATGCTTGAATTATTAAACTAGTTTTATTTATTGATATATGTTCTGTTTCATAACTAACAACTTATCTGCATTTCTTTCTCTTACTTTTTTGAAAAAAAGTAAGCAAAAAACTGCCTGCGCAATG
>JAVBKS010000027.1:0-42557 GCA_031553935.1 Syntrophomonadaceae bacterium
CGAAGGTCGAGCACTAAAACGGCATCCTGTTTGAGGCAAAGACGAGTTTGGATGCCATGAGAAGTGCGCAGACCAAGTAAGTAATTGTCCAAGTTTCTTCATTATGGAGGCGTTTTCTTTGAATACTTTCTTTTTGAAAAGTAAGAAAAATTGACTTTTGCCCTCAATGCTTGAATTATTAAACTAGTATTATATATTGATATATGTACTGCCAATTAACTAACAACCAATCTGTATTACTATCTCTTAATTTTTTTAAAAAAAGTACCAATATCGATTATGTTAATTTAGCTCGAAAGCAATTCTCGAAATAGTAAATTTCGCTGACCATATACCTGTACTTTCTTTTGGCGCAAAAGAAAGATACCAAAGAAAAGCTGCCTGCGCAATGAAAAACCCTAAACATTTACCGCAACTCGGCCTGCGCACCTTTTGAGGCGTTAAACTCGGCTCCGCCTCAGACAAACGCCTTCTTTGTGCTCGGCTTTCGTTTGGTAACTGGTAATAGTGTTTTCCAGATGCTCGGCTTTTGGGGACCGATTAAGATAGTGCATTTTATTCGCTCCCCTAATACTTAAGCGTTGGAAAATAATTGGCTACAGTTAGCTGGCGAAGGGATGAGCATAAAATACTCCCTCCGTCGCTTCGCGCCACCTCCCTCAAAAGGGAGGCCTTGTCCCCCTCTCCGAGGGGGATGTCACCATAGGTGACAGGGGGAGTCTTCCATATTAGATGCGTTTGACAGTCTAAAGCCAAGCCGCTAAATGTCCAATTATTATCCCGCGAAGAGGTTTTTTGGGTACTTTTTTTAAAAAAAGTACCAATATCGATTATGTTAATTTAATTCAAAAGCAATTCTAGATATCATTAATTTCGCTGACCACATAACCTGTACTTCATTTTGGCGCAAAAGAAAGATACCAAAGAAAAGCTGCCTGCGCAATGAAAAACCCTAAACATTTACCGAAACTCGGCCTGCGCACCTTTTGAGGCGTTAAAATCGGCTCCGCCTCAGACAAACGCCTTCTTTGTGCTCGGCATTCGATTGGTAAATGGTAATAGTGTATTTCAGATGCTGCGGCTTTGGGGACCGATTAAGATAGTGCATTTTATTCGTTCCCCTAATACTTAGCTTTTTGAAAGTAATTGGTGACAGTTAGCTGGCGAAGGGATGAGCATAATATTGACGAAATGCAGTTTCGCTGTAATATTTTATCAGGTAATAAGTAAAGGCAAGGGAGAGTTCCCTTGCCTTGGGTTCTTAAGTATAAAAAACTAATCCTAGGGTTCCAGGGCCTACATGGGCACCGACAACCGGTGTTACTTCGTAAATAGGGATTTCGAATTTATAAAATTCCTGGAGCCGTTCCCGCAATTTCTTGGCTTCAAGAAGTGCTGCCACATGCACAACTGATAAGCGTTTGATTTCTTCGAGGTTTTTTTCTACTTCTAGAATTATGCGCTGATTAGCACGGGCTGTAGTTCGTACTTTGTCCATTACATCTAGAATACCATCCTTCATTGTTAGAATTGGCTTTAGTTGGATAATGGACCCGAAGTATTTCGCTACCCGGCCGATTCTTCCTCCCCGGGCTAAATACTCTAAATTCTCGATGGAGAAAATCAAACGATTTACTTTGCGCAGATGATTTAGATGTTCAACTATAGTAGCTAAATTATGACCCTGCTGGCGCAATTCATATGCCATTTGAACGAAATTGCCTAAACCGGCAGTTGTAGAGTATGAGTCCATGACGTGTATCTTCACATCACGGTCTTTCATCATATCTGCAGCCATTTGGGCAGAATTAATTGTGCCTGATAATGATGATGCAATAACTACTATGATTGCCTCATCGCCATCTTGCATCTGGTTTAGTACATCGAGAAAATCACCAACCGGGGGTTGTGATGTCTTAGGGAAGATACGTTCTTTTTTTATACGAGAATAGTACTCATCATTGGTTATTTCAATACCTTCCTTATAAATCTCTTCATTAATATGAACACTTAGAGGAATTACAAATACATTTTCGGCTTCTTTTATTGGCTCGGGAAAGTTGGCCGTACTGTCTGTAAGTATAAATAATGCCATTATTAACTCCTATCTATCATCAGCTTAGTAAATGATAACACTTTATCGCGAAAGTGTATGATTACTAGATTCGAGGCGGTCTTGGTCTCTTGCCTTTGGTAATATTAGCAGCTCTCTTTTCAATAAAAGGCAAATACTCGGGGTGTGTGAATATATAGAACTCATCATTCTCAATTCCAGCAAAGGTCCGACTTACACATTCTTCAACCGACATGCCGGTTTCCAGGTGCTTTACTAACCTTGTTTGTCTTTCGATAAAATCGGTAGTGTTTTGGTAATCGCTATTCTCCTGGTATTGAAGAGCACGTTTGGCGTGGCTATTAGATAAATCGGTTGAGATATAACCAGGGCAAAGTAAAAATGCTTTCACTTTGGTGCCGTTCTCCTGCAATTGGAAGTTAAGCGTTTCTGCTATGCCAACCATAGCGAATTTGCTGATAGAATAAACATGGGAATGCGAATCCGGTAATAAGCCGGCAATTGAAGCAGTATTAATGATACTGCATTCTTTGTCTTGACTAATCATAAAGGGGACAAAAACCCTTAAACAATTGGCGGCGCCAATAACATTGATATCAATAGTCCACTTCCAATCAGCAGCAGATAATTCCCATACTACTCCTGGCACATTAACTCCAGCATTATTGAATAGCATGTCGACAGAATTATAAGTATCGATGGTTTGTTTGGCAAAAGCTGCAAAAGCCTCTTCGTCAACTACATCAAATGCTGAGGTAATAACTGAGACATTTTTGGCAGCAAGTTCATCCTTAAGGGACGCTAATTGCTGAGAGTTAATATCAGCTAAGGCGAGTTTCATACCTAAAGAAGCACAGTGCATAGCAAGTCCTTTGCCAATTCCACTTGCAGCGCCGGTAATTACGGCAACCTTATCTTCGTATTTGCTCATAGATACCCTCCTTAAAAATGGTGATGATACTCTAAGAATACCATGACATGTTGCTTTCGTATATATTCATTTGGCAATTAACTGGCTCAATGAATAATACTATTGATCAGCAAGAACTGAATTTTATGGCAAAACAATACTTTAATGGTCGTGTTGACAGCTCTTGCATTGGCAATTTCCATGGCTGTGGTCGCTTGTAGAGTGTTTGTTAAAGTGGATATGATCGAGCTGAGCTTTCAAATTCTTTTTCACAGCATCAAGATAATCCCGGCGCAGTTTTTTTTGTTCGCTTTTTTCAGCGGGACTGAGGTCCTGATGCTTTGCTTTTTTCGCAAGTTCATTGATTCGATCTATTTTGATTTTATCCATATTTGCCTCGGCTTTTTTATTAATTATATGTAGCCATGAGATTGCAGTCAATGCCAGTCAGCTTAAAGGTTGAATTTAGCTATTTTATGTGTCATATTAGGTAAGAATTATCTACTGATTGCGCAGCGAATAAGTCATTTGGCCGAGGAGGAAGTAATGGAAAAAATAAAAGTGAGATTTGCGCCCAGTCCTACCGGACCTCTGCACATAGGAGGTGCCCGCTCTGCGTTGTTTAATTATCTTTTTGCAGCTAATAAGCAAGGTGAGCTGGTATTAAGAATAGAGGACACTGATCTTGATAGATCAAAGCGTGAATATGAAGATGAGATTCATGAGTCCTTGCGCTGGCTTGGCATTGAATGGCAGGAAGGTGCCGATATCGGCGGGGCAAATGGACCATATCGCCAGACCGAACGCCTAGATATATATGAAGGATACACGAAACAGTTACTTGATTCCGGCAACGCTTATTATTGCTTTTGCAGTGAAGACGAATTGGAAGCGGAAAGAAACAGCCTGTCTGAAAAAGGTGAAACCCCTAGATATCTGGGGAAATGTAGAAATCTTACGGAAGAAGAGCGCGCCCAAAGAGAAAAAGAAGGAAAAAGACCTACAGTTCGCTTTCGGGTCCCGGAAAACCAGACTATATTGATTGATGATTTAGTTCGCGGTCAGGTTAGTTTCGAGACTGAGAATATGGGTGATTTCATAATAATTAAGTCTGATGGCATTCCAACTTACAATTTTGCAGTGGTTATTGATGATGTGTTGATGGGTATTACTCATGTAATCAGAGCAGAGGAACACCTCTCTAATACTCCGCGCCAGCTTATGCTTTACGAAGCTCTTGGTTTTGATAAACCTTTTTTTGCACATATCTCTCTAATTCTTGGAGAGGACAGGCAGAAAATGAGCAAGCGCCACGGAGCGACCTCACTGTTCCAGTATAGAGATCTGGGTTATTTACCGGAAGCAATGTTTAATTTTTTAGCCCTATTAGGCTGGGCTCCGGAAGGAGAGAACCAGATCATGACAAAGGCCGATCTGGGCAAAGCTTTTAGCCTGGAGCGGGTATCTAAGAGCCCGGCTGTATTTGATCTTGATAAACTGAATTGGCTAAACCAACAGTATCTGCTCAGCAAAAGCCTGCTCGATTATAAGCAACTATTAGTTGATTTTGTTTCTAAGTCAAATTATGCTGCTGATATTAATAAGTTAAATGAACAGCAATTTAACAATCTTGCGAAATCATTACAGCCGCGACTGGTTTTTCTGGGTGAATTGGATTCTCATCTTCAGATATTATTTGAACCTTGTCAAATTAGCGAAGAAGCCTTCAATGTATTAAAAGATGATGGAGTAATCGAAGTGCTATGTCATATCAAGAATAATCTGCCGGAAGACTTGGAGGTTAGTATTCTGGAAGTTTTTCTAAAGAGTACCGTCAAGGAATTAAAGATTAAGGCTAAGCAACTGTATATGCCCTTAAGATGTGCTTTAAGCGGCCAGCTTCATGGCATGGAACTGCCGGTTATGATTAATATTTGGGGTAGGGATGAAACTTTGAGACGCTTGACTTCAGCACTTACCGCCATCCAAGCCTAGTCTCCTGGAGAGTTCCGTGTTTACGGAATCAATTTTTTAGTAGTTTATTTAGTATCTTGGCATACATGATTCTATATATAGTGGAAAGAGGCACCGACAAGCGAATATTAACACCAAATTAGATAGAAATTTGACATTAATTTATTAAGCGGCATATAATTTTATAAATCAAATATTAAATGCAATGAATCAGAAGAGTAAATGGCAATCGCTTAAAGAGAAAAAAGGCCGAGGCTGAAAGCCTTTTGAAGAGAGATGCCCTGGAAGTGCGCTGAGGAGCAGGCATACTGAAAACAAGTAAGTGTGCACGGTAAATCGTTAAAAAGCTTTGAGTGGGATATTTTTATCCAATAAGAGTGGAAACGCGGAAGTTAGCCTTTCGTCTCTAAGAGACGAAAGGCTAATATTTTTAAGGAGAGATAAAACATGCGATTATTTAACACCTTAACAAGTTCCAAGGAAGAATTTACAGTTGATTCTAGAGAAGTGAAAATGTATGTTTGCGGGCCCACAACTTACAACTATATTCATTTAGGCAATGCCAGGCCATTAGTGGTTTTTGATACGGTAAGGCGCTACTTGGACTTCAAGGGCTACAATGTAAACTATGTACAGAATTTTACTGATGTGGATGATAAGATAATTAATCGGGCAGCGGAAGAAAATATGGAGCCCCTAGATCTTGCAGCCAGATACATTGATGAGTACTTTGTTGATGCCGATGCCTTAGGGATAAAAAGGGCTCAGGTTTATCCAAGGGTAAGTGATCATATTACTGATATTATTGAAGCTATTAGCAAATTGATTCAACTCGGATATGCTTATCAAGTAGACGGTGATGTCTACTATAGAGTGAAGGCATTTACTGAATATGGTAAGCTATCTCACCGTTCGCTTGAAGATATGCTGGCGGGTGCACGGGTTGAAATCGATAACCGTAAGGAAGAACCGGTCGACTTTGCTTTATGGAAAGAAGCCAAACCAGGGGAACTGTTTTGGTCAAGCCCTTGGGGAGATGGCAGGCCTGGATGGCATATTGAATGCTCGGTGATGTCAACACGTTATCTGGGTGATTCAATCGATATTCACGGGGGAGGCAGTGATTTAATATTTCCGCATCACGAGAATGAAATCGCTCAAGCTGAACCCCTAACCGGGAAACAATTTGTTAAATACTGGCTTCACAATGGATTTATCACTGTAAATCAAGAGAAGATGTCCAAATCATTGGGAAACTTCTTTATCTTACGCGATATTTTGGCAAAGTTCCCCCCTGATGTGGTTCGTTTCTACTTAATTAATACTCACTATCGCAGCCCGCTGGATTTCGATGATACCAAACTCGAGGAAGCTCGGCGTGCATTGGCAAGATTGAAAAATACCGTTAGTCTGGTTGATGAGTTGCTAAGTAAAATGGATTCCAACATTATTAGGGATATCGTAACCGACTATACCAAGCTGTTTTCAGCCTTAGGTACAGCTGCTAAGAATCAAGGCGCAATAGCGTTAGAAACGAAATTGAACGCTCTGCTCAGCGAATACTACCGACATGAGGATGTGACCGTTACTGAACAGCAAACAAACTTTGTTATGGCAATAGCCCAGCTGCACGAGAAGTTTATTGAGGCTATGGATGATGACTTTAACACCGCCAAAGCCATCGGCCATTTATTTGAACTGGGCAGAGAAATTAACATATTCTTAAGTCATATAATCAAGACTGACACACTTTCCACGATTATTGTTAAGTTAGCCAGTAACCATTTCGAAAATTTGGGTAAGATTTTTGGATTTTTCTCGCAAATTAGAAACGAATCTAATCCAGAGGCAGACTCAATTCTAGCAGCTTTGATAAATGTAAGAAATTCAGCGCGCGCAGCAAAAAATTACGGTTTAGCTGATAGAATGCGCGATGTACTTAATGAGGAGCAGATTGTCATTGAAGATACAGCAGAGGGGCCGCGCTGCAAATACGAAAACAGCCTTAAGGTTGAATCCCTGTTGGCTAAAGTGTTAGAAATCAGAAATGAACTAAAGGCGGCAAAGAACTTTGAATTCGCGGATTTGATAAGACAGGAGTTAAACATGGCACAAATTCTGATTGAAGATACCCCTGAGGGTACAAGGTGGAAAAATGCTGAAGCATGAAGTGTTAGATGAAGATAGCTTACGGGCCCTTTCGCCGGTGGTGTTAGCCTATATTGGCGATGCGGTTTACGAGTTATTCGTGCGCACGCGAGTTGCACTTGCCGGGCCACATAGAATCAAGGATTTGCATCTTTCAACTATTGGATATGTCAATGCGCAGAGCCAAGCCCGGATAGTAAAAGCCATTTTGCCAACTCTATCAGTTAGTGAGCAGGATTTAGTCAGGAGAGGGCGCAATGCTAAGAGTACCGCGCCCAAAAATGCTAACCCTGCTGACTATAATCTGAGCACCGGTTTCGAAGCGCTAATTGGTTATCTATATCTTAAAGGTGATGAAGAACGCCTCTTTCAATTAGTAAACCAAGCATATGCTGAGCACGATCGTTTTAATAGTTCCAGCTAGAACTTGGAGCGCATTGATTAGCTAGTTGTTATCCTGTATAATTTACCGGGAAGTAGATCGGATTACATCTGAAATATCGTTGCTTAGAAACTGGAGGTAACATCGTGATCATTCAACAACCTCGAATACTTGTTCCGGTAGAAGACTTGCAGACAAGTGTGCTTAGAAGATTGGAAAGATATACACGAGTTTGTTATAAATCTGAAGACCAGATGAAAAACGATGCCCCTAATGACAAGTTTCTGCAAGACAAAATTAGGAGTGGTCATGAGTCGATAATCGAGCATGAGAAGATAACAGTAATGTTTATCGTAGACCGGGGAATATCTCATGAGATAGTCCGCCATAGAATTGCAGCTTATTCACAGGAATCAACCCGCTACTGTCGCTATGACCGTGATAAATTTGGCAATGAAATAAGCGTAATCGAGCCCTATTTCTTCTTAAATGATATCCAGGCATATGAGATGTGGTGCACTGCTTGTCAAGTAGCCGAAGATAAATACATGGAGATGCTGAAAGCGGGTAGATCGGCACAGGAAGCACGCTCGGTATTACCAAACTCTCTAAAAACAGAAATTGTTGTTACATATAATATGAGGGAGTGGAGGCACTTCTTCCGCTTACGTTGTGATATAGCTGCTCATCCCCAAATGAGGCAAGTGGCTATACCGCTGTTGCTTTGTTTTCAAGACAAATTGCCGCCATTATTTGCAGACATTGATTACGACAGAAATTTTGCGGCAGAACACTATGCTCAGATTGTTCTTACCGATGGATTGTTTAATTACTTGTAAAGGTGGACAAAGTGCAAGGAAAGATAGCCGGAATAAACAGTATAATGGAAGCTTTAAAGGGCAAGCGTCGTATTTACCGGATATACATCCAGGAAGGATTGACGAATCGCCGTTTAAGTAGTTTAATCAAAGATGCCGAAAAAAGAGGAGTATTTATTCAGCATGTCCCGAAAACCAAGCTTGATCAATTGTACAAAGAAAGCAACCATCAAGGAATAGTTGCTCAAGTTGATGCTTTCGAATATGCAGAAGTTGAAGATATACTGATTCTTGCAGCTGAAAGACAAGAAGCACCATTTATTCTAATCCTAGATGGAATCGAAGATCCGCAAAACCTGGGTTCAATTATCAGGACCGCAGAGTGTGCAGGTGTTCATGGAATAATAATACCAAGACATGGGTCAAGCCCGATTACTGAAACCGTAGCCAAAGTTTCGGTTGGAGCTATTGAACATATGCTTATTGCTCAGGAAACTAATCTTACCCAAGTGATAAAACACTTGAAAACCCAAGGCTTATGGGTGATTGGCACAGATATGGCTAGTTCTAATAATTACTACAATGTTGATTGGCCTGAAGGAGTGGCCTTAGTAATTGGAAATGAAGGGCATGGCATAAGAAATTTAGTAAAGAAAAACTGCGATTTTTGCGTTAATATTCCCATGAAGGGAGAAATCTCTTCACTCAATGCTTCAGTAGTAGCTGGCATAATTTTATTTGAGATTCTTCGAAATAAAAAAATATAATTATTTACAAAATTAACAATAATAGTATATTATTTGTATTAGCAAATGATAAAAGACAGTGACCTATAGATTATTGACTGAGGTTTTGGTTGTTGATATAATTACGTGAATGTTAACAACTTGTGTCAGGATTTAATAAAGAAACATGTGGAGGCGATTCAATGCCGACTTCTCTTGCCGTAAAAAGAGATCAATTAGTGTTAGCGGAGATGACAGATGAAGATATATTGGAGATGGCACAAGAGGGAAATCAAGAAGCAATAGAGTACCTTTTTGAAAAATACAAAAATTTTGTTCGCGCGAAAGCTAGATCGTACTTCCTAATCGGTGCAGATAAGGAAGACATTATTCAAGAAGGAATGATCGGGTTATTTAAAGCTATTCGTGATTATAAGTTAGACAAGCTGACATCATTTCGAGCTTTTGCAGAACTATGTATAACCAGACAAATTATTACAGCGATAAAAACCGCAACCCGGCAAAAACATATACCGCTTAATTCCTATATATCATTGAACAAACCGATCTATGATGAGGAATCTGACCGGACTTTGATAGACATTCTTTCAACGAGCAAGCTCACTAATCCAGAGGAGATCATTATAAGCAGAGAAGAGTTTGTCTTTATTGAAAAGAAAATGGGTGAGATATTATCTTCATTAGAATGGAAAGTTTTAATGTCATATTTAGAAGGAAAATCATACCAGGAGATAGCAGTAGAACTTAAACGCCACGTGAAATCAATCGACAATGCTTTACAAAGGGTAAAACGGAAATTAGAAAAGTATTTAGAAGACCGCGATGAGCTGTAAATAAAAATATCCTAGTAAGATAAAGACTTCCTGTTTGATTTGGAAGTCTTTTTTTTATGGTCTGCGTTCAGCAGGCCGATAACTCAGCGGCGCAAGGCCAATTATTTTGAAAATCAATGCCTAAAATTCTGCGCTCATGCCCAAGGAAATCACCATTCATTATGATCAAATAATTATTATCCATAATTGTAAGATTTTAAGCATAGGGAGAGAGAGCTATAAAGAAATAGCTATTGTATTATGCAATACATGTGATATTATTATAACAATACATGTATGAGTAACAGTCTTTGTACTTAAGAAATTGCAGAAACCAAAATGATAAAGTAAATATTGGTATTTCCTTCGAGTAATCTTGAGAGGTGGTGGTTTATACTTTTAAGATGTCGAAAAACTAGAATTAAACTGGTCCTGTAAGTAAGCATGCATAATTTGAACATTATAAGGAGGATTATAAATGGATTTAAAGGATAGAGTCATAGTTGTTACCGGTGGAGCATCGGGATTAGGTCAGGCTACTGTCGAAAGATTCGTAAAGGGCGGAGCAAAAGCAGTAATAGTTGATCTAAATGAAGAAAGAGGAAAGAAATTAGAAGCCGAGATGGGCGGAAATGCGGCATTTTTCAAATGTGATGTCAGTGATGATGCTCAAGTTGAAGCTTGCATTGAATTTGCAATGAAAAAGTTTGGCAGAATTGATATCATGCACAACAATGCCGCCATGGGTTTGGCTGCAAAGATTGCTGACTGCAAAAAGGGAAAAATGCATGATATGGAAGGCTTTATAAAGGTTCTCTATGTTAATACAGTTGCAGCATTTAATTTCAGCCGCAGAGCCGCAATTGAAATGTACAAGAACGAGCCCAACGCAGATGGCGAAAGAGGATTAATAGTAAATACAACTACGGTTGCATCATTTGAAGGACAAATTGGTCAAGTCGCATACGCTGCCTCCAAGGGAGCGATCAATTCCATGACCATAGTTATGGCTAGAGATTTATCAGGTGATGGCATTAGATGTATGACCATAGCGCCTGGCATGTTTGATACCCCAGTATTAGGGCAATTAGACCCCAAAGTTAAAGAAGCACTTGGAAAAATGATTCCATTCCCTCCGAGATTAGGACATGCAGATGAGTTTGCAAGACTGGTCCAACAGATCGCAGAAAATCCTATGCTAAACGGCGAAGTAATTCGTTTAGACGGCGCCATCAGAATGCAACCCAGATAGTTTTAGATTCCTTTTCCATCACCAGCGCCTGAAAATAAAGTGTCAAGCAGTTATATAGATAATCATAAATAACATTTGGGGCGTCCTCAGAACTAAACTTCTAAGCCGCCCCATTTTGCAAAGTATTTATGATAAAATAATTAGATTTCAGCCGCGTTTTCATTATCACGGATAATAGTTGGATTAAGAGCAATATAGTATTTTTGCTCGAATTGTTTTTTATCCATTTGCCTAAAAAATATTCGCGCTTTCTCAATATACTCCTCGGTCTCAGGTAATTCCAAAATCCCGAATGTATGCCCAAGAACTACAAAAATATTATGATAGTTAAGCGGTAAGTCGGAGTGGTATGAGTCACTCAATAGTGCATGAAAAGTATGCATGGCAGCAATACTGAAATTCCTGATATTTATATCACTAACGGGGAACTTCATTATTCTCATTACATTTTGCACACTCGTGCGAAAGACTCGGACTCTACTAGTCAGAGCAGGCATGATATCAGAAATTTCAGCCATTAATCGATAGCTGCTCTCATCTCTGCTAATAAGGTACACCACCAGCATATTTATAATAATGAGCTTGAAGAATGAATCGGAATCTTTAGGCCAGTTCACGCTTTTAGCGATAATATCACTAGCGGTTGAAAAAGTCTCATTTAATAGGTCGATAAGCAGGTACTCTTTTTTATTAAAATAAAACCTGATATTTCCATGTGGGATACCGCAGGCATCACCAAGTCCTCGGATCGTAGTCTTTTCGTATCCTTGCTCCATTAACATCTTGCGAAACTCTCGCAGAATCATTAAACGTGTATTAGTAGTCAAATCATCACTCATATTCTTGATAGTATTTTAGAATTAGGCATCTAAACTCAATCATTATAATATAGCCTGATGTGACATTCAACATGAAAATAATTCGAAATAGAAAAAATGCACTTGTATTTACTCATACATGTGTTATCATATAAACATACATGCTACTTCAAACTTAACACACAGGATCAAAGCTAATTCATGGGCTTAATCATGATTATTACATGATGCAGCCAAAGAATTGGGATCATATCTATGAATAAATCTAACTGCAATGCCAGCGAGCGAAGACTTAGTAACTGATGCGAATAGTCATAGGCCGTAATCGACAAAAATCCAAAAACAATTTCAAGCGGTAACCAAAGCCTAATATCCCACAAGATGATTTAATGGGGATTTGGTTATGGGTTCGAAAACTAAAAACTAGTGAACAATAGCAGTGCTGCTGTTGTTGAAACGAGAATAAGCGAAAATGTTTTCGGACTAGCTTAGCGTATCTTGTGAAGATTATGATCAAAATCTGAATAGTGATCATAATCCAGCAACTCTTAAATTCGTTCTAAATCAATAAAAAAATAGGGAGGTATTATTATGGAGTTTAAAACAATGTTGTATGAAAAGGAAGGTAATATCGGCATAATGACCTTGAACAGGCCTAAGGTTATGAATGCTTTGGACATCGATGTGCTAATAGATCTCACATCGATTCTAGATATTATCGAGGCTGATGATGAGGTGAAGGCTGTTATCCTAACCGGTAGTCCAAAAGTATTTGCTGCCGGTGGAGATATTGCTTATATGCTGACCGTAACAGCTACTGATGTCGAAAAATTTATAGCGAAAACCCACGCAATTTTCAATCGAATTGAAAGCTTTTGTAAGCCAATTGTTGCTGCTATCGCCGGTTTAGCTTTTGGCGGCGGAGTTGAAATAGCACTGGCGTGTGACATCAGGATTGCTGCTGAAGGAAGTATGCTTGGCGTACCAGAGTCAAATCTAGGTTTGTTCCCAGCTGCCGGCGGAACCCAAAGACTATCAAAAATAGTTGGTTTAGGCTGGGCGAAAGATATGGTATTAACCGGTGAGCCGATCACTGTTGATACTGCACATCGTATTGGATTAATCACCAGGGTTGTAAAACCTGAAAATTTAATGGCTGAAGCCAAAAAAGTCGCAACCCTACTAGCATCAAAAGCCCCAATTACTGCAAATATCACGAAACAATCACTCAATAACTCAATTCATGCAGACTTGGGTTCTGCGCTTTTGTTCGATCAGAAATGCTTTGCATATCTTTTCGCAACTGAAGATCACACCGAAGGCCTAAAAGCCTTTATTGAAAAACGCAAACCAGAATTCAAAGGTAAATAGTTTTTTAAAATTTTGGAGGAGGGATTAGTTTGGCAAACTGGAGAGATTATTATAATAGCAAATTGATGACTCATGAGGAAGCGGTTAGCAAAATTGAAGACAATTGGTTCATGTTTATGGAAGTTGGCGCCAAGACTAACAGTGAAAAAATGTATGAAGCCCTGATCAACCATCTGGTCAATAATACTAAGAACTTTTTGCTCGGTGAAAGTATTGCAATGAGGTATCATCAATTCTGGGACAAAGCTTTCAATGAACAGCAATTCGAAAAAGTTAAGCTTGCAACCGGTTTTGCAATGCCAGGTCCATCGCGCGCGCTCTGCGGAGCTGGTCTTAGAGATGTAATCGTGGCCCAAGCCTATGACTCTCACAAGTTTATGGCACCGATCTGCGACGCTTATTCCTGTATGGTTACTCCTCCGAATAAAGATGGTTATGTTAATCTGTCCCTTTGCAACTTCGTTCACAAGGCTAGCATTCATGAAGGCAGAAAAGCAGGAAAACTAAAATATGTAATGGCTGAAGTCAATGATAAATTGCCCATAGTATTCGGTGATAACTGGATGCATGTAACCGAATTCGATGCCTTCGTTGAATACTCCATAGATATACCTTATTACAAAACTGGCGATATTCAGCTATCAGACGAAGAAAAATCGATCGGTGACTATGTGGCTGGATATATTAAAGATAGAGATTGTATCCAAATTGGACTTGGACAAATCCCCGAAGCTGTTGCCAGGAACCTAGATAAGCGCCAAGGTTTAGGGCTTCATACTGAAGTTTTAGTTAATGGTCATCTAGACATGATTAACAAAGGCGTGGTTGATAATCTTCATAAAACTATTAACAAAGGGATTACGGTCGCAGCATTTGTTGTCGGCGACGAGAACCTATATGAATTCTGCCGAGAGAATCCTGCTTTTAATATGATGCCGGGAGCATATGTTGCCGATCCGAGAGTGATTGCCCAGGTCGACAATATTAAGGCTATCAATAATATCCTCTTAATTGACCTATATGGTCAATCAACTTGTGAAACATTGGGACATCGCCAAATTTCGGGTCTAGGCGGACAGTTTAATTTCCAGCTAGGCGCTAAATGGTCAAACGGTGGAAGAGCATTTTCTTTACTGAATTCCACTAGAAACTTGCCGAGCGGAGAGAGAGTATCGGCAATTGTTTCGGAAATGCCGCCCGGAACCGTAATGGGAGTTATAAGGCATTATGCCGACCTGATTGTTACCGAATTTGGAGTCGCAGATCTCCGTCATGCATTAGCTAGAGGGCGTGCTGAAGCATTGATTGAAATAGCTCATCCTGATTTTAGAGGTGAGCTCAGAAAGGCTGCCTTCAGGAACCTGTGGCCGGCAGCATACCATCAATAAAAAAAACTCTTTATAATACATGTGTAAGCATTTACAATAAGCAATGTATTAAATTTTAGCATTGCAAAGGGAGGGACGGGTCATACATGCGTAGTCTGTTGCCATTTACCAGCGAACATGAGATGTTTCGCAGCGCTTATAGTAGTTTTATTGATAAAGAAATAATGCCATATTATTCGGACTGGGAGGAAGCAGGTCTTCCTCCGCGAGAACTATTTAAAAAAATGGGTGATAACGGTTATCTCTGTACTTGGGTAGATGAAAAATACGGTGGGGTTAATGCCGATTTCCTGTATGAGTATATTTTTAATTCAGAATTAATGCTTAAAGGTGGCAATAGCCTCACATTAAACCTGCACAGCGGAGTAGTTGTGCCCTATATTGATTCTTTCGCGAATGATGAGCAAAAGGATAGATGGATGCCTGGTTGCGTAAGTGGAGAAATAATAACTGCCATTGCCATGACTGAGCCGGGAGCAGGTTCTGATCTGGTTTCAATGAGGACCAAAGCAGTAAAAGATGGTAATCATTATATTATTAATGGTTCGAAAACATTTATCAGCAACGGCATTAATGCGGATATTGCTATTGTGGCTGCGAAGACGAACCCCGAGGCAGGGCACAAAGGAGTGAGTCTTTTTGTGGTGGAAAAAGACACTCCAGGATTTTCTCGGGGTAATTTGATTCATAAAATCGGCTACCATGCCGGTGATACCTCGGAATTGTTCTTTGAGGATTGCCGAATTCCTGCAGAAAACCTCTTGGGTCAAGAGGGAGCCGGATTCGTTTATTTAATGAAAAAGCTTCAGCAAGAAAGGCTTCTTAGTGCAATATGTAATCTCTTTATGGCCAAACGATCATTAGCGCTTACCATGGAATATGTAGAGCAGAGACAACTATTCGGCAAGAAATTAAGCCAGTTCCAGAACACCCAATTCGTGTTAGCAGAAGTTGCTTCGGAAATCGAGGTTGGAGAGAGTTTTATCGAAAAACTGACCTTGGCTCATATGAGCAATGAAAATGTTGCGAAAGAAGTAAGTATGGCAAAACTCTGGATTAATGAAATGAATTTTAAGGTTGCGAGTCGCTGTCTGCAATTATTTGGAGGTTATGGCTACTGCACAGAATATGACATTTCTAAGCAATTCTGTGATTCAAGACTATTCAGCATTGTAGCCGGAACTTCTGAAGTAATGAAAGGAATCATTGCCAAAGAAATCGGCCTATAAGAGACGCAATTCACAAAACAGAATGTATTGGCCACTACTTGAAAAATAAAACTTAAATTGGAGGAGATCTAATGGCAAAGCAAGCCAACGATATCGTTATAACAACCTATACCAGAACTGCGATTGACAAAATGGGAGGACCATTAGCGAATATTCATAGTTCTGAATTAGCAGCAGAAGTTATGAAAGAATTGTTGAAAAAATCCGGACTTAAACCTGAACAAATTACGGATATTTATCATGGTACTGCTACGGCAATCGAAGTTGGTATGCTGACTGATATTCCTGCTCGTCAGGCTTTACTCAAGGCAGGTTTTCCTGTAACCACACTTTCCAACAATATTGATAGAGCATGTTGCTCAAGCACTACTGCTATTCAATACGCCTGGAGATTCTTAACCTATGGTGATACTGATGTTGCTATGGTAACTGGCGGCGATAACATGCAGAACATTCCGTTATTCTTAGATCCAAAATATCGACTGCAAGGATCAAGATTGGGTGATCTTAAACTTACTGATACTCTAATTGGAGCTGGTTATAAAGGATTTGGCATAGTTTCAAAAGATGCTGGCGAAGTTGCGGTCGCGCATGGTATTGGGCGTGAAATGCAAGATGAATGGGCGGTAGGAAGCCATGAAAAATGGGGGAAAGCTTTTGATAAGGGATTTTTCAAAGATGAAATATTTCCTCTAGAAGTTTCTCAAGGCAAGAATAAAGCACCGCTCATTTTTGATAAAGACCAACAACCTAGACCGGGAACAACTGTTGAGCAACTATCGAAATTGCCTACAGTATATGGCAGTCCAACTGTAACAGCTGGAAACTGCCCGGGGATTAATACCGGGTCAGCTGGTTTAATTCTGATGACCAGAAAAAAAGCAGATGAACTTGGTTTAGTTCCTTTAGCAAAGGTTTATAAAGTCACAAGCATTGCTGAGCATTATAATAATATCGCTACGGTTCCTGGCAAGGCAATTAAGCTATGCCTGGAAATGAACGGCGTAAAATTAGACGACATTGATGTTATAGAAATCAATGAAGCCTTTGCCGCAGTTACATTGACGGCAACGAGAGTATTGTCTGATAATGACGACGGTAAATGGGCACATATTAAGAGTATTACTAATGTTAACGGTGGAGCCATTGCAATCGGACATCCTTTAGGCGGGACTGGCGCGCGTATGGTGATGACAATGATTCCTGAACTAAAAGCCAGAGGTGGACGCTTTGGCGTTGCTGCAATTTGCGGCGGACTTGCCCAAGGCGATGCAGTCTTAATCGAAGTAGAATAATTGCTCTGATCGTATCCGAAAAGAATAAGGCGTGCTATTAGCTTTTGCCTTATTCTTTTCAGGGTTTAGTTGAAAATGATCGTGATGCTAATCTTAATGAACGAAATTCAGGAAATGGCATCGAAAACCTATTTATAAGGAGGATTACGATGAAGAGTATTTTACCATATGATGGGGAACATGAAATGTTCAGAACTGCACTGGCAAACTTCATAGAAAATGAAGTAATGCCATATTATGCTCAATGGGAAAAGGATGGTGCACCTCCAAGGGAAGTGTTCAAGAAGATGGGCGATAATGGTTACCTTTGCACTTGGGCAGATGAAAAGTATGGCGGGGTTAACGCCGACTTTTTGTACGATTATATTGCTCATGAGGAATTCATGAAAGCGGGAGCCAACAGCTTAACCATTGGCTTGCATAGCTCCATTGTTGCTCCGTATTTCCAAAGTTTTTGCACAGAGGAGCAGAAAGACCGTTGGATGCCCGGAATCGTCAGCGGAGATTTAATAACATCAATCGCTATGACTGAGCCTGGTGCCGGTTCTGATCTGCTAGCTATGAGAACCAGAGCAGTAAAAGATGGAGACAGCTATATACTAAATGGCTCCAAAACGTTTATAAGTAATGGACTTAACAATGACTTAGCTATTGTTGCTGCCAAAACTAACCCAGAAGCAGGTCATAAAGGGATTAGCCTATTCGTGGTCGAACGGGATACGCCCGGTTTTACAAGAGGAAAGAACATTCCGAAAATAGGCTTTCATGCCGGCGACACTGCAGAATTATTCTTTGAGGACTGTAGGGTACCGGCAGCGAATATGATGGGCAAAGAAGGAGCAGGGTTCGTCTACTTAATGCAGAAACTGCAACAGGAAAGGCTTCTTAGTGCAGTAGTTAATATATTTATGGCCAAACGCTCTCTGGATTTAACCATGGAATATGTTCAGCAAAGGCAATTATTTGGCAAGAAATTAAGCCAATTTCAAAATACCCAATTTGTTTTGGCTGATGTTGCTTCCGAAATCGAAGTTGGATTAAGTTTTGTTGAAAAACTAGTTATTGCACATATGAACAATGAAAACGTCGTCAAAGAAGTAAGTATGGCTAAATTATGGGTAAATGAAATGAATTTCAGAGTTGCTGATCGTTGCCTGCAACTATTTGGAGGGTATGGTTATTGTGAAGAATACGATATCTCCAAACAATTTGTTGACAGTAGGATATATAGTATTGTTGCTGGGACTTCTGAAGTAATGAAGGGCATTATTGCAAAAGAAATCGGACTATAATAATTACGAAATAGAGAAAGACCTTTTCAAAACCTTATCTAATTCAAGCTATTTGAAGGAGATTAATCTATCTGGATGACTATAGCTAATTACTAAGTAACAGCAAGCCAGACCATAGGAAGATAGAAAGAAAACAGACGAATTTCGGATATTGTATCAAGAAATGCAAGCCGAACTAATCCATAGCAATGAAAAATAAGGAGGAATTTTGATGAAGAGGTTCGAGAACAAAGTTGCCATTGTTACTGGTGGCGCTCAAGGGATTGGGGCTTCAGCATGTGAATTATTTGCAAAAGAGGGAGCAAAAGTTGTTGTAGCTGATATTAAAAATGAAGGCCAGGCATTTTCCGATAAGCTGAATTCAATGGGACTAGATTCAGTTTTTTATAAAGTAGATGTTACGAAGGAGCAGGAAGTTAAGGGCTTGATTGAGTTCGCAGTAGAAAAATACGGCAAACTTGACATTATGTGCGCTAATGCGGGAATTATGCAATATTCAGATCCCTTAGAACAAGGATCAGAAGTCTTTGATTTAACATTTGATGTCAATGTTAAAGGAGTTTTTTATTGTGATAAATATGCTATTCGACAAATGCTCTCACAAGAGAGCAGGGGGAATATCATTAACACTGCATCAAGTGCAACATTTGTTGCCCGGCCTTCTGCTTTAGCTTATTCTGCTTCCAAAGCAGCAGTAAAACAAATTACTGAAGGACTAGCAAAGATTTATTCTGCTGAAGGCATAAGAATTAACTCCTTATGCCCAGGTACAACCGAGACCGATATCATTAAGGTAGCCTTTGAAGACAACAAAGCTCTTTATGATTACAGCGTTTCATTACATCCGATTCGCCGACACGGACAACCTCATGAAATTGCCAACGCTATGCTATTTTTGGCCAGTGAAGAAGCATCTTTTATTACCGGCACAACGCTTCTAGTCGACGGAGGGTATTGTATATAATATAGTTCGAGTTGACTACCGAAATAGGCTTGAAAATTAGCTTTTTTGAAATCGCAATGAGCAATTGCGTTCACTGGATTCAATCCAAATGCGGACAAACATGCGTGTAATTTGTATGCGGAGTGTTGAGTTTTTTCATGCACACGTGTTACTATATAGTTACGCTAAAACTGTGGCATAAGGTGGTGATAGCCCTCGTTATACGAATGAAATAGGAATACCGTTTGAAGGCTTGACAAATGCCGGCTATGATAATAGTTGGTAAAATTGCTCATAGTTAGCCTTTAGTATATTAAAGAATAAATATCGAGTGGATAAGTCGTATAGAGACTTTAGGCACTGGTATTAGCGCAGAACGCTAATGCTGCTATAATTACGTATTTATATTTTGGGAGGAAACAATAAATGTCAAAAAATGCAAATGATGTTGTAATAGTTAGTTATGCAAGAACCCCTATCGATAGATTTGGTGGCGTATGTCATGGAGTTCATAGTACGAAATTTGCTGAATTAGTACTAAGGGAACTCATAAAGAGATCCGGGTTAAAACCAGAGCAGATAGATGAGATTTATTATGCAACCGCGCTGTTGCTTGAAGCTGGAGTATATACAGATATCCCCATTCGCCAAGCCTTATTGCACGCTGATTTCCCAGTAAGTACAGTATCGGCTACTATTAATAGAGCTTGCTGTTCTGGCACCAGTGCTGTGCAGTTTTCTTGGAGACAACTGACATATGGTGAATCAGAAATAATTATCAGCTGCGGAGCTGACAATATGCAAAACGTACCCCTAATCATGGATTCAAAAGTGCGGCATGAGCCCAATAGAATCGCTCATGTACAACTAACCGACACCATGGTGGGCGCTGGCTACCCAGGATTCGGAGTGGTATCTAAGGACGCCGGAGAAGTAGCACTAGAACATGGAGTTACCCGTGAAATGCAGGATGAATGGGCAGCTGGCAGCCATGAAAAGTGGAGCAAAGCCTTTGAAAAAGGATATTTCAACGATGAAATATTCCCCATCGAAATTGCACAGGGCAAAAAGACCATAACGATGGATAAGGATACCCAACCTCGTCCCGGCACAACAGTTGAGGCACTTTCCAAATTAGCAACTGTATACGGAAGCCCAACCGTAACTGGCGGAAACGCACCTGGACTTAATGCCGGTGGATCCGGTATGGTTCTGATGACCCGCAAAAAAGCTGAAGAATTAGGAATGAAGCCACTGGCAAAAATCTTAAGATGCACAAGCATGGCTGACAATTACAGATATATTGCATCTGTACCGGCAAAAGCAATAATGAATGCCTGTGAAACCAACGGCTTAAAATTAGATGATATCGAAGTAATTGAAATCAATGAAGCATTTGCAGCAATGCCATTAGTCTCGACAAGAGTTCTTTCCAATGGCGATGATGGCAAGTGGAGTTATCTAAAATCGATCACTAATATCAACGGCGGAGCAGTTGCAATCGGACATCCACCGGGAGCAACCGGCAACCGCTTAGTAATGACAGCTATGCGCGAACTAAGAAATAGAGGCGGAAAATATGCAGTTGCAGCTATTTGTGGCGGTTTAGCGCAGGGCGATGCTGTAATAGTTGAAGCTGAATACTAATTCGCTTGCAAAATACTATTCGATCCCTTTGTGAACGCGGTTTGCAGTCGCTACAGACAAATCTATTTGTCCGTGTTTTCACAAATATAGATTCTCATGATTCTAAGCGGCTAGTGAAATCACTAGCCGCCATTTTAGGAAACTATTCCAAATAGAACTATTGCTATACAGTTAGAGTCTTTCTAATTGAACAAATCATTCATTGCTACTAAATGCATATCTGTCTACTAGAATTATGTCCGCATTCTGATAACTTCATATAAGAAATATTACCTTTCTAAGGCAAATTGTTTTGGAATGCCATTCTTGTTGCCACGAAACATGATAACGAGACAATCAAAAATATTGATTCGTTTAGTGAGGATTAGTGTGAATTCAAATATTTTGGGATATAGAAAGGAGAATACTATGAGTTTACCACTAGAAGGAGTAAAGGTTTTAGATTTATCTCGATTACTACCTGGACCATTGTGTACAATGATGCTCGCTGACTTGGGAGCTGAAGTTATAAAAATTGAGGATCATATGGGTGGCGACTATATTCGCTGGTTTCCACCTAAGAGAAACAAGCAATGCATTAGTTACTTTCCAATGAATAGAAACAAAAAGAGTGTTAGACTTAATATCACCAAGCCGGAAGGCAAAGAAATATTTCTAAAAATGGTTCAAGAAGCAGATGTGATAATGGAAACTTTTCGCCCCGGGACTATGGAAAGACTGGGTTTGGGTTATGAACAAGTAAAGTCAATTAATCCAGGCATCGTATATTGCTCCCTGACTGGGTATGGGCATGACAGCCCTTACCGTAATCTGCCTGGTCATGATGCCAATTATTTGGCTGTCGCTGGCCTGCTAAGCACTATTGGAACCAAAGAGGGCAGACCTGTTATACCGGGGATTCAAATTGCTGATATTGCTGGAACTTATAATGCTACAGTTGCAATCCTTAGTGCGATTTATGGCAAGCAAAGGACTGGAGAGGGGCAATACTTAGATGTTGCTATTACTGACAGTGCAATTTTATTTCAAGTTTTGGGAATGACTCAGTTTATGTATGATGGAGTCAACCCCAAAATGTCAAACGATGATCTTTCCGGCAAGTATGCATTTTACGATGTCTATCAAACTAAAGACGGCAAATATTTAGTTAGTGGCAATGTCGAGGAAAAATTCTTTTCAAACTTTTTAAAAGCCATAGGTAAAGAGGAATTAATGAAAGATATGTTTGCTGCAGAACCACGTCAATCAGAAGTTAAAAATGAAATTGCCGATGTTATTAATACTAAGGATCGTGCTGAATGGATGGAAATTCTAAAGGACTATGATGTCTGTACAACTCCGGTAAATGACTTTGGAGATGCTTTGCAGGACCCACATGTTAAGAGCAGAGGTCTATGGTTCGAAATGGATGACCCGGTGGAGGGAAAGATATCACAATTCGGATACCCGGTCAAGTTCTCAACATATAAGCCGGGATGGCGGACCGCTCCACCAGATTTAGGTGAGAATACGGCAGATATTGTGAAGTCATTAGGTTATAGCGATGAACAAATTAAAGAACTATTGGAGAAAAAGATCATTTAATTGGGCAACATGCAACTCTACAGTAAGTAGTAGTTGGTCCCATAACTACTCTGATAGATCTTGTGGTTTTGGCTTCCCGCTTGAGTGTTTTTTAGAAGACTTCTTACTCATGACGAAGCAGTATTAGGGGATGATGAATATTATAAGATGTGCATGACGCCAGTACCTAATGTTAAGGCAAAAGTATTTTTTATATAAGGGTAAGCGGTTAGTGGAAGTACTAGCCGCTTTTTTCAATTGAAAACAATAGCTCGGGAGCTTAATACTAACTCCCGAGCTGTGGATTAGAAATTTGCGAATTCTCAATTTAACTAATAAATATGACTTATTGCTCAGCTTCTAGAATTACAGCGTCACATTGTCCGATGCCACCGCAAATTGCAGCTGCACCATATTTCCCGCCGCGAGATAACAGCTCTCGCAGAAGTGTCATAACTATCCTGGTTCCGCTTGCCGAAACCGGGTCTCCGATAGCAATTGCTCCGCCATTAACATTAGTTATTGATTGGAGTTGATTCCATTTACCCGCATCACTATTTGCTAAAACCTTGGTGGATATTAACGGAAATGCAGCAAAAGTCTCATTGATTTCTAATAGGTCAAGATCATCTAATTTTAAACTACAAGTGGCGAGACCCTTACTAATTGCCGCTGCAGGTAATTTGGCGGAATTCTTCTGATCATCAGCATAACTTGCAACAGTCAATATTTTGGCTAAAGGTTTTAAGCCAAGCTCCTCCGCTTTCTTTCTTGTCATCATTAGTAACCCAGCGGCTCCGGCATCCATTCCGCTAGTATTACCTTGCGAAATGCATGAACTGCCACTTAATAAGGCTTGCTTGGCTATATCCTCAAGCTTAATGCCAGGATTCGGGCATTGATCTTTATCCAGCACTACAGCTGCTTTGGTGTCTGTAGGTGCCACTGTGATACTAAATAATTCATCTTTAAAGAATCCCTTATTATAAGCCTGTTCCCATTTTTTGTGACTATCAAAAGACCACTGATCTTGCATGTCTTTATTAATTCCCATTTCTTCTGCAAGTTCGCCAGTTTCTACTGCTAAATCACCAAAACCCTTATAATTATATACGAGTTCTAACAGTTGGTCTTTTAGAAGCAAGTTTTGCACCTTAAAACCTTGGTGGCGAAGCCGCTGGGCTTCTAGATAAAATGGAGTATGGCCTACATTATCAGCTCCAGAGGATATAGCAATCTCAGCATCATCCAGCATTAGATTAATCATGCTAATTTCTATTGCTGCAGTCCCAGAGCAGTAAGAGCGGTCAATATTATTTGAAAGTGTAGTTTGCGGAAAATCAGCCCTCAAAAGTGCTTGTCTGGCTGCCACATTTCCTTTGGTTGCAATTTCCATTAACATAGCCGAGCCGTTATTGATTTCACTAATTTGGGGTTGTTTTAGGCCTGATCTTTTCAATAATTCTGTGTAAACATCGGCTAAAAGATGATAAGTTATGCTATTGTATAAAGCTCCACCAAATTTATCGAAAGCTGTTCTTGCATAATGTGTTATCACCACATCGTTAGCATTTTTTGCCATTATTATTTCCTCCCTCTATTAATCCACTTCAATTATTCTGCCTCAACGAGTACAGCATCACCTTGAGCTAAGCCTCCGCAAATTGCCGCTGCTCCGTATTTTGCACCCCGTCTTTTTAGTTCCCGCAGTGTAGTCATGACTAAACGGGTTCCGGTTGCTCCTACTGGATGGCCTATTGCGACTGCTCCACCATTGATATTGGTGATATCTTGATAGTGTTTCCAAAGTCCATCGTCACCTTTAGACATTATCTTTGTGGAGACTAGTGGCATGGCGGCGAAAGCCTCATTAATTTCGATTACTTCAATATCAGTAGCCTTAATCCCGGCCATCTCCGCACTAATAAGAATGGCAGCACCAGGTACTGTTGCAATATATCTGTAATTATCTGCAACACTTGCGACATTTAGAATTTTGCCAACCGGTTCGCAACCTAGTTCTTCAGCTCTTTTTCTGGTCATTAAAATGACTCCGGAAGCTCCTGAATTAAGACCGGGTGCATTTCCGCCGGTAATGGTGGGGCTTCCAGGAACTAATGGCAGTTTTGACAGAACTTCGAATGAGGTTCCGGGCCGCGGGGATTGGTCGGTATTGAATATGATTGGCGGTTTTTTGCCTTGCTGAATTTCTAAAGGAAAGATTTCTTCTTTGAAATAGCCTTTCTCAAATGCTATGCCCCAGGTGTCGTGGCTTCTAACTGACCACATATCCTGCATTTCTCTGCTAACATTATGTTCTAAGGCAACTTCACCGGCATCGACAGCTACCCGGCCCCAATCCTCATATCCTACAGCTGTTAACTGATCTTTTAAAGTGAGATTGCCTCTAAAGATGGGATCCCAGCGAAATTTTGGATCGAAAACTAGGGGCATATTTTGGAAATTATCTGCGCCGATTACCATTGAGACATCGCAAATACCAGCTCTTAGGCGCTTCCAAGCAACCTGCATTGCAGTAGTTGATGAACAGCAAGCTCTGTCATAAGTTGTCGAAATTGTTGAACTGGTTAAACCGCCCTTTAGTAGTGCTTGCCGAATAGGAATATTTTTCTTTAAGCCGATCTCCGATGCTAGACAGCTACCATACTGTGCTTCCTGAATTAACTCTGGCTTGAGTCCAGATCTTTTAATTAGTTCAGCGATTACAGCCGAAGCTAAATCCGAGCTATGCCAATCGGCAAGTATGCCTCCAAATTTATCAAATGCGGTCCTGGCATAGTGGGTTAGAACAACATCATTAGCGTTTTTTGCCATCACTTTTTCCTCCTTAATTTATTAATAATCCGGAAATATCCGGCATTAACCATTAGTTACTTATTCCAATTACAGCTACCGATTGTTATTTAAGTCCCATTTCTTTAGCTATGATTCCTTTCATCACTTCAGAGGTTCCTGCTACGATAGTGTGAACACGTGAATCAACGAATTGTCTTGAGATATCATATTCTGTGCAATAGCCGTATCCGCCGAATAATTGCAAACAACGGCTGGCAGTGCGAAAATTCATCTCGTTAATCCATAATTTGGCCATGCTTACTTCCTTAACTACATTTTCCTTGTTTATATGTGCTAAAGTAAGTTGATCCAAAAAGCTCTTGGCTAATTCGATTTCAGTTGCTATTTCTGCTAAAACAAATTGCGTATTTTGAAATTGACTTAGTTTCTTACCGAATAACTGCCTTTGCTCTACATATTCCAAGGTCAAATTTAGAGAGCGTTGTGCCATATAAAGGTTATAAACGGACACGATTAGGCGTTCTTGCTGCAGCTTTTGCATGAGATAGAGAAATCCTTTGCCTTCTTCACCCAACAAGTTAGAAGCGGGAATTCTGCAGTCTTCCAAAAACAGCTCGGCCGTATCACCGGCGTGGAGACCGATCTTGGGTATTTGTTTACCAACGCTTAATCCTGGGGTTCCCTTTTCAACAACGAATAAGCTAATTCCTTTGTGACCAGCATTAGGATCAGTTTTTGCAGCAATAATAGCCAAATCACACATTTCAGCATTGCTGATAAAGGTTTTGTTGCCATTTAAAACATAGCTGTCATTGTCTTTTACAGCTTTAGTTCTGAGAGCAACTAAGTCAGAGCCAGCACCGGGTTCAGTCATGGCTATGGCCGTGATTAAGTCTCCGCTTACACAACCGGGCAGCCAGCGTTCCTTTTGTTCATCATTAGCGTATGCGTCGATATACGGTACTACCACACTGCAATGAAGTGGTACATTCCCACCATTTATTCCTTTTAAATGAGTTTCAGCTGCTAGGATATAATCATAGAGAAAATCTCCATTCACACCGCCATATTTTTCATCAGCCCAAGTACACAAATACCCGTTCTCACCCATTTTCTTGAATATTTCTCGGGGAAAAACTCCTTCTTCATCCCATTGATTAACATGGGGGACCATTTCCTTATCTATAAAACTAGCGACTGCTTTGCGGTACATCTCATGTTCTTTGGTAAAAGGTATTATGGATTTCATTCGGTATTAACTCCTCCTTAAAAACAACTCAAAATTTGGCAAAGTGCACGAAATTGCTAAAGTCCTTCTGCGATATCAATGGTTCGTAATAAACGATAAAGGCCAGAAAATAACACATGTATAAGCATATAATATCACATGTATGATAAGTAATGTAGCTTTTTTTATCAAAAATAGACTTCTCGGATTCTCTCTATTAACTACAGAAATCATGTGGAGCAAATCAATAACGGCCTTGATGTTAACAGATGGGATAAATTCCAAATATATGTTTATACAACTCAAGTCATACATAGTTTTTATCATAGCGCTTACGTGTGTTAATATATAATCACACTCGACATTAGAATAATAAACGTGATTGCTAATTCATTTGACTTTCGTGTCTGATTATATTGAAAGACGTGAATATGCAATGAAGTTATTCCGTGCGGAAATTGTGAGTAATGTAATGATTATCTGCTGAATATGCAATTTCGCGGTTTTTCGATGAGTCGAGAAAATTATAATAGTGAGGATGATTTTGTTATGGGAAAAATTGGTCCGTTAACAGGGATAAGAGTATTAGACTTGTCGAGGTATCTGCCGGGTATGCTTTGTTCACAAATGCTGGCTGACTTTGGCGCCGAGGTTATTAACATTGAAGAAATTAAGGATGGGGCCTCAATAAGAACCACTCCGCCTTTTATTGATGGAACCGGTGCTGGTTATTATACTTGTAACCGCAATAAGCGCAGTATGACTTTGGATCTTAAAGCTGAGCAAGGCAAAGCAATATTCAAAAAGTTAGCTCAACAAAGTGATATAGTTATTGATCCTTTTAGACCCGGTGTCATGAACAAGTTAGGTTTAGGATATGATGAATTAAAGGGAATCAATGATAGGCTTATCTATTGTGCAGTTACCGGCTATGGTACATATGGACCCATGCGCGATGTTGCCGGCCATGATGTCAATTATTTGAGCTTATCGGGTATTATTGAAATGATGGGCAGACATAAAGAAATGCCAGCTATTCCTGGAGTTCAGATTGCAGATATTGTTGGGGGTTCATTATTTTCAGTAATAGCGATATTGATGGCTCTGGCAGCACGCAGTCAAACCGGCAGGGGCCAATTTTGCGATGTGTCTTTAATGGATGGGGCTTTGACACTGATGACCTATGTGTTGGGCGAGTGGTCTGCTGAAGGAATCTTACCTCAAAGAGGAAGTGGAGTTTTAAGTGGTGGTTATGCCTTCTATCAAAACTATGAGACTAAGGACAATAGATATGTTTGCCTGGGTGCTCTGGAAGAGAAGTTTTGGCGCAATTTTTGTGAAGCTATTGGTCATCCTGAGTATATTGAAAAACAATGGGACAAGAGTATTCAGAAAGAGTTAATTGCAGAAGTTCAAGCAATAATCTCCCAAAAGAATATGACGGAATGGGTTGAATCCTTCGCCAAGTACGACATGTGTTTTTCGCCAGCGCTTAATATGGAAGAAATAATGGAACTTGATCACTTTAAGGAACGGGAAATGCTATTCTATGCTAAAAACGTTAAAGGCTCGGGCAAAGATGTTGCAGTGGTCGGGGTTCCATTTAAGCTTTCGGATACGCCTGGAGAAACAAAGATGACTTTCTCTACCAAAGGGGAGCATACAGATGAAATTTTGACAAGTCAAGGTTTTAGTGCTGAAGAGATCAAGAACTTCAGGGCAAATGGCATCATATAATGCAAAATATCAATAGCGTAATGTAAGGTATTTTTTGCTTGACTTTATGACGATTAGCCTTTAAAATATAATTTGCTTGCGCCGAGCTAGCTCAATCGGTAGAGCAGCTGATTTGTAATCAGCAGGTTGCGGGTTCAAGTCCTGTGCTCGGCTCCATGTGAATACCAGAATAACCCCGTTTCGGCGGGGTTATTTTTTTCCTGCTATTAGGCCTCTGAGCTAGTTGTGAGTATAGTCAAGAATTCTTATATCTTTTCCAATGGCTAAGCCAACTGTTTCGATCATTTTTTTTGCGAATGGACAAGGAAAACCGATAGGATTCCCTTTTAAAATGCATGAAGCGAACGCGATGGTATCGGCACCCCGTTTTACCATCTCTTTCGCACGAAATACTGCCTTTTTCCCGGGACAGCCCCCGCATGAATTTACTCCTACGATTTCGATGGATTCTTCAATATTTTCGAAAGACCCGCTTTTTTCGCGAATAGCTTTAAAATCAAGGGTTGCCGGGCAGTAATCTTCAGTTTGCATACATCTAATAATTGCTACTTTCATTATCGTCCTCCAACTGGTAATTATCTTGTTTCATATTATAGAGTACCTTGCAGCAAATTTGTTGCGTTATTGTCTATTTTATAACACTAGAAAACAAGTATAATATTAGAAAGTAATAGAAATATTTCATGTTGATCTGCCATATCTAACTCTCGAAAAAATAGGTGAATTAATAAATAGTATTAACGGAGGAGAAATATGGTACTATTTGAGACTTCTCTAATTATCAAAACAATCATCATTATTATGGGGATTAGTTTGATTTGCGTGTTTAATGTATATCATTTTGTCAGGAATACCAATTTCTCAAAACACTATTTCTTGCACATTTGCTCGGGGATGACTGTTGTCGGGCTGTTTTGTCTTTTGTTAGATGCAGCAATTATGATGTTTGATTATGATATAATCTTTTTCTGGATAGGGATCGGCTTTATTATTGCTGCGCTTTTATCATTTGCATGCTATTTAACATACAGTAAGCTTCGCAATCTTATCACCTTTACCGCCTTATTCTATCCGCCCGATTTACATGCTGTTTTCGATGAAATGGAAGACTTAATCATGATATTTGATTACAAAGGAAATCTTTTGCAGATCAATAATCTTGAACACTATGATAGTATTTTTAGAATCGAGATCAATTCCTTAAGTCAATTGAACGAGAATCTCAAAGCCAATTCCAATAATAGCGAAGATGATATTCTTGCAAACCCAACATCAGTAAATCGAGCCCAGATAGCCATTGAATTAAGGGACAGCAACAAGAACTATTTGTTAACGGTAGCCCCAATAATAATCGAATATGAATATATGGGCTGCTACGTAATACTGCATAATATTACGGATATTAAACAATCAGAGGAGCTTTTACGAAGACAAATCATTTACTTAGAAAAAGCTAACAATAAGCTTTCAGCAAAAGTGAGATCACAGGCGGCACTTGATGAAGAAAATGCACGCTTGAGATTTTTAAAACAAATCCAGCAAGTTTTGTTTATTAAGATCAATAATATCAACGACAAAGTTCAAGAAACCTTATACACTGATTTTAGTACGATTCAGGAATATCAGAATGTAGTTCTAGAAATATCGGATCAGCTTAGGGATGTCTATACTGAGGTTAGAAATTCAATCAGAAAAATGAGCTTTGACCCGGAGGAAATGTCTGATGATAAAAGTCTTATTAGCTGATGACCAGCTATTGTTTCGATTAATGCTTGAGGAAATGCTGCGCAAGGACAATGAAATTGAAATTGTAGCCACTGCTTCAGATGGTTATGAAGCTGTCGAACTGGTGAGAAAATGTGCTCCGGATGTAGCACTGCTTGACATTCAAATGCCGAAATTGAGTGGAGTTGAGGCTTTAAGAGAAATTAAGCAAGAATTTCCTGCAGTTAAAGTCATTATGCTGACGACTTTCGAAAACCTTAATAACTTAAATCGAGCAAGCAAATACAAGGCTGATGGCTATATATTGAAAGATATTAAGCCGGAGACGCTAATCATGGCTATTAAATGCACCTGCAACAATTTAGTTGTAGTACACAAAGATGTTTATACGCTCTTTTCGGAAAGAGAACGAGTTGATGTTCCTCGCGACCGCATTGAAATTGATGGTATAAGTTTTGATAGAATTGATGTCCTAATTATTAAAAATATTGCGGAAGGTAAGACGAATAAAGCTATTGCTAAAATGCTGAATTACAGTGAAGGAACAGTGAAGAACAGAATCACAAAAATTCTCGATTTGACTGGTCTTGCCGACAGAACGGAAATAACCGTTTTTGCGATCAAGAATAGCATTATATAAATAAGTTCAGTGCGCGCGGAATCCTTGCATGAATACTGAAACCATTTTCTTCATTCGAGCGAAATTTTACTTGGCCACCGAGCTCAATAAATCTAATTTCAATTCCAGTTAATCCGAATCCCTGAATAATTTCTTTACATCCATTGCCATTATCAAGTGCAAAGATTTCGATTTCTTCAGTTTTATAACGAAGAATTATATTCATTCTCTTCGCTTTTCCATGCTTAATTGCATTGGTAACAGCCTCTTGGCAAAGCCTGAAAACGGCCTCAGATTGCTCGGCTTGAAGTTCATATGCTGAACCTACAGTCTCTAGATTAACTTCAATGTTTTCATTGTCAAGATAGGAGATAGCATTAGTCAAATCATTTTGTCTAATGTCAATTGTCTTACCCAAAATTGCATGTTTTAAATCATTTAAGCTGCTTGTGAGCAGTTTACTTATCTGCTCAACTTTTTTATCAATTGACCTGACATTCTCATCTGTTGCAGCCAGGCTAGCTATCCCAATAACCACAGTTAAACTATGGCCTAAAATATCATGTACATTTTGTGCAATACTGGTCTTGGTTTTAGTAGCGACCAATTCCTTGCTGATGTTTTCCAGGACTTCAAGCCGTTTGTTGGTAGCATCAAGTTCTTGTTCCTTGGCTAATAATTCGCGCTGATTGACAGCTAGCTGGGTAATGTTAGTGAATATTTTGAGTTTTACTCCTTTCTTAAGTTCCTTATTATTAACCATGTAGACCATTCCTTCTATTTGGATGGTATTGATATTGCTCTTAGTTTGGGAAAAAGGGAGAATGTCTACCATATGTATACCACTTTCATTTTCTTCAATTGCCTGTTCATAAATGTCTTTTGGATCTCTGCTATCGGCGGCTGATTTAAACATTTCTTTAAAAGCGGCATTATAGGCATAAATCCTATCTCTGCGATCGATGAAAACTATTCCGTAAGGCATCTCGGCGAACAGTCTGCTGTAGGAAGCGGGAATTATGTCAAGGAATCTGTGTTTTAAGGCCGGAATCATAAATAGGCTTATTGCCAAGCCTGCAGCCACAGGAGTAATATCGAATTCCGGAAATGGAAAGATCCAAGGCATGGAATCAAACATATTGAAGGCGGTGAAATATACATTGGCCACTAAGGGAATTACTGATATCAAGGCAAAGAAACCGGTTAAGTTTTTAAGCTCTTCTTGGGGCTGGCGTATGAATCCAATAGCCAGTAGGACAGCGGCAACAATCCAGTAAGCATATTTATTAACCTGCAAAATATAAAAAAGGATTCCATGGTTTTGATAATAAAAATCAAAAGTAGAAAAAAACAGCATGTGCAAAGGATTGGTAATTACGATCAAATAAGAAAGAGTTGGCGTTATCGCCAGCAGCAACAATAGCCTTCTAGTTGGAAGTTGGTTCTTAGTATAAATATAAGCAAAGATTATCAGAAAATAACCTAAAAATTCAACCCCGATATACTGTATAACTACAAAAACCCAGCGCAGTTCAACATTAGGAGAAGCAGATTTAAAGACTTTCGCTAACAACCAGAGCATTATCATGGACATTATGGTTATATAACTGAATGACAAAGCAGTCTTTTTGGCGCTGAAAAAAATGTAGAGGCTAAGACAAAGCAAGACGATAAAGAATGCAGCATTAAATAGAATTATTATGTATGTTTTATAAGCAAAAGCAGTTGAAATGAGCATAAATTAACCGCCATTATTGTTTAGAATTCTAATACAACAAGAATCATCTTTCTATCTGTACAAAGGTTAAATGTCAGACGAAAACAAATCTAGTAAATGACACCTACACAACTAAATATTGAAGGAATCATCTTTTTTAATACGCCAATAACTGCTTCCATTCTTGGTTCGTCCTAGTAATTCATTGTCAACCAGCTCTCGGCGAAGCAGAAAGCAGTCGCCGAGAGTGCTCCAGTTATCTACCATAAGATTGACTTCTTTTTCAGTGTAATCCCGATCAATTTCAAATTTAGAGGCAAGATATTCAAGCACTGCCAATTTGGTTTGAAACTTTGCCGGTAATTGTTTAATGCGCTCATTCTCATCCAGAAAGGGTATAATTTTTTTTTCCATTGCATTCTCCATAATTAATTATCTTTTCGAAAATTCATCTGTTCAAGAATACTCTGGGCTGATTTTAAGAAACTCTCTTCGCTTCCCCAAGTTAATTTAAAAATCGCCCCTTGTCCGCCTCCTGAGGCTATGGCATTGACAGTTACATTGTACTGATCCCCGGTTACTAGTACAGATAAGCTAGCTCTGCTGGAGGTGCGAATGAAGTATTTCTCGAAAACTAGGAATTCAGTTCTAGTGGTGCCGATATTTTTGGCGAGCCGGTCAACCAGCTGGCAACTGTAAGCACTGTCTTCTAATTCGCTAATCAGCTTATCAACGATTTTTTGAAAATCACCATTGCCATGCATTGTTAATAAAGCCAAAATTCGTCCTCCGTAAAATCATTCGTTTCCTTTAATTCTATAGTTTACTGATTACGGTATATCTTTTACCTGAGACTTGCATAACGTTGGTGATTGTATACCATTTGCCCAAATCCATAACGATAATCCGTGGCCAATTCCTGGATCTGCTCCTTGTCTTTAGCGGAATAAGCATCATAGATACCTATCACGATCATATTTGCCTTGCTAGCACCGGTAACTCCTACTAAAGTATCTTCGAAAACGATGCAGTTTTCTGGATTTACTGCCAGCTTTTGCGCAGTCAACAAATATATATCAGGGTGACTTTTATCTCTACTAACCTCGCTGCCGGTTGTGATCGCAGAGAAAAGATGGCTGACATCATTATTCTTCAAAACAATCTCAATTAATGGCGGTATATTGGTGGTTGCCAGTCCGATTTTAATATCATTATTATTAAGCCAGGTCAGATATTCTCTTACACCTTGTTTAAGCTTAATTTTCTCATATTCAACTAATGCGACTTTCATCCACTCTTGCATAATCTCTTCTTCGCTTTCCGGAAGGTCATAACGAGCCTTAGTATAGCGTGCTGCTTTTGAAAAGCTCATGGTTTTTACTGCGCTTAAGTAATCTGAGGTCAAACTCAAATCGCGGTTCGTGAAAAAAGAATGATCTATGTTTTCCCAAGTCCCCATAGAATCAATAATCGTTCCATCTAAATCGAAAATTACTGCTTGAATAGCCAATTTTTCACCTTCATAATACAGATTCCTATCATTTAATAATAGATATGCATAGTATACTTAATTCATTGCCCAATTAGCAACATTACAGATTAGCAAATAGAATTGAATTTAGGCGCGATAATTGATCCAATCAGCGCTATAAAAAGAGGTAGCTATAGTTTGAAGCGGTGAATTTATGCTGCTAAAGATATGATTATTTAGCTTTAATGAACCTAAAGTATTATAATGTTGGTGAGGTTGAAGAAGCAGGATCAATGAGCGAGGAAAAGATCTAAATTTTCTTTTTTCAGTAAAGAAATCAGCCGGAAACTTATACTATTCCTTCTTGGGTGTGATAAGCATTTTTCAAGATAACATTGGGATACAATTTTGTATTGGAAACTAGCCTAAGTTGTGCGATAGTTCACATGATAAGATATTAGACAAGCGAATTATTTTAGCCAAAAGGAAATCGCAGTTATGGAGGGCAAGATGATTAGTAAGCGATTTTGTTCAATTTCATTAGCTTTATTACTGGTTTTTTCATTCTTAGCGGGAACGGTTTCGGCGGATTTGCCTAGTTTTGACAGCAGCACCCAAGAAAGTTCAGCGACTCTAATCGAAACGCTTATGGAGTCTGGTTCTGTAACAAGCATTCAGTACGCATTGATTGATAACGGCGAAATTGTTGTGAGCGACAAAGCGGGGATGTACAGTAAAGATGATGAAAAAGAACTTACAACAAAGGACATGTATTGTGTCGGTTCGGTTAGCAAGATGTTTACTGCCGCGGCAGCCATGAAGCTGGCCGAAGATGGAAAAATTGATCTGAGCAGGCCAATTGTGGAATATATGCCAGATTTCATTATGGATGACCCGAGATATAGATTTATCACAACCCGGATGCTTTTGAATCACTCGTCTGGTTTGCCCGGTTCAACTATGAGCAACGCCTTTCTTTTGGGGGATAATGATCAGGGCGCAACCCTTTCGCTTTTAGACAAGCTGAAGGATCAGCCGCTGCGGTTTGACCCCGGTGCTTTCTCGGTTTATTGCAACGATGGATTTACCCTTGCTCAGATACTAATCGAACGGATTTCAGGTCAGGATTTCACTGAATACCTTCGGGAATCATTTTTTGTTCCCCTCGGTATGGAACATACTACTACTTCCGCTGATGACTTTGACCTGAGCAAGCTTGTAGCAGCTTATCCATATGGGGTAAGCACCCCTCGAGAGTTGATTAATGTTATTGGCAGCGGAGGAGTATATTCTACGGCTGAGGATTTATGTAGATTTTCCCTGACGCTGACCGGCAAAGAGATATTAAGTAAAGATTCAACCAATCAAATGATGGCAAGGGAATACTTGAATGGGATTTGGCCTAAGGACGCTCATGACAATACGCTTAACTATGGCCTGGGTTGGGACAGTGTTGATTTGTATCCCTTTAACCAATATGGAATTACAGCCCTTTCCAAGGGTGGAGGCACGCACGCATACTTTGCGGCTCTCGTAGTTTTGCCCGAACATGGACTTGCGGCGGCTGTCCTCTCCGCTGGCGGTTCAGCCGCGAGAAACAGGTGGATTGCCAATGCGCTCCTTGAAGAGCATTTGCTTGCAAAGGGAGTTATAAGCGACAAATTCTCCGGCAAGAGTTTTGATACGAAAGTTCAGGCGATGCCTGCGGAGATGAAAGATTACACCGGATTTTACGGCTCTTCTTTGCGAGGAGTGGTCAAAGCAGAGATAATTGATGAAGGTAAACTTCTGCTTACTTCAGCTGTTATTCCCGACAGTCCTTCCGAGGATTATTTCTACACCGGAAATGGTTGCTTCACTAACGAAGAAGGACAGATGAGGATCAGCTTCGTGAAGGAGGGGCAACTTACGTATATGAGGACGGACACCTATTCCAACAGGCCGGAAAGAGGCGCGGTAGTCGCAGATGTCCAATATAGTGCGCAAAAGTTAGAAAGTAATACTATGGACAGCATGACAGCGGCTGCATGGGCTGAAAGAGAAGGGTTGCCGTATTTCATCGTTAATGAGAAATACAGCTCTGCTGCTTATATGAGATTCCCTGTAATAGGCATAGCGCAAATGGCTGAGTTTCCCGGTTATGTGGTTGGGATTCGTATTGAAGACCCGGTTAGTGCGAAAAGCGTCATACAAATCCCCGGAGAGGCAGGCCGAGATGTGAGTGATATTGAGTTCATTAACGAGAATGGTACTGAATATCTACTGTTTTCAGACTACAAGGCCATTAAGATGACAGATATTCCGCAGATTTATTCCGGTTTAAATTCAATCTGCACCATCATGCCTAATGGGAATACCCGTTGGTTCTTAACGGATACTCCGCTTGCTGGCAAAACTATCAGCGTGGACGTTCCAGAAAACGCATCTTTCTATGTCTATGACATGGCAACAGGCGCATGCGTAATTAACAGTTACGCTTTTGGTAAAAACGAAGCTGTACTTCCGAAAAAAGCTATTATTGGATTCGCAGGCAGTGCCGGCGCGCGGTTTGAAATTACCCTAAGATAGCTCTGTCTTTAACTCAAACGCAAATTCTTATGCAAAAAAACTTGCGAATTCTAATATTTCGTAAAATAAAGGCCCTAATTAATTGCCTCTAATCCTTGTCTGCTGAGTTCTTCGATACTATCGCGCATATTTTGGATCAGCTCAGCGGTGTGACCTTCCCAGTCTGTAACTTCGCCTATTATACGCAATGGCGATTGTGTACGGTAAGATCTTGTGGGATTGCCCGGGAATTTCATGTCTGTAAGGTTAGGGTCGTCATCGATAGAACCAGTAGGTTCCACAATGTATATCCTGCCTCTTCCCTCACCGATTGCTAATTCCGCTCCCCATATTGCAGCGTCCATAGTTGCGGAAAGATATACGAAATTGGCTTTCTTCCGCTCGCCGTAATTGGACGCATATCCAGGTTCAAGCAGATCACCGACTTTCAGATTTGCTTTTGTCCCGTGAAAGAGCTGCCCAGTTTCCTTTACATCTGTCCTTATTCCAATGGGGGTGAATCCTTTTTGGTGTTCATTTAAATTCATTTCCTCTATCTCCTTATAGACGGATTTATCCATTTGACTTCTATCGCCAAACGCTCATTTGACGCCCGCTATGCTTATGGCTTTCGATGTTTGGCCATTTTTGTCCGCTTCTGATATTGATTTTCACGAGTTTTGACTGTCAGATTGGGGTACAGATCATGTTCAATCGGGCCAATTTACTAGCCAAAATCAGAAACAAACAATTCGGGCTCCTTTCGAGCCATATTTTTTTTGCTAAAGTCCCTACCTGCAATCCGATATAGTAGCCCGTGAAATTTTCTAGCGTTTTGAGGGCACACTGCGATACAGGTGGTACAGGAGATACAGCGAGTTTTATCTGTCTTGCGAGGTTTATCCGTAGTTATTGCATTGGTTGGGCATAATTCTACGCAAGTACCACAGGCATTGCATTTAGAGTTGCCGGATGGCCTTATTGGAATTGAGTCTGGTTTGCGGTAGGGGAAATTGCCTTTAACGACAATACTTTCCTTTCCTGTAAACTCTGACAATGCTTTATTGCATTTTGCAGCGAAAGCCTTGATGATTTCTTGGTCTTTTTGGTCGGGGCGTCCTTCAGCCACTACTGGGAAAATGGAGTGCTGGGCAACGAATGCAGCTGCCGCCACTATGATAAAACCGTTTGCTTTCAAAATGTCGGTCAACTCCAGCAAGGCGTCATCGTAATCACGGTTTCCATAGACGACGACAGCAACTGCCGGGGTGTTTGTTCCTTTGAATAATTTGAGCATATCGGCACAAATAGAGGGAACACGCCCAGCAAATACCGGTATGGCAAATATTGCAGGGCTGTCTTCTGCAATGTTTACAATTTCTTTGAGAGGGTACCGCAACAGGTCATATTCCTTGCTTTCATCATATCCCAAGATTGCATTCAACTTAGAAATAATTGTCTTGGTGCTGCCTGACGCGCTAAAGTGAATTAGATTAACTGGCTTCACGATCTTATTTTCTCCTAACATCATATTTGCTAGGCTGCCTGACATCCCTCGCGGCAGCACTTTTTATCTTCAGGCGGTGTCATCTCGCTGAGCGACCCTATCGCAATAGAAATTTTTGTTCATCATTATCCATCTAAGATAAACCATATAGTATAATCTGTCCAATCATGCTAAGGTACCATTAATTATTGAAATCAGTTAATATGAAATTAGTCGAAATTAAGCCAAATGTCCTGCTGCATGTGTCCGCTTAGTATTCTTTGCACGAGAATGATTTATATGGCCGGCACAGCAGAGTAACTTGAGAGATATATGACAGGGGTGAAAATCGTGGAATTGAAATTGGACAGAATTAATAAAAGCTTTGGAGAAAATCATGTTCTTAAAGACATTTCATTTACAGCGCAAAGTGGAAAAGCCTTTGGGCTGCTAGGAAGAAACGGCTCTGGAAAGACGACGACTATTCGCGTTATCATGGACATTTTTCCAGCCGAATCGGGCACAGTGACGATAAATGGGGAGTCCAACAAAAAAACTAAGATTAAAATTGGCTATCTGCCGGAGGAAAGAGGACTTTATCCAAAGCGGCTTATCTCTGATCAAATGATTTATTTCGGAGAGTTGCGCGGCATGAAAGCTTCCAATGCAAAGGCGAGTGCGATTGCAATGCTTGAACGTCTTGAAGCCGGAGAATATTTTTATAAGAAACTCGAGACATTATCCAAAGGCAATCAGCAGAAAATACAATTAGCTATCGCGGTCATGAATAACCCTGATGTTGTTATTTTGGACGAACCGTTTTCCGGGCTTGATCCAGTAAATGCGATTTTGCTTAAGGGTCTTGTCGAAGATATTGTCAAGCAAGGCAAAATGGTTATATTTTCGAGCCATCAGATGAACTATGTTGAAGAATTTTGCGACGATATTTGTATAATAAACAAAGGAACTATAGTATTAGACGGTAACCTAAATCAAATAAAACGCAGCTACCCGCGCAACAAGCTGCTTATAACAGTTGCTGACGGACTTCAGGCTAAACTTAGGGATGAACTTGAGAGTGAACCCGCATTAAAGCCCTATTACAGCAAAGTTGAACAAAGCGGGGAAGATCTGGTGGTTACGCTAAAAAGGCCGGAATATAAACAGCAATTTTTCTCCAGCGTTCTTCTGCAAAAATATGAAGTCGAATGCTTTAAGATAGTTGAACCTTCACTTGAGCAAATATTTATTGAAAAGGCAGGTGACTCGAATGAAGCAGTTTCTTAATGTTTTAAAATTCGAGTATCTTACGATCTGTAAAAATAAATCCTTTATGGTGTCAACCACCTTACTCTTGCTCATAATAGTTATTATTAGCTGTGTTCCTACGGTTGCCAGTGTTTTCGGCAATGTTTTCAGCGGCGGAGATGATTCCGGCGAAGTAAAAACTGCCTACATAAATGATGTAGACGGAGTCTACACGAACGAACTTCTGGCAGAGAGCCTTGCCACCTATAACTGGCAAAGAGGTGAAATCACTGATGAAGTTAAAGCGAAAGTTGAAACCGGAGAGTACCAGTTTGCACTTCGTGTAGAGGGCATTAATTATACTCTGTATCTTGGAACGAGCGATTCTTCTTCAAGCAGATTAGAAAAAAGCATCAGCGCCATGATTCAAGACAAGGTTGAGACAACTGTACTCGGAGATTTTGGGCTCTCTCTTCGGGATATCCAATCTTACAAAAACATTGAATTGCACAGCGAAGTTGTAGTGCTGGGCAAGAACTTTCAGTATACATTTGTATATGCTTATGTTTTGCTGATGCTTTTATACATGACAATTTTAATGTACGGGCAATTCGTTATTACTTCAGTTGCGACCGAGAAATCGACAAAAACAATGGAGCTTTTGATAACTTCCGTCAAACCGACTATTCTGATGTTCGGGAAAGTAATCGGCATTGGTTTGGCCGGGCTAACCCAATTTCTTCTCATCTTAATTGTCGGCGGAGTTGGGTTGAGCCTTAATCTAAGCAGTTGGATTGGATTTTCTGATGACATAGGGCAGATAATATCGTTTGCACTGTCGTCGAATCTTTTTGTGTTCGCTATCATTTTCTTCTTGCTTGGATTCTTTCAATATGCATTTGTGTATGCTGCTTTCGGATCGACAATATCGCGGCTCGAGGAGGCAAGCTCTGTGACAGTGTTCCCGATGTTTTTATTTATTGCTGCGTTTATGGTGTCGATGTTCGGCATGTCATCCGGCGCTTCTGCGGGCTATATGACCGTTCTATCCTATGTTCCGTTCTTTTCGCCGCTTGTTATGTTCATGCGCATGTGTGTAACTGAGGTTGTTTGGTTTGAGGTTGCGGTTGCTATAGTGATCAACCTCACTGCACTTGTTGCCACTGGCATTCTCGGTGGGCGCATATATAAGATCGGCGTTATGATGTATGGTAATCCGCCAAATTTCAGAACAATTATGAAGTATATGATAAAAGGATAGCTTAAATAGCAGCTTGGATAAATTGAAACCTTGGTGAGCTATTGGTGAAATAAAGATGAGCCTCCGCAACGCGGAGGCTTGGTTGTTTTTAAGCCTAAGTCAGTCTGGTGAGGCGATCAGCCTCTTAAGGGTGAGAAGAATTATCTGCCGGTATTATCGAACTTCCAACAAAAAATCGACCAGGTTGACATTGCGAATACCATCATAATCGCTTATAGGAGTCCGGTCCATCGTGAGGATCACCTTTTCATAATGATCGGGAATGCTGCGCAAGGGCTTTAACTCTCGTTCCCTGGTTTCTTCGGACAGCATGGTAGCAGTTACTTGGAAATACACGATTTTATCCGGCTTAGTAGCTATGAAATCGACTTCTAAAGCCCCCAACTTACCAATCGACACCTCATATCTCCGCCGCAAAAGTTCAAAATAAACTATGTTCTCCAACGTAAAACCATAATCCTGACCGCGCATACCAACTAATTCGCCTCGGATTCCAGTATCTACAATATAAAATTTTTCTTGGGTTTTCAGATGATGTTTGCCTTTTATATCATAACGCCGGGCGCGGTACAGAATAAAAGCATTTTCTAAGGCTCGCAGGTAATTATCAATCGTTTCGCTGTTTGTTTTGCGTCCGGCACTGGTTAGGTAATCGCTGATTTTTTTTGAGGATATGGGATTGCCTATATTGGCTGCCATAAAACGCACTACGCTTTCTAAAAGTGCTGGATCGCGGACTAGGTTTCGCTGCAGCACATCTTTCATGATAATGGTGTTATAGATTCCGCTTAGGAATGGCTTAATCACTTCTTTGTGTTCACGTATTTCAGTAATACCAGGAAAGCTGCCGTATTCAATATATTGATTGAAATAGCCCAGGATATCTCCGCTGGTCTGAAATTCATTGAAGTCCAAATACTCTTTAAAAGACAAAGGCAGCATCTTGATCTCAATATAACGGCCAGAGAGCAGGGTGGATAATTCCGAGGCCAATAAATATGCATTTGAACCAGTCAGATATAGATCCGTGTCGCTATCTAAACGCAGCGAGTTTACGGCTTTTTCCCAACCTTCTATCTGCTGCACTTCATCTAATAAGATATAGGTTTTACGGCCTTTTTGCAGTCGTTTTTGTATGTAGTCATGCAGCTGTTTATAGGTTTTAATCTCATCAAATTCCAGAGATTCAAAATTCATATAGAAGATCGCTTCAGGGGCAACGCCGTCAGCCAATAGATATTCAGCTAACAAATCCAGCAAAGAGGATTTGCCACAGCGCCTTACCCCTGTTATTACTTAATCAAAGACTTGTCCCGCAAAGCAATCAATTGGTTTAGATATAAGTCTCGTCTTTTCATGCAATCACCTCGTAATTAAATTATACCCTAAAGAACTTAAGAAAATAACTAATTTTTAGGTTATAATTTAAAAACCATATAATGAGTAGCCATAAACCAGATACCACTTAAAGGGGCTGTCTCATAGATCCCATCGCCCACCATGCAGATTGGTTCCCCTTCATTTTGATACTGATTGTTGTTCCTTTGGTTCTACTGCGCAGGAGGCCTTGGCCCAGGTGCTCATTGCCCAGAAATTGTGGTTAGAAGCAGCTAAAGCTAGCCAGAGTGAAATTCCTGAACCTCAGTACCGTCCTGTGATTTATCGAATCGAATAAATTGAAGCCTTGGTGAGCTATTGGTGAAATAAAGATGAGCCTTCGCAACGCGGAGGCTTGGTTGTTTTTGGCCTAAGTTAGTCTGGTGAGGCGTTCAGCCGCTTAAGGGTGAGAAGAATTATCTGCCGGTTTTATCCTAAATTCCGCACTTTATTATGATATACAAGAAAAGTAAAGCAACAGAGTAAGAAATAATCAGTTGTAGACAAAGTAGTCAGTCGCAAAAAAAGGTTGACTTTTCCATTGTGTATATCATATAATAAGATATACACAGAAAGGGGGCATTCTTATGAAAGCCAAACATAAGATAGTTCATAACCCTGTCCCGCTACCGTCTTCTAATGTCAGCATTACTAAAAGTGGA
>JAVBKS010000014.1:0-44908 GCA_031553935.1 Syntrophomonadaceae bacterium
TGGCTTAATTGAGCCGGATTTTGATTAATATCTAAAGAGTTTCTGGTATGTTTATTGTATGCTTCTAAGGGGCTTTACGTGCCTCTTAGAAGCTTGAAACCTGTAATGATTAGAAAACCTAAAGCCCGCGACTTTAGCGTATTGAATACGAGATTAGCCGGGGCTTTTTTGTTTAAGTATCAGACTGCTTTTGGCGTCTGGTTTTTTTGATGTTGAGATGTTAGAGGGTAAAAATGGGATTAAAGGAGAGAAAACAATGATAAAAAAATTCATCAAAACTCTACTTGATGATGATGAAAAAGTAGTAAAAAAGCTGCAGCCAATAATTCAAAAAATCAACAAATTAGAGTCAGAGTGCCAGGCCTTAAAAGATGATCAATTTCCCCAAAAGACCGAAGAGTTCAAACAAAGGCTAAAGCAAGGTGCAGAATTAGACGATATATTACCTGAGGCTTTCGCGCTGGTTAGAGAAGCTTCGCGTCGAACATTAGGTATGCGTCACTTTGATGTTCAGATGATTGGAGGTGTAATCCTTCATCAAGGACGCATTGCAGAGATGAAGACTGGTGAAGGTAAGACACTGGTTGCAACTTTACCGGCATATCTTAATGCTTTACAAGGCAAAGGGGTCCATATTGTAACGGTAAACGATTATTTAGCATCTCGAGATTCGACTTGGATGGCGCCGGTTTATGAATTTTGTGGTTTGAAGGTAGGTCTTATTGTTCATGGATTAGATTATGCATCTCGCAAAGCAGCTTATATGTGCGATATTACTTATGCAACCAATAATGAATTGGGGTTTGATTATCTTCGCGATAATATGGTAATAACGCCGGAACACATGGTTCAGAGACCTTTGTATTTTGCTCTAATCGATGAAGTTGATTCAATTTTAATTGATGAAGCCAGAACGCCTTTGATAATTTCGGGAGAAGGTGACAAACCTACCGATTTGTATTACCGAATTGCCAAATTCGTTCCTCGTTTGAAAGCTGAAGAGGACTTTTTGGTTGACGAAAAGGCACATACAGTAAGCCTTAGTGAAAATGGTGTTAAGAAAGTTGAAGAGTTCTTTGCCATTGATAATTTATCGGAGAATATGGAAATTGCTCACCATATGAACCAAGGGCTCAAAGCACATAATCTGATGAAAAGAGATCGAGATTATGTAATTAAAGATAATCAGGTTGTTATAGTAGATACTTTTACAGGCAGATTAATGTTTGGCAGACGCTATAGCGACGGTCTGCATCAAGCTATTGAAGCTAAAGAAGGGGTTAAGATTGAAAAAGAATCCCAGACCCTAGCTACCATTACGTTTCAGAACTATTTCCGCATGTATAAAAAACTGGCGGGTATGACCGGAACCGCAAAAACGGAAGAAGATGAATTCCGCAAGATCTATGGAATGGATGTAGTAGCCATCCCAACAAATCTAGAAATGGTAAGACAAGACAAGCCTGATTATGTTTACCGCACTGAACTGGGAAAATTAACAGCGGTTGTTGAAGACATAGCAGAGAGAAATCGCCTGCGGCAGCCGGTTTTGGTTGGTACCATTTCTATTGAAATGTCAGAGCTTTTGAGCAAGATGCTAACCAAAAAGGGTGTGAGGCACCAGGTTCTAAATGCCAAGCACCATGAGAAGGAAGCCCAGATTATTGCTCAAGCGGGACAGATGGGGGCAGTTACTATCGCAACCAATATGGCGGGCAGAGGTACTGATATTGTACTTGGTGAGGGAGTTGCAGAAATTGGTGGTCTTTATGTTCTGGGTACTGAGCGTCATGAAGCCAGACGAATAGACAATCAGTTAAGAGGACGCTCGGGACGCCAAGGAGATCAAGGTGAATCACGTTTTTATGTATCAATGGAAGATGATTTGATGCGTTTATTCGGTTCAGCTAATATCGAAGGTCTAATGGATAGATTGGGCATGGATGATGAAATGCCGATTGAGAATAAGATGGTTAGCAGAACTATCGAAAATGCCCAGAAAAAGGTGGAAAGTCATAATTTTGACATCCGCAAAAATGTACTTCAATTTGATGATGTTATCAATCAACAGAGGGAAGTGATCTATGGAGAACGCAAAAAGGTTCTTTATGGTGATGATTTAAAAGAAACCATCTCCAGTATGATCGAAGATGTTGTCGAGCAAGTTGTAGATAGTTTCGCTGGACAAGATAAGTATTCGGACGAATGGGATCTAAAAGGCTTAATGGCATACACCGAACAGAATATTATTCCAGTATTGGATTTTGGCAGGGAAGACATACTCGGAATGACAAAAAATGACATGAAGGCTTTTATACTCGGCAAAGCAAATGAGCTATATTCTTCAAGGGAAGTAGAATTAGGTGCCGAAATTGTTCGGGAAATTGAAAAAACCATAATGCTTAAAATGATTGACGAGAAGTGGATGGATCACATTGATGCAATGGATCAGCTGCGTAATGGAATAGGTTTGCGGGGATATGCTCAAAAAGACCCTCTGGTAGAGTATAAATTCGAAGCTTATCAAGCTTTCCAAGATATGATCTTTAGTATAAAAGAAGCTGTAGTAAGGCTGATTTTAAGAGTAAGAGTAGCACAAAAATTGGAAGAAAAGCAAGTTTTCGCAAACCACGGATCGGAAGCAGAGAAGAAACCTGTTCGGGTAGCAAACAAAGTTGGACGCAATGAACTCTGTTCATGTGGAAGTGGTAAGAAATATAAAAAATGTTGCGGGAGAGGGATTAGTTAATGGATATAACTACTCTTATCGGTTTATTTGCCGGCATTGGATTTCTAATACTGGCATTTATTGAAGAAGGCGGAAGCTTAGGAATGTTGGTGGTTCCGACCGCTGCATTGATCGTTTTTGGCGGTACGATCGGAGCTGTAGTTGTCAGTTATACTCTCGAAGATTTAAAGAAGGTACCATATTTTTTTAAAATGGTTTTTACGGATAAAAAAATTGACTATGTCAATGTTCTTGAATCGTTAGTGGCCATTGCTGATTCAGCTCGGCGCGAAGGTCTATTAAGTTTGGAAGCCAAAATTAACGACATTGAGAATGCATTTTTTGCCCGCGGGCTCCATTTGGTTATTGATGGAACAGACCCGGATTTAACTCGAAGTATGTTGGAAATGGAGATTCAGGCTTATGAAAATAGTCAAAAGCTAGGCCATGAGATCTTCATGGCAGCCGGTGGTTTCGCGCCGACGATGGGAATTATCGGAACGGTTATGGGAATGGTTAATGTTTTGAGTAATTTGACCAATCCGGATGAGCTGGCAAGTGCTATCGCCGTAGCATTCCTAGCAACCTTGTATGGAATTGCGTCCGCTAACGTGTTCTGGATTCCATTCGGTGGAAAGATTAAAGTAAAAACTGCTCGAGAGGTTTTGCTCTTAGAGATGATATTGGAAGGCATACTTTCTATTCAAGCCGGTGAAAACCCAAGAGTAATAAGAGAAAAGCTTATGACATTCTTATCAAAGGAAATTAGGGAAGAACTAGAAGCTGTTGATCAGAAAGGGAAATAATTATGGCTAAATCAAGGCGGGATAAACATAAAGGAGAAGAACATGAAGGCGGAATGGAGCGATGGCTTTTAAGCTATGCTGATTTTATTACCTTGCTCATGGTATTCTTTGTTATTTTATATTCAATGAGTAAAGTTGATATTAACAAATACGCCCAAATGGCTAATTCTTTAAGTATGGTATTAAGCGGGCAATCGTTATCAATTCTAAATACTCATGGACCTACTTTGGTTGAGCCCCTACAACCTCAAAATGAGCAAGATGAGCAAAAATTAGCAGAAATGCAGGCCAACCAGCAGCAGCTGGAAGAAGTATATCAAGCGGTAAATGATTACATAAAAGCAGAAGACAATGTAGCTGAAAATAAACAACAAAATGGACAGCGTGATATTACTAAACTCAGTGCACAAATTTCGATAAATCAACAGGAAAGAGGCTTAGTAATAAGTCTTAAAGACACTCTGTTATTTGAAAGTGGATCCGCGAAACTAACAGCGCGTGCTGAAGGGATAATTAAGCAAGTAGGCGGCTTATTAGAGAATGTGCCCAATTATATCCGAGTTGAAGGGCATACGGATAACTTGCCCATTAGTACATCTGAATACCCATCAAACTGGGAATTATCAGTACTAAGGGCAACAAGTGTAGTGCATGTACTCAATGAACAAGGGAATGTGCCATCGGAGAGATTGTCGATTATTGGATATGGAGAATACCGTCCGCTAGTGGCTAATGAAGATAATGTAACTAGGGCTATGAACAGACGCGTGGATATTGTAATATTAAAAAAGAAATATGATTACTTTGAAACAGCATCTAATGTTGCAGCTCCAAGTACTTAAATCTCAATAGTTATCGGAGGATAAAATGATAGAAGATCCTAAAGCGTTGAGCTTTGAAATTATTCAAAAACTAGAAGCAATAAAGGTGTCTCTTTGACATCGATATCAAACAAGAAGAAATTGACAAACTGCAAATCAAAACATCCGTTGCTGATTTTTGGAATAATTTAGCTGAAGCGCAAGCGGTTTCCAAGCAGATTAGCGATTTAACCTCTGAGGTTGATCGCTTCAATAAACTTTGGCAACGGGCTCAATACATCAATGAAATGATTCTTTGGGCCGAGAATGAAGACGAAAAAGATCTGATTAAAGATCTGACGAATGACTTAGAAGAATTACAGCATGATTATCAGGAATTCGAACTCTTAGTTTTATTTTCTGGCGATCATGATGCCAGTAACGCTATAGTATCATTGCATGCCGGAGCCGGCGGGACCGAGGCTCAAGATTGGGTGGAGATACTATTGCGAATGTATTCGCGCTGGGCTGAAGCATCCGGCTATCAAGTGGAAATTCTTGATTTCCTTGCCGGTGATGAAGCCGGAGTCAAGAGCGCGACATTTTTAGTTAAAGGCCAATATGCGTATGGGAAATTGAAGTGTGAAGAAGGCGTTCATAGACTAATTCGCATATCGCCATTTGATGCCTCAGGACGAAGACATACCTCTTTTGCTTCTCTTTCGGTTTTACCTGAAATCAATGAGGAAGTTGAAGTAACCATTAACAGTGATGAAATTCAAATAGATACATTTAGAGCCAGCGGTGCGGGTGGTCAGCATGTAAATAAGACCGATTCAGCAGTGAGAATTACCCATTTACCGACTGGAATCGTTGTGCAATGCCAGAATCAACGATCACAACATGCCAATCGATTAACTGCCATGAAAATACTCCAAGCAAAATTATTCTCTTTAAAACAAAAAGATAATGAGGATAAGCTTTCTAAGCTTAAGGGAGAATATAAAGAAATTGCTTGGGGAAGCCAGATTAGAACCTACACCTTAAATCCATTTTCTTTGATTAAGGATCATCGGACTAATTATGAGATCGGCCAAGTGCAAGCGGTCTTAGACGGTGATTTGGACGCTTTAATCTATAGTGTTTTGCAAAGTAAAAAGAAGTAAGCTTAGGAGGTTTAATATAACAAGTGGACGTTGACAAATGCCAAGGTTTATTAGAAAAATCACGCAATGTAAGAAAAGCGCTTATCAAGATGCTGGGCGCTGCCGGATCCGGGCATAGTGGCGGATCGCTGTCGGCGGTTGATATTTTGGTAAGTCTTTATTTTGAAGTTATGAATGTTGATCCTCAAAATCCGGATATGGAAACCAGGGATCGTTTTGTGCTGAGCAAAGGTCACGCTGCTCCGGCTTTATATGCAGTGCTGGCAGAACGTGGATTCATTAAGGAATCACTGCTTAGTAGCCTGCGCAAACTTGGCAGCCCTTTACAAGGCCATCCCGATCGCTTAAAGCTACCGGGCATTGATGCTACTACCGGTTCCTTGGGACAAGGATTCTCCTGGTCTGTGGGAATGGCGATTGCTGCCAAGATGGACAATAAAGACCACCGAATTTTTGCACTGTTAGGTGATGGTGAACTGGAAGAAGGTATTGTTTGGGAAGCGGCAATGGCAGCTGGTCATTACGCATTGGATAATCTGATTGCTATCATCGATAATAATGGTCTCCAAATAGATGGCTGGACCAAAGAAGTTATGAATGTTGATCCGATTTCTGACAAGTTCGCAGCTTTCGGATGGAATACTTATACGATTGATGGCCATGATTTTAAAGAAATAATCTCTGCAATTAATCAAGCCCAAAGTTGCAAAGGTAGACCCACAGCTATAGTTGCAAGGACAACTAAGGGCAAGGGCTGTTCTTTTATGGAAAACCGAATAGAATGGCATGGTGTTGCTCCCAATGAAAAAGAAGTTGAGCTGGCTTTAGATGAGCTAGATATAAGATAAGTGCTTTAGATAGTTATTAAAGGAGATGCAGATTTGGAAAAGGTAGCTACTCGTGACGCCTATGGAAAAGCCCTGGTAGACTTAGGGAATAAGTACAAAAACATTGTAGTATTAGATGCTGATTTATCGAAATCGACTAAGACTGCCGATTTTGCGAAAGTCTTTCCTGAACGATTCATAAACGCCGGAATTGCAGAGCAGAACATGCTGGGAATGGCGGCCGGATTAGCAGTCAGTGGAAAAGTAGTTTTTGCGAGCTCATTTGCAGTTTTTGCAGTTGGCCGCGCATTTGAGCAGATTAGGAATTCAATAGCTTATAGTAAACTTAATGTCAAAATCTGCGCCACTCATTCGGGTATAACTGTAGGCGAAGACGGAGGTTCACATCAATCTATTGAGGACATTGCCTTAATGCGGGCTTTACCTAATATGACAGTAGTTGTTCCTGCAGACGGAGCTAGCGTGCATAAAGCGATGGCTTGCATATATGATACTCCGGGGCCGGTATACCTGCGCTTAGGCCGTCCCGCACTGCCAATAGTTCATGGGGAAGCGGCAGATTTTCAAATTGGCAAAGGGATTGAGTTAAAGGGCGGCACAGACGCTACTATTATTGCTTGCGGATCAATGGTTACCGAGGCTTTGGCGGCGGAAAGACTATTATTAGTGCTAGGAATAAAGGTCAGTGTCATTGATATGCATACAATAAAACCAATTGACATTGATCTAATAATTAAGAAAGCCCAGGAAACCCAGGCGATTCTTACTGTAGAGGAACATAGTGTAATTGGTGGATTAGGCAGCGCAGTTTGTGAGGTTGTGAGTCGTTATTATCCGATTCCAGTTATAAGAATGGGCATCGAAGACTGTTTTGGCCAGTCAGGTAAGCCTGATGAGCTATTGATCCACTATGAGCTTACTGCGGAAAAAATTGTGACAAACATCCAGGATTTACTCAGAACTAAGGCTAAATAAGCAGGAATTTTGTCTGTTTTTGTAGAACCACCTATAATTGGTGGTTTTTTTATTTTTGGGGGAAAAAAATGTTAGTTCAGTTCTACAATGTTTCTAAAATCTATCCCAATGGGGTTAAAGCCCTTGATGATATTTCCATGAAAATTGATCGCGGTGAATTCGTTTTTTTGATGGGCCATAGTGGAGCTGGAAAGTCTACATTCACCAAAATGCTAACCAGAGAAGAGATTCCGACCCGCGGACAAATATTTATTAATTCCCGTAGTATTATTAGGATGAAGAGCAGCCAAATTCCTAAGATGCGGCGCTCTATCGGCATGGTATTTCAAGACTTCAAGCTCTTGGAAAACAAGACCGCCTTTGAAAATATAGCCTTTGCCATGGAGGTTATTGGCAGCAGTCCCAAAGAGATAAGATCGCGGGTTGCAGAAGTCATGTATATGGTGGGTTTGAGCGGTAAAGAACGTTCATTTCCCGGGCAATTATCCGGAGGAGAGCAACAAAGGGTTGGTATTGCCCGCGCCTTAGTTAATCGTCCCTTTATGCTTATTGCTGATGAACCAACCGGGAATTTGGACCGCGAAACGGCAGTGGAGATTATGGAGTTATTATTCGATATTAATCGTAAGGGGACTACCGTTATAATGGCTACGCATGCATTAGAATTAGTGAGAGCTGCCCGCAAAAGAGTGCTGATTTTGGAAAAAGGTAAAATAGTTTCTGACAGCTACTCGGGAGACCTATAATGAATTTTTTTATGGCTATTAAGTATTTCTGTAAAGAAGCAGCAACATCTTTTGCCAGAAATCGCTTGCTTAGCATAGCTACAGTGACGACGGTTGCGATATGCGTCTTTATACTAGGCTTGGCTTTTCTAATTACTCTTTATGCTAATCAATTTATTGATCGCCTGGAGTCCAATGTCGAAATGGTTGCTTTTTTAGATAACCAGCTTTCTGAAGATCAAATAGCGGCCATCGAAAGTGAGATTAAGAAATTACCGGAAGTCCAATCTGTTACAGTGATATCTAAAGATCAATCCTTGGAGCAGTTGCAGAAGAATCTTAATCATGAAGATCTTGGTATTATGGTGGGACACAATCCATTACCGAATACCCTGCAGATTAAAGCTCGTGATGCCCGCCAAACTCCGGGTTTGGCTATACGAATTAGCAATATTTATGGTATCTACAAGATTAATTATGGACAAGGAATAGTTGAAAAGCTCTTTGATATAACTAAATGGGTCAGAAATCTGAGCGTTTTTTTAATACTGGTACTGGCATTCGGAGCTGTGTTCCTAATAGCCACTAATATTAGATTAGCAATATTTGCGCGCCGGAAAGAAATTTACTTAATGAAGCTAATCGGCGCTACAAACTGGTTTATCCGTTGGCCGTTTTTTCTGGAAGGAATGCTGATGGGTTTAGTCGGCTCAATAGTTGCCGTTTTACTGCTAATAGTTGGGTATAGTTCAATACTGAAGAAAATTCCTACTTTGGGACAGTTTTCTTTAGTTCTTGATACCTCGACAATGCTATTGATTTATACTTCCTTGGTAATTATGGGGATTTTCCTGGGAGTATTAGGAACTAGCATTTCGCTTAATAGATTTTTAGATAACCTTGAATAACCTAGGGGAAATGGAGGATCACTGATGTTTAAAAGTAAGCTGACGGGGTTGCTTTTGGTTTGTTTTTTTGTGATTACTGCGATGATGCCGGTACATGCTGATGATTTGGATAATACTAAAAAGCAACTGAATGATGTTAATCGGGTTTTGAATCAGCAGCAGCAGCAGCTAAATCAAACCCAAAAAGTAGAGCGTGGAATAATTGGGCAGATTGAGAATTTGGAAAAGAATATTAAGACAACTGAGAACAGTCTGGAAGAGACCAAAAGCAAAATAAATAATCTCCAAGTTAAGATTGATGTTGCTAAGAAAGAAATTGAAGAGCGCGAGAAGAATCTGCTGGTGAAGACCCAACTATTAAGTGACCGGCTGGTTTACATATTTGAAGATGGTGATGTTTCTTATCTCGAGGTACTCTTGTCTTCTACTGATTTCAACGATTTTTTAACCAGGTATGAATTGCTGAATGCGATTGTATCAAATGATATGGATTTGATTGAGAGTATTAAAAAAGAACAATCGAATCTAAAGATGATTCAAAGCGAACTTGAAGTTAATGCTCAGGAATTAGAAAACAACAGAATCGGTCAAAAGAATATGAAGGAAGAATTAGACCTTCGTAAAGCAGAAAAAGAGAAAATGCTAAGCAGTGTGCAAAAAGAAAAAGAGAAGTACCAAGAAGCAATCGATGAGCTAGAAAGAACTTCGCGTGATCTTGAGCAAATGATTCGCAAAGCCCAAGGGAACAGCAGCGGAGGCAAACAAGGAACGGGATCGCTAACCTGGCCGACTCCTGGATATTCAACAATAACTTCTCCATATGGAATGCGCTTTCATCCCATTTTAAAAGAAAGAAGAATGCACACCGGTGTTGATATTGGAGCACCTAATAGTGCTAAGATTGTCGCTGCTGATGATGGGGTTGTAATTTCTTCAGGCTGGATGGGAGGATATGGGCAAACCATTATTATTGACCATGGCAAAGGCATTTCGACTTTGTATGCTCATCAATCGGTATTGATTGCCAAAGAAGGGGAAAGCGTCACCAAGGGCGAAATGATTGGAAAAGTAGGCAGCACCGGTTGGAGTACTGGACCACATTTACACTTTGAAGTTCGTATCAATGGTAATCCGACTGATCCGATGGCCTATTTATAGCGTGAAATTATCGTTAAAGGCCGGTATCTATTAGTAATCTGATAGAGCCGGCTTTGTTTATGAGAATTTGACATAAATAACTATTGCGGTAACATATTATAAGTGACTGGAAATTTACATTTATTTGGTGGTGGAATATTGAAGCGAGATTTAATTTTTCCCAAGGTACAAAAAGTATTGGCAGTATGGGGTTTTATTACACTTATCATTTTCTTGTTCGTTTTGGTGACACAGTTTAGAGCCTTGGGTACATTGGGTATGGTGGTCGGACTAATCGAGAGTAAATCCTTTGCCCATATTAATCTAAATCAATTCTTGAATGGATCAACAGTTGGGATTGTAGCTTCTTTGAAAGATCCATATTCTCAATACTTGGATCCCAAAACTCGCCAGGAGTTGAATGAGAGGATGAGCGGAGAGTTTGGCGGCATAGGGGTTTATGTATTGCAAGATGAAGCTGGTCGCATGCGCTTAATATCACCCATCGAGGGTACTCCGGCCTACAATGCGGGAATTAAGCATGAAGATATTATTCTTCAAATTGGTGATGGAAGTATAATGAATATGAATCAGGATGATGTTGTCAGCCTTTTGCGCGGAGAGCCGGGAACTCAGGTAAAAATTTTAGTTTATAGAGAAGCAGAAAAAAAAGAGTTGGAATTTACTATTATTAGAGAGATCATTTCGGTTCCCTCAGTTAAAACTGATGTTTTGCCAGAGTACAGCGAGATTGGATATGTACGGCTAAATATATTCCAGTCGCATTCGCATCAGGAATTGCAGGAAAAAATTAATGAATTGATTGAGAAAAAGCATGTCAAGAAGCTGATCCTTGATGTTCGCGATAATGGAGGCGGAGATTTAGAGGCCTCATTAGGCATCGCCTCACTTTTTCTTGAAAATCAAGATATCGTAACCGTAGCGGATGCCGATGGCAATAAGACCATTCATAAAGCAAAGAATGCTGTTTTTAAGATTCCCTTAGTCTTGCTGGTTAATCATAATAGTGCGAGTGCTTCGGAGATTTTGGCCGGTGCGTTGCAGGATAATAACAGAGCTAAACTGGTTGGAGAAAAGACCTATGGCAAAGGTGTGGTTCAAACTGTCTATCTCTTACCTGATGGTGGAGCGCTCAAGTTAACAACCTCTAGATACTATACCCCTAATGGCTTTGATATTAACGATATTGGGATTAACCCCGACTATGTGGTTGCAAATGCTAATGGTATTAACAGGGATATGCAATTAGAAAAAGCCATCGAAATATTGCGATAGTATTGCTAATGTATTAAGTTAACCCTAAACGCTCAGGTTTAAGGTTCGAATAAATTATCTGATGATTTCATTTTGCAAACCCAATCAAGTTTTCTTCACTTGTTGTTTACGTTAAGAATAGTCTATACTAGGGACCCTTATGACCACATATATGGTCTCATGAATAGCATGAGGTGAATCGGCGATTCCATAATCATGTTTAAGGAGTGCTTAGTATGGATCACCAGAGTAAAATTAAGTATTTATTAGCCAGCAGTTATACTGGGCAGGGCTATTTTTCATTTATTCCCGAGTTAATTAAAGGATTAAACAAAGTCTATCTGCTAAAAGGAGAACCCGGCAGCGGAAAGTCGACTTTATTAAAAAAACTCGGCGAATCACTGGCGGAATTCGGGTACACGGTCGAGCTTTGGTTTTCTCCCTTGAGCTCAAACTCATTCGAGGGGATGAGAATTGATCATCTAAAAACGGCAATTATTAATTCTAAGGGAATGGAAACTGATTTCTTAGAATCAATTGAGATTGCCTGCGAAATCATAGATCTAGATGAATACTGGCGCCCAGATAGTAATTGGCCTTATAGAGAGAGGCTGCTATCATTAACCAAGAGAATTAAGGACTATCATTTAAGAGTTGAAAAATCTTTGTATAATGCTTACAAAAATGATCGCAGAGCTCTTGAAATAGATGGATATAACCTTGATCAAGAAGCAATTAATAAGACAATTGCCGCTATATGTGAGTCTTCATTTGTTGACAGGAGTAGAGAAAAACACTATTTTGTCAGCACAGTTAACATTGATGGAAAGATTGACTATAGCCAAATGGTCACTTCTGACAGCTCTTGCCGTTATTTGATATGCGGTCCGTATGGCTGTGGACAAAATCAAGTTATTAAAGGCGTAGCCGAAGCAGCAATTGCTCGCGGGTATTTGGTGGAATACTATCATGATGGCTTAAATATTGATAAAATTAATATGATTGTGATTGCCGATATTCAGATCGCAGTTTTGGACTTGTCATGCTGTAAGCTTGATATTAGGCCAAATGATGTTTTTGTAGATATGTGTGAACTTAATAAAATGGATGAAACCGAACATCTTACTAATTTGCAGCGTCTGATAGATGAAGAAATTATGTCTGCGCAGATGGAATTAGAGAAAATATATGATTTTCTGCGCGTTAAGAAGAGATTGTATGCAAGTGCCATGGATTTTGACGGCATTGAACGTAAGCGGCGTGATCTGTTAAATGCAATTACAATGAAAACTAATATATAATGAGTTTAATTAGGGGAAGGAAATGAAATTCGACTTACAATCTGACTTTATACCTACCGGTGATCAACCGCAGGCGATTGAAAAACTTGTTGCCGGATTAAACCAAGGCTTCAGAGAACAAACCTTACTGGGAGTGACCGGTTCAGGAAAAACATACACAATGGCCCAGATTATTCAAGTCACCCAAAGACCGGCTTTAGTAATGGCACCTAACAAGACTTTAGCCGGTCAGCTTTATTCTGAGTTCAAGCAGTTTTTTCCTAATAATGCTGTTGAGTATTTTGTCAGTTATTATGATTATTATCAGCCTGAGGCTTATGTGCCGCAAACTGATACATATATTGAAAAAGATTCGTCTATTAATGAAGAAATTGACAAATTAAGGCATTCAGCGACTGCTTCATTGTTGGAGCGCCGCGATGTTATTATTGTTGCTAGTGTTTCATGTATTTACGGATTAGGTGCCCCCGAGGATTATTACCGCATGGCAGTATCCCTGCGCGTAAATCAGGAAGTCGATCGGCGTGAGCTACTAACCCGATTGGTGGAAAACCATTACGAGCGTAATGAGATCGATTTCTATCGCGGAACTTTCAGAGTAAGAGGCGATATCGTTGAAATCTTCCCGGCATCCAGCAATGACAGAGCAGTGCGGATTGAATTCTTCGGAGATACAATTGAACGTATCATGGAATTTAGTCCATTAACAGGTGAAATCCACGCCAACTTAAAGCATTGTATGGTGTTTCCAGCTTCGCACTTTGTTACTTCGCGCGAGCAGATGCTGCTGTCTGCTGAACAAATCGAAATGGAGCTGACTAATCAAATTAAAAACTTTGAAACTCAAGGTCATCTGCTGGAAGCGCAGCGAATATTGCAGCGTACCAGGTATGATTTAGAAATGATTAGAGAGATTGGCTATTGTAAAGGCATCGAAAACTATTCGCGCTATATAACGGGACGTGCTCCAGGTGAGCCTCCTTATACCTTAATGGACTTTTTTCCGGAAGATTTTATTTTGTTTATGGATGAATCCCATATTGGATTACCGCAAGTTAGAGGAATGTATGAAGGGGATAGATCCCGCAAGCAAAACCTGGTGGACTTTGGTTTTCGCTTGCCTTCGGCTCTAGATAACCGCCCTCTAAAATTGGCTGAGTTTAACGAAAAGTTTAAGCAGGTTATTTATGTGAGTGCAACTCCAGGTGATTATGAACGCTTAAACAGCCAGCTAATTGCAGAACAGATTATTCGCCCGACCGGCTTGGTTGATCCTGTGCTTGAGGTTAAGCCGACCCATGGTCAAATTGATGACCTTATGGAAGAAATTCGCCAGACTGTAGACAAGGGATTTCGAGTATTAGTAACAACCTTGACCAAGAGAATGGCTGAAGATTTAAGTTCATATTTTGAAGAGGCTGCCATAAAGGTGCGCTATTTGCATTCAGACATCGACGCTTTGGAGCGAATGGAAATAATTAGAGCATTAAGAGCTGGTGAATTTGATGTTTTGATAGGTATTAATCTTTTGAGAGAGGGCCTTGACTTGCCTGAGGTAGCTTTAGTAGCAATTCTTGATGCTGATAAGGAAGGCTTTTTGCGCTCAGAGAAATCGTTGATTCAGACAATTGGACGAGCAGCACGTAATATAGAGGGCAAAGTCTTAATGTATGCTGATCGCATAACCGACTCAATGGCAGCGGCAATCGAAGAAACCAAAAGACGGCAAAAAATTCAAAGCGAATACAATACTTTGAATGGGATCACACCTGAATCTATTCGCAAAGCAGTTTTCAAAGCGATCGATACAGTAGTGCAAGAAGAAGCGGCGCAATATGAAATCAACGACTATAAAAAACTACCGCCGGAAGAAAAGAAGCGTTTAATCGGCGAAATGGAAGAAGAGATGTTAAAGGCCGCTGAGAAATTAGAATTTGAGAGAGCAGCAGAATTGCGTGATTTCGTAAAAAAACTTCGTCAAACTAGTAAACCGGCCCGAAGTAAAGGGAAAAGGTAAAGCAATAAACTGTCCAGGAGCAAATTATGAATAACAATATAACTGTTCGCGGAGCCCGCGAACACAATCTTAAAAACATTGATATTATTATACCTCGAGACAAATTAGTGGTGTTCACAGGAGTTTCTGGTTCAGGAAAATCTAGTTTGGCTTTCGATACCATATATAGTGAAGGGCAACGGCGTTATGTGGAATCTTTATCGACTTATGCCCGGCAGTTTTTGGGGCAGATGGATAAACCGGATGTTGATAGTATTGATGGCTTGTCGCCTTCGATTTCGATCGACCAAAAAGCGACTTCTAATAACCCGCGTTCTACAGTAGGGACGGTAACCGAGATCTACGATTATCTTCGTTTGCTTTTTGCTAGGGTAGGCCAGCCTTATTGTCCGTTATGCCATCAGCCTATATCAAGACAAACGATTGATCAGATTGTCGACATACTCCTAAATGAGCCTGAGAGCACCAGGCTTAAAATATTAGCTCCTGTGGTTCGGGGTCAAAAGGGTGAACACCGCAAGTTAATGCAGGACTTGTTCAAAGACGGCTATGCAAGAATTATCGTAGATGGTTTCGAATATACAGCTGATGAAGATATTGTTTTGGAAAAAAACAAAAAGCACGACATCAGTGTGGTTGTAGACAGAATAGTTGTCAAAGGCGATGTGCGCAGTCGCTTGGCCGAATCACTCGAACTGGCATTTGAATTGAGCGAAGGTATTATAAATATTGCTAAATTACAAAATGATGAGCAAGAGGAAATGATGCTGTTTAGTCAAGAATTCTCTTGCCCGCAATGCAATTTCAGCTTACCTGAGTTAAGTCCGCGTATGTTTTCATTTAATAATCCTTTTGGAGCTTGCCAGGAATGTGATGGTTTAGGCTTCAAACAGGAGATTAATCCATACTTAGTTCTGAATATGGAAAAATCCCTGGAGCAGGGAGCCATTATACCCTGGAATAATAATATGTCAACTTATTATAATCAGCTTTTAATAGGGATGGCAGAGCAGCATAAAATACCGTTAGATGCTCCGCTTAATCAATTGTCCGAGAAGCAGATAAACACCATTCTCTATGGCAATGGCGGGGAGAGAATAGCCATTAGATATACTAACTCTTATGGGGAAGAGAATACGTTTAGATCCAGCTTCGAAGGGGTAATCAACAATCTTCGCCGGCGTTATCACGAAACCAAATCAGATGCAATGCGTGAAGATATCGAAAAGTACATGACTAATACTATTTGTCCGGCCTGTGCGGGGAAGCGATTACGGCCGGAAGTTCTGAGTGTTCTCATAAGTGAGGCATCAATCCATGATATTGCTCAAATGTCTATCTATCAAGCTGATGGTTTCTTTAAGAACCTGAAGCTGAATGAGCGTGAAACCTATATCGGCAGACAAGTAATCAAAGAAATAAAAGAAAGACTGAATTTTTTAATTGATGTGGGCTTAGACTATCTCTCTTTAGCGAGGCCATCGGGAAGCCTTTCCGGTGGAGAAGCGCAGCGGATTAGACTAGCAACTCAAGTTGGTTCTAGCTTAGTTGGTGTTCTTTATGTCCTCGATGAACCGAGCATCGGATTGCACCCCCGGGATACAGAAAGGCTCTTAGCAACTCTAAAAAGACTAAGAGACATCGGTAATTCCGTTATTGTAGTAGAACATGATGAAGAGACGATAAGGTGTGCCGACTATATCGTAGATATCGGGCCTAGAGCCGGTATCCACGGAGGAAAAATTGTCGCCCAAGGGGATATAAATGCGATTATGAAGGTGCAAGAATCCTTGACCGGACAATATTTGTCCGGGAGCATGGAGATAGAAGTTCCCGAAAATAGAAGAACGGGAAATGCAAACTCTGTTACCATATATGGTGCCAGTGAACATAATCTTAAGAATATCGACGTCAAAATTCCTCTGGGGATGATGGTGGTGATTACTGGTGTTTCTGGTTCTGGCAAAAGCACACTGGTGCAGGATATTTTATACCCGGCGTTAATGCAGCATTTCTTTAGAGGCCGTCATCGCCCGGGTAAGCATTTGCGTATTGAGGGACTTGCTGCTCTCGACAAAATAATTAATATTGACCAGGCACCGATTGGAAGAACTCCTAGGTCTAATCCGGCTACCTACACGGGTGCTTTCGATGGAATAAGGGAGCTTTTTGCCAATACAGCGGAAGCAAAAATTAGAGGATATAAAACCGGGCGTTTTAGCTTTAATGTGCGCGGTGGCCGCTGTGAAGCTTGTAGCGGTGATGGAATCATAAAAATAGAAATGCATTTTCTGCCCGATATTTACATACCTTGCGAAGTATGTAAAGGCCGAAGGTATAACCGGGAAACCCTTGAAGTGAAATATAAGGGTTCGAATATTGCAGATGTACTGGAAATGACCGTAGATGAAGCGGTGGTGGCCTTTGCCAATATTCCAAAAATTCATAAAAAACTTCAGGTCCTGCAGGATGTCGGCTTGGGATATATCAAACTGGGACAAGCGGCGCCCTCTTTATCCGGTGGAGAAGCTCAGCGGGTTAAGCTAGCGACCGAGCTTTCCAAAAGATCTACTGGAAAAACACTATACTTATTAGATGAGCCCACGACCGGTTTGCATAAGGAAGATGTTCGCCATTTAATCGGGGTCTTGAATCGTTTAGTCGACAATGGGAATTCAATATTAATTATCGAGCATAATCTTGATGTAATAAAGTCCGCTGATTATTTGATAGATTTAGGACCGGAAGGCGGCGATGGGGGCGGTTATATTATTGCCCAAGGTACTCCTGAAGAAGTTGCGCAGGTCGAGGAATCATACACCGGTCGTTTCCTGCAGGGAGTAATTCCACTTGAGGTCAAGTAATGAGAGAAAAACTCAAAAACGTACCGCAAAAACCGGGAGTGTACTTGTTTAAAGACGAAAATGCCAAAATAATTTATGTCGGGAAAGCAAAAGTATTGCGTAACCGTATGCGCTCATATTTCCAGAGTTCTGAGAATCTGGCCCCCAAAGTGCAGGCTTTGGTAAGCAGGGTAGCTGATTTTGATTTCGTCGTTACTGAAAGCGAGTTAGAGGCTTTATTATTAGAAAACAACTTGATAAAAGCTTACCAACCTAAGTACAATATATTGTTGCGGGATGACAAGACTTATCCTCATCTAAAAGTCAGTATAGCCGAGAAATATCCGCGCCTAACTATTGTTCGGGGCGAGAAGGATGGAAAATCCAAGTATTATGGCCCTTATACCGAAACCGGAACACTGCGGGAGACGGTACGCTATATTAATAATGTTTTCAAACTGCGTACTTGCAAAAACATGCAAAGGCAGAAGCGGGCGTGTATTTACAAGGATATAGGGCTTTGCATGGCGCCTTGCAGTGGACAGGTAAGTCAGGAAGAATACTATGGCAAAATTCTTGAGGTCATAAAAATTCTCGAGGGCGACCATAAAGAGCTTATACAAAAAAAAGAAATTGAAATGAAGGAAGCTTCTGCAAAGATGGAGTTTGAGCAGGCAGCGCGCCTCCGTGATGAGATTAATTATTTAGACAAAATTCGGGTGAATCAGCAAATCAGTACCCAAAGCAATCATTACATGGATATAATTGCGCTGTCATTAGGCAAAAAACATCATTTGGCATTGCTTTTTAAAATAAGAAAAGGAAACATGGTTGGTAAAGAAACCATTTGGTTATCCGGTATTATTGCGGAATCAGTTGGTGATTATATAGGTTCATTTATTCAACAGTTTTATGACAATAATACTGATATTCCAAAAGAAATTTTGCTTGCTGAACTCCCAAATGATTCTCAATTGTTAGCGGAGTGGCTTAAAAATCAAGCTGGTCATAAAGTTGATATTCTAGTGCCCCAACGAGGTGAAAAGAAAAAGCTGATGCAAATGGTGCAAAAGAATGCCGACCTATTGATTGAAGAATTCCTCAATGACTCAAGCCGTAACCAGCAGTTGCTGATTAAGCTCAGTCAATACTTGGATTTAGAGGTTGTTCCTCAGCGCATGGAGTGTTATGACATATCTCATTTGGGAAGTACTGAAACCGTTGCGGCGATGGTAGTTTTTAATGAAGGTTTGCCGGATAAGAGCTCCTACCGGCGTTTCAAAATCAGCAAGGACCAGAATAATGATTATGCTGCTTTAGTTGAAACCTTACAAAGAAGGTTTAGAGAAGCGCGGAAGGGCAATGAAGCTTTTTTACCGGAACCAGATCTAATCGTAATTGATGGGGGAATCGGTCAGCTCAATTCGGTTAATGTTGCTCTCAAAGAAATGGAGGTCTCAATTCCGATAATAAGTTTGGCCAAAAAGGAAGAACTCATTTTTAGACCCCAAACATCACAACCATTGCGCTTGGATCGTCGTGATGAATGTTTAATGCTTTTACAAAGACTCCGCGATGAGACCCATAGATTTGCCATCACGTATAATCGTAAACGGCGTGATCAAAAAACGCGAAACTCGGCTTTAGATGACATTTCGGGAATCGGACAAAGCCGCAAAAAAGAGCTCTTAAAGCATTTTGGATCGGTTGCTAAGATAAAGGATGCTTCGTTAGATGATCTATTAACAGTAAAAGGAATCAACGAATCAGTCGCTATGGAAATAATAAAGTATTTTAGTCATAAACAAGAGAATTAGGACTAAATAATGCAATCTTTTGCAAGAAAAATGTCCTATTAGTATAATAATAATAGTAGATAATAATTTGAAGGGGTGTTGCCAATGCAAGGATGGATTATTCGTTGGTGCTTAAATATCTTATCTTTATTGCTTACAGCTGCTCTTATTCCTAACTTCGAACTAACGATATGGGCTGCTATACTAGGATCAATTTTCTTAGGAATTATTAATGCGTTTATTAAGCCGGTATTGGTTATATTGACTTTGCCGATCAATGTTTTGACACTGGGTTTATTTACATTCGTAATCAATGGATTCTTGTTATGGATTACAGCGATTACAATTCGCGGATTCGATATTAGTGGATTTGGATGGGCAATACTTAGTGCTATTATATATAGTGCCATAAGTTTTGTAATTAGTTTTTTTATTGATGACAATCGTACCTTTTGGCGGTAGCCTATGAGTATTAAACTAGTTGCCATTGATTTGGATGATACACTCTTAGGATCGGATTTGCAGATATCATCCCAGTGTATAGATATTATTCGAAAAGTTCAGGACTTAGGGGTTATGGTTACAATTGCTACCGGGAGAATGTTTCTTTCTGCCCTTCCCTATGCGGCGCAAATAGGAGTTAGTATTCCCTTGATAACTTACCAAGGCGCGCTAGTTCGAAGCTTGGATTCTAATGAAGTATTATTATATAAACCGCTTAAAGTTTCAACCGGTTTAGAGATCATGAAATATTTTAAGCAAGCTGATATACATTTCCAAGGGTATTATAGTGATCAATTGGTGATGGAATCTTATGGGCCGGATGGTCAGGACTATGTTGCGCTTGCCAGGGTTACGCCTTTGATTGTGGAAGACATATTGCTTAAAGCTGCGCAAGAACCAGCCTTGAAAATACTTGCAGTCATCCATGACGAGAGCTTATTATTCGAAATGGCAAAGGAATTAAACTGTAGGTTTGGTGAAGAGATTAGTATTACTCGCTCCAAACCTTTTTTTCTTGAAATAATGAACAAAGGGGTTAATAAAGGTGTTGCCCTTGAGACTTTAGCAGATTATTACCGTCTCCAAGCCCATGAAGTAATGGCTTGTGGCGATAGCTACAACGACATAGAAATGATTTCCTGGGCAGGAGTTGGGGTGGCCATGAAAAATGGCCCGGATAAAGTTAAACAAATCGCAGATTATGTTACCAAGTCAAATGATGAAGAAGGCGTCTCTGAAGCGCTTAGAAAATTTGTTCTTGGTGAATAGAACTACTGTTTGATTCATGGAAAATATTTAAATTATCTTAAGGAGGAGCAAAATGGCATCAACAGTGTATTTCACTAATTTAAGAACTCCGAATAATATTAGCTTGCTTGACAAGTTGGAAAAATTGATGTTGAAGGCAGGATATAGAGAAGTCATTGAAAATGGGGATTTGGTAGGAATCAAGGTGCATTTCGGAGAACCAGGTAATCTTGCTTATTTGCGGCCGCCATATATAAGAAGAATTGTATCCATGGTGAAAAAAGCTGGAGGAAAACCATTCGTTACTGATGCTAATACGCTATATAAAGGCCGAAGGTCGAATGCGGTTGACCATATTGAGGCAGCGGTTGAGAATGGATTTGATTATGCGGTATTAAATGCGCCGGTAATTATTGCTGATGGTTTAACCGGACATGATTTTGTCAAAGTGCCACTTGCTAATGGCAAACACTTTAAAGAAGTCCATATCGGGAGTGCAGCGGTTTTTGCCGATGCCCTAGTAGTTGTTTCTCATTTCAAATGTCATGAGTTGACTGGATTCGGTGGAGCAATAAAAAATTTGGGCATGGGTTTTGGAGCAAGAAGTGGCAAGCAGCAAATGCATACGGATGTTTTGCCCACAATTAAAGAAAAAACTTGTACAGGTTGTGAAAAGTGTATGCGCTGGTGTCCGGCGGATGCTATTGAAATGGCACCAAGCTCTGCTAATAAAAAAGGGCAAAATGCCAAAATAATTGCAGAAAAATGCTGGGGATGCGGAGAGTGCGTTGCAACTTGTACATTTGATGCTATAATTCCCACTTGGAAAACTACTCCCGGGACGATGCAGGAAAAAATGTCTGAATATGCTTTTGGCGCTGTTCAAGGAAAACAGGATAAGACGATATTCGTGTCCTTCGTGGTTGATGTAAGTCCTGGCTGCGATTGCTATGGATACAATGATTTTCCTATTGTCCATGACATCGGCATTTTTGCATCTAAAGATCCTGTTGCTCTAGATAAAGCTTGTGCTGATAAGGTTAACAAGTTTCCGGCTTTGAAAGGATCAGTAATAGAAGGGCTAATGGATGGACAAGATAAATTCAGCGCTGTTCATCCTGGGATAACTTGGGAGGCTCAGTTGATTCACGCTCAGAATCTTGGTTTAGGACAACTTGAATACCAACTGATTGAGATTTAGCGGAAGGGGAGTAAATGGCGAAACAATATATTGCCGTTGACTTGGGGGCTTCGAAAATTCTTTTTGGGATTGTTGATGAAGCCGGAAAAGTTATATACAAAAAGAAAATCCCAACTGCTTCGAAACGTGGTTTTACAGAAGTTATTTTAGATATTTGTCAGCATATTAGGCCATTGGTTACAATGATTGAAGAAAGCTCGAATATTCTTGGTGGAGTTGCACTGGCAACTCCCGGTCCGCTTTCATACCCTGATGCCGTTGTCTATGATTCCCCTAACCTACTATGGCGTAAAGTTCCCTTGAAGAGCATAATTCAAAATGAATTGAAGATGGAAGTCGTTATTGAAAAAGATACGAATATGGCGGTCCTGGGAGAATATTATTTCGATAATGATCATAGGGCCACAAACATGCTTTATCTGACGATTAGTACAGGTATTGGCGGCGGCATAATAATAAATGGCAAGCTATTTCGCGGATCGAATGGTGGAGCAGGCGAATTTGGTCATATGATTATTGATAATAACGGACCGGTCTGCAATTGCGGGAAAACAGGGTGCTGGGAGGCAATAGCTGCTGGTGCTGCAATTGAAAATGAGATTAATCGTTTAGCTCTGGGAAATGGCCGCGGTGTTGCTGGTCTTATTGAAGAAGTCAAGAATCGAAATAAAGATGCGCTTGCCTTTGTTAATAGAATGATTAATTACTGGAGTATAGGAATTGGGAATGCTATCAATATATTGAATCCTGATGTTGTTGTCTTAGGCGGAGGCGTAACATGGGGATGGCAAGATTTAATCGAGATGCCAATATTTGAAGAAACCAATAGGCAAATATTTTCATTGCAAAGAGAGAGAATAAGACTAAAGATATCGTCATTAAGAGACGAGAATGTTTTATTGGGAGGATGGGTGGTGCTAACTAGTAAAGAGTATTAGTACGCTGTTTACCCGACCATTAATGCTTTGTTTTGTTTAAAGAACAATTATTATATTTAAGTACTATGCAGATCAATATGAATGAAAAGAGGTGTGCAGATGGTTGCCAAGAAGCCAGACGAGAAAATGTTGAGTCATATTAAGGCTCTGCCTAAGCAGATGGAAAAAGCTTTGCGTTTCGATTATTCATTTACTTCGATGTATCAGAAGAGTTATTCCAATATTGTTATTAGTGGGCTAGGGGGTTCATCAATAGGAGGAGCAATAGTACAGAGTATGGCAAAACACCACGCCATGATCCCGATAATAATTAATCGTAATTTTGAGATTCCTGCATTTGTTGATGAAAACACTCTTTTTATCGCCATTAGCTATTCTGGTAACACTGAAGAAACCTTAACTGCGATGATGAAGGCGGAAAGGAAAAATGCCGATATAATCTGTATAACAAGTGGTGGACGCTTAGCAGACCGAGCTGTCGAGGGTGATTGGGGCAAGGTTTTTTTGCCTTCTGAATTAGCTCCACGGGCAGCATTAGGATATTTGCTTTCTCCAATTGCGTTGATAATGGAGCGAATCGGAGTTATACCCCAAGCTTCGGCCAGCCTAAATGAATCAATTGAGATATTAAAGCAAATGGCACTTGAATTAGGCGATGAGAACAACAAGAATAACTTAGCTAAAGAAATAGCAGCGAAACTTTACAATAGTATTCCGATGGTATGGGGAATTGATGGTGTTTCTGAGGTTGCTGCTATACGCTGGAAAGCTCAAATCAATGAGAATGCAAAATGTCCGGCTTTTTACAGTGCTCTTCCGGAATTAAACCATAACGAAATTGTGGGGTTAGAGCTTCCCGAAGAACTGCTGCAGCACTTAACCATTATCATATTGGAAGACGAATACTGCTTTGATAGAATTCAAAAACTAATCGAAATATTAAAGAATATCCTGACAAACCAGAAGATAAATTTTATATCAGTAAAAAGCCAAGGAAGTTCAGATTTGGCGAGACTATTATCGCTTTGTTATTTAGGAGACTTCGTTAGTTTATATTTAGCTGCTGAATATGGAGTTGATCCTAATCCGGTTAAAGTTATCGACTATTTAAAAGCACAAATGGCCATAAACTAAGAACACTACTAATATCGTTTATCGGTAGATTCACCCTTAGAGGAGTGAGCTTTGGAATTTTACGGCGACTATCACACCCATACTTATTATAGTGACGGTAATCAAGGTATTATCGATATTATTCAAGCTGCAGAAAAGCGAGGACTGAAAGAAGTAGCCATTACCGATCATGGGCCGGCGGCTACTTTCTTAGGCGTTAGGAATAAACGCAACTATTATAGTATAAGAAAAAGCATAATTCGCTATCAAGAAAAAAGCAAAGTGAAAATTCTTTGGGGTGCGGAAGCAAACATTTGCAATCGCAAAGGAAGACTTGATATTAGCCAGGATTTATTAGACCAGATGGACATTGTTCTTGCTGGTCTTCATCCATTTACTTGGCCATATTCCTTTAAGGAACAATGGCAATACTTATGGACGAAAATGAACGCAAAATCAAAAAATTCTAAAATCGATGATTTAATTAAATTAAACACAGAAAAGGTTGTTGAGGCGCTGCAAAAGAATTCCCAGATCGATATTTTATCTCACCCAAACGGTTTTTTTACTGTTGATATTGACGTAGTTGCCAAAACTTGTGCTGATCAACAAGTGCTATTCGAAATAAATTGTGGGCATGAAATTCCAGAGATTTCTGATATAATTAAGGCTAAAGAAGCAGGAGTTAAGTTTATCATTAACAGTGATGCCCATAGCAAAGAAAATATTGGCAATTTTGCTTATGGTGAGCAAGCTATTAAACAATTGAAGTTAGATACAAGTATTATTGTTAATAGCTCCAAGAACGGAGGCTACTCAGAGTGGGGGAAAAGAAGCAAAGCTTACAGATCCTGATTATCACTGGTCTTTCCGGTGCTGGGAAAACCCAAGTTATAAATTGTCTGGAGGATATCGGTTATTACTGTGTAGATAATTTGCCGCCGGTATTATTGAAAAAGTTCTTAGAATTAGGATTTCAGTCGCAAAATTGGGTTAGCCATGTTGCACTTGTAATAGATGTTAGAGGCGGGGATTTCTTTTCCGATATCAATCAGGCCCTGAATGAACTTCGGTCAGAAAATATTCAATTCGAAATTTTGTTTCTGGAAGCCTCTGACGATGCCTTAGTTAGGCGGTTTAAAGAATCACGCCGCCGTCATCCATTATCAGCCGGCAGCTTATTAGAAGCTATTCAGTCAGAACGAAATATACTTCTGGATTTGAAAACTAGCGCTAATATTATCATAGATACCTCAAATCTTTCAGTTCGGCAGCTTAATGAAAAAATAAAAGAATTATTTGGCTCCAATGAGACCAATGACTTTGTTTTGAATGTGGTGTCATTTGGCTACAAACTCGGAATTCCTATGGATGCCGATGTAATTATTGATTTGCGATTTCTGCCAAATCCTTTTTATGATCCGAAAATGAAGACCATGACCGGAGAAGATCAAGATGTTATTGATTTCGTTTTAGGCTCACCGATTACGCAAAGATTCCTAAAATATTTTATGGATTTATATATTTTTCTGATTCCAAACTATATTAAAGAAGGAAAGTCTAGTTTGACTTTAGCGATTGGCTGTACCGGTGGGCAACATAGATCAGTTGTAATGGCCTCTTTTTGTGGCGAAGAATTCAAACGTTTAGGTTATAATACAAATGTCAAACACAGAGATATTCAAAAATACAAAGCTGTTTATAAGGAGAAATAGATGGCTCAGCAATTCGATGGTTATCATATAGTAGTTATCGGCGGCGGAACCGGGCTATCTGTCTTATTAAAAGGGCTTAAGAGATATACAGCGAACTTAACTGCTATAGTAGCAGTAAGTGACGATGGCGGTAGTTCCGGAAGGCTGAGAGCAGAATTAGGAGTATTACCCCCCGGAGATATTAGGAACTGTTTAGTGGCATTAGCTGATACAGAAGCTTTAATGGATAAGCTGTTTCAGCATAGATTTACTAATGGAAAAGGCTTAGACGGTCATAATCTAGGAAATCTATTGCTCGTAGCCATGACTGAAATAACTGGTGACTTTTTATCCGCAATCAGAGTCATAAGCAAAGTTCTTAAAGTTAGAGGCAGAGTTATTCCTGCAACCCTAGAGCAGGTTATTCTGGGAGCCACCATGGAAGATGGTGCAACAGTTTACGGAGAAACATCTATTAGAAGTTATGGGAACAGTAAGATCAAGGATATTTTTTTTGTTCCCGAAAGATGCGAGCCGGCGCCTGAGACCTTTGAAGCTCTGGAGAGTGCAGATGCTATTGTTATAGGTCCGGGAAGCCTATACACCAGCATTATTCCTAATATGCTGGTAGAGGGAATTCCCCAGGCTATTGCCGCCTCGAACGCAAGAAGAATATATATTAGTAATATTATGACTGAGTCGGGTGAAACTGATGATTTAGATGTGCTTGAACACATAAAAATTATTTGTTCTTATTTGGGGGAGGGTAATATCGATGATGTCTTATTTAATGAGACAGGTATTGATGAAACTAGATTAAACAAGTACCAAGCTCAAAGAGCTCGCCCGGTTAGACTTAAACAAAAAGCTGATATAGAAAATCTAGGCTTGAGGATAATTGAAGAGGATTTAGTTTCCGAAAAAGAAGCTGCTTGGCATGATTCGGAAAAGCTAGCCAGGGCGATAATTAATATATTGAATGAACAAAGGTTTTTGCAATGAGTTTTGCTTCGGATTTACGCAATGAGTTGGCACGCATTATCCCCTCTAAGGAATGTTGCCGCAAAGCAGAATTACATGCACTATTAATTACAAATGGAAAAGAACAATTAAGCGCTGCAGAAGAATCCCAAATCATTGTAAGTGCAGAAAACGCTGCGACAGCGCGGAAAATATATCAATTATTGAAACAGACGGCGGATATCCATGCAACCGTATCTATGGAGACACGCAAAAGATTCAAGAAAACAAAGAGTTATCAAGTCATAGCTGATTATGGTGATGATGATTCAAAAATTAGTTTTTTGCTTCCAATAAAAGAGGGCAAAAACTCCATAAACTGGAGCCTGCTTACTAAGAATTGCTGTAAACGAGCATTTTTGCGGGGAGTTTTTTTGAGCAAAGGATTCGTGAGTAAGCCGGAGAGCAGCTATCATTTGGAATTAGTGTTTAATGAGGAAAAGGAAGCCGTAGAAATTCACAAATTTTTAAGCAAAGTAGGTCTTAAAGCCGGACTTACGAATCGTAAACTTCAGAGTATAATTTATTTAAAAGACAGTGAGAAAATTGTTGATTTTTTGCGAATGATTGAAGGCAGCAAGAGCCTATTATATTTCGAAAATGTTCGCATTATTAAATCTATGAGGAACACAGTGAATCGGCAAGTCAATTGTGAAACTGCAAATTTAGCCAAATCTATAGAGGCAGCAGTGAGGCAGACAGAGCTTATGGAAAAGCTTGTTAGAAGCAAAACCTGGGGAAACTTAACTCCATTACAAAGAGAATTGGCAGAATTAAGGCTAGAGTATCCAGAGGCTACGTTAAGAGAGTTAGGGGATATGCTTAATACACCCTTGAGTAAATCAGGAATTGCTTACCATATGCGCAAGCTTGAAAAGATTGCTGTATCTTTGAATCTGCATTAATTATGAATTATATGGTTAAATTAATTAGCATATTTAGGTGAATAAAGAAAGTGTTTTTCTATTCAAGCTTGAAAGGATGATAATCATGGCAGTTAAAATTGCAATTAATGGATTTGGAAGAATTGGCAGATTAGTTGGCAGAATTGCTTCTAGCCGGGAGGATGTTGAGATAGTTGCCATAAACGATTTAGGCGATATGCAAACCAGCTCCCATTTATTCAGATACGACTCATTATTTGGAGCTTTTAAAGGCGATTTTGCTTTCGATGCTGACAATTTTATTATTAACGGCAAAAAAATAAAGTATCTTTCGGAGCGTAATCCGGAGAAACTTCCTTGGAAAGATTTAGGCGTACAAATAGTGGTTGAAAGTACCGGGGCATTTCGAAATCGCAAAGAAGCAGCTGCTCATTTGAATGCTGGAGCTCGCAAGGTTTTGATAACTGCACCGGCAAAAGGAGTAGAACAAACTATTGTACTTGGTGTTAATCATGAAGAATATAAAACGGAATACCAAGTGTTATCTAATGCTTCCTGTACAACTAACTGTTTAGCGCCAGTCGCTAAAGTATTATTGGATGAATTCGGTATCAACAAAGGGGTTATGAATACTATTCATTCCTATACCAATGATCAGCGGGTTTTAGATTTGGAGCATGATGATCTTCGGAGAGCAAGGGCTGCAAGTTTATCACTTATTCCTACTACCACTGGGGCTGCAACCGCGGTTGGTCTTGTAATTCCTGAACTACAGGGCAAGCTGGACGGCATTGCGATAAGAGTTCCAACCCCGGTTGTGTCATTAGTTGATCTTACAGTTGAATTAGGCAAGCCTGCGACAGCGGAACAAATAAACAATGCATTTAAACAAGCCAGTCAGGGAAAACTGAAAGGGATATTGAAATATACCGAAGAACCATTGGTTTCATCTGATTATCGCGGTGAGGAACATTCAGCGGTTGTTGATGGCCTATTGACTATGGTAATGGACAATAATTTAGCCAAAGTAATTGCTTGGTATGATAATGAATGGGGTTACTCAACGCGAGTTGTAGACGTTCTTTCATATATAGCAAGCAGAGGACTTTAAAAAATAGAGATAGAATTTAGGTTATTTTGGAGGTGCTTTTATATAATGCGCTGCATTAGGGATATTGATTGGATGGGTAAGAGAGCTTTATTGCGGGTAGATTTTAATGTTCCCACCGATAAAAATGGTGAAGTACTTGATGATGCAAGAATTAAGGCAACACTGCCGACGATAACATATTTATTAGATCATGGCGCTGCCGTTATTGCTATGAGTCATCTAGGCAGGCCAAATGGTAAACCCCAAGAAAAATTCAGCTTAAAACGGATGGGGAAATATTTGCAAGGGTTACTGAAGGCGCCGGTCATTATAGCAAATGACTGTGTGGGGGAAGAAGTTAGACAGCTTGCGGCTGATCTTAAGCCCGGCTCGGTACTATTGTTAGAAAATGTTCGTTTTCATCCTGAAGAAGAAAAAAATGACCCGAGCTTCTCGAAAGAATTAGCAGAACTAGGAGATGTATACGTAAATGATGCGTTTGGTACAGCTCACCGGGCACATTCCTCCACCTGCGGAGTAGCTGATTATTTACCGGCATATGCCGGTTTGCTTATGGAAAAAGAAGTCGAAATGTTAAACTCGGTATTAAGAGATCCAATACCACCTAGAATGGCAATCTTAGGCGGTGCTAAAGTAGCAGATAAACTTGCTCTTATTAATAATTTGTTAGATCGCATGGATTACATTTTAATCGGTGGTGGAATGGCTAACACTTTTCTGCAAGCACAGGGAAAAGAAATAGGGCGTTCCCTTTTTGAACCTGATCTTATTAATGAGGCAGCAAGTATTCTTGCGAAAGCCGCTAATAATAATGTTAAAATAATGCTTCCCATAGATGTTGTAATAGCAGGAGAAGTATCAGCAAACGCACAAGGCCAAATTATCGATTTGGAAAAGATGCCGGTTGACAAAATGATTGTTGATATTGGGCCAAAAACGGTAGCAATGTTTAATGAAGCTATTATGAAGGCGAAGACAGTAGTTTGGAACGGGCCTTTGGGAGTTTACGAGTATCCGCAATTTAGCAAAGGTACCAGAGAAATTGCCTTGGCTTTGGCTAAGTCTTCAGCATCTAGTGTAATTGGAGGCGGTGACTCAGCTGCTGCAATTCAAGATATGGGACTAGAAGACTCGATAACTCATATATCAACCGGTGGGGGTGCAACCTTAGAATTTTTAGAAGGATTGCAATTACCGGGAGTAGTTGCTTGTCAAGAAATGGCTGTCAGCGCATACTAAAGAGAAAATAATAAAGTGAGGGAGAGAATTGCGAAAACCTCTTATAGTTGCTAATTGGAAAATGAATAAAACGATCACCGAAAGCCAAGAATTTGCTGATCTTTTAGCGCAACAAGAAGTACCTGGTCAAGGTGTAGATGCCGTAATTTGCCCTCCTTTTACAAGTTTGGCCTTGATGCAAAACCAATGGGCGGAATCGAGCATAAAGCTTGGAGCTCAAAACGTGTTCTGGGCAGATAAAGGTTCGTATACAGGGGAGATATCACCTCCCATGTTGATTGCGGTTGGGTGCGAATATGTAATTATTGGACATTCCGAACGACGGCAACTAATCGGTGAAAATGATAATATGATTAACCGCAAGCTGGAAGCTGCATTGAATGCCGGATTAATACCTATACTGTGTGTCGGGGAAACCTTAAATGAAAGAGAAAACAATATTGCTCTCCAAGTTGTGAAGGAACAGCTCGACAATGGTTTAGGCAGTCTTAACCTTGATGACAAGCCAATAGTGATCGCCTATGAACCGATTTGGGCAATAGGTACAGGATTAAATGCAAGTCCTAGTGATTCCCAAGAGATGATAGCTTTTATTCGCCAGAGATTAGAAAAACTGTTTAATAAAGAATTGGCTGACTCAGTGCGAATCCTATATGGCGGCAGTGTTACTGTCGACAATATAGCTGAGTTTTTGTCCAAGCAAGATATCGATGGGGCGCTAGTGGGCGGTGCTAGCCTAAGTGCCGAATCTTATGCAAATATGTTAAGGATAGCTTCGAAATGAGTAAGAAACCGCTGGTATTAATGATTTTGGATGGTTGGGGAATCCGCGAGTATAGCGATGACAATGCTATAGCCTTAGCTAACCCTAATAATTTCAATTCGCTCTGGGATAAATATCCTCATACTAAGCTTCGCTGCTCAGGAGTAGATGTTGGTTTACCTCCCGGACAGATGGGGAACTCAGAGGTAGGGCACCTAAATATGGGCTCAGGAAGAGTAGTTTATCAAGAAATAAGTAGAATTAGCAGAGCAATTGAAGATAGAACTTTTTTCAGCAATGAGGTTTTTTTAAATGCCATCAGAGAAGCTAATAAAATTGATGGTGCGGTTCACCTAATGGGATTACTTTCTGATGGAGGTGTTCACAGTCACATGGAACACCTTTTTGCATTACTTGAATTATGCAAAGTGCAAAATGTAAAAAAGCTCTTCATTCATGCGTTTTTAGATGGCAGAGATGTTGCCCCGCAGAGCGCGGGACAGTTTATTCAGGCACTGGAAGCAAGAATGAAGGAGCTAGAGTTAGGGAGTATTGCAACTATTGGCGGCAGATTTTATGGTATGGATCGAGATAACAGATGGGAGCGCATTGAAAGAGCTTATGACGCCATAGTACTGGGACAAGGACTAAAAGCAGCGAATGCTCAAGCCGCGTTGTCCAATAGTTACGAAAATCGAATCAAGGACGAATTTGTTGAGCCGGTAGTAATCGTGGATGACGTTGGACAACCAATTGCAAAAATTAATGATGGCGACAGTGTGATCTTCTTTAATTTCCGAGCTGACCGGGCCCGACAGATAAGTCGAGCTTTTACTGAGCCAAAATTGAGCAGAATGAACCGCGAGTTTCTCCCCAAAATTCAATATGTTTGCATGACACAATATGACGAAAACATCATGGCACCGGTCGCGTTTAACCCGCAAAACTTAGAAAACACTTTAGGCGAGATTTTTGCATACCGGCAAATGAAACAATTGCGAATAGCGGAAACAGAAAAATATGCTCATGTAACTTTCTTTTTTAACGGCGGAATTGAAGAACCCAATGAAGGTGAAGATAGAATACTTATACCCTCACCGCAAGTTGAAACATATAATCTTATGCCGGAAATGAGTGCCGAAAAGGTTACGGATCGAGTTATTGAAGAGATAAATAGAGATTATTATGATGTAATAATAATTAATTATGCTAATCCAGATATGGTAGGACACACTGGGGTTCTAAAAGCTGCGGTGCAAGCCATTCAAACGGTTGATGCTTGTCTAGATAAAGTAGTCAAAACAGTTTTGAAAAAAGAAGGAACTGTAATTATAACTGCTGATCATGGTAATTGTGAAATGATGGTGGACCCGGTTAACTTGGGTCCCTTTACTGCACATACCCTAAGTTTGGTGCCGTTTATATTAGTATCTAAACAATTTTTAAACCGCAATTTAAAAGAAAATCTAGCATTATGTGATATTGCGCCAACGATTCTGGAAATACTAAATATTGAAGCACCGGCTGAGATGACTGGCCAATCTTTAATCGAAAAAAATTAGAATGAATATACCATTCTATAATATTAGGAGGAGAAACAGTGAGTAAAATAATTGATCTATTTGCACGTGAGTTATTGGATTCTCGCGGCAACCCAACCGTCGAGGTGGAAGTTATTCTTGAGGATGGCACTATGGGCAGAGCAATAGTACCTTCCGGAGCATCAACCGGTGCGCATGAAGCAGTAGAATTAAGAGATGATAATGATAAGCGCTACCTTGGCAAAGGCGTTTTACAAGCTGTCGAAAACGTCAATGAGATACTTGCCCCTGAGATTATTGGAATGGATGCAGTGCGGCAATTAGATATAGATACCCTAATGTTAGATATTGATGGCACAGATAACAAAGCGCGCTTAGGTGCAAATGCAATATTAGGAGTTTCAATGGCTTCGGCCCGGGCAGCAGCCAACTATCTGGGGATGCCGCTATACCAATATTTAGGCGGAATAAATGCTCGAGAACTTCCGGTACCCATGATGAACATTCTTAATGGCGGCAAGCATGCCGACAATAATGTTGATATTCAAGAATTTATGATTATTCCAACTGGGGCTGATAGTTTTTCTGAAGGCTTAAGAATGTCAGTGGAAATATATCATACATTGAAAAAAGTGTTAAATAGCAAAGGATTAGCAACTGCAGTCGGGGATGAAGGCGGATTTGCGCCAAATTTGCCTTCGAATGAAGCTGCATTGGATATAATTCTGGAAGCGATTGAAAAGGCCGGTTATCAGCCTGGAGCCGATATTCATTTGGCCTTGGATGTTGCGGCTACAGAATTATATAAAGATGGACGCTATCATATAGCCAGCACGAATAAAATATGGTCAGCGGATGAGATGGTTCAATTCTATAGTGATTTGGTAAGCAAATATCCCATTATATCTATTGAAGATGGTCTATCGGAAGATGATTGGGATGGCTGGAAGAAGCTCAGCACGGCATTAGCGCATAAAATTCAGCTAGTAGGTGATGATCTTTTCGTAACCAATACCCAGAGGCTTGAAAAGGGTATTAAAAATGGAATATGCAATAGCATTTTAATAAAACTAAATCAAATCGGAACAATAAGCGAAACTATAGACACCATTGAGATGGCCAAGAGAGCAGGTTATACCAGCATAATATCGCATCGCTCGGGAGAGACCGAAGATTCTACAATAGCTGATTTCGCAGTTGCAACAGGAGCAGGGCAAATAAAGAGCGGCGCACCGGCTAGAACTGATCGGGTAGCAAAATACAACCAATTGCTTCGTATAGAAGAAGAGCTCGATATCTTTGCCGTCTATCGCGGGATCAATACCTTTTACAATTTATACAAGTAGTTGTTATGATAGTTGCTATGATAGTTGCTTAAAGTCTAGACATTGTGTTAATATAATACGAGTCTGACCTATGGGAGGAGATAATTTAAATGCGGATCGCTTTGTTAGTTTTATTAGTAATTAGTGCACTGGTTATGATTGCTTCTGTGCTCTTACAATCAGGCAAAAGCGCTGGTTTATCGGGAAGTATCAGCGGTGGTAGCGAAATGATATTTGGCGGCAAGAAAAAAGGGGTAGATGAACTGCTAACGAAAATCACTGCTATTGATGCTGCATTTTTTTTGATCGTAACCCTAGCGTTAAACTATGTTAAATAAAGAGTTAATATAACATAACATAAAGAAACTATTAAGAGCAGGTTAGTTAGTCTACCTGCTCTCAGTTATTGAGAATATAGATAATGATTAATGAGAATGCAAAGCCATTTATACTTAGAAAGCGTAATACTGATACCGCTTTGTTGATGGTACATGGATTCACAGCCTCTCCTAGCGAGCTTCTTCCAATTGCACACATCATCAGTAACTCCATGGGTTGGGACGTATATGGACCATTATTACCTGGACATGGGGAAACTCCACAAGCACTAAATAAAATGAGTTGGTCGAATTGGTATGCAGCCTTAGAAAATAGTATGAGAGAAATGCGGCCTAATTACGACAAGATTTATCTCGTCGGTTTATCAATGGGGGCTTTATTAGTCTTGAAAATGGGAACACAAGAGCTGGGCATCAAGGGTATAGTCTCGATTAATGCGCCGATTTTCACTAAAAGTATGCTTTTGGATTGGGGAATAATAGAAGTACTAAAGTATTTTATTCCGCTTTGGCCGAAGAAGAAAAGTGATCTAGAGGATTATTTGAGCAAACAAGGCCGTTTTGCTTATTCATTTTATCCGCTAGTAGCTATGAGCAGCATGAATGAATTGCGCAAGCAGGCAAAAAAACAGGTCCGCAATATTAAATCGCCGGTATTAATTGTACAATCTCAACTTGATGAGAATGTATCCCTTAAGAGTGCCATTTTTTTAGCTAGAGAACTTGGTCAAGCGCAAGATGATATAATCATGCTTCCCCGATCTACTCATATTGCGACCATGGATAGAGAAAAAGAGGATTTAGCGCAAGCGATTATTGATTTTATTAAGAACATTAATAACTAGAGAGCAAATAATTGAATTGTTGCACCATTAAAAAGGAAATAATAACAATAACTTCTAGCTAGAATAGGAAGGAAACACAAAATGATTACGAAAGAAAACATATTAAATTATATGCGCCAGACAACCTATAAACCGCTTAGCTATGATGAATTAAGCGAAGAATTAGGATTACAAGAAGAGAAACAGTACCTAAACCTCAGCAAAACGCTGGGCAAGATGGAAAAAGAAGGCGATATTATTCGGACGCGCAAAAATAAATATGGTTTACCGGAACTAATGAACTTAGTGAAGGGGATTATACGCGTTAACCAGCGAGGATATGGGATTCTATTGCCTGATGAGTTGGGAAAAGGAGAAATATTCGTATATGGTAAAAAGCTAAATGGTGCTATGCACAATGATCGGGTTATGGTCAGAGTTTATGAAGAAACTGGCGAGAGCAAGAGAGCTGAAGGAGCTGTAATCAGAATAATTAGCCGAGCGAATCAGCAAATTGTAGGTTCTTTTAAGAAAAGGCGCAGCCACGCTGTGGTGATCCCTGATGATTCTCGCCATATTTACCCGGTTTATGTTCAATCAACAAAGCGAACCAAAGCAAAAAATGGGGATAAGGTCTTGTTAAGCATTACATCATACCCAGACAGCAATTCGGGTATCGAGGGAAAAATTATCGAAATAATAGGATCAGCGAGTGATCCGGGTTTGGATCTTAAAGTTATCATTAAGAAGCACCATCTGCGTACTGAGTTTTCGGATGCAGTAATGGCTGAAGCCCGAGATATTTCAAATGATTTGCTATCCCAGGATTTAAGAAAACGGCGTGACTTAAGAGATTGGAAAATGGTCACTATTGATGGTGAGGATGCCAAGGATCTTGATGACGCTGTGTCGATTGCAAGAATAAATGGCGGTTACCGCTTAGGTGTTCATATTGCCGATGTTTCTCACTATGTTAAAGAAGGTGGGCAGCTAGATAAAGAAGCACTAAAACGGGGAACCAGTGTTTATTTAGTTAATACGGTGCTGCCTATGTTGCCGCCGGAACTCTCCAATGGAATTTGCAGTCTTAATGCAGCAGAAGATAGGTTAGCCCTAAGCTGTATAATGGATATTGATTATCAAGGACAAATAGTAAAATATGAACTGTGCAAATCAGTAATCAATGTCAATGAACGCATGAACTATAGCGATGTCAATGCGTTGCTTGCAGACACTGACGAGAAGTTGAAACAAAGATATACGGAGTATGTGGATGATTTTTTCCTAATGAATGAGCTTGCTAACATTCTGCGCAGGCAGCGACAGAAACGGGGAGCATTAGATTTTGATTTTCCCGAGACTAAGGTGCTAATGGATCAAGACTTCGTTCCATACGAGATAAAGCCTAGAGAGCAAGGGCAAGGAGAGAAGTTGATCGAAGATTTTATGATCAAAGCTAATGAAGTGGTGGCTGAGCACTTGTGCGAACACGGCCTGCCTACTCTATATCGTATTCACGAAAAACCGGATGATGATTCATTAAATAAAGTGAATCAGGTACTGGGAGTGTTTGGTTACAAAGTAAGTATCCGCAAGAACAATGCCCAAACCTATCAAAGCATATTGAAGGAGATCAAAGGCAAGCCGGAGGAACAATTAATTTCCATGGTAATTCTGCGTTCCATGAAACATGCGCGCTATGGACCTCAGTTACTTGGGCATTTTGGACTTGGCTCAAAATACTATTGTCATTTTACCAGCCCGATTCGCCGCTATCCTGATCTGCTAGTGCATAGGGTTTTAACAGCTCTGCTTGAGTCCAGCCTCAATGACAAGAAAACCAGAAAATGGATGCAGCAATTAAATTTTTTGGGCGAGCATGCTACTTTGCAAGAAATAAAAGCAGAAGAAGCAGAAAGAGAATATCTTGATCTGCTTAAGGCTCAGTACATGAAAAAATTCGTCGGTGAAGAATTTGCCGGAGTTATTGCTTCCATACACTCTTTCGGATTCTTTGTCCGTTTACAGAATACCGTTGAAGGATTGGTTCATATTTCCAGCCTTTATGATGATTATTATATTTACAATGAGAGAGATTATTCCCTGTTAGGTTCACATAATGGCAAGAAGTTCACAATAGGGGATGAGGTTAAGGTTCTATTGAGCAGAGTAGATACTGATGAAGCTAAAATAGATTTCGAGATAGTTGAGGCAAACACAAAAAAGAGAATCTTGACTAAGAAAAGGGCCAAGAGTAAAATGGAATAAGACAAGTTTCCAACCCTTGTTCCAGAAGTTGACCTCTGGGCGAGGGTTTTACTGCCTTAAGGAGGTGAGAATATGGCAATTAAGAAATCAGGGACCAAGTCGGTAGTAGACAATAGAAGAGCCCGTCATGAATATCATATTAAAGAGAACTTTGAAGCGGGGCTTGCTCTTGTAGGGACTGAAGTAAAATCTCTGCGGGCAGGGAAAGCAAATCTTCAAGATGCATATGCTGTAGTAAAAGACGGCGAGGTCTGGATTAATAATTTCCATATCAGCCCTTATGAACAGGGTAACCGTTTCAACCATGATCCCTTAAGGCCTAAGAAGTTATTGTTGCATAGGCGAGAAATAAATAAACTGCTCAGTATACAAAAAGAGAAAGGTTATACACTTATTCCTCTCAAAATATACTTTCGCAATGGTCGTTTAAAAGTCGACTTGGCAGTAGCGGTCGGTAAGAGACTATATGATAAGCGTGATGATATGGCAAAACGAGATGCCACGCGCGAAATAGAACGAGCGATCAAAGATAGAGGTCGGGGTGAATAATGAATAATTTTCCGGCAGCTTGACAAAAATCTAACCAGGGCTTAATATGCTCTTGCAGTAATAAATAAGGGGGCGTAATGGTTTCGACGGGGGATGAGATGGGTTGAGTAGCGAGCCGAGTTGTCGCCAGCTCGTTAAAAAGGTGAAAACTTCAAATTAACTGCAGAAAATAATTTTGCACTAGCAGCCTAAGGCTGCTCGTCCGGCTAGGTTTCCTCGCGGCTTAGTGCAGGGCGTCACACAGTGAGGGTACTCTGAAGGCTTCTTTCTCGAGAGCCTTTAAGGGGAAATTAATCGGGGATAGCTCCAAGAAAGTTTGTTCCTGTACTTTCAAGGAGCGAAATTCAAACAGGATCTGCGCTCGGAGAGACTCTGCTGGTCTTTCTTTCGGACGGGGGTTCGACTCCCCCCGCCTCCACCATTCTAACTTTCAGTAACCTTCTCTAACATGCATTCTTCAGGGATTTCTCACTTTTAACTTTTGGTAAACTCTGGTAACTTTTAGCCTCTTTTTGCCTCGTTAGTACCCTAATAGTACCCTAAAATGGTTTCACCAAGGCCGATATATCGGCACTCTAAATTTCAGTAGTACCCAAAATGTTAAAAATAAGTTATAAGCTCCAGATTGCCCTTCTGAGGTGGTCTAGATTTATTTGTGGCACTTTGCTAGGGTAAGATATTTCAGGTGGCTTAGAATTGATATCTGACGCCTTAAAATAAAAATACCGGCTGTGTTAGCCGGTACTTTTATTAAAAAAACCTCAATACCCAAAAACCTCGGAAGAAAGTAAAAATCACTATTTAGAAACATGCAGTAGTAATTATAACCGTTTTTGGATAATTTTACTAGTTTTAAAAAATATTCATTTTTGTTCTGCTGAAGCTGGAATTATTGGTGTCCGTAAAAACTGGATGTTCTACATCGCCAATATTTAGGTCTTTTGCCAAATCCCGAAGAGTATCAACCGCAGCACTCAGCGAACCGTTTCGATTTAAGGATCGCCGAATTATTGGATCGGCTCGATGAATTCGATCCAAATACTCGATGGCGTGGCCAACTCTGGAATATTTGTCATCAACGTCATAATTTTTGTAAGCATTGTGAAGAACTTCCATAGCCTTGGGGCTCCCTTTAAAATCCTCAGCAATTTCCCTTCTTGCAAAATCGGGTAACCGCCCCCTTGCCAATTTTATCGTCACCAGGGCTTTGTCAAGCTTTGGATTATCCAAAACATTAGATGTTAAATGGTCTTTCGCTGCTGCTGCAAATTTCCGAAAGTTGTTGGTGGCAAGCCCTTTCAAACCCTCAAGTTTTGGCTGATACTCGTGTTCAATAGCAGCTATTTGGGTTTTTTTGGCTTCGTCAGATAAATGTTCTTTGTCCAAAACCGCCTTAATTTTTGCCTTTCGGACTTGCTTAAATTCATTAAATACCGATAGTGCTGAATATGTTTGCTCCAATTTATTTCTCATCATCCAAAATCTCCTTTTCACCAATTATTTTTCGCTCATAATTTTCGTACAACCATCTATTTTCGGAATTAATCTGCTCGGCCTGCTCCCTGGTGATACCGTCAATCCAAATACTATTTGGACCCTCTGTGCCATCTAAATAAAAAATAGGCGGCAGGTCCCGAATTTTGGCCTTTTTCTCAAGCTTTTTTACTCTGTCTTTAAATCTCAAATGGCTCTAACCCCCAATTATTCGGGCCTCTAGGGCTTCGATGCGTTCAGTCATGTTGAAATGTGAATCCAGCTTCACAGAATATTCCAGAAGAGTTTTTGCAGCTAGCAATCTCGTTTGGCCTCCTGATTTTTCATCTTCCATCAAATCCACCAAAACTTGGACAGCTAGGCCAACATTAGAATTTAGTTTAACGACTGCTTGAGACAGCATTTCTGTTCTTGCAGTGTTTAGTTTTGCCTTAAAGTCTGGATTTGCCATCATTCTGGTTAGTGTTCTCTTTGGAAGGCCCAAGCTTAAATAGACCTCCTTGATTGTGCTACAGACTAACAGAGCTTCAATTACCAATTCTTGGTTAATCCCGTTGCTCCGTGACTTCTTCACAGTCGGCATTGTCAATTTCCTCCAATTCTTTTCCAAATATGAGTTTGATAATTTCAAACGGTGTTGTCGTAAGTCCCAACATTATGGCACTCTTAATAAATTTAAACATCATTTTCCTCCAAATAAATATTTTTACGCTCGGACGAGTTATTTATTTTCGCCTTAGAGGCAACAGATTGCTTCCCTAAGATGCGTAAAATCCCTTCTGGTAGTATCGCCTGGGAAATTAATTTCTTGCAATTCTCGATGGAAATTTTAACCAATTCCGAAATCCTCCTGACTAAAAATTAATTCGTCATCCTCATTCTCGATTGAAACCACATTTTTCAAGCCAGAAATCCTATCGACAACATAAAAAAGTGTCTCTAACTTGGTGTTTTCGGGAAGTTCAAGAATCCTCCCGATTTTGTCCGCTTGTGAAATATAAAAAACTTTCATGAATTTTTACCTCCGCATTTTCTAAAAAAACGTTAGGGGTATACCCCTTTTTTAAAAAATATCTACATTCGCCCTTGGTTTTATGGGGCTTACAAGCTATTTTTTTGAGGGGTAGGGGTATACCTCTAATTTCATTGTTACTCTTATACGCGTAAAGGGGTATATACCCTATATAATATATACATTTATATATAGTAACTATTTTGAGATTTAGAGGTATACCCCCTATACCCGTAGGGTTCTATAATAGAAATAACCACACTTACAAGAGGGTATACCTCTACCAATTAGAGGTATATAGGGTCTACCTCTAATTAAATGTCAGCCCTTTTATGAAACGCTTTCCACGCCGCATCACTCGTGAAATGCCTTCCACACTAGACAAAGCCCGATAAAATTCGTTGTTCCTTCGAATTTTACTGCCGCTTTGTAAACAAAAAATCCTGTAATGTTCATAAACATCCCCAGCGCGCACGACAGAATCAGGCGATAGTTCGCATTTTTCCCGGAGGTAGGTTTTTAGCCAATCCTCGTCATTTTTATATAAAACCATCGTTTTTCGGCAGGTAGCAGGGATTGAGAATTGGAATTCATTCTTAATAAATTTCTTAGCTCCCAAAATCATCCATTGAAGAATCCCCTGCCCTGAATTTTTAAGTAACATGTTATTAAAAGCCTTAACGTCAATTTCAGTTCCGCGAATTCGAAAATTCATTGGTAAAATGATAATTCTGTCCCAAAGCCCGCTATCTCTTGAATTCAGCCTAGGTAGATGGTTGCTGTGAAAAATTGAAAAATGGCTTGGGCTAAATGTCTCAGGTTTTTGGTATTTTTCTTCGCTCACAATCGTATCGACACTTGAAATAGTTTTAAGCATGCCGCCATCCCAAATAGAATCCTCTTCAAGCTCAGAAAAAACTGCTAATCGAGAACCGCGAAGCCTTGTTAGTTGGGAGCCTGTGTTTAATTTACAGTTGGCACTCAGTAGCAAAGGATTCATGTTCGTGGAATAATTTCCCAAAACACTAGATATAGCCTGAACCAGGGTGCTTTTCCCGGTACCTCCGCGACCATACAAAATTAGAACTCCATGGGAAAAAACACCGCCTACTAAAATGCGCCCACATTGAATTTGTAAAAAGTCAATTCGCTCCTGATCATTTTCAAAAATGAGATTCAGAAATTCGAGCCATTCGCCCATTCCATCATTCGAAGGACCGATAGATGTCATTTTTGTGTGAAATTTTTTAGGGTCATGAGGCCCAATTTTACCGGTTTTTAAGTCAACTATGCCTGACGGCGTGTTTAACTCAAATGGACGAGAGTCCAAAATATTGGGGTTAATAGAAAACTTATGTTTTGCGTGGCCGACAAGATTATCAATTTTGCGCTTTGTCATTTGCGATTCAAGCGTATTCCGCATGGTTCGCGCTTCTTTCTTATCCAACGTGGCAATATATTCCATTGTCTCTATTTTAAATTTCGTTAAGAATTCTTCTGCGCAAAGATACGGCTGGGATTCGCTTGGTTCCCAAACTTCACTGTTCCAAAATAACCAACCACGACTGCTAGAGAAAACCAAATTATCGCAATACTCCTTGCAAAAGCGATTGATCATTTCAAGTTCCTCGAAAATCGGCTTTCTCGGATATCCCGTTGCTGAATCAACGATGGAATTTACCTCATCGTCATCCAGCGGTGGTTCGCAAGCGTTTTCATTTAGCTCTGCTAGTGCCTCGGCTACGGTATCTTTGGGATTTCCAGCGTGATGCATTTTAACCGCATGTAAAAAAAGCTCGTCATTACGCCCGCCCTGTGGTATTCTCAAATTGCCGTCATAGTAGAACCAAGCGGGAGCATCAGCAATATCGAGTTCGCCAAAACCGTTGCCCGGCTCCCATTTGTATTTTCTGCCTGATTCGTGCCTGCTTGGCGGCAGAATTATGTAACCTTTGCCGCCATGGATGATGTCTATGCCTGGAAATTGCTTCTTTTTAATTTTAACCGCGCGGTCGCACTTATAAATTAAATGACTCCCACCACCGCCGCTAATAGACGTCTGAGTCCCCGGAAAATCCAGGCCTAGCGACCTTATTGTTTCAAAACCATTGGTTTGGCCATCGTGGCAATCGATATCAACGACAACCATATCAGCCGGTACAGCCCAAGCGATCGAAGCTTCAGGCCATTTTGTCCACCATTCAGTGATCTGCTCGATGTCTGTTGTGCCCGATTTAAAGCCGCCTTTGACATATGGCGATTTATCGGGCTTGCACGGAAATACTTTCCAGCCCTGTTGGGCATATTCCAGCGCATGCTCTAATAGTGATTTTTCCATAATTTTAGAATTCTCCGTTTAAGTAATTGCGTAAACTTTCAACTGAAATAAGATATTTTTTTCCTGATTTAACAAAATGAACCTTTTTCTCGAGAACCAGCCTTCGGACGAAATGGTCGGGCAGCTTGGTCATCTCCACTACTTGACTGATACTTAACACGAGCGGTATTTGGATTTCTTGAGCTTTTGCTAAATTCGACATTTGTAATCCTCCTCTAATTTTTCGTAAACCACGCTATTGACTGGTCACATTATCTATAATATAATAAATTCACGCGAAGTAAAGTCCCTTTTTATATTTTAACTTAATTTACCTTTTTATAATTTGATTGCCTAGAAAAACAAAACTATTGTGGAGGATTCGAAAATGAAAAGTATTTATGATTATGAGACAGTAGCACGGAGACTGGCAAAATTGCGGCGCGAGCGCAAACTTAGCCCTGAAAAACTAGCAGCAGAAATAAACAATTATTTGTCTCGCTATGGGTACAGTGATACTTTGAGCGAAACGGCAATTAGGACTTATGAAAGCCCGTCAAAAAAAGCTAAAGCTATGGGCGCGCCTGTGCTGTTGGCTCTATCTAAGTTTTTTAGAGTTGAACCAGGCTATATACTCGGAACTCAGTCAGCAAAAATATCAGCTAACAAAGAAATAACCAACGATTTGGGCCTAACTGATAACAGCATAAAAATGATCGAAGACATGAAAAAGGTTGGACTAATCGGCATTTTTAATAGATTATTGGAAGAACCGGAGCTGCAAAGTTTGCTGCTATCTATCGATGGATACATGAATTTGAATAATGCCCGGATACAAGGCATAGCTGGACCGCCAATTGCTTTCGAAATAGAGAAGGCCCGAAAATACGAAGCTATCGAGAAATTCACAAACATGTTAAATGAAATGGGGGACTAAGAATGGCTAGTATCCAGCGTTTGAGCGATAATTCAATAAGAGTGACTGTTTCGCTTGGCTATGATATTTCAGGCCGAAAGCTGAAAAAATCCAAGAATTTTAAACTTGATGAAAAACTAACTCCAAGGCAGCGAGAGAAAGAAATCACCAGACTTTCCCAAGAGTTCGAGCAACAAGTTCTATCTGGACGCTACTTAGATGGTGAAACCACAACATTTGAATATTTTGCTGAGAAGTGGCTAGAATTCCAATCGGAACGACTTGCGCCTAGCACATACACAAAATACAAAAGCATCTTCAATCATCGGTTAGTGCCGCATTTTGGACACTTGAAACTAAGCAAAATTAAACCCCATAATATTTTAGAATTTCATAAAACATTAGTGAATTTGGACATTAAATATTTACCAAAAGAGGGCTTAATTGACAATATAAGCTCGTTAAGTAAACATCCCCAAGAGATTAGCCAAACAACGTATAAACGGCTCTTAGAGGGCAAATCTGTTGGTTATAAAACGGCATCAGCAGTTAGCCAGGCTTTTAATGAGCCAATTGAGAATTTATTTATTACTCAAAACAAAGAGCTATCAAGTAAAACCATGAAGCATGTCCATTCAGCACTATCAGCATGTTTTGAAACGGCGGTAAAATGGAATGTGATCACTGTTAATCCCTGCAAACATGTGAGTCCTCCAAAAGGGAAGCAAAAGCAGGCGGTTGAGAGTTTTGATGAAGCCCAGATAAAATCAATGTTAGCTGCACTTGAGGGCGAACCGCTAAAGTACCGAGTTTTAACTAGCCTTGCAATCGATACAGGGGCGCGACTCGGCGAATTGATGGGGCTTTATTGGTCAGATGTTGATTTTGATAACAATGCGGTCTCGATTAGCAGGCAGCGCCAATATGTATATGGCCAAGGCGTGGTTATTCGTGAACCCAAGACCAAAGGCAGCATTCGGAGGGTCAGCGTATCGCCCAACGTAATAGCTTTGCTTAGGAGCTATAAGCGCGAGCAGGCCGAGAACCGGCTTAAATTAGGTGATTACCACAAACAGAATAATTTTGTCTTTATTCATGAGGATGGACAAGAAATATATCCGCAGTATGTCAGGAAATGGTTTGTGAAATTCCTAGAACGTCATAACCTGCCCAGCTTAAGATGGCATGATCTACGGCACGTTAACGCTTCAATCCTGATTAGCTCGGGAATTGACGTTGTTACGCTGTCTAGTAGGCTCGGGCACTCCAATAAAAATACAACGCTTGGAATTTACTCACACATGATTGAATCACGAGAGAAATTATCTGCGAACATGATGCAGGATTTTTATGACTCCGAAAAGCTAAAAATTAATCGATAGTACCCTAATAGTACCTTTTTTTGAAAAGTGCAGCCAAAGAAGGGCTATATAATGGGCATTGGGGGCTACAGGTCGGGTAGTTCGACTCCCCCCGCCTCCACCAAACAATAACAAACGCCGCAAGGCGTTTTTTTGTTTGTATATGGAAGGGAGTCGAACCCTGAGAGGGCGCGAGCGTAAGGAAAAATGTCCTGTGGACATTTTTTAGTGGAGCGTGCGAGGGGCTATGCCCCGAGCGGTCAGAATGCGAGCGAAGAGAGCAGACTGCTCCCCTCGCCTCCACCAAACAATAACAAACGCCGCAAGGCGTTTTTTTGTTTGTATATGGAAGGGAGTCGAACCCTGAGAGGGCGCGAGCGTAAGGAAAAATGTCCAGTGGACATTTTTTAGCGGAGCGTGCGAG
>JAVBKS010000065.1:0-22033 GCA_031553935.1 Syntrophomonadaceae bacterium
CCATGTGCATAAATAACCGTTCTCGCCCATTTTGGTATACAATTCTTTGGGAAATTCCCCTGCTTCATCCCACTGAGCATAATTTGGTGTTATCTCTTTTTCCACAAAACTTGCTATCGCTTTGCGATACATTTCATGTTCTGGTGTATAAGGCATTGCGCTCTTCATCTGATAATTACCTCCTAGTGCATATCAATATTTTGATTGCCTGCAATCATGCAAAAGCCGGTTTAATCAATAGACGACTAGTATTATCTTGCCGTCTATTTTATTCACCTTACTTCTGGGCTATAGCTGGGTAAAATCTCTTGCGGGCAGCTTGCCTGAGCTCTCCTCGGAAATCAGGGTGGGCGATAGCTATCAATGCATCCAGTCTTTGCCTTTGGGTTTTATAACGCAAATGGGCAACACCATATTCAGTAACAACATAATCAGCAAAGTATCTCGGTGTGCTTACTGGCGTTCCTTCAGGAAGGGTTGGAACTATCGCCGACTGTAGGGTACCATCTTTAGCTTTTTTAGTTGATAAAACTAACTGCAATGCTCTTCCGCCTTCAGCGAATGAAGCCCCCATCTGGAAATTTAATTGGCCGCCGATTCCGCTTACTTGCCTGGTGCCCAAAGCTTCACAGGTTGACTGTCCTGTGAGATCTATCAGAAGTATATTGTTAACCGCAAAAATGTTATTTTGTCGCGCTATTACCCTAGGATCATTAAGTTCAGCTCCCGGTAAACATTGGGCTTGATAATTCCTGGTCACATAGTCGTATAATCTCTGATCACCGAGGGCAAATGCAAAACTGGTTATATCCTTATTTTCATTCTTTTTTTTGTTGGTTATAATTCCCTTTTCAATAAGATCAAGAAAGCCATTGGCCAGAAGCTCGGAATGCACGCCAAGATCGTGTTTGTTTTCAAGCAAGTTCAACGCTGTTTCCGATATGGTGCCAATACCTATTTGCAATGTATCTCCATCTTTCACCATATCTGAAACCGACTGGGCAATTGCCAACTCTTCCCTTGAAGGGGTAGGCAGTGCTGAAGTATAGTTCGGTAGAGGGGATGATATTTCAACAAAATAATCGATTTCTGACACATGGATAAAATTATCACCGTATACAACTGGAAGCTGGTCATTTACTTCTGCAACTGCCAGCTTGTTTTTGCCGGTCTTTTTGCCTTCACGAATTGCTGCCAAGGTGTAAAAATTACATACCGACTTACATAGAAAACCATGTTCATCAGGAGGTGATACCGAAGCAAAAATCGCGTCACAGTTATTTGCTAAATAAACATGAGTATCATGGGCTTGGCAAACTAATTTATCAAGATATTGTTGTTTATAGAGCTCCCGCGCCGGTCCTAAGGCATATCCGGTGGCGAAACCAACATGTCCCCACATCTTCTCGTTTCCTTGAGGCGTCAGTCCAATATGCGGAGCCATTACCAATGATTCGCCAACAAGCACATTTTCCAGCTCATTTGATCTATCAAAAATTGCTTGATGCATTTCTACTGAGGTGGATGTAGATGCACAATCCATCATCATCAGCCAATTCGACTGAACGTGTTTAGCCACTTCCGCATGGCTTACTAGTCTTTCTTTGTAATAATCCTGCCATCTTTTAGTCAAATGAAACCCCTCCCTTTATGCACTCATATTTTTTTATTAATAACTCAAGCTTTGAGACCTATCTTTTGCTTTACCCAAGTGAATCAAGGCCTGCCGTTGGCTTATGGTGAGTAAATTTCCAATCTCCGCTAAAAAACAACTTAATCCGTCTGGCTTTTTCTGGCAACGGGGGAACTGCACCCCCATTGCCGAATATCATTTCGTCTTCACTATGCTTATAAACAGCCTTTTTATAGCTCTACTTAGGTCGGTTCTAATACTCAGCCTCTAAAATAACGGCATCACCTTGAGCTAGTCCACCGCAGATAGCTGCTACTGCATATTTTCCGCCTCTGGCTCTTAATTCACGCATGGCTGTCATCATTAACCGGGTTCCAGTTCCGCCGATCGGATGTCCGATTGCTACTGCTCCGCCATTGATGTTGGTGATTGATTTCAAGTGATTCCATTTGCCATCATCGCCATTTGACATAACCTTAGTTGATACTAATGGCATTGCTGCAAATGCTTCATTGATTTCAATTACTTCGATATCATCTAATTTCAAGCCGTTGGTTTCGCAAGCCTGTAAGATTGCTTGTGCCGGTACGCGAGCAATATATTTGTAATCAGAAGCCATGCTGGCTATGCGCAAAACTTTGGCTAAAGGTTGCATGCCCAGTTCTTCCGCTTTTTTACGAGTCATCATTACAACGCCGGAGCCGCCGGAGTTTAGTCCTGGGGCATTTCCGCCGGTTACAGTCGGGCTGCCATAAACGGTTGGTAATTTGGAAAGCACTTCAACAGTTGTTCCCGGGCGTGGCTGTTGATCTTTATCCATAGTTACCGTCTTGCCGCCTGATTTAACTTCAATAGGAAATATTTCTTCGGTGAAATATCCTTTATCAAAGGCTTTACCCCATTTTTCATGGCTGCCGGCTGCCCATTCATCTTGCATTTCTCTGGTGATTCCATACTCTAATGCAACTTCACCAGCATCCTTGGAAACAATTCCGAATCCAGGATATCCTGCACCCAGCAAAGTATCTGTTAATTGGATGTGAGCAATTCTGTTGGGATTATGGCGAACCTTCGCATCTAAGATCAAAGGTACATTTTGCATGTTATCAGCGCCGCACACAAATAGCAGTTCTGATTCCCCGAAAGTAAGATTTCTCCAGGCAAATTGCGCTGCTGAGGTGGTTGAGCAACATGCTCTGTTAATGGTTGTCGATACTGTGGTAACAGGGAAGCCCGCTTGTAATAAAGCCTGGCGAATGGGGATATCGGTTCTGATTCCGGTTTCTAAATGAAGTGCAGTTCCATAGAATATTTCATCAACTTGAGACTCTTTTAATCCTGATCTTTTTATTAATTCTCTTAGCACCATTTCTGTGTAATCAATGCTGTGAATCTTTTGGCATATCCCACCGAATTTATCGAAAGGTGTTCTTGCAAAATGAGTTAATACTACATCGTTAGCATTTTTTGCCATTAATGAATCCTCCTAAATCTCATGAATAGTATTCATTGCTGCTGCAGTGCGATCAGCGCTGTATAACTTACTTATCTGGGTTGCATTCTGATAGCACCGTCTAGACGAATTACCTCACCATTAAGCATGTCATTTTCAATAATGTGCTGCACCAGGCTGGCAAATTCGTCTGCATGACCCAATCTGGATGGGAATGGTATGGTCTTGCCTAAAGCTTCTTTCACTTGCGTACTTAAGAAGTCCATAGCAGGGGTATCAAATATTCCCGGTGCAATGGTTACGCATCTGATCCCGACATTAGCCAGTTCTCTTGCAATAACTATTGTCATAGCATTTACGCCGCCTTTTGATGCTGCATAGGCAACTTGTCCAATTTGTCCTTCCATGGAAGCTACTGTTGAAACATTGATTACTACGCCGCGCCCTCCGCTGGCATCCGGTTCATTATCAAGCATTTTAGTAGTTGCATTACGAGTCATATCGAATGTTCCGATAGTATTGACCGCAACCACTTTCTTAAAGTTGTCAAGATTATGCATGCCCTTTTTAGGATCAGTGGTTTTTTCAGCAACAGCAAAAGCTGCATTGTTTACCAGGATATCTATTCTTCCAAACTTGCTTACTGCAAAGTCGATAGCTGCTTTAACATCCGACTCATTGCTGATATCACATTTACAGAAAGCAGCATTTGCTCCCAATTCCGAGGCAAGTTTATTGCCTTTTTCTTCTTGTAAATCTAGAATTACGACTTTTGCTTGATTCTTATATAGCCTTTCCACTGTTGCTCTTCCAAGTCCTGAAGCTCCTCCAGTTACTAATGCTACTCTGTCTTTTAAATTCATTATTATTCCTCCTAAATATTTATTTGCTTAATTTAAACCCCAATTTTAGTTATTTGTTATCACCTTCTTTACAGTTATATTAAGCAGAAATATGTTGTTAATAATTGTGAGTGTACATTGTTTATATGTGCTTGAATTGTTTGAAAAATGGATACCATTCAAAGCGACTAATCATTCACACACGAGCTTCTTTTAACTAAACTCAAATCCCATTTTTTATTGGTTACTTGGATCGTAATTTGCAGCTCTATTTAATCGCGCTTATTTGTTTTGTTTAATAAATATGATTTGCTAATTTTTTATTATGATTAATAATTATCTGTGTGTTCATTTTATTGTTTATAATAATTATAGTCAACTGGTTTTAATTGTTTTGGGCTATTTTTTTATAACTAGACAAGCTTTTTCGCAAATGAGAAGTTAGATATTAAAAGAGAAGAAAATCAAACAGCAGTCTTCCATTAATTGAGTAATTGTCCTCTCGACCCAGCAGATGTGGCGGCATGAAAATGCCGCCACAATGTTATGATACCGATGAACTTAAAAATTTATTACTGCTAGATACAAGCTTCTAACTAACCATATTCTTAAATTTCTTGAGCAAATTTCGGATAATAGTTCTTTCGGGCTGCTTTTCTCAGCTCGCCTCGTAAATCTGGGTGAGCAATTGCAATTAGGGCATCAGCTCTAGCCCTCGCAGGCAAATACTTAATATCGGCAACTCCATACTCGGTTATTACTTTGTCCACATAGTTTCTGGTAACCGATACTGGTGTTCCAAGTGGCAGTTCAGGCAGTATTGAAGATTGCAACGAGCCATCAGGGCCAATATTAGCAGCTTTTAACAATGTCAATGCTCTTCCACCCTTGGAATGCTTTGCACCAATCTGGAAGCCAAACTGTCCGCCGGTTCCGCTTATTTGCCGATGACCCATACCTTCACAAGTTAATTGTCCAGTTAGGTCGATTAATAATGCGGTATTCATGCATAGCATATTGTCGTTCGTTGCTATCCAGAAGGGATTAGTAAGTGTTGATCCGCATAACATTTGAGCCTCGACATTTTCTGTGACATAATCGTAGAGCTTTTGATCACCCATTGCAAAAGACATTAAAGTTGTGTCTTTGAAAATATTTTTCTTCTTATTCGTGACAATGCCTTTTTCGATCAACTCTAAATGTGCATTAACAAATAACTCAGTAACTATTCCTAAATCATGCTTTCCTTCGATTAGTCTTCCAACCGTTTCCGGTACAGCGCCGATGCCTATTTGCAATGTATCACCATCTTTGATAAAATCGGCAACATATTGAGCAATTGAAAGCTCATCTTTTGACGGCTCAGTGCTTGCTGCGCTATACGTCGGCAAAGGTTGAGATACTTCAACAAAGTAATCGAACTCGCTTACATGAAAATAGTTGTCACCATATACAACAGGCAGCTGATCATTGCATTCACAAATAACCATCTTGGCTCGACCGCTTTCGATACCCATCTTAATGGCTTCGCGGTGGTAGAAATTACATATCGACAAATTAACATAACCATTTTTATCAGGACGGGTGGTATGAACGAACCAGCAATCAGTATAAGTAGACACAACTTCACCGGTATCATATGCTTGAATTATCAAAATATCGCGAAGTTTCTCCTTAAAGAGGGCTCTCCCCGGTCCCAATGCAAAGCCGGTGGATACTTTAATATTTGGCCAAATCATTTCATTGTACTTTGGATCCATCAGTTTATTCGGTGAGAGTGCCAATGCTTCGACAATAAAAACGTTTTCTAATTCTTTGTAACGATCAGTAATTGCGTTATACATTTCTGTCGTAGTTGTAGTTCCACCAACACACAATCCAATATTCCAATTTGACTGAATTTTCTTAGCCGCTTCCTCGTGAGAAATAAGTCTTGATTTGTAATGCTCCTGCCAATTTAATGCCGTCATGTAATTTCCTCCTTATTTGCAATTATTGTATTTTAAAGTCCAACCAACTTGGCTAGACCAAAAACTACCCAGAACGGAGCTTGCACTTCCTAATTAATTTTGTAACTACTTCAAATGAAAATAAATTGAGTTGCTGTACGATAGAATCTAGTCATTGTGGTGTTTGAAAGTTTATTTCCAAAAACTAATACATCACTCGAAACAAGTTGCTTTGTTTTCGGTTGTATTACTCAAGTTTGTCCGCGATCAGATCATAGTCTTCTGTTCATAAAAGTTTTAATGTCAATTAGGCATTTATTATGCATATCACAAAATGACTCATCGTCATTGTTATACATAATAATTTTATTTTTTAATATTTTATTATTAATAATAATTTTCGTCAACAGATTTATCATTTATCTTTCTATTTGTTTTAGTATTAATTTCCGATAAAGCAAATGGCATCTTCTCCACTTGACCAAGCTGATCAAGCCCACAAATATTGTCAGCAGGGTGAATTCGTTTTGTATTCGTTTTTACTTATGCTCTGGAAATTTGTGCATTGAATCAGGAAGACCAAAGGGGCGGCATTTATCATGCCGCCCCTCCATCGAAACTTATACAGATTCGCCACTAAAATATTATTTTTACAGTCCTGTACAGTAGACATCAGTGGTCATCTGTAAGGTAATACTTCCCTTACAGGCCAACAATGTTTTTTCGTTGACTATCAAGGATGCTAGCCTCGACCGCCATCGTTAATTTTTTTGTCTAAGTTTTAAACGAAGAATAGTATTAGTTAACCGAATTAAATATCTTGCCAACTAGATAATCTTTTTCTCCAACAGTTCTTTGATTTGTTCTCCACTATAACCTAGGGCCTTCACAATATCTTCCGTATTCTCGCCTAAATCGGGTGGTGAGGTCCTCCATCCCGGCTTGTATGTGGAGAACTTGACCGGGTATCCGAATTGAGATATCTTGCCCTCTACCGGATCATCCATTTCAAACCATAAGCCCCTGCTCTTAATATGAGGGTCCTGCAACGCTTCTTCATAGTTATTTACCGGGGTTGTACAAACATCATAATCCTTCAAAATCTCCATCCATTCATCGCGATTCTTAGTTTTAATAACTTCGGCAATTTCATTTTTCACTTCTGATTGACGCGGTTCTTCAGCAAACATATCTTTCATCAATTCTTCTTTACCTATGGCTTTCAGAAAATCTGACCAGAATTTTTCCTCAACATTGCCACTCATAATATATTGCCCGTCTTTGGTTTGATAGACATCATAAAAAGCATACTTTCCAGATAGACTTTCATCTGACATTTTGGGGTTGACACCATCATACATAAACTGTGTCATTCCCAAAACCTGAAACAATATTGCGCTGTCGGTTATAGCAACATCTAAGAATTGCCCCTCTCCAGTCCTTTGTTTGCCATAAATCGCACTTAGAATTGCAACTGTAGCATTATAGGTTCCAGCAATATCAGCAATTTGAATTCCGGGTATAACTGGCCTGCCATCCTTGGTTCCTATTGTGCTAAGCACTCCCGCTACAGCTAAATAATTAGCATCATGTCCCGGCAGATTGCGGTATGGACTATCATGCCCATACCCAGTCAGTGAGCAATATACGATTCCCGGATTAATAGCCTTAACTTGTTCATAACCCAAGCCCAGTCTTTCCATAGCCCCTGGGCGAAAGGTTTCCATTATTACATCCGCTTCTTGAGCCATTTTCATGAATATTTCTTTGCCTTCCGGCTTGCTGATATTTAGTCTTACGCTCTTTTTGTTTCTATTCACTGGAAAGTAACTGATGCATTGCTTGTTTCTCATCGGTGGAAACCAGCGTATATAGTCACCACCCATATGATCTTCGATTTTAATAACTTCGGCTCCCAAATCAGCAAGCAACATTGTGCATAACGGTCCGGGCAGCAATCGGGATAAATCCAACACTTTGATTCCCTCTAATGGTAAACTCATATTATCCTCCCCAATCCATCTATTTATTTCGTGCTTTTGCACCAACCCTAACAAAACAAATCAACAACTTCGATTCATCTCTGTATCGTGTTTCGTGGCACTTAGATGCGGACTATAAAATTCATTGTCTTGGAAAGATATTTTTTTACTTGGAAAACGTGTATAGTTATATTTCTTAATAACCAGATTTGCTGAAGCAGCGATGTTTGCTAATGTTTGTTGCGTATGATAAATTTTTTTGTGATTAATTTATTAAATGGAATAATTTTCAGGTATTGTTATTTTATTATTAATAATGTAAATCGTCAATGGGCTTATTAGTTATAAATTTCTCTTTTTATTGGAATAGCTAATATTTATCATGAATCATATTTACCTTGCTAATAGACCTTAGTTCCAAATCATCAGAAATGCACAAAGGAGCGGCAAAAAAGTGCCACCCCTCTGGAATGCTTAATTTATTCTTTTCCTTACGTGAAATTAATCGTTAGTTGTTATGATTTCTGCGGTCTTGGTCTCATCTTTCCAAATTACCTGGGCATCAAAAAGTTGTTCCCCTATCACCCTTAGTGGTAGGAAGGTGCGATTATCTACAATTACGGGAGCAGCATCTATTGCAATCGCTTTGCCATCAATCAACATGATTTTGCTGTCAATTGTCAGTATCGCTGTCTTTTCTCTATGTTTAATAGTAATACTGCGCTTGCCTTCATCCCACAAAACGCCGCTGTCAGGAATCCCCAAGCCTAAAGACACCCAACGCAAAGGCAACATTATACGATTATTCTGAATAAAAGGAGCAACATCCATGAGAATGCTCTCTTGGTTAACCCACATTGTGGTTGAGCCAAGGGTTACTTGAATCTTGGTTTCTTTTTCCGCATTTGGTTCAGGTTCAATTGTTTTCTGCGGCACCACCTCAGTTACAATTATCTGCGACCATTTTGCATACAGAATCATATCTGCAGTTACAGAGTCAGCAGTAAAGTCCCAAGGATCTTTTAACTCAGCGTCTTTAAACCAACCAGCAAATATATAGCCATTCCTTTCAGGCGACTCTGGTTCTACAATCTTTTTTCCTTTAACTATCGTCTGAGAATCGATGCTTGAACCACCTAGTGAATCATAGCTAACCTTAAAAGCTTTGTCCTCATTAGCAAGGCTAATTATTTTGGGAAGGTCATTTGTTTTATTCAGTGAATCACTAATTTGCAATCCCGGGAGTTTTCCGGAGCTAATTTGCGCTGATTTTTCCCATCCTGCATATAGGGTGCGATTCCAGTCCTCAGAATTGCCAACTCTCAAATAATCTTTGTCAAAGTTCCACAAGTTTTTTAATTCCGGATCCTTATACCAGCCTTTAAAAACGTATCCTGACTTTGTCGGCTCTTCAGGTTCAGGAATCGAATAAGGATAATTCTGTGCTTTATTTGCATAGTAAAACAGTTTTTCTTCTACTTTCGCTTTCGGCACGCTAGTACCGCCATTCGATTCATAATTTATTGTCCATATCGTTAAAAAGATAGGAGCTAATACTATATCATGATTAGGGACTCTATCATAAGAGTAGTTCCATACCCTTACGAATGAGCCGGTAATGCTTGTCAATTCGCACCAACCAGAAAAATACAGGCGCTCTGGGTACATATTTATCGGTTCAGAATGGGGAGATAACAAACTACCTTCTGCCACCATGTATTCTTCCAAATCCCCATAAATATTGTAGGTTACTTTACGCATGGCAGCTGCATTTGCTTCGGTCGAAATCCCAAAAGTGTTTGTTTGAAACGTCAGTAACAAAGCCAGGGTTAAAAATATGCGAATTGTTTTCATAATATCAAACCACCTTTTCGTTTTTTTCAATTAGTTAAAGGCAATATACCAAATAGCATACCCTTTAGATTACCGGCTTCACATCATCAAAGGATAATAAATCGAAGTTACGACCATATCTTGACCATATTTGCTTGCTTAGCTGTATTTCCAGCTCTATACGTTTAACTTCCAATGCTTGGAATGCTTGGCGGGGCAAATAAAAACTGACTAACGCTTATTAACAATTAATGTATATCCGCTAACCAAAGTATACTTCAAACGGAAATCATTCTACAAGCGCAGCCAGTCAAAATTTGTTTCTCTATTATATTTTTCAGTTTATTACATTAACACCTGATAACTGCTTACATAATCGCTTACTCAGTATCACAATGGCATTTTGGCCGTGACGGCATTTCCCCATGCCTAACCGAATTATGTCTATGATGAAACTTGCCCAAAGGATGGTGGTGAAATCCACAACGGTGCAATGAAGCCAACCGTTCAAACACTTCTTCCCCCATTCTCTCGCGAGCCTTTTCTCTCCAAGAAGCAATCTCTTCTTCATTAAGATCATTGGAAAACTCAGCTTCCCACGAAGCAATAATCCGATCTAAGTATTCACCTAATATTTTTTGCTCATCTTCTGTTAGGCAGCTAAAATAGTTCACTTTTTTGGCCTGACTCTTCTGTTCCTCATTACGGCCTTTTTCCGTCAGCTGGACTAAAATAACTCTTCGGTCCTCCTCTGCGGGCGTACGGGTGATGTAATCATTTTTTTCTAATTTGACCAACAATTCATTTAGTGAAGAAACCCTAATACCCAGTAAATACGATAAGTCTTTCGTACTCACTCCATCTTGCATCTTTAGCAGGGCCAGAATTCTACCCTGCCCACGGCTAGGATCACTCATGGGACCTCTATTTACATGATCGCGCAGATGTTGTTTATGGAATAACCTTTGCATTCTTACAAATTTTTCATATAGTTCAGTAGTATTTTCGTTCATATTAAACCTCCATGCATTTTTTCTACAGGTACCTATTAATTTCATTTTACCGGTACCTGTATAACTAGTCAAGTGGTTTTTTGCAGGTACCTTTTGTTCTTTTCGCGCTTTTGAAAACAATTCATTTATAGGTAAGCAAAGCCTTGGTTTTGATGTGGTTATTAAGTATGATTGGAGGTTATGAAGCGCAAGAAGGAAGCTGCATTCTAGTGATTATAAGATATGCTTGCTGCCGAAGTCTATGGCTCTAAACTTCGTGCAGCGTTACTAAACTTCGTTAATAATAAATCTCACAGTTTAAAGTTTATACTACATATAACTGTGCAAACCAGAGAGCAGATAACTGACTCCAAAGAATGTAAAGATTACACAAAAGAAACCGGCAATGTTTAGATAACAGCCGCGGTGTCCTCTCCACGCTTTACGTCTGCGCAAATGCAGATAAATTGCATAGATTAGCCAAGTAACTAAAGCCCAGGATTCTTTAGGATCCCAACTCCACCATGCCCCCCAAGCCTGTTCAGCCCAGATGGCTCCAGTGATAATTAAAAGTGTTAGAAATACGAAACCCAAAACTACACTATTATAAATCACCGTTTCTAAGCGTTCCTTAAGCAAAATGTTTTTGCTATCAGCTTGCTCAGCAGTGATTGGTATTTTGACTATATAATACAAGGAGAGTCCAAAACTCAAGGCAAATGCACCATAAGAAATCACCGAAGTTAGAACATGTAAAAACAGCCAATTACTTCTGAGCGCTGGCATTAATGGCTTAATTTCTGGGGACAAGAAAAATGTTACTCCTAATAAAAGAGTTGTAATTGGGATAATAAAAGCTCCTGGCTCTGGCATTTTATAATAAATTGCTAGAACTAGATATAGCAGGAGCACCATCCATATGAAGCATAACAAAAAGCCGTAAATATTATTGAAGGGTAAATGTCCAGCTGCTGAGGTCCTAATCCAGATCACTATTCCAAGAACGATAGCTGATGTGAATATGAGCCCTAGTGCAGCATTTTGCAGCCAGGTTTGCTCCAGCCATAGTTTAAAGAGCAACAAAGAAGAGCTGATCAATAATAATACAAAAGCTAAATAGTTGAAGTTTTCTGCCATCTAATAACCACTCCTTCCTGATCTGAACTAAATACTACATAAACGGTCGGGTTAGAAATGAGAAACCTTATTATCATTCCCAAAATAACAATTAAAAACCCGGCAAATATAATATTGATTCCTGGATCATATTTTATTTGCAGGCCTGTTGAGTAACCGCTATTCATGAACTGCAGGTACAAACCGGTAATAATTTGTTTCTTTTCGTTTAACAATAGGCTTTCGGCTGCAACCGGCTCATTATTATGCCGAACCATAACTAACAATCGATGCCCTTCAACTTGGTCCGTGGAATTTTGGCCTTCCATCTTGCTTGCAGCGTCCATGCGGAAACTAATCAACAAATGTCCGCCTTCATCCAAACTAAGTGTATCTCCGTTCATAACCGAGAGCTCTTTTTGCCTGCCTTGATCATCACTAATCATTAGCTTAAAATGTAGTCCATATGAAGCCTGAACTATCTTAGTTTTATGAATTTCTGCCGGATGATTTACAGAAGTTGTTATACTTTTTTGGCTATCTTCTGTTATGGCGGTGAGAAAACTAATGTACTGCTTTGGAGTGACGCCATCATCATAATATTCTATTTTGAAGTCTTCAACTTTTAACGAGTATGGTGCCGGACCTGACTTAATCTCAGCAGTATCGCCAACCGCGATATATTTAAACTCCTTCTGACTGGACAATAGGCTTATTATGCTGCCTACCAGCACTAAACACAAACCTAAATGTAAAATCGGCGAACCCCAATATTGAGCTTTTCCTTTGGCTCCTGCCCAAGCCGTTATTTGGGATTCCTCTTTCTGCATGGTCCAATGATATCCATTGAAAACATTCTTAATATGGGCTTCAGCCTCAGGCATCGTCCCTGCTATATGTTCGGTTTGAAAATCTCCTTTTAATTCTAATCGGGGCCTAGGGTTCTTTTTTTGATTTGCGAATGCCCATCTTAAGCGCTGATATGTACAAATCAATAGGTTAATACTAAGCAAAACGAATCCTATCGCAAATAATAAAGAATTAAATACGCGGTCAAACTGCATTAACAAGATAATCTTGCTTAATACTCCTCCATAATTATGGCTATAGTACTCCGCCGCTTGGTTTTGCGGCAGCAATGTTGCTATCACACAAAGTGCAACAATATATAGAAATATAAAAACTGCGAATTTGACCGATGACAACTTCTTGATAAGATCCATTACCGCTACTCCCTACACTGCAATTAATATCATCTACGATAGCATACTATAAATCAGCCTGCTTCTATTCTTGCTTTCGCAGGATCGATTATATTCGTTGATAATCATTGTTCACCAGCTCGATTCATTTTAGACAATCTTAAGCGTGACGCATAAGCATCACGCCTAGATAGTATGATTTAGATTAACACTTAATATGCAGCCTTTGCTTTAGCTGAAGCTTGGTGAGCTAAATCAATTGCTTTGCCCAGAGTGTTCATGGCATCCTGTGGATTATGGAAACCTCGGCTGTTTTCTGCTGCGATCCAGTCCCAATAGAATTGGGCTTGGCGGTGCAAAGCCTTAGCTTCAGCTAATATTTCTTCATTATGACCTTCAACTTTATTAGCAGAATCTATTTCCCGAATTGCCTGTTCAATAGTTTTTCCAGCTATATCCTGTAACTCCCAGGTGCGGTCTTGAGTATAACGCACCCGCGCAGTCAGCTCTTCTTTACTCTCCCTATGGCAAGTTAGACAGCTCTCATCCATATGTTTTAGAGGACTAGTCCACCAGTGAGAAGTATACTTTTGGGTTCCTGCGGTCATATATGGCATATGGCAGTCAGCGCAAGCCAAACCAGCTGCGGCATGAGTACTGTTCAAGAATAATTCGAAATCTGGGTGCTGCGCTTTTATCATTTTTCCGCCCGTCATTCCATGGTTGAAATCGCTAAAATCAATCTCTTGATAGTATTCATAAACTGCTTCAGCTTTTTCGCCCTTGTCCCATGGGAAAGTAACTTTCTTGGTTCCAGGAGCAAAATAGTATTCTACATGGCATTGGGCACAAACTAGACTACGCATTTCTTGATTTGTAGCTTGGCTGATATCTTTTCCTTGGCGACTATAAGCCTCAACTAATGCCGGCCGAGTAATTGTCAGTTTCATGGTTTCAGGATCATGGCAATCAGCACAAGTAATGGCATCATTCATTTTAGCAACCATTTCATCAAAACTAGAAGTATAGAAGGCATCTCCATATTCTGCGATCAAGGATGGAACTTCTGCAGACTTACAATACAAACAAGAAGCCCCGGCTTTTGTTCTTTGGGTAGTGATAGCTTTTACATCTTCTAATGTATACAAATGCCCCCGGTCTTCATTATATTCAACAGAAAAACCCATACCATTAAACAATACTGGTAAATATGGTTGGGGGATGAAATGGGATTCCTTATAGAAGGCTCCTCCAAATTCTCCACCAGTGGCTTTGTAGCTCTCCTTAGTGTCGACTTTATTGTTTAAGAGATAACTATCATATTGTAGGGGATAGTAGTTCTGATACTCTGCAGCCGCAAGCGTATTTTTCGGCAATGGAGTAATATTTTTCGCGAGCGTTACCGGTTGATTTTGCGCCCAAAAGACCGCAACTACTGCTATAAGTAAGGCTAAGAATACCATAACACTGGAGATAATTAATACTTTTTTATCCTTCATTGTCCACTTCCTTTCTTAAAACATTAGTTTAAATGCCGCACATTGGTATGACAATCAAAACAATAACGGCCATTGACCATGGTATTCCCTATCTGAGCCAGGAATTCCTGGTGGCATTCCATGCAATTCTTTTGCACTATGTCCTTACCAAACTCACTAATAGATATGTTTTCCTTTTCGCCAACCAACGTAAAAGCCATATCCTTAGTCCCGGAATAGGCTTTGTAGTAACTACCAGCGACTACTCCATGCGGGATATGGCAATCGCTACATGATGCAGCATTCCTATGGGCTGAATGTAAATAGCTGTCCACTTCTGCGTCCATAGAATGGCAAAAACCACAGAATTCAGGTCCATCCATTGCATGAGAGATAAATGGAATCTTTAATGTGAGCATCCCGCAAAATAGGACAACTGCTCCAATACTGATTAAAACAAAATTTTTGATAGGCATTACCTCCTTCACTAGCTAGAGAAGTAATTATCTAATGCTGGAGTAAAAGATAACTTTAGGCGATATCTTTTACTCCACAATAACACTAATTTTTCTAATTGTCTCTATATATTTTCGATTATTAAGTGATGATCCTCCATTATTAAGCAAAGTTTGGAAGTATTGCTGACAGTATTATTTCTGACTCCGAGCCAGTCCAACTGAACAACAGGTAACATTTACGCATTTATTATTGCCTAAGAGAGAGGGGGGACCCCCCTCCCAGATTTATTCCTTACTGTGCTTCCAGACTTGATTGGCATAAACAGCGGCTCCAGAGCAAAGAATACCCTGAATTGTGCCACTTACAATGATAGAAATGTTTATTAGTCCGCCATTGATTTTAATGGTCCAAAGTGATCCTAAAACAATTCCAGTTAATCCTAACAAGGAAGGGATATACTTGTTGCCAATCCTTTCGCTCGATTTAATAAACTTGCCAATTGTCAGCAGTACTGGAATTAGTATCAACATTTGCGGATCAATAAAATTGGTATATTCCACAATCTAACCTCCTGAAAAATTTATTAGTAGTTGTCGCATTACAGTTCATTCTATATATAAAGCGAACCACGAAATTCATTTCCCGTTAATGTAATTAATAAACAAATTTGCCAAATGCGCTGACCATAATTAGTCTATTCGATCTCAGATTAATTGCTACAATTCGTGATTCGTACCTGGATGTTATCGCAAGGAGATTTCCATAAAAAAACGGGGCCAAAGCCCCTTAATACTGTTTTTATGGTGTTTACAAGGCCTTACTGCATAGGCCCGAAGCATTTGTCTTTGCACTTGTATCCTGCCATCTAGCGTTACATCTTTGGGTATCTCGTCATGATGTCCCCCAACAAATAGCAAATAACTTTTTTTATTCTCAGAATGTTTATTCGCGAATCAATTTCACGTAATCATATAGAGATCATGTTAATCCATGCTGACAAATCATCGATTACTCTCTGATCTACGTTATTGGGACTGTTATATTCAGTAATATCCCTGATTCCTTTGGTAGGCATGAAGAGATGATTAAGATCTTCATAAAGCTTGAACTCTACTCCTTGCTTATCACCCAAAATATTTTGCCATGCTTTAAAGTCTATATCTGCATAGACTTGAAAATCTGCTCCACCTTGCATAAAGAGCATGGGAATGGTTAGTTCTTCGGCAATTTTCGCAGTATCGATTTCATTTAGGCTTGACCAATAGGAAGCTTTTACCCCAAATACTTTTGTAATCTTGTCATCTGCACTTAAATTGTTAATTTGCTCAACTTGAGCTTTCACTTGCGCAAACAACGCGTCCTTTTCTTCTTGGCTTTTTTCGGCCATTGAAGCTATTGCTTCTTTATTTTGATCAAGGATCAATTCCTGCAGCTTTCTTGGTGACCCTGCTAAAGATACTAGAGCCTTAACTTCAGGATTATCCTTTGCAATTTTCGGAGCCATCATTGCACCCATACTATGGCCAACAACTATTATTTTACTAAAGTGTTCGTTACCAGCAGCTAATTCGATTGCTGCTTTCACATCATCTAAAACTTCATCATGAATAGTAATTTGTTCTCCAGCTTGGTCAGGATACTGAAAGTATCTCTTGTTATAGCGTATTGAAGCAATACCTCGAGCAGCTAAACCCTGGGCAATATCTTTGAAAGGTCTATTGGAGGCTGTTCCAATTGTTTCGTTCATGTCAGATTGCCCGGAACCTTGAACTAATACTACTACGGGGAATTTATCTCCCTCTTTAGGTACGGTTAGTATTCCATTCATCTTGATGTCTCCACTGCCTACTAAAATGCTGCTCTCGATAAGGGTCTCATTATTCGTAAGTTCCAGGCTAAAAGGTGCATAATTAAGCCAAAGTCCAGCTATATTATTGTTTTCATCATAAGAAAAAACAAGTATTAAACCATTGTTTTCATAATCCAGTATCACAGTTATGGTTGCTAAACCGCCCTTTTCCGAATAGTTTTTTTCTCTAACTGACTTGTATGCTCCCAAATCAATTGTAACCTGTTGCCAAGTTGCTTTTAACTTTTCAGCGTCTAAGGCTTTTTTCATTTTTTCTGAAAATGAAGAGGATATCGTCTCGAAATCGCCTTTGGTCATCTGCAATGCATAATCACTGCTTTTATTAAGTAATAACTGTTGATCGAATTGATGCTTGGTTATATCCGTCTTTTTACCAAATGAACTACAGGCTGAAACCGATAGTGCTAATATGAAAATCGGCCCCGCGGCTATAATTAAGTGCAGTCCTTTGCCAAGTTTTCTTCTCATCCTTTGACATCTTCTTGAAATATGCAAAATAGAACTCCCTTCTAACTTTTCACTTCGGTTGATAAATCGTAGCTTTTCTATATTTATATTGAGCACTTCTCTCAATCGGTAACCTAAAAATCCAGCCTTACTATTTGAACCATCGTATAAATGCCGTTTTATCTTTGCGATTGAATCCAGCATGCTCATAAAACTTCAGGGTTTTTTTGTCTTTTGCTCCTGTCATCAGCATAATCTTATAACTGTTCTCCTTGTCAGCTATTTTTTTTGCATAGTCAAGAAGTCTAGTTGCATATCCTCTCTCCCTGTAATCTGGATGGGTAATTACATTTTCTATCAACGCGTATGGGCGTTGGTCGTTCGTTAGGTTGGGCACTATAACCATAACACAGGAAGAAACGATTTGACCGGCAACAATGCCGACTATAATATGATGATAGTCATTGACTAGAATATCGTTCCAAATATTTTTAATATTTTCATTCAATTGAGGTTTTTTATTGTTATGCAAATGAGTATATAGTTGTAGCAAAAGATCTAAATCATCTGTCTCTATTTCTCTAATTTGCAGGGTTTTCGCCTCCTCGATCAAGGTTTATTATATAGCTAGATGCCCGAAGGCATCCTAAGATTTGGAGCGGAGTTTAATAGGGAATATAATAAAAACTGCTGGGGCTTAATTTAATTGTCTCATTTAAAAATTTTAAGTACAAGTCTATAACTTAATCATAATATATGATAATCTAAACGCCTATAATTATAGGGAGGTGGTTTTTTCTTATGGATATGGATCATGAGCTTGAAAATATACATTTAACCAATTCAATCGAAATCGCGAAGGAACAAATCGCTATTCTTAGAGAAGAGGAAATAACAGCTAATTCCAATATAATTATTGCTAAGGAAGAGATGTATGCGGAAACTTCTCATTCTATTGGCAATTTGTGGGATTCGGATGCTTTCGAGCAACTAGTGGAGCTAAATCAATATGCAGCCCAGGTTTCTAGAAGTATAGATAGTTATGAAACCATAGTTTCGAATATCAGAAAACTGGAATTACTTGTGGAGTCACCCTACTTTGCCCGTATTGATTTTCATTTTGACAATCAGAACAATACAAAAAGCATCTATATCGGTCGATCAACCTTGAAGAAGGGTCGTCAAATTTTGATCAATGATTGGCGAGCGCCGATTTCCAGTGTGTTTTACCGTTTTGGCTTGGGCAAAGCTTTCTATGATGCACCAGCTGGAAGAATTACTGGAAACGTTAGCTTAAAAAGACAATACGAAATTAAGAAGGGAAACCTTGAGTATTTTTTTGATGCTGATATTGAAATCTTAGATGAATTCCTGAGAAAAATGCTTTCTCAAAATGCTTCCCCTCAGATGAAAAGTATCGTAGAAACTATTCAGCGCGAACAAGATACGGTAATTCGGGATTTAAAGAACGATCTGCTAATAGTACAAGGCGTCGCCGGCAGCGGCAAGACGTCAGTTGCCCTGCATCGTATTGCTTATCTAATGTACAGCGGCTTGGCAAATAAGCTGTCCAAACAGAGTATAATTATTATATCGCCAAACAAAGTTTTCGAAAAATACATCTCACATGTGTTGCCTGATTTGGGTGAAGAAAATGTTCAATCGCTTCTAATTGATGATATTCACGAGATCGTGTTGGATAAACCTGATATTCAGACTCGAAATCAATTGATAGAAACCCTAATGACCAATAATGGTGAATGGGTAAATACCATGAAAAGCTGTCTGCAATTCAAATGCTCTATTGAGTTTAAGCAAATGCTTGATAGGTTAAATACTAAAAGAGGCACTATGAAAGAAATCAATTACGCCTATCGGCGCCTATTTAATGAACGCAGTTACTTCAACCAAGTTGCCGGAGATGTGATGCTTCCTGATAATATCGATGATATTTGGTTATTTACTAATGAAAATTTAACTTCTTCACGAACTTATTTTGATGATGCTTCCGCGCTCACTTATCTTTATTTAAAACACAATATTAATAGTGAATATCAACATATCCGGCAGGTTGTCATTGATGAAGCCCAAGACTATTACCCCCTGCATTTCGAGATATTCAAAAAGCTTTTTCCCAATGCTCAGTATACTATTTTAGGTGATATAAACCAAACTATCGAGAAACAGGAAAATTTGGCCTTTTATCAAATTCTTTTGGATATTTTCAGAAAAAAGCACAGTATTCTAGTTACATTAACCAAGAGTTTCCGCTGCTCCAATGAAATCATTCGGTTTTGTGCCGCCATTATCGGAGAAAACATCGAATCATTTGGACGCGAAGGAACAAAACCCTCTATATTTAAAACTGAAAATGATGAAAAAACTGCCTCTCTGATAAAAGAAATTGAGGAAGCTAGGGCGGCAGGCTATCAATCTATAGGAATATTATGTAAATCCGAAAAGGAATGCCGGAATCTTTATACTTTACTCAAAGAAAAAATAGATATTCATATTATTAATAATGCCGCTAACTCTAAACTTGCCGGTACTTTTATTCTTCCGGTTTATTTATCCAAAGGGTTGGAATTCGATGTTGCCCTTTTATGGGGAGTCAATAAGAATAACTATTTTACCGAAAATGATAAGTCACTTTTATTCATCGGTTGTTCCAGAGCCTTGCATAGATTAAGCCTATTTTACACAGGAGAACTCAGTTCATTGCTTGTTGAAGCATAATGTCCAAAAAAGGGGAAGGCTGGGACCTAATGAGGTTTTCTTGTTCATTTTTCGATGTGTTTTACTTTGTTTGGCGGCAGCCATTGCCGCAGACATTCGGCTAGGTCTTTCGAATCGATGGGCTTAGATAAAAACCCACTAAACCCGTTTTCAATAAAGAGTTCTTTAGCGCCGCTCACTGCGTTGGCCGTTAGGGCTATTATGGGCACATCCTTTGACAACCCGGATGTTTCGCGTATTAGAGCTGTCGCTTCCACCCCGTCCATTTCCGGCATCATGTGATCCATCAAAATCAAGTCATATCTCTGTGCGGCAGCTTTTTCAACAGCTTGCCGGCCGGTCGAGGCAAAATCCGGGGTGATCTCGAACTCTTCCAGCATATATGCCGTAATCTGCTGATTAATGTCGATATCGTCTACTACAAGCACCTTTGCATCAGATGCAGCAAATTCTAAGGCACCACCAAACACTTCTGCAGGCGAAAAATCTTCCTTGGATCCAGCGGACAGAGGCAAGGTAACCGTAAACGAAGAGCCACGGCCATATACACTGGTCACCTCGATGGTGCCGTTCATCAAATCACACAGGCGCTTGGTAATTGCTAAACCGAGACCGGTGCCAACAACACCTTTGTTCTGCGAATGGTCAAGTCGCTCAAATGCGTTGAACAGAATGGGGATGGCTTCCGGGGCAATACCGACACCCGTATCAGTAATGCAAAACACTACTTGTCCAGTTTTATCGACAGCGGCGTCAAAGCTTACGCCCCCCTCTTTAGTGTATTTCAAGGCATTGTTCAGCAAGTTAGTAAGGATCTGACGTATCAGGTCCTCATCCCCTATCAAGACTTTCGGGATAGAAGAATCGAATGCAGTTGTGAAGGTAAGTCCTTTATTAGCAAACATGAACTCAAACATACTCTGGATATTCTCGAAGAAACCCTCCGACTTAAAAGGCTCCGGTACTACCTCCAACTTGCCTGCCTCTATCTTAGAAAAGTCAAGGATGTCATTGATCAAATTCAGCAAAACTGCAGAGGAATGCTGAATGTTCCGAAGGTATTCGCGCTGTTTATCATCCAGGCCCGTGGTTTTAAGCATTTCGGAAAGGCCGATGATAGCATTCATCGGCGTGCGGATTTCGTGTGATACGGTAGCTAAGAATTTCGACTTGGATTCGTTGGCCTTTTCTGCCTCCTGCTGTGCCAGAAGGAAATCAGTGGTATCAGAAAAGATAATCATCGAGCCCTCGGCGCCGCCGTTTACATCTAACATCGGAGTAACATGGACACTATAATACCTGGGTGTGCCCTCAGCGCTGAAAGAGATTCTTGCTGAAAATTCGACCGTCGCTTTATTCTCGTAAATATGCCTATAGATCGAAACCAGGGTTTCGGTAAAGCTTTTGTCTTCATAGGGTTTAAAAAGGTTCTTATACGACATCCCCTTTACAAGGCCGAAAGAAGGCAAATCGCAGGCAGCAAGGAAGGATTCGGTGCAGTAAGCAAGCTGTTCATCACGGTCGAATAACAGAATCATATCGGGACAGTTACCAAGCAACAAATTCATGTACCGTTCAAGCTCGGTGCGTTTTTCGTCGATTGTGCGGCTTAGTGAGTCTCTGGCAATAGCGCTAATCCGGTTGCGTTCAATGGTTCCTTCCAGCAGCTTTACGGAGCGTTTGAGTTTTCTAATTTCGCTTAAACTCTGCTGCTGCTCTTGGCGTAATATCTCATTTTCCTTTCGCAGTTGCTCCATTTCGACCAATGCCGTTCATCTCCCTTCCATCACTATATGCGGATCTTGTCAAATTGCACAAATGATTAGGGTATTGTTGTGATTGCGGTTTACAGTTGTACCATCAGCAGCGTACACAGGACATAATTCGCCTCCAGAGTAGGAAGTGATGAAGGTCTTTTCGGTCTTGCGCAGCAATTCGTTAGCAGCCTTCATTTCCGCTAGGCCTTCATACCCTTGAGAGAAAAAACGACCGATACAGGAACAAATAATAAAAGTACCCTACGGGTCGTCAGCAAACGCCT